>NZ_CM007717.1:2105197-2854634 GCF_002019855.1 Streptomyces antibioticus | reverse complement strand
GGGGGTCGGGCGGGGTGCGGTGTGAGCTGTGCGGGGGTGCGGGTGGGGTGTGGCGTGAGTGGTGCGGGGTCGTGAGTGGTGCGGGGTCGTGGGCGGTGCGGGGTGGGGGCGAGCCTTGTGGGGGTCACGGGCGGGGTGCGCGGGGCCCAGGGGGCAGGGCTCAGGCTGCGGGCGAGGGGGATGTGCGGGTCTCGGGCTGCGCGTGGCTGGGTGCGGGGCGGTGCTGGTCGTATACGAGGCTCGGGGTGTGTTCGAAAGGCGAGGTGTACGCCGGTACGGGGGCCGTCAGGAGCCTCCGTCCCGGCGTACGTTCGGGCGGGGTCGGCGGGACAGGGCCGGGCTACGGGCGGAGCAGGACCTTGCCGACCTTCGGGTCGCCGGAGCCCACCAGGTCGATCGCCGTCGCGAAATCGGACAGGGGCAGCTCGTGTGTCACCAGGGGGAGCGGGTCCAGCAGACCCGCCCCGAACACCCGCACCGTGTGCGACCAGGCGTCCGGCGGCGCGCCGAAGACGGTGTGGACCTCCAACTGCCGTACCACCAGGTCTGTCGGGTCGAGCCCGTCCGCGCCCGGCGCCGGGATCCCGGTCAGGACCAGCCGGCCCCCGCGCCGCAGCAGACCGGCGGCGGTGCGCGCGGCGGACGCCGAACCCGCCGTCTCGATCACCACGTCGAAGCCGTCGGGCAGCTCCTGGTCCCGGGTGCGGAAGCCGGTCGCCCCGAACTGCCGTGCCAGCGCCTCCCGGTCGCCCCGCGTGCCGACCACCAGCAGCTCGGCCGGTGAGCCCGCGCGCAGGAACTGCACGGCGAACATCCCCAGCGTGCCGGTGCCGACCACCGCCACCCGCTCACCCGGCAACGCCCGCGCCTTGACCGCCGCGGCCGCGATGCACGCCGCGGGTTCCAGCAGCGCGGCCGCGGTCAAGTCGGCCGTATCGGGCAGCACATGCAGCAGCCGGGCCGGCAGGGTGAGCGTGGCGGCCATCGCCCCCGGCTGGGTGAAGCCCGTCTCCTCGTACCCGTGCGCGCACAGCGTGGTCTCGCCCGCGTGACACCGGTCGCAGACCTGGCAGTTGCGGAACCCCTCGCCGACGACCTTGCGTCCGGTCAGCGAGTCGGGCACCCCGGCGCCGACCGCCGCCACGGTCCCGGACCACTCATGCCCCGGGGTCAGCGGGTAACGGACGTACTCCTCGGGCCGGTTGCCCTGGTACACCTCGCGGTCGCTGCCGCAGATGCCGACCGCGTGCACCCGCACCAGCGCCTCCCCGGGACCGGGCTCCCGGGGCGTGTGCGCGACCAGCCGGTGCGTGCCCGGCGCCTCGACGACGACGGCCGTACTCACCGCGTGCCCTTCGGCTTGCGCTGCTCCCAGCCCTCGGCCCACAGGTCGAACCGGGCCTGCTGCTGCGGGAATTCGGCGGCCGCGTCCACGTCCAGCTCGACCCCGAGACCGGGCGCGTCGGAGAGGTGGAAGTACCCGTCGATCACCTCGGGCGCGCCCTTGACGACCTTCTTGATCTCCGCGTCGGCGAAATCGTTGAAGTGCTCAAGGATCTTGAAGTTGGGGGAGGTGAAGCCGACTTGGAGGGAGGCGGCGGTGAGTACGGGCCCGCCCACGTTGTGCGGGGCGACGAGCACGTAGTGCGCCTCGGCGGTCGCGGCGAGCTTCCGGGTCTCCCAGATGCCGCCGATGTGGCCGACGTCCGGCTGGATGATGTCGACGGCCTGGCTCTCGAACAGCTCGCGGAACTCGATGCGATCGTGAATGCGCTCACCCGTGGCGACCGGGATGTCCACCTTGGCGGCCACCTTCTCCAGCGCCTTGAGGTTCTCCGGCGGGCATGGCTCCTCCAGCCAGGCCGGCTCGAACGGCGCCAGCTCCCGGGCCAGCCGGACGGCCGTGGCGGGGGAGAAGCGGCCGTGCATCTCCAGCATCAGCTCGGCGTCCGGACCGATCGCGTCCCGGACGGCCTCGATGAGGGAGACGGCGTACCGGGTGCCCGCGTGGTCCAGCTCGAAGTGGCCGGTGCCGAAGGGGTCGATCTTCAGCGCCTGGTATCCGCGCGCCACGACCTCCTGGGCGGCCTTGTGGTACGCCTCGGGCGTCCGCTCGGTCGTGTACCAGCCGTTGGCGTACGCCTTGACCTTGTCCGTCACCTTGCCGCCGAGCAACTGCCACACCGGTACGCCGAGGGCCTTGCCCTTGATGTCCCAGCACGCCATCTCGACGACCGCGATGCCGGACATCACGATCTCGCCGGCGCGGCCGTAGTCGCCGTACTTCATCCGCCGGGTGAGGTCCTCGACGGCGAACGGGTCGGAGCCGAGGATGTGGTTGGCCTCGGCCTCCTTGAGGTATCCGATCAGGGCGTCGGTGTGGCCCAGCATCCGGGTCTCGCCGACCCCCGTGAGGCCCTCGTCGGTGTGCACCAGGACGTAGGTCAGATTGCGCCATGGCGTTCCGACCACGTGCGTGCTGATTCCGGTGATGCGCACGGAAGTTACCCTTCGGCTGTTCGAGATTTCGTCACTCGTTCGAAATGTTGGCGTGACAGTAAGGACGGGGTGAGCGGGGTGTCAATGGGCTGGACGGATAACGGTTTCGACAGTTTCGCTCAGGTGTTTCGGGTTTAGATCATCTGTTCCTACACAACCTTCACAGCCGCCTCTAGGAACGTGACCTTCCGGGAACCTACTCTTCCCGGGTCATGGACTACTGCCTCCCGTGCCGACGGCACCTCAACGGCGCCCTCGCCTGCCCGGGGTGCGGCGCGCCCGCGCCACAACCGGACACGTACGCACAGCAACCGCTTGCGCGGGAGCGGCGCGTGGAGGCGGGGGGCGGGGACGACTCGGGTGTCCCGGAGGGCTCGGGTGGCTCGAAGGACTCGGGCGACGCGGGTGACGCGGAGGGCGCGGAGGGCGCGGACAGCTCGGGTGACGCGGGTGACTCGGGTGCGGAACCTCAGGGACGGGCGGCCCGCCGTCGCGGCGGCAAGCGCGCCGTCGGCCCCGCCGGTGCGGACGCGGGTGCGGAGACGAGCCGTCGCGATCGCAAGGCGGCGGCCCACCGCAGGCGTCGCAGGCGCACCGTGCTGATCACCGCCGGTTTCGTCCTGGCGGCGGGCGGGCTGAGCCTCGCCGAGCTGGGCATCGACGCGCCGGGCTTCTCCTCGCCGAACCCCGCGGTGGCCGGCGGTGAGTCGTCGGAGGTGGAGGACTCGACCCCGGAGCCGAGCACGACGGCGCTGCCGCTGGACGACCGGGAGGACACGGCCACGTCCTCGCCGTCCCCGGACGCGTCGGCCTCTCCGTCGGAGTCGGAGTCCCCGAAGGAGGAGGACGAGGAGAGCGAGTCCCCGGCCCCGGACCCCCAGTCGGCCTCGGCCCCCGCCGTGACCCCGGCCCCCTCCGCCCCGGCGGACCCGGCCTCCACCCCACCGGCCGACCCGCCCCCGTCGTCCCAGCCCCCGAAGCCGTCACCTTCGGAAACCTGCAACCGCTTCCTGTGGTGGTGCACGTAGGCATGGCGATGCTCGCCCTCATCGGAGTCCTGGCCCTCGTGATCGCCGGCTGCGCCTGCGTCTGGTGGACCTCCCGCGCCGACGACGCCCCGCGCTGGGCCCGCGCGGTCTCGGCCGCGACCCTGGCCCTGGCGGACCTGCTCTCGACACCGTCCCGCAGATCCCGCCGCGGCGGCTCGGACGACGACTGACGGACCCGCGCCGCGACGGCTCGGGCGACGACCGACGGACCCGCGCCTCGGAGGTTCAGGCGACGACTGACGGACCCGTGCCGCGGCGGCTCGGGCGACGGCCGACGGACCCGCGCCTCGGAGGTTCAGGCGACGACTGACGGACCCGCGTCGCGGCGGCTCGGGCGACGACTGACGGACCCGCGCCGCAGCGGCTCGGGCAACGGCCGACGGGTCCCGCCCCGCGCGGCGCCCGGCGCCCGGCGGGAGTCAGTGCCCGCCCGCCCTACTCCGCCGCCGCCCCCAACATCCTCTCCAGTAGCCCCCGCAGCACCCGCCGCTCCTCCTCCGCCAGCCCCGCCAGGGGTTCGCGGGCGAAGCGGAGGGAGGTGCGGAGGGACTTGGCGACCCGGCGGCCCTCCTCCGTCGTCGCGGCCAGCTTGACGCGGCGGTCGGCCGGGTCGGGGCGGCGTTCGACCAGACCGCGGGACTCCAGGCGGTCGACGATTCCGGTGACGTTGGACGGCTCGCACTTCAGCTTGCGGGCGAGCTTGCGCATGGGGAGCGGCTCCAGCGAGAGCAGGCTCAGCAGACGGGCCTGCGCGCCGGTGAGCGCGTGGTCCGCGGCCGCCTCCTCGTAGTCCGCGTAGAAGCGGGCCACGACCTCGCCGATCAGCTCGACGACCTCCAGGGTCAGCGGGTCCGGGGGCGGGGTCCGGGGTGTGAGGGCGGTCATGGTCAGAGGGTACCCCGTTTACTTGACATGCTGAAATATTCAGGCGCATGGTTGTTTCAGGTAGTGAAACATTCTGTGTCCGTCTCGAAAGGCGCCCCCCCATGACCGACTCCACCGGCTCCGCCCTCCCCGTCACCGGCCGCGAATGGCGTCTGCTCAGCCGTCCCGTCGGCTGGCCGAAGGCCGAGGACTTCGAGCTGGCGGAGGCCCCGGTCCGGCAGCCCGGCCCCGGTGAGGTGCTGGTCCGCAACGCGTACGTCTCCGTCGACCCGTACATGCGCGGCCGTATGAGCGCCGCGAAGTCGTACGTCGCCCCCTTCGAGCTGGGCAAGGCCATGCAGGGCGGTGCCGTGGGCGAGGTGATCGCCTCCGCCGCCGAGGGCGTCGCGGTCGGCGATCACGTGCTGCACTTCGGCGGCTGGCGCGAGTACGCCACCTTCGACGCCCGCCAGGCCGTCAAGGTCGACCCCGCCGCCGCGCCGCTCTCCGCCTACCTCGGCGTCCTCGGCATGACCGGCCTCACCGCCTACGCCGGTCTGCTGCGCACCGCCGCCTTCAAGGAGGGCGACGCGGTCTTCGTGTCCGGCGCGGCGGGCGCGGTCGGCAGCCAGGTAGGCCAGATCGCCCGGCTCAAGGGCGCCTCGCGGGTCATCGGCTCGGCGGGCTCCGACGACAAGGTCAAGCTGCTCGTGGAGGAGTACGGCTTCGACGCGGCGTTCAACTACAAGAACGGCCCGGTCGCCGAGCAGCTCCGCGCGGCCGCCCCGGACGGCGTCGACGTCTACTTCGACAACGTCGGCGGCGACCACCTGGAGGCCGCGATCGGCTCCCTCAACGAGGGCGGCCGGATCGCCGTCTGCGGCATGATCTCCGTCTACAACAACACCGAGGCCACCCCCGGCCCGAAGAACCTCGCCCGCCTGATCCAGACCCGCGGCCGCATCGAGGGCTTCCTCGTCAACGACCACCAGGACCTCCAGCCGGAGTTCGTCCGAGAGGTCGGCGCCTGGCTCCGCGCGGGCACCCTGAAGCACCGCGAGACGGTGGTCGAGGGCATCGAGAACAACCTGGAAGCCTTCCTCGGCGTCCTGCGAGGCGACAACACGGGCAAGATGATCGTCAAGCTCTGACACCGGCCCCTGCCACCGCGGCCCCCGACCGGATCCCCCGGCCGGGGGCCGCGACCGCATCACCCGACGGCCCCCGGGCCGGGCCACGCGGCGCCTGCCGACCGAGCCGATCGGCTGCCCCCCCGGGCCCGGTCACCCGGTTGCGCCTCCCTGGGCCCAGGCACCCGGTCGTGCCCATGGGCCTGGTCACTTGGCGGTGCCCCTGGCCGCATCGCCCGGCGGCGCCCCCGGGCCGGGGCACGCGGCGCCTGCCGACCGGGCCGATCGGCTGCCCCCCCGGGCCCGGTCACCCGGTTGCGCCTCCCTGGGCCCAGGCACCCGGTCGTGCCCATGGGCCTGGTCACTTGGCGGTGCCCCTGGCCGCATCGCCCGGCGGCGCCCCCGGGCCGGGGCACCCGGCCCCACGGGCCGCATCGCTCGGCGGCGCCTCCGGGCCGGGTCACCCGGCCCCACGGGCCGCATCGCCCGGCGGCGCCCCCGGCCGGGGCACCTGGAGGCACACCCCTGGGTGGAATCGCTCGGCGGCGCTCCCTGGGCCGGATCATCTGGTGGCGCCCGCCGGGCTGAGGCACGCGGCGCCCCCGGGCCGGGGCACGCGGTGCCCGCTGGGCCGAGGTGCCCGGTCGGCCCCGCCCGCATCACCCCGCCGCCAGCGCCGCCCGGTGCACCGCCGCCGCCAGGCGGTCGTTCTCCGGTGCCGCGCCGCCCGGGAAGGCGAAGCGGCGGCGGGTGTAGCCGTACGCCAGGCCGCTGCGCGGGTCCGCGAACGCCTGGGAGCCGGCTGCGCCGCTGTGGCCGAAGGTGCCGGTGCCGAGGAACGGGTGCCAGGTGTCCGCCGTCGCCTGGAAGCCCAGGCCGTACGACTTGTGGGCCCGTGCCACCAGGTCGTAGCCGACGGAGTGGACCTGGCCGAACTCCGCCGCCGTGTCCTCCTTCAGCAGCGGCGCCTTGCCGCCGACCTCGCTGATCGCCGCCGCGTACAGGCCGGCCAGGCCGCGGGCCGAGGCGACGCCACCCACCGAGGCCGGGCCCCGGCTCCGCACCAGCGGATCGTTCGGCAGGAGTTCCAGGTCGGTCGGCTCGGCGGCGTGCCGGTTGAAGGCGATCGAGGCCAGGGTGTGCGGCCCGACCGGCAGGGAGTCGAGGAGCGCCCGCTGCTCGGCCGTCGGCGCCATCGGCTGCGCGCTGCGGAACCGCGGCTCGTGCGCCGACGGCAGCCCCAGGAAGAAGTCCAGCCCGTACGGCGCGCGCACCCGCTCCGCGTACACCTCCTGGAGCGTGCGGCCCGTCGCCCGCCGCACCACCTCACCCGTGAGCGCGCCGATGACCAGGGCGTGGTAGCCGAAGGCCGTACCGGGACGCCAGAACGGCCGCTGGTCGGCGAGGCGTTCGGCGATCTGACGGTCGTCCGCCAGCTCCCGCGGCGAGAAACCGGTGTCCGTGCCGACCACCCCCGCCCGGTGCGCCAGCAGATCGCGCAGCGTGAGCTGCCCCTTGCCCTCGGAGGCGAACTCCGGCCAGTAGTAGGTGACTTTGCGGTCCAGCTCCAGCGTGCCGTCCTGCACCAGCAGCGCCACCACCAGATGGGCCGCGCCCTTGGTCGACGAGAACACCCCGTACAGGGCATCGGGCCCCGCCCCGCCGGCCCACAGGTCGACGACCCGTCTGCCGTGCACGTACGCCGTCAACTGCCCCTCGTAGTCCGGCAGTTCCCCGGCGACGAACGAGGCGAACTCCTCCCGTACCGCCTCGAAGCCGTCGGCCACGGTGCCGTGGATCTCCTGCGTGTCCGCCATCCCAGTCATCCGCTCTCCTCAGCCGGCCTTCCACAGACCGGTACGGCGAGGTGTACCCGTTCGACTCAACTGTGACAGCGGGGTGTCGGTGTCACCGATACCCCGGACGGCCTAGAGGCCCTTGTCCCGGCCTCGGGCTAGAGTTCGGCCATGCGAGATCTTGGGGTGGGGTTCCGGTACCTCCTGAAGGGCCAGCGCTGGGTGGCCCGGCACGGCAAGCAGTACGGATTCGGGCTGCTTCCCGGCCTGATCACACTCGTCCTCTACATCGCCGCGCTCGTCGCGCTCGCGGTGTGGGGCGCGGACTTCGTCGGCTGGGCGACGCCCTTCGCCGACGACTGGTCCAGCCCCTGGCAGGGCCTGTTCCGAGGCTTCCTCACCGCCGTGCTGTTCGCCCTCGGCCTGCTGCTGTCCGTCCTCACCTTCACCGCCGTCACCCTGCTGATCGGCCAGCCCTTCTACGAGAGCCTCTCGGAGAAGGTCGACCGGGACGTGTCCCCCGACGGCACCGCACCGCAGTCCACCCTGCCCCTCTGGCAGGAACTGTGGATCTCCGCCCGCGACAGCCTGCGCATCCTGGCCCGCGCCCTGGTCTGGGGCCTGCTGCTGTTCGCCTGCGGATTCATCCCGCTCGTCGGACAGACCGTCGTCCCCGTGATCGGGTTCTTCGTCACCGGCTTCTTCCTCACCGAGGAACTGACCTCCGTCGCCCTCCAGCGCCGCGGCGTCGACCTGCGCGCCCGCCTCGCCCTGCTGCGCACCCGCAAGACCCTGGTGTGGGGCTTCGGCACCCCGCTGGCCGTGTCCTTCCTGGTGCCCTTCGTCGCCGTGTTCCTGATGCCGGGCGCGGTCGCCGGCGCCACCCTCATGGCCCGCGAACTGCGCGGCGAGGAGATCCAGGAGGACGGCGAGAACGACGGGGACGACGACGCGAACGGCGGGAACGGCGGCGGCGACTCCGAGGAGATCACCGCGTGACCGAGATCCTCGCCGTCGCCGTCATCACCGTCCTGGCCGTCGTCGCCCCCGGCGCCGACTTCGCGATGATCGTCCGCAACAGCTACCTCTTCGGCCGCCGCACCGGACTGCTCGCCGCCACCGGCGTCGCCGCCGGCGTCCTCGTGCACGTCACCTACACCATGCTCGGCGTGGGCCTGCTGATCGCGTCGTCCACCGTCCTGTTCACGGTCATCAAGGTCATCGGCGCGGCCTACCTGATCTACATCGGCGTCCGCACCTTCCGCACCAAGGGCGACGTCGAGATCGACCTCACCGCCGGCACCGAACTCACGCCGTTCGCCGCGCTGCGCGCCGGGTTCCTCACCAACGTCCTCAACCCGAAGACCACGCTCTTCGTCGTCTCCACGTTCTCCCAGGTCGTCAGCCCCGGCACACCCGTCGCCCAGCAGGTCGGCTACGGCCTGTTCATGGCGCTGGCGCATCTGCTCTGGTTCGGCGTCGTCGCCGTGTTCTTCTCGCAGGAGCGGATGCGCACGCTGATGCTGCGCGCGCAGAAGGTCCTCAACAAGGTGATCGGCACGGTCCTCGCCGGCCTCGGCATCAGCCTCGCCTTCGCACCCGCCCACTGAGGACCCCGCCCACTGAGGACCCCGCCCACTGAGGACCCCGCCCTCTGGCTTCGGGCTACTCCCCGGCCGCCACCGCCAGGATCGCCCGCACCTGCGCGACGATGTCCAGCCGGTTCCGGACGAACTCCGGGTCGGTCACCTCCGTGGTGTTGCCGGCGCCGAACTGGAGCACCGGCGTGTGCACATGCCCGCCCGGCAGCCGACCGTGCAGCCCGAGCCGGTCGCGCAGCAGCGTCGCCCGGTAGGCGATCTCGTTGGAGAGATAGTCGCCGCCGCCCCCGGCCCGCGCGAGCGACCCCGCGGTGGGCCCGTCCGGCCGTACGACGGCCGTGGTGCCGCCCGCCGGTATCTCGGTCACGCTCGTGTTGTCGTAGACCGGGAACCGCCCGGTGGCGGCCGCCGTGATCGCCGCGTACGGCAGGGTCGTCGTCGTCCACTGCGGCTGCCCGGCGGGGTCGGCGACCGGGATCGTACCGGTGTCGCCGACGTTCTCGTTGTCCGCGAAACCGCCGCGCCAGGCGCCGTTGGTGCGCTCCACGTCGAAGCGGCCGACCCGGCCCTGGCTGACGGTCGCGAACAGATCGACGCGCGGCAGATACGGCCGCAGGGTGCGCTCCACCGTGCCCTCCGCGAAGTCCCGCCAGCGCACCGGGAACACCACCGCCTCCACCCGCGCGGGACCGTCCGCCGTCTCGATCACCGTGCCGTCGAGGGCGAGCGCACTGGCCCCGGACGGGTTGGAGATCCGGATGTCCCGGTCCAGGGTGAACGGGTCGAAGCCGGTCACCAGGACCCGCTTGAGCCCCTCGGTGCGCGGATACCCGATGCCGGTCTGCCCGCGCGAGGTGCGCTCCAGGGAGTCGAGCAGCGCGCCGCGCTGGGCCTCACCGAGCCCGAACTCCGGCTCCCAGGTGCGCACTTCACGGCTCAGACCGAGCCGGGCCCAGTACAGCGGCCGGTCGTCGTCCCGGCTCAGGTCGCCGCCCGCCGGACCGCGGCCCTGCGCCCGGTCCACGGCCCGCCGCCACAGCGCGGTGCCCTCGCGGACGACGATCCGGCGGGCCTGCGCGTAGGAGCGCGCGTCCGCCAGCAGCCGGGCCAGCCGCGGGGCGAGCGCGTCGAACCCGGAGCGGGCCAGGATCTCCTGGGGAACGGCCCGGTCCAGCCGCAGTTCCTCGACGGTGGGGGCGGGTGCGGCCGGGGCCGCGGTCGCGGTGGCGGGGGCGGAGAGTCCGGCCAGCAGGGCCAGTCCGAGGAGACCGACACGAACGCGTAGTGCGTGCACAGGAGTTCAGGTCCTTCCGTCGCTGTGGGGGAAGCGTGGTGCGGGACCGGGGAAGTATCCCGTGACGGAAGGGGCCGGCGCCATGGCGCGCGTTTCCGCCGGACGGGACCGGCCCGCCGATGCACGATGGAACGACCGCGCGCCCGCACTCGACGAGGAGGCCCCCATGGCAGCAGCAGGACCCGAGGTGGCGACCCAGGCCGGACCCGGCACGACGACCGGCACCGTGTCCGACGCTGTGCCCGACGCCGCGACCGAGCACGCCGTCGAGGCCGCCCTCGTCCGGCTCGACCTGGACGCCAAGGCCCGGCTCCTGGCCGGGCAGGACACCTGGTCGCTGCCCGCGCTGCCGGAGATCGGCCTCGCCTCCCTCGTCATGTCCGACGGCCCGATCGGCGTCCGAGGGGTGCGCTGGACCTCCGACGACCCCTCGATCGCCCTGCCCTCCCCGACCGCCCTCGCCGCCACCTGGGACCCTGCCCTCGCCCGCCGCGCCGGTGCGCTGCTCGCCCAGGAGGCCCGCCGCAAGGGCGTCCACGTGCTGCTCGCCCCCACCGTCAACCTGCACCGCTCCCCGCTCGGCGGCCGCCACTTCGAGGCGTACAGCGAGGACCCGTACCTCACCGGCCGGATCGGCACCGGCTATGTGACGGGCGTCCAGGAGGGCGGCGTCGGCACCACCGTCAAGCACTTCGTCGCCAACGACGCCGAGACCGAGCGCTTCACGGTCGACAACCTGATCGGCGAACGCGCCCTGCGCGAGCTGTACTTGGCCCCCTTCGAGGCCATCGTCAAGGACGCGCGCCCCTGGGGCGTCATGACCGCCTACAACTCGGTCAACGGCACCACGATGACCGAGCACCACCATCTGGTGAACGAGGTGCTGCGCGACACCTGGGGCTTCGACGGCGTCAACGTCTCCGACTGGTCGGCCGCCCGCGACACCGTCCGCGCCCTGCGCGGCGGCCTCGACCTCGCGATGCCCGGCCCGCGGACCGTCTACGGCCCCGCCCTCGCCGAGGCCGTGCGCGACGGCCGCCTCGACGAGTCCGAGGTCGACACCGCCGTACGCCGCGTGCTGCGCCTGGCGGCCCGCGTCGGTGCCCTGGCCGGCGCCGGACCCGCCGTCACCGACCCGCCCGCGGACCTCGACGGCGAGGCGCTCGCCCGTGAACTGGCCCGCCGTTCCTTCGTCCTGGTCCGCAACGAGCGCGCGGCCCTGCCGCTGCGGCCCGGCACCACGGTCGCTCTGCTCGGCGCCGCCGCCCGCGACGCCCGGATCCTCGGCGGCGGCTCCGCCGTGGTCTTCCCGGCCCGGACGGTCTCCCCGCTCGACGGCCTGACCGCCGCCCTCCCAGAGGGCGCCCTCACCTACGCCGTCGGCGCCGACCCCGACGAGGAACTCGCCGTCGCCGACCGGGGGTTCGCGCTGCGCGCGGTCTGCCGGGCCGCCGACGGCACCCTGCTCGGCACCGGCTCCGCGCCCAACGGGCACATCCAGTGGATGGGCGCCGACCTCCCCGAGGGTGTCACCCACGACCGGCTGCGCACCGTCGAACTGACCGGCACCTTCACCCCGCGCGAGAGCGGCGTCCACACCTTCGGCACCCGGGGCCTGGGCGCCTTCCGGCTCGCCGTCGGCGGCACCGTGCGCTTCGAGGGCGTCGAACGCCCCGAGAAGAAGGACCCGTTCGCCGCCTTCTTCGGCGGCCCGGTGGAACGCGCCCGCGTCGAACTGACCGCGGGCGAACCGGTCGACGTCTCCCTGACCTATGTCGTCGAGCTGCCCGCGGACGGCCCGCTGAAGATCGTCACCTTCACCCTCTGCCACCAGGAACCCCGGCGCGACCCCGACGAGTTGATCGCCGAGGCGGTCGAGGCCGCCCGCGCCGCCGACACCGCCGTGGTCGTCGTCGCCACCACCGAACGCGTCGAGTCCGAGGGCCACGACCGCGCCGACCTGCGGCTGCCCGGCCGCCAGGACGACCTGGTCCGCGCCGTCGCCGCCGCCAACCCCCGCACCGTCGTGGTCGTCAACTCCGGCGCCCCGGTCGAACTGCCCTGGCGCGAGGAGGTCGCCGCCGTGCTGCTCACCTGGTTCCCCGGCCAGGAGGGCGGCGCCGCCCTCGCCGACGTCCTCACCGGCGCCGAGGAACCCGGCGGACGGCTCCCCACCACCTGGGGCTCCCTCGCCGACGCCCCGGTCACCCGGGTCGCCCCGGACGACGGCCGACTGCCGTACGACGAGGGCGTCCTCATCGGCCACCGCGCCTGGGAGCGGGCCGGCCGCACCCCGTCCTACCCCTTCGGCCACGGCCTCGGCTACACCGACTGGGCCTACGAATCCGCCGAGGTGACCGGGACGGCGGCGGAGGGGACGACGGTGCAGGTGCGGGTCCGCAACACCGGCACCCGCCCCGGCCGCGAGGTCGTGCAGGTCTACCTCGCGCCCACCGAGCCCCACGCCGGGCCCGACGCCGACCAGCCGGACCACCCGGACCACCCGGATCACCCGGACCAGCCGCACCGCCCGGCCCGCTGGCTCGCCGGGTTCGCCGCCGTCGAGGCCGGACCGGGGGAGACCGCCGAGATCACCCTCGACCTGCCCCGGCGCGCCTTCGAGATCTGGGACGAGACCGCTCACCGGTGGTTCTTTGTGAAGGGTTCGTACGAAATCCAGGTGGGACGCTCGATCGCGGACCGCAGGATCGGCGTGGCGGTTACCGTCTGAAGCGGGCCCCAGACGCCCCCCTGAGCAGCCCCGGTCCGGGACCCTGACCCCTGGACCGGGGCTTACTGACAGGCTTCTGTCGGTTCTGCGACTAGCGCGCCGAGAAGCCGTACACCGTCTCCGAGCGGTACACCTCGCCCGGCCGCAGCTCGGTGCTCGGGAACTCCGGCCGGTTCGGGGAGTCCGGGAAGTGCTGGGTCTCCAGCGCGATCCCCTCCCCGGGCAGGAACGGTTCGCCCAGGTGGTCCGCCGAGTACACCTGGATGCCGGGCTCGGTCGTCGCCACCGTCAGCACCCGCCCGGACCCCGGGTCGTACAGCTCGGCCACCTCCACGGGAGCGGCGGTGACGCCCTTGTCGAGCACGAAGTTGTGGTCGTAGCCGGGCCCCAGCTTGCGCGGGGTCCGGAAGTCGAAACGGGTGTCCGCGACCTCGGCCAGCTCCCCGGTCGGGACGAGGTCCGCGTCCACCGGCGTGTACCGGGCCGCCGCGAGCCGCAGTTCATGACCCCAGGCGTTCCCGGCGCCCGCCAGGTTGAAGTAGCTGTGGTTGGTCAGGTTCACCAGGGTCGGTTCGTCGGTCACCGCCTCGTACGCGAGGCGCAGCGCGCCCGACGCGTCGAGCGTGTAGGTCGCCGTGACCTCCAGCCGGCCGGGGAAGCCCTCCTCGCCGTGCGGGCTGACCCGGCTCAGCCGCAGCCCGTGCTCGACCGGCGTCACCTCCCACACCCGCTTGTCGAAGCCGCGGGGGCCGCCGTGCAGGGAGTTGGGCGCGTTGTTGGGCTCCAGCGCGTACGTCACCCCGTCCAACGGGAAACGGGCGTGCGCGATCCGGTTCGCGTACCGTCCGATCAGCGCGCCGAGAAAGGGCTCCGGGTGCGTGACATAGCCGTCCAGGTCCGCGAACCCCACCACCACGTCCGCCGTCCGCCCGTCCCGGTCCGGGACCTCCACGGACTGCACGATCCCGCCGTACGACAGCACCCGCACCCGGGTGCCCGCCCGCTCCAGCGTCCAGCGGTGCACCGCGGTGCCGTCGGAAAGTGTTCCGAAGTGTTCGCTCATGAGCGGAACATTAAGTCACGGCCCGGCGGACGCCCCAGTCACGGCACCTTCGCGACCACCTTCCGGTAGGCGATCTCCGCCAGCCGCGCCTGTCCGTCGGTGCTCGGATGGAACCAGTCCCAGTGGCTCAACTGATCCGTGCCGAACCGGAAGTCGTACACCGCGCCGCCGTCGAACCGGCACCGCTCGTCCTTCGCGCAGACCTCCTCCAGCACCGCGTTGTAGTCCTCCACGCGCCGCTGCACGGTGTCGCGGCGCTCGGTCGCCGCCGTGTCCAGCGCGTCCGCGTCGCCCAGCATCGACGGGCAGATCCCAAGCTTCCACACCTGCTTGCCCAGCACACTGGTGCGCCCCTGCGCCCACAGCCGCTTCAGGTTCGGCACGCTCGCCACGTACACCTGCGCCTTCGGCACCTCACGGCGCAGCGCGCGCAGCGCGTCCTGGAAGTCGGCGCGGAACTCGGCGACCGGCGTCATCGCCGCGGTGGACGCCCGGCACGCGTCGTTCGCCCCCGCCATCACCGTCACGAGCTGCGGCTTTCTGGCCGCGGCCCGGGTCATCTGGGCCGGCAGGTCCGCCATCCGCGAGCCGGTCACCGCGTAGTTCCAACTGTGCGTGGCCGCCTTCGCCGTACCCAGCAGCCGGACCGCCAGGCTGTTCACCTCGGCGCTGGCACCGGTCGCCCAGGACACCTCCGGGCAGTCCTGGAGGACCGAACAGGCGTCGAAACCACGCGTGATGGAGTCGCCCACCGCCGCCATCGACGACGGACTGGAGTCCCACAGCGGGGTCGGCGACGGCGACGGACTCACCCGCCCCGCCCGGTCCCCGGACGGCGCGTCGCCCCCGCCGCCCAGCGCGTCACAGCCGGCCAGCCCCAGCACGGCGGCCGTGGTGACGGCCAGCCCCGCGCGCGCCCGCCGGTATCGCATCCGCATCCCCTGATGATCCCCTCGTTCTCGGTGCAACGCCCCCTCATGACAACGTCCGGGAGTTCCCGGACCCCCGCCCGGCGCGGACCCGGCCGGGGCCCCGCCCCGACCGCGGCCCGCGGAACACGGCGGACAAGATGGCCCACAAGAGGGAACGCGCGACCCCGCTCCAGGCGTCCTGCCGGGTGAATGGCGGCGGTTTCGGGGCACCGGGACCGACGGTACGTCACACTCCTTGCACCGCCGCACGGTAGCCTCGCCATCAACGCGGCTGCCTGCCACCGCCGCCACACCAGCCAGCAAGACTGTCCCGCTCTGCCCGGAGGTCCCGGTGACGACACGTGGAGTTCTGTACGTGCACTCCGCGCCGCGCGCGCTGTGCCCGCACGTCGAGTGGGCCGTCGCCGGGGTGCTCGGCACACGCGTCAGCCTCGACTGGATCCGGCAGCCCGCCGCGCCCGGCACCTGGCGCTCGGAGTTCTCCTGGCAGGGCGAGGTGGGCACCGCCTCCAAACTCGCCTCCGCGCTGCGCGGTTGGCATCTGCTGCGCTTCGAGGTCACCGCCGAGCCCTGCGCCACCGCCGAGGGCGAGCGCTACAGCTGCACCCCCGACCTCGGCATCTACCACGCCGTCACCGGCATCCACGGCGACATCCTGATCCCCGAGGACCGGCTGCGCGCCGCCCTGCTGCGCAGCCAGCGCGGGGAGACGGACCTGGAGGCCGAGCTGGCCAAGCTCCTCGGCAAGCCCTGGGACGACGAACTGGAGCCCTTCCGCTACGCCGGCGAGGGCGCCCCGGTGCGCTGGCTGCACCAGGTGGTCTGAGGGCCGTACCGCCCGCCGTACCATCCGCCCTATCGCCCGCCTGTGACAGCAAAGGGGCCCCACCTCGAAAGGTGGGGCCCCTTCACACGCGTACGCGCGTCTCTCAGACCGTGCGGAACGCCAGGACCACGTTGTGCCCGCCGAAGCCGAACGAGTCGTTCAGCGCGGCGATACGGCCCTCCACGGGCAGCTTGCGCGCCTCGCCGCGGACGATGTCGACGTTCGCCTCGGGGTCGAGGTTCTCGACGTTGATGGTCGGCGGGGCCACCCGGTGGTACAGCGCCAGGATCGTCGCCACGGACTCGACACCGCCGGCGCCGCCGAGGAGGTGACCGGTCATCGACTTGGTCGCGGAGACCGCGAAGTGGTCCGCCTCGTCCCCGAAGACCTTCCGCAGCGCCTTCAGCTCGGCGATGTCACCGGCCGGCGTGGAGGTGGCGTGCGCGTTCACGTGCACGATCTCCGCCGGGTCCAGGTCGGTGTTGTCCAGCAGGTTCTGCAGGGCGTGCGAGATGCCGCGGCCCTCCGGCTCCGGCTGCACGATGTCGTGCGCGTCGGCGGAGATGCCCTGCCCGACCGCCTCGGCGTACACGCGGGCCCCGCGCTTCGCCGCGTGCTCGGCGGACTCCAGGACGACCACACCGGCGCCCTCGCCCATCACGAAACCGTCGCGGGCGACGTCGTAGGGGCGCGAGGCGGCCTGCGGGTTCTCGTTGTTCTTGGACATCGCCATCATGTTGCCGAACGCGGCGATCGGCAGCGGGTGGATGGCGGCCTCCGTACCACCGGCGACGACGACGTCGGCGCGGCCGGTACGGATCATCTCGATGGCGTAGCCGATGGCCTCCGCGCCCGACGCGCACGCCGAGACCGGCGTGTGCACGCCCGCGCGGGCGCCCACGAGCAGACCCACGTTGGCGGACGGGCTGTTCGGCATCAGCATCGGCACGGTGTGCGGGGAGACCCGGCGGACGCCCTTCTCCTTCAGCACGTCGTACTGGTCGAGGAGGGTGGTGACACCGCCGATGCCGGAGGCGATCACGGCGCCGAGCCGGTCGGGGTCGGCGGCCGGGTCCTCACCGGCCCGGCCCTCGAAGCCGGCGTCCTTCCACGCCTCCTGGGCCGCGATCAGCGCGAACTGCGCCGAGCGGTCCAGCTTGCGGGCCTGCGGCCGCGGAATGACCTCGGTGGGCTCCACGGCGACCGGGGCCGCGATACGGACGGCCTGGTCGGCCGCCCAGTCCTGCTCCAGGAGCTGCACACCGGACCTGCCGGCGATCAGCCCCTCCCAGGTAGAGGCTGCGTCGCCACCCAGCGGTGTGGTTGCGCCGATACCGGTGACGACCACGGTGCGATTGGTCGGGCTCACGGATTCTTTCTCCAACGTGACGAGGATTCAGCGGCGCCACCGCCGGGTGGCGGGGCAGTCCGGCCCAGGGGACCGGGGTGGATCAGCCCTGGTTCTTGAGGATGTACTCGGTCGCGTCGCCGACCGTCTTGAGGTTCTTGACGTCCTCGTCCGGGATCTTGACGTCGAAGCGCTCTTCGGCGGCGACGACGACCTCGACCATGGACAGCGAGTCGACGTCCAGGTCGTCGGTGAAGGACTTGTCCAGCTGGACGTCCTCAACCGGGATGCCGGCGATCTCGTTGACGATGTCGGCGAGACCGGCGACGATCTCTTCCTGAGTGGCGGCCATGGTGGCGCTCCTTCTTTGGTATCCAGAGGGTGTGGCTGTGGTGCTTCATCCCGCCCCGGATCGCATGATCCGGCACGGAGTGCCTAGGGGAGGGTAACGACAGTGGCGGCGTAGACGAGACCCGCCCCGAATCCGATGACGAGCGCGGTGTCGCCGCTCTTCGCCTCGCCGGTCGCCAGGAGCCGCTCCATCGCGAGCGGGATCGAGGCGGCCGAGGTGTTGCCGGTGGTGCGCACGTCCCGGGCGACCGTGACGGACTCCGGCAGCTTGAGGGTCTTCACCATCGAGTCGATGATCCGCTCGTTGGCCTGGTGCGGGATGAAGACGTCCAGGTCGGCGGCGCTGATCCCGGCGGCGTCCAGCGCCTCCTTGGCGACCTTCGCCATCTCGAACACGGCCCAGCGGAAGACCGCCTGGCCCTCCTGCGTGATCGCGGGGAACCGCTCGACGGTGCCGTCGCGGTAGTCCGTCCACGGCACGGTCTGCTTGATGGTCTCCGACTTGTCGCCCTCGGAGCCCCACACCGTCGGGCCGATCGCCGGCTCGGTGGACGGGCCGACCACGACCGCGCCCGCGCCGTCGCCGAACAGGAAGGCCGTCGCACGGTCCTCCAGATCGGTCAGCTCGGACAGCCGCTCCACGCCGATCACCAGGACGTACTCCGCCGAACCCTCGACGATCATGCCCTTGGCGAGCGTGAGGCCGTAGCCGAAGCCCGCGCAGCCCGCCGAGATGTCGAAGGCGGCGGCCTTGGCGGTCCCCAGCTTGTCGGCGATCTCGGTCGCCACGGCCGGGGTCTGCTTGAAGTGCGAGACGGTCGAGACGACCACGGCGCCGATCTGCTCGGCGGCGATCCCGGCGTCGGCGATCGCCTTGCCGGACGCCTCCACCGACATGGCGGCCACGGTCTCCTCGGCGTTCGCCCAGTGCCGGGTCTCGATGCCGGAGCGCGAGCGGATCCACTCGTCGGAGGAGTCGATCGTCTCCAGGATGACCTCGTTGGGCACCACCCGGACGGGACGGTAGCCGCCGACGCCGAGGATCCGCGCGTACGGGGCGCCCTTGCTGGGCTTGATCTTCGCCATCAGGGCTCCTCAGGCGACGCCGTGCTCGGCGATGAGCTCGCGAGCGGCGTCGAGGTCGTCGGGGGTCTTGAGCGCCAGCGTTCTGACGCCGGGCAGGGCACGCTTGGCGAGACCCACGAGGGTGCCGCCGGGGGAGACCTCGACGATCGCGGTCGCGCCCAGCTCCTTGAAGGTCTCCATGCACAGGTCCCAGCGGACCGGGTTGGCGACCTGGCCGACCAGCCGGTCCAGGACCTCGGCGCCGGCGGTCACGGTGCCGCCGTCCTTGTTGGACACGTAGGCGACCGTCGGGTCGGCGGCCGTGACGTCCGCGGCGGCCTTGGCGAGGGTCTCCACCGCGGGGGCCATGTGGTGCGTGTGGAACGCGCCGGCCACCTTCAGCGGGACGACCTTGCGGACCCCCTCGGGCTTGTCCTCGTTCAGCGCGGCGAGCTGCTCCAGCGTGCCGGCGGCGACGATCTGGCCCGCGCCGTTGATGTTCGCCGGGGTCAGGCCCAGCTTCTCCAGATGCGCGACGGACACCTCGGGGTCCCCGCCGAGCAGCGCGGACATCCCGGTCCCGGTCACCGCGGCGGCGTCGGCCATGGCCAGACCCCGCTTGCGGACGAGGGCCAGCGCGGCGGTGTCGTCGAGGACGCCCGCGAGGACGGCGGCGGTGAACTCACCGACGCTGTGTCCGGCGACCGCGCCGGGCGACACGTCGCCGAGCGCGGCGGCGGACAGGATGCCGGCGGCCACCAGCAGCGGCTGGGCCACCGCGGTGTCGCGGATCTCGTCCGCGTCGGCCGCGGTGCCGTAGTGGGCGAGGTCCAGGCCGATGGCGTCCGACCACGCGGCGACGCGGTCCGCGGCACCGGGCAGTTCGAGCCAGGGAGTCAGGAAGCCGGGCGTCTGGGCGCCCTGGCCGGGAGCGACGAGTACGAGCACTCTCACACTCTCTCTTGGGGACGGGCAAAGCCGCCCGTGGGGACAGGGACGAAGAACGGCAGGGGGTTTTGTGGACCCCCGACAAAAGCCTAGGTCTGGGGTTCGCCATCCATCAGGCGCCCCAGGATCAGCGCGATCCGCAGCGTGAACGCGGAGCGTACATCCGAAGGCGACCAGCCGGTGACGTCAGTCACACGTCGAAGCCGGTAGCGCACGGTGTTGGGATGGACGAACAGCATCCGCGCCGCGCCCTCCAGACTGCTCGCCTGTTCGAGATAGACCGAGAGCGTCTCCAGGAGCGCCGACCCGGCCTCCTCCAACGGTCTGTAGATCTCCTCCACCAACTGCTCGCGCGCGCTGGGATCACCGGCGATCGCGCGCTCCGGGAGGAGATCGTCCGCCAGCACCGGACGGGGTGCGTCCTGCCAGGCGGAACACGCCTTGAGCCCCGCCGCGGCGGCCTGTGCGGACCGGGTGGCGGCGAGCAGATCGGGTACGACGGGCCCGGCGACCACCGGTCCCGCGGCGAACGGCCCGATCAGCGACTTGGCGACGGCCAGCGGGTTGTCGCTGCCGCCGGCGATGACCACGAGCCGCGATCCGAGCACCCCGGTGAGCACCTGGAGCTTGGCGTGCCGCGAGGCCCGCCGGATCGCCTCGACGGTCAGCTCGGAGTCCCCGTCGGGGGCGGTGCCGAGGACCACGCACACATGCTCCGGCGCGTTCCAGCCGAGCGCCGCGGCCCGGCTCACCGCGCCCTCGTCGGCCTCGCCGCTGAGCACCGCGTTGACCACGAGGGACTCCAGCCGGGCGTCCCAGGCGCCGCGTGCCTCGGCGGCCTGGGCGTACACCTGGGCGGTCGCGAAGGCGATCTCCCGGGCGTAGACCAGCAGCGCCTCCCGCAGGACGCTCTCGTCGCCCGGGGCCGCGACCTCGTCGATCGCGGACTCCATGACCTCGATGGTGGTGCGCACCATCTCCACGGTCTGGCGCAGGGTGATGGCCCGGGTCAGCTCGCGCGGGGCGGTGCCGAACACATCGGTGGAGATCGCCTGCGGCGCGTCGGGGTGCCGGAACCACTCGGTGAACGCGGCGATGCCCGCCTGGGCGACCAGCCCGATCCAGGAACGGTTCTCCGGGGGCATCGCCCGGTACCAGGGCAGGGTCTCGTCCATCCGCGCGATGGCCTGGGCGGCCAGACTTCCGGAGGACTTCACCAGCCGCTTCATGGTCGCGGGGTGCGGGTGCGCGGCGTGTGCCGCCGGGTCGGGGTGAGTGGCTTCGGGTTCGGGCACGGTGACAAGACTGCCTTATCGGGACGCGAACGTGCGCCGGAGGGTCGTGGGGCCGCGGGACGGGGCGGGCCCCGGCGGGACTACGGTGGGTCCGTGATGGACGTACGCCGCGCCGACGCGCGCTACCCCGGAGGGGACCCGGCGGCCGGCATCGAGACCCGGCACGCGTTCTCCTTCGGCCCCCACTACGACCCGGACAATCTGCGCTTCGGGGCGCTGATCGCCTGCAACGAGGAGCGCCTCGCCCCCGGCGCCGGCTTCGACGAGCACCCGCACAGCCACACCGAGATCGTGACCTGGGTGGTGGAGGGCGAGCTGACCCACCGCGACTCGCGCGGACACGCGACGACCGTGCGGCCCGGGGACGTCCAGCGGCTCGGCGCGGCGTCCGGCGTGCGGCACGTCGAGCGCAACGACGGCCCGGACCCGCTCACCTTCGTCCAGATGTGGCTGGCCCCGCTCGACCCCGGCGGCGACCCGTCGTACGAGATCGTCCGCGGGATCGCCGACGCGACGCCGTACGCCGTCCCCGAGGCCGGCGCGATGCTGCACGTGCGGCGGCTCGTGGCGGGCGAGCGCACGGCGGTCCCGGACGCGCCGTACGTCTACGTCCATGTCGTGCGCGGCACGGTCCGGCTGGACGGCGTGGAGCTGGGCCCCGGCGACGCGGCCCGGATCACCGACGCGAAGGACCTGACGGCGGCCGGGGTGAGCGAGACCGAGCTGCTGCTCTGGGAGATGGCCCAGGCCCTGTTCTAGCGCAGCTCGGCCAGTACGGCGTCCGTGAACGGCGGCCACGCCTCGACCGCCCAGGGGCCGAACGCCCGGTCCGTGAGGGCCACGCAGGCCGCCCCTGTGCTGTTCCCGCCCGCCCACCCTGCGGACGGGTCGATCCACAGGAACGTACCGGACTGCCCGAAGTGACCGAAGGTGCGCGGCGAGGAGGCGGCGCCGGTCCAGTGCGGGGACTTGCCGTCGCGGATCTCGAAGCCGAGGCCCCAGTCGTTGGGGTTCTGGTGGCCGTAGCCCGGCAGGACGCCCTTGGTGCCCGGGTACTGCACGGTCATCGCCTGCGCGACCGTGCGCGGGTCGAGCAGCCGGGGCGCCTGCACCTCGGCGGCGAACCGCAGCAGGTCCTCCACCGTCGACACCGCGTCCTTCGCCGGGGACCCCTCCAGCGAGGTGTCCGCCATGCCCAGCGGCTCCAGCACGGCCTGCCGCAGATACTCGGCGAACGGGATGTCGGTGGCCTTGGCGAGATGGTCGCCGAGCTGCTCGAACCCGGCGTTGGAGTACAGCCGCCGGTCGCCGGGCGGGGCCGTCACCCGGTGCTCGTCGAAGGCCAGGCCCGAGGTGTGCGCGAGCAGATGACGGACCGTCGACCCGGGCGGCCCGGCGGGCTCGTCCAGTTCGACGGCGCCCTCCTCGTAGGCGACGAGCACGGCGTACGCGGCGAGCGGCTTGGTGACCGAGGCCAGCGGGAAGCGCCGCCCGACCGGGCCGTGGGTGCCCAGGACGGTGCCGTCCGCGCGCACCACGCCCGCGGCGGCGGTGGGAACCGGCCAGGTGGCGAGGGACGCCAGGCTTGTCAGGGAGGACATGCCGTCGAGCCTAAGGGGCCGGGAAGGTCAGCCGCATCGAGGGGTCCGGCTTGCGCACGAAGCCGAGGGACGCGTAGAGCGGCTCGGCCGCGGCGGAGGCGTTCAGGTCGACCTGCGGGACCCCGCGCTCCCGGAACCACGCGAGCAGCGACTCCATGCACGCGCGCGCGTACCCGCGGCGCCGGGTCTGCGGGTCGGTGGCGACGCTGAAGACGTGCCCGACCCGCCCCTCGGGGTTGCCGGCCCGTCCGATCCGGTACTCGACCGTCCCGGCCACCAGCGCGGCCAGCGCTCCCGGCCGCTCCGGATGGTCCACCACGAACGCGCCGAAGTCCCCGTCGGGCTCGGCGAGCCGGGCCGTGAGCACGGGGAGCGAGTCCGCGTGCCAGTCCGTGTGCCAGGCCGCGTGCAGGTCCCCGGCACCGCGGTCGGGAAGCAGGGAGTCGATCATCACCTGACGCAGCCGCAGCACCTCGGCGGCGTCCTCGGGCCGGGCCCGGCGTACGGCAGTCATGTCCGGCACGGTAATCGCCGTGATCAGGCCGCGTCCCACGGTTTTCTCACCGGTTCCGCTTGCTTCGAGCACACTCCAAGGCCATAGCGTGGAGGGCATGACGGTGTTGCAGACCACGCCCGTGACCACCGAACAGACCCCCGCCCCCGCCGACGTGTGTGCCGCGCCGGCGCCGCGGCACCCCCGCCCGAACGGCCAGGACAGCTACACGATCAGCGAGGTCGTCGCGTTCACCGGCCTGACCGCCCACACCCTGCGCTGGTACGAGCGGATCGGGCTGATGTCCCACATCGACCGCTCGCACACCGGGCAGCGCCGCTACAGCAACCGCGACCTCGACTGGCTCGACCTCGTCGGCAAGCTGCGGCTGACCGGTATGCCGGTCGCCGACATGGTGCGGTACGCCGAGCTGGTGCGCGAGGGCGACGGCACGTACGCGGAGCGGCACGCGCTGCTGGAGGCGACCCGCCGGGACGTCCGGGCCAGGATCGCCGAACTCCAGGACACGCTCGCCGTGCTCGACCGCAAGATCATGTTCTACTCGGACGCCTCGCGCGCCACGGCCTACGAGGCCGAAGCCCTCGGAGCCCCGGCCCCCGAACCGGAAAGGACCGCCCGATGAGCGCCACGCCCCTCCCCACCGCCCCCCTGGGAACGCACGGCCCCGAGGTCGGCGTGCAGGGCCTGGGCTGCATGGGCATGAGCTTCGCCTACGGCCCCGTCGACGCCGACGCCTCCCGGGCCACCCTGGAACGCGCCCTGGACCTGGGCGTCACCCTGTACGACACGGCCGACGCGTACGGCGCCGGCGACAACGAACGCTTCCTCTCCCCGTTCTTCAGGGCGCACCGCGACGAGGTCGTCGTCGCGACCAAGTTCGCGCTGTCGATCCCGCCGGACGACCCGACCCGGCGGGTCATCCGCAACGACGCGCCCTACATCCGCCAGGCCGTCGAGGCGAGCCTGACGCGGCTCGGCATCGAGGCGATCGACCTCTACTACATGCACCGGCGCGCCCCCGAGGTCCCGATCGAGGAGACCGTCGCGGTGATGGCCGACCTGGTCCGCGAGGGCAAGGTGAAGCATCTGGGCCTGAGCGAGGTGACGGCGTCCGAGCTGCGCGCCGCGCACGCGGTCCATCCGATCGCCGCCGTGCAGTCGGAGTGGTCGCTGTTCTCCCGGGACATCGAGGCCCGGGTGGTGCCGGCGGCCCGCGAGCTGGGTGTCACGCTCGTCCCGTACTCCCCGCTCGGCCGGGGCTTCCTCACCGGCGCGTTCGCCAGCGCCGAGACGCTCACGGCCGACGACTTCCGCCGCCAGCAGCCCCGCTTCACCGGGGAGAACGCCGCCGTGAACGCGGCCCTGCTGGAGCCGGTCCGCGCGGTGGCGAAGGCGCATGACGCGACGCCGGGCCAGATCGCGCTGGCCTGGGTCCACGCGCGGGCCCGGGTGCACGGCCTCCCGGTGGTCCCGATCCCGGGCACCCGCACCCCGGCCCGGGTGACGGAGAACACCGCCGCGGTGGCGATCGAGCTGACCGCGGACGAGCTGGCGGCCCTGGAGCCCATCGCGGGGCGGGTCGCGGGCGACCGGTACGCGGACATGACGTTCACCTCGGCGGGCCGCGAGTAGCCGGGCCGCGCGCGGCTACAGCTCGGAGAGCAGCTCGGCCTTCTTCGCGGCGAACTCCTCGTCGGTGACCAGACCGGCCTGGTGCAGCTCCCCGAGGTGCCGGATGCGTTCGGCGATGTCCGCGGGGTCACGACGGGGGCCCGGGGGCGCGGCGGTGACCGCGGCCGCGGGCCCGCGCGTGCGCACGGCCGCGAGGACGGCGGCGGCGAACGGCAGCGACTCGTGCACGGATCCGTACCCCAGCCCGAAGACGACCGTCGCCGGGTCCTGGTCGGCCTGGGCGGGCGCGTCCTCGCCGCGCAGCAGCCGCAGATGCCCCTCGAACACCTCGGGGGAGCGCCACTCCACGCCGTTCAGCTCGGAGACGTCGAAGCTCTGGTCGCCGGCCTTCCACTTGGCGGAGGACGCGCCGGTCCAGAACCACCGGTAGCGCACGGTCCGCCCGTCGAAGGACGCCTTCCCGTCGTACGCCTTGAAGGACAGGGGCGCCTCCGGGGCCGCCACCAGGAAGCGGTCCGCCGGGCCGGGGTCGGGTTTCAGCCGGGCGCGCAGTTCGTCGGCGTAGTACTCGGCGAGGACCTCCCGCTCGGCGGGCAGCACCAGCCGGTACGGGTCGCACCCCTCCTTGAGCTGTCCCGCCGCCGCCTCCACGAGGGGATCGGCGCCGGGCCGCGGCTCGGCACGCAGGACGACCGTCCCCCGCCGCCCGGGATCGAGCGTCACCCCGGCCAGGGCCGCCAGCGGAATCCTTCGCTCCCCCAGCGCGGCCAGCAGCTTGGGCGTGCGCAGACCCCGTTCGTAGCGGATGAGGACGGAGTCGGAATCGAACTCCCAGGCGGCATGCAATCCGGCCAGTACGTCACCCATGCGGCTCATCGTATGCGGGACACGCATCTACGTCCCCTCCCTGCGCGCGCCGCAATTCCTGCGTCTCTACGCGCGTCCGGCCGTCGTCGTGTCGGACAAACCCACCCGGCAGGAGTCCTCCTGCCCGGTCTTGCCCGCGCACCGCACCGAGCGGTACGCGCCAGTGCCGATGTCGGCGAGGTTGCGCAGACTGTCCGTGCCCGGCACGAAGTAGCCGCCGTGGCCCTTCGCGTCCCGGGAGGACAGCAGCCGGGCGCCGAACGCCCCGGCCATCGGGTCCTCGCCGTGCCCGAGGCCGCCCAGCTCCAGATGCGGTACGTCCTGCACCCAGTCGTCGGCGTCCCGCATCGCCCAGACCCGGGCGTCGGTGCCGAGCTGGGACGCCTTCTCCACCCGCATGCCGGGGCTGCCGGCCACGGCTATGTCGGCCACCCGCTCCGGCATCCCGCGCGCGGCGACCCCGCACACCACCGAGCCGTAGCTGTGGCAGAACATCGACACCTGCGAGGTGCCGGGCAGCGCGTGCAGCAGCGCGTTCAGCCGGACGGCGCCGCTCTCGGCGCGCATCGCGGTGGCCGAGTCGATGCCGAGGCCGTCGGGGGAGGTGTAGTCCGCCCAGGCGATCACGGCGGTCCGGGTGCCGGGGCTCGACGCGCGCTCGGCGTCGAACAGGGCCTGCGCCATACCGGCGGGGGCCGACCAGCGGCGGTCGGTGCGCTGGAAGGTGAGCAGATCGGTGTCGACGCCGGGGACGACCACGGAGATCCGCTCGGCCCGGTCGAGATCGCCGAGGACCTCGGCGACCCGGCCCGAGCCGTCCGGGTCGAAGGCCAGGATCTGGCGGCCTGCGGTGCGCAGCGCCTCGTAGCGGTCCAGACGGCGGCCGGCCTCGCGCTGTCCGCCGGGGGAGAGGCGCTCGTCGTGGGTGCGGGCGGCCTCGATACGGATCTGCTGCCCGAGGGCGATCCGGTTGGCCCGGTAGCGCAGCTCGACGGGCGCGCCGTTCATGTTGCCGACCGCGAGCGCGTAGTCGTGCGCGAGGGCGGTCTGCTGGTGGTCGGTCAGCGAGGCGAAGAACTCGGCGAGCCGGGCGGGCGCGGCCTTCGGGTCGGGCAGCGCGTGACCACCTGTGCGGCCGTCCTTCCACGCGGACAGGGAAGCCTGGAGAGCGGTGGGCTCCCGTTCCTGCCGCAGGGCGGTCCAGCCGGTGGTCGCCAGCATCACGAACACCACGGCCAGGGCGAGCAGTGCGCGCCAGACGCCGAGTTGGGGGGAGGTGTCGAAGGAAGTCACTGGGAGGACACACTAGGAGAACGGGAGTGTCTCGGGTTAATAAAGTGATCGGTATCACGTTTCAAAGAGAGTGGCACCGGTCATACATGCCTTTACGGCCTCATGCCGTCACACCGTACGCCAGTCGCCCAGTAGGGCGGGCCCCACCTGGTCCAGGTAGCGGGACGTGAGCGCGTGGATCCCCGCGAGGCTGAACTCCTCCTCCAGCAGCCACTGGCGCTCGGTCACCCGCATCACCGCGCTGAAGACCGCCACCGCCAGCCGGGGCCGCGGATCGGTGTCCGGGTCCAGCCCCTCGCGCTCGGCGATCACCCCCGCGATCGTCTCCTCGGTCTCGGCCGCCCGGCGCAGATGCGCGGCGAGCAGCACCGGCGTCGACTCGATCACCCGGTACATCCGCAGATACAGCTCCACCGGGACGACGGACTCGACGGCCTCGCCGATGGAGTGCCAGCCGCTCAGCACGGCCCGGCGCAGCGCCTCCATCGGCGGCTCGTGGGGCGGGCGCGAGCGGACCGCGTCGACGAAGTGCGCCACGGTCAGCTCCTCCAGGGCGAGCGCGGCCTCCTCCTTCCCGGCGAAGTAGCGGAAGAAGGTGCGCTGCGAGACGTCGACGGCGGCGGCGATCTCGTCCACGGTGGTGTGCTCGTAGCCCTGGGAGACGAACAGTTCCACGGCGGCCCGCAGCAGTGCGTCCCGGGTGCGCTGTTTCTTGCGCTCGCGCAGTCCCGGCGGGGGCGGTGCCGTGTCCATGAACTGACCCATCTCTCTGTACCGAATGTCGTGACAGTTACCGACTAGTGAACTCGTTTGTCAATTGTCAGTCGCTGTCATTAGCCTCTGGGCATGACTAGTCAGACCACCATCGACACCCCCGGGCCGGGAGGCAAGGCGCCGGGCACCCCGCCGGGCCCGGCGCCCGTCACGGGGCTGCGGGGCCATCCGTGGCTCACCCTCATCACCGTCGCCGTCGGGGTCATGATGGTGGCCCTCGACGGCACCATCGTGGCCATCGCCAACCCGGCCATCGCCGACGATCTGCACGCCACCTTCGCCGAGGTGCAGTGGATCACCAACGCCTACTTCCTCGCCCTCGCGGTCTCCCTGATCACCGCGGGCAAGCTCGGTGACCGCTTCGGCCACCGCCAGACCTTCCTGATAGGCGTGGTCGGCTTCGCCGCCGCCTCCGGCGCGATCGGGCTCAGCGACAGCATCGCGCTGGTCGTCACCTTCCGGGTCTTCCAGGGCCTGTTCGGCGCGCTGCTGATGCCGGCCGCGCTCGGCCTGCTGCGGGCCACCTTCCCGGCCGAGAAGCTCAACATGGCCATCGGCATCTGGGGCATGGTCATCGGCGCCTCCACCGCGGGCGGCCCGATCCTCGGCGGTGTCCTCGTCGAGCACGTCAACTGGCAGTCGGTGTTCTTCATCAACGTGCCGGTCGGTGTCCTCGCGCTGGTGCTGGGCACCCTCATCCTGCGCGACCACCGCGCGGAGAACGCGCCGCGCTCCTTCGACCTGCTCGGCATCGCCCTGCTCTCGGCCGCGATGTTCTGCCTGGTCTGGGCCCTGATCAAGGCCCCGGCCTGGGGCTGGGGCGACGGCAAGACCTGGGCGTTCATCCTCGGCTCCGCGCTGCTCTTCGCGGGCTTCGCGGTGTGGGAGACGAAGGTCAAGGAGCCGCTGATCCCGCTCGGGCTGTTCCGCTCCGTGCCGCTGTCGGCCGGTGTGGTCCTCATGGTCCTGATGGCCATCGCCTTCATGGGCGGCCTGTTCTTCGTGACGTTCTACCTCCAGAACGTGCACGGCATGAGCCCGATCGACGCCGGTCTGCATCTGCTGCCGCTCACCGGCATGATGATCGTCGGCTCGCCGCTGGCGGGTCTCGCGATCACCAAGCTCGGCCCGCGTGTCCCGCTGGCCGGCGGTATGGCCGCCACCGCGATCGCCATGTACGGCATGTCCACGCTGGAGAAGGACACCGGCAGCGGACTGATGTCCCTCTGGTTCGCCCTGCTGGGCTTCGGCCTCGCGCCGGTCATGGTCGGCGCCACCGAGGTCATCGTCGGCAACGCCCCGCTCGAACTGTCCGGTGTGGCCGGCGGTCTCCAGCAGGCGGCCATGCAGATCGGCGGCAGCCTCGGTACGGCCGTGCTGGGTGCCGTGATGGCCTCCAAGGTGGACGGCGACCTGCCCTCCAACTGGACCTCCGCCGGGCTGCCCCCGCTCACCGAGGGCCAGCTCGACCAGGCGTCCGAGGCGGTCCAGGTCGGTGTGGCACCGGTGCCCGAGGGCACCCCGGCCGAGGTCGCCGCGAAGATCACCGACGTCGCGCACGACACCTTCATCTCCGGCATGAGCCTGGCGTCGCTGGTCGCGGCCGGGGTCGCGCTGGTCGCGGTCTTCGTCGCCCTGCTGACCAAGCGCGGTGCGAACGCGGACGCGGGCGCGGGCGTGGGCCACATCTGATCCGCTCCCGCTCGTCTTCTCCTCGGGGCGAGGGATCCTGACGCGTCGTCAAGGAATTTCCCCTATCAGGGTGACAACGCTAAAGGTCCCTCGCCTCCGGCACCCGCCCCAGGTCACAGTGGGTCAAGCCCTCCGCAAGGCAGGAGGGCGGCCGGGCCCGCGGCGCGCTGCCGGAGGGGGACAGCGCGCCGCAACGGGCCCCGGCCCCGGGCGGCATCGGGCATGAACCGCGCGTGCGGGGTACCCGGTCATCGAAACATCCCCGGAGGACAGGGAGTTGACGATGGCCGGCTTTGGACACGGCACGCGCAGGTACCCCCGCTCACGTGGCCGGACGGGGTCACGGACCGGGCCGGATCGCGCGACGCTCGGGATCGTCGGACTCGTCTGTGCCGTGGCGGGATTCTTCACCCTGGGCATCGTCCTGGGCCCGGTGGCGATCGTCTGCGGCTGGCTCTCCATGGGGCGCGCCTGGTCGTCCCGGTCCCTTCCGCCGCTCATCGCCGTCGTCCTGGGCGCCGTCGACACCCTGCTGGCGGTCATCTGGCTGGCGGGGGCGGCGGGGCCGGGCACTGGCTGGCTCTGAGCGCGGGCGGCACTTCGGTGAAGGAACCGTGGTGAAGGAACCGTGGTGAAGGAACCGTGGTGAACGACCGACCCGCCGGGTCACCCGGCGTGCGCATGTTCGCGAACGGAGGGGGGTGGCGGAACCCGCGGGTTCCGCCACCCCCCTCCGTCCTGTCGCGCCCGGCGCCCGGTCAGGCGTCGCCGCCCGCCGCCCCCGGGTCGGCCGCCGTCACGTCAAGCAACTGGTACCGGTCGATCGCCTGCTTCAGCAGCGACCGGTCGACCTTGCCCTCCTTGGCCAGCTCGGTCAGCACGGCCACCACCACCGACTGCGCGTCGATGTGGAAGAACCGCCGCGCCGCGCCCCGGGTGTCGGCGAAGCCGAAACCGTCCGCGCCCAGCGACTGATAGGTCCCCGGCACCCATCGGGCGATCTGGTCCGGCACCGACCGCATCCAGTCCGACACCGCCACGAACGGCCCCTCGGCCCCGGTCAGTTTGCGCGTCACGTACGGCACCCGCTGCTCCTCCTCCGGGTGCAGCAGATTGTGCCGCTCGACCTCGACGGCCTCGCGCCGCAGCTCGTTCCAGGAGGTCGCCGACCAGACGTCGGCGCGTACGTTCCACTCCTCGGCCAGGATCCGCTGCGCCTCGATCGCCCAGGGGACGGCCACCCCGGACGCCATGATCTGCGCCGGGATCGACCCCGAGGTGCCCCGGCCGATGCGGTGGACGCCCTTGAGGATGCCCTCGACGTCCACGTCCTCCGGCTCGGCCGGGTGCTGGATCGGCTCGTTGTAGACGGTGAGGTAGTAGAAGACGTCCTCGCTGTCCGGGCCGTACATCCGGCGCAGACCGTCCTGCACGATGTGCGCGATCTCGTACCCGTACGCCGGGTCGTAGGCCACACAGCCCGGGTTGGTCGAGGCGAGGAGCTGGGAGTGGCCGTCCGCGTGCTGGAGCCCCTCACCGGTCAGGGTCGTGCGCCCGGCGGTCGCGCCCAGGACGAAGCCGCGCGCCAACTGGTCGGCCATCTGCCAGAACTGGTCACCGGTGCGCTGGAAACCGAACATCGAGTAGAAGACATAGACGGGGATCAGCGGCTGGCCGTGCGTGGCGTACGCCGAACCCGCCGCGATCAGGGACGCCGTGCAGCCGGCCTCGCTGATCCCGTCGTGCAGCATCTGGCCGGTCGGCGACTCCTTGTAGGCGAGCAGCAGGTCCCGGTCCACGGCCTCGTACTGCTGGCCGAGCGGGTTGTAGATCTTCGCACTCGGGAAGAACGAGTCCATGCCGAAGGTGCGGTACTCGTCCGGCGCGATCAGCACGAACCGCTTGCCCAGCTCCTTGTCCCGCATGAGGTCCTTGAGCAGGCGGACAAAGGCCATGGTCGTCGCGATGGACTGCTGGCCCGAGCCCTTCTTCACGCTCGCGTACACCTTGTCGTCCGGCAGCGCGAGCGGCTGGGCGCGCACGACGCGGGTCGGGACGTATCCGCCCAGGCCCTTGCGCCGGTCGTGCATGTACTGGATCTCCTCCGAGTCCCGCCCCGGGTGGTAGTAGGGCGGCAGGCCCGACTCCAGCTCGCGGTCGGAGATCGGCAGGTGCAGCCGGTCCCGGAAGCCCTTGAGGTCGGCGACCGTCAGCTTCTTCATCTGGTGCGTGGCGTTGCGGCCCTCGAAGTTCGGGCCCAGCGTCCAGCCCTTGATCGTCTTGGCCAGGATGACCGTCGGCTGGCCGGTGTGCTCCACGGCCGCCTTGAACGCCGCGTAGATCTTCTTGTGGTCGTGCCCGCCGCGCCCCAGGTGCAGGATCTGGTCGTCGGTCATGCCCGCCACCATCGCGCGCAGCCGCTGGTCGTCACCGAAGAAGTGGTCGCGGATGTAGGCGCCGGACTCGGTGGCGTACGTCTGGAACTGGCCGTCCGGCGTGGTGTTCATCCGGTTGACCAGGATGCCGTCACGGTCCTGCGCGAGCAGTGGGTCCCAGCTCCGGTCCCAGATCAGCTTGATCACGTTCCAGCCGGCGCCGCGGAAGACCGACTCCAGCTCCTGGATGACCTTGCCGTTGCCGCGCACCGGGCCGTCGAGCCGCTGGAGGTTGCAGTTGACGACGAAGGTCAGGTTGTCCAGGCCCTCCCGGGCGGCGATCGTGAGCTGGCCGAGCGACTCCGGCTCGTCCATCTCGCCGTCCCCGAGGAACGCCCACACGTGCGACTTCGAGGTGTCGGCGATCCCGCGCGCGTGCATGTAGCGGTTCATCCGCGCCTGGTAGATCGCGCCGATCGGCCCGAGGCCCATCGACACGGTCGGGAACTCCCAGAAGTCCGGCATCAGCCGGGGATGCGGATACGAGGACAGCCCGTACGGCGCCTTCGACTTCTCCTGGCGGAACGCGTCCAGGTTCTGTTCGCTCAGCCGGTCCAGCAGGAACGCGCGCGCGTAGATGCCCGGCGAGGCGTGCCCCTGGAAGAAGACCTGGTCGCCGCCGTCACCCTCGTCCTTGCCGCGGAAGAAGTGGTTGAAGCCCACGTCGTAGAGGGAGGCGGAGGACGCGAAGGTGGCGATGTGGCCGCCGACGCCGATGCCGGGCCGCTGGGCCCTGGACACCATCACGGCCGCGTTCCAGCGGGTCGCGTTCAGGATCCGGCGCTCGATGTCCTCGTTGCCGGGGAAGAAGGGCTCGGCCCGGGTGGGGATGGTGTTGACGTAGTCCGAGCTGCGCATCTCGGGCACGGCCACGCGCTTCTCGCGGGCCCGCTCGATCAGGCGCAGCATGAGGTAGCGGGCCCGCTCCCGGCCGCGGTCGTCGATCGCGGCGTCGAGGGAGTCGAGCCACTCCTGGGTCTCCTCGGGATCGAAGTCAGGAACCTGACTCGGAAGGCCGCCAATGATGATCGGGTTGCGATCGGATCCGGAAGCCACGCTGGTCCTTACCTGTCAGAGGGCTGGGTGAGGCGGGGTGGGGCTCGCGCGGGGCCGTACCCGCACCGCCCCCATCGTGTACCTCGGGCGCTCAAACGTCATCTCTACCCCGAGGTAACCGGTACCTGTTCGAAACTCGTACCCTTGGATGGTTCCCAAATACGCAAACAGGGCAGATAGGTGTGGTGTATGTCACCTTGAGTGCGGATCGCATGCCTGGAGTTGCGTCGACACGGCCAGGATCGTCACCGTTTCGGCGGTCCGAACCGCCGGGTACTTGCGCGATCCGTCCCGCCCGTGTGGACTACGGCCAATGCTTCGCGCACGCGCGTGGCTGAGTTATTCCCGAAACATGATCAGGAGGCAACCCGTGAGCGCGACCGCGGACCACGCGGAGGAGCGGACGAGCCCTGCCGTCAGGCTGGGGTTCCAGCCCGAGCAGGTGGTCCAGGAGATCGGCTACGACGACGACGTCGATCAGGAGCTCCGCGAGTCCATCGAGGAAGTCATCGGCAGCGAGCTGGTGGACGAGGAGTACGACGACGTGGCCGACGCCGTCGTGCTCTGGTTCCGCGACGATGACGGCGACCTGACGGATGCGCTGGTGGACGCCACCACGTACATCGAAGAAGGCGGCTCGATCCTCCTCCTCACGCCGAAGACCGGCCGGGACGGATACGTGGAACCGAGTGACATCTCGGAAGCCGCGACCACCGCGGGTCTGTCGGCGAGCAAGAGCGTCAGTGTGGGCAAGGACTGGAGCGGCAGCCGGCTGGTGACGCCCAAGGCCGCCAAGTCCAAGAAGTGACGTGAGCGCACCGGTGTGCGGGCCGGGCCGTCGTGCCCGGCCCGCACACCGGTTCCCCGCGGCTCGCTGCGTAGGGTGGTCGCACCGGTCCCACCGGTCTCACCCAGACAGCTCCACCGAAGGGACATCTCCGCGATGGCGATCCAGGTCGGCGACAAGGCCCCCGACTTCGAGCTCAAGGACAACCACGGCCGCACCGTGCGCCTCTCCGACTTCCGGGGCGACAAGAACGTCGTGCTGCTCTTCTACCCCTTCGCCTTCACCGGCGTGTGCACCGGAGAGCTGTGCGAGGTCCGCGACAACCTGCCGAAGTTCGCCGACCGCGACACCCAGGTGCTCGCCGTCTCCAACGACTCCATCCACACCCTGCGCGTCTTCGCCGAGCAGGAGGGCCTGGAGTATCCGCTGCTCAGCGACTTCTGGCCGCACGGCGAGGTCTCGCGCGCCTACGGCGTCTTCGCCGAGGACAAGGGCTGCGCGGTGCGCGGCACCTTCGTCATCGACAAGGAGGGCGTGGTCCGCTGGACCGTCGTCAACGCCCTGCCGGACGCCCGCGACCTCGGTGACTACGTCACCGCGCTCGACGCGCTCTGACCCCCCCCGGGCTCGCCGACACCCTGCGAATCTTCCCCTCCAGGGCCTGCGAGGGTCGGGAACCCGTCACTAGGATCGACTCGTTGATCCGATATCCGACGCACGACGGGGCTTCCCGCCCCCGAAGACCAATGGAGGACTCGTGGGAGTCAGCCTCAGCAAGGGCGGCAACGTATCGCTGACCAAGGAGGCCCCGGGCCTGACCGCGGTCATCGTCGGTCTGGGGTGGGACGTCCGCACCACGACCGGCACCGACTTCGACCTGGACGCGAGCGCGCTGCTGCTGAACAACGCCGGCAAGGTCGGCAGCGACGCCAACTTCGTCTTCTTCAACAACCTCAAGAGCCCCGACGGCTCCGTGGAGCACACCGGTGACAACACCACCGGTGAGGGCGAGGGCGACGACGAGGCGATCAAGGTCAACCTGGCGGCCGTCCCGGCCGACATCGAGAAGATCGTCTTCCCGGTGTCGATCTACGACGCCGAGAACCGCCAGCAGTCCTTCGGCCAGGTGCGCAACGCGTTCATCCGCGTGGTGAACCAGGCCGGCGGCGCCGAGATCGCCCGCTACGACCTCAGCGAGGACGCCTCGACCGAGACCGCCATGGTCTTCGGCGAGCTGTACCGGCACGGCGCGGAGTGGAAGTTCCGCGCCATCGGCCAGGGCTACGCCTCCGGCCTGCGCGGCATCGCCCAGGACTTCGGCGTCAACGTCTGACACGCCCCGCGCTCCGACACCCGGCGCCGTTGCCGTTTGGGCACGGCGCCGGGTGCGCAGACAACGAGAAGACGTCGTGCGACGCGGGGCGCAGACAATCGGGAAGTACCGTCTCGGGGAGGGACCAGCATCATGGGCGTCACGCTCGCCAAGGGAGGCAATGTCTCCCTGTCCAAGGCCGCTCCGAACCTCACGCAGGTGATGGTCGGACTCGGCTGGGACGCGCGCTCCACCACCGGAGCCCCCTTCGACCTCGACGCCAGCGCGCTGCTCTGCACCGGCGGCCGGGTCCTCGGCGACGAGTGGTTCGTCTTCTACAACCAGCTCAAGAGCCCGGACGGCTCGGTCGAGCACACCGGCGACAACCTGACCGGCGAGGGGGACGGCGACGACGAGTCGCTGATCGTCGACCTGCCCCGGGTGCCCGCCCAGTGCGACAAGATCGTCTTCCCGGTCTCGATCCACATGGCCGACGAGCGCGGACAGACCTTCGGCCAGGTCTCCAACGCCTTCATCCGTGTCGTCAACCAGGCCGACGGCCAGGAACTCGCGCGCTACGACCTGAGCGAGGACGCCAGCACCGAAACCGCGATGATCTTCGGTGAGCTGTACCGCTACCAGGGCGAATGGAAGTTCCGGGCGGTGGGACAGGGGTACGCGTCCGGTCTTCGCGGCATCGCTCTAGACTTCGGAGTCAATGTTTCGTAAAGCCGGGTACGGCACGGGGGATTCCGGCTCTCGGACTTCGGTCCGGGGGGACCCCGAACACAGGATTGGGTAGCCAGTGGTTCTGAAAACCTTCGGCTGGTCGTTCGCGGTCACCGCGCTCGGCCTGGTCGCAGCGGTCTTCTACGGGGGGTGGACGGCCTTTGGCATCGTGGCGATCCTCTCCGTCCTCGAGATCTCGCTGTCCTTCGACAACGCGGTGGTCAACGCCGGAATCCTGAAGAAGATGAATGCCTTCTGGCAGAAGATCTTCCTCACCATCGGTGTCCTCATCGCGGTCTTCGGCATGCGACTGGTCTTCCCGGTCGTGATCGTCGCGATCAGCGCCAAGGTCGGACCGATCGACGCGGTCGACCTCGCGCTCAACGACAAGGACCACTACCAGGAACTGGTGACCGACGCCCATCCGTCGATCGCCGCCTTCGGTGGCATGTTCCTGCTGATGATCTTCCTCGACTTCATCTTCGAGGACCGTGACATCAAGTGGCTCTCCTGGCTGGAGCGCCCGCTGGCCAAGCTCGGCAAGGTCGACATGCTGTCGGTCTGCGTCGCGCTGATCGTCCTGATGATCACCTCGATGACCTTCGCGACCCACGCCCACCAGCACGGCGGCGCACACGTCGACAAGGCGCAGACGGTCCTGCTCTCCGGTATCGCCGGCCTGATCACCTACATGATCGTCGGCGGACTCTCCGGCTACTTCGAGGACCGCCTCGAAGAAGCGGAGGAGCGCGAGCACGAGGAGGAGGAAGCCGCCGAACGGGCCGGCAAGCCCAAGTCCGCGGTCCTCCTGGCCGGCAAGGCCGCGTTCTTCATGTTCCTCTACCTGGAAGTGCTGGACGCCTCCTTCTCCTTCGACGGCGTGATCGGCGCCTTCGCCATCACCAACGACATCGTCCTGATGGCGCTGGGCCTCGGCATCGGCGCGATGTACGTCCGTTCGCTCACCGTCTACCTGGTCCGCCAGGGCACCCTCGACGACTACGTCTACCTGGAGCACGGCGCGCACTACGCGATCGGCGCCCTCGCCGTGATCCTGATGGTCACCATCCAGTACCAGATCAACGAGGTCATCACCGGCCTCGTCGGCGTGATCCTGATCGGCTGGTCCTTCTGGTCCTCCGTCCGCCGCAACCGCGCGCTGGCGGCCGCCGAGGGAAAAGACCTGAACTCGGACGAGAAGACTGAGGTCTCGTCCGGGGTGTGATCACCTTCCGGGTGAGGAACGCTCTGAGCGGGGCGGCCGTCGGGGAGATGTCCTCCACGGCCGCCCCGTCGGTTCACCAGTGGCGTCGAGGTGGGGGCGGGAATGGGTTTCTTCGACGGGCTCTTGGGCAGCCGCACGACCGACTTCGACTCGGGCAACGCGGCCACCAACGCCATCGAGCTGACCAAACGGCATCATCAGGTCTCGCTGACCAAACAGGGCGCGGCCACCGGCAACCTCCGGGTCAATCTGACCTGGCGGATGCGGACCTCCGACATCGGCGGACCGCAGCGCGAGAGCCTGCTGCGCCACCCTTTCAAGGCCCTGCGGCCCCCCGAGGTCCTCGGACACAGCCAGAGCATGGTCAACGTCGACCTCGACCTCGGCTGTCTGTACGAGCTGGCCGACGGCACCAAGGGCGTCGTCCAGCCCCTGGGCGGCCTCCTCGGCGACGTGAACGCGCCCCCGTACGTCAAGCTCAGCGGCGACGACCGCTTCGGCTCGGCGTCCGGGGAGACGATGTACGTCAACCTCGACCACCGCGACGACATCAAACGGCTGCTGGTCTTCGTCTACATCTACGACCAGACCCCGGCCTTCGACCGCACCCACGCGATCGTGACGCTCTACCCCAGCAACGGCCCGCGCATCGAGATAGGTCTCGACGAACGGCACCCCCAGGCGCGCTCCTGCGCGGTGGTGATGATCGAGAACGTCAAGGGGGAGCTGATCGTCCGCCGCGAGGTCCGGTTCGTCTACGGCTTCCAGGGCGAGCTGGACCGGCTGTACGGGTGGGGACTCCAGTGGGGGCGCGGCTACAAGTCCAAGGTGGAGAAGTAGCCCCTCGAGCCCCGCACCACAGGCCCTCCCGCCCTCACCGCCCTCACCGCCCGATGAACTGCGGCCCCTGGGGCGGCATCCGGAACGGCCCGTCCGGATAGCCGTAGCCGTGCGTCGGCAGGTTCGGCGGATAGCCGTACGCCGGCTGCTGCGGGGGCACCGCCGACGCGGACACCGACGCCGGCTGCTCCGGCGGCAGCGGCTGCGACAGGCTCGGCGCCGACGGCGCGGGGGCCGGCGCGGGATCCGCGGCCGCCGCCTCCTCCGACTCGTCCACCGAGATGCCGAAGTCCGTCGCCAGCCCCTTGAGACCGTTGGAGTAGCCCTCGCCGAGCGCCCGGAACTTCCACTGGTCACCGCGGCGGTACAGCTCGCCGCAGATCAGGGCGGTCTCCTCACCGGTCTCGGGCCGGATGTCGAAGGTCGCCAGCGGGGCGCCCTCGGCGGCCGCGTCGTACAGCAGGATGGTGAGGGCGCGCACACGGTCGAAGGTGACGCCGTCCGCCGAGGCGACCACCAGAATCCGGCCGACATCGGGCTCGACACCGGTCAGCTCCGTCTGCACGGTGTCGGTGAGACCCTCGGCGACCCGCTTCTTGCCGAGCCGCCAGACCTTCCCCGAAGGGTGCCGGGGCTGGTTGTAGAACACGAAGTCCTCGTCGGAGCGCACACGGCCGTCCGGGCCGAGGAGCAGCGCCGAGGCGTCGACGTCCGGGACCCCCTGCCCGGGTGTCCAGCGCAGCACGGCGCGCACCGTGGCGGCCTTGAGCGGGACGTTGGACCCCTTCAGCATCGCGTGCGTCATGCGGTCATCCTGCCCTCTCGGTCCTGATCACGACAACGCGGGGTGAGGCACTCCGCACAGGCGAGTTACCTGATATTCATGCCTGCGGGGAACCCCGGACATGGACTTCTACGTACTATTACCGGCCACCTCATACTCAATCCACAGTCTTACCGGGCATCACGGGGGAGATTTATGCGTCATTTCGGGCACCTCACCCCTGAGGTGCGGCAGCGACTGTTCCACCGCGAGCCCTGCGAGTTCGACACGGACTCCCCGGCCCGGCTGCTCGCCGCCGCCCTGGGCGCCACCCTCTACAGCCCCGCCACCCGGCCCCGGCTCGCCGACGACATCGTCAAGCAGACCGGGCGCGGCGTGGTCTCCATGGTGCTGTGCCTGGAGGACTCCATCGGCGACGAGGACGTGGCGGCGGGCGAGGAGAACCTCGTCCGGCAGTTCGCCGACCTCGCGAGCCGCCCCGGCCTGGAGCGGCCCCTGCTGTTCATCCGGGTGCGCACCCCCGAGCAGATCCCCGACCTGGTCGCCCGCCTCGGCCCGCACACCGGGCTGCTGAGCGGCTTCGTCTTCCCGAAGTTCACAGAGGAGCGCGGCATCCCGTTCCTGGAGGCCCTGGCGGCCGCCGAGGGCGCGAGCGGCCGCCGGCTGTTCGGCATGCCCGTCCTGGAGACGCCCGAGCTGATGTACCGCGAGTCCCGGGTGGAGTCCCTGGAGGGCATCGCCCGCGCCGTCGACAAGTACCGCCACCGGGTCCTCGCGCTGCGCCTCGGCGTCACCGACTTCTGCTCCTCGTACGGCCTGCGCCGGGCCCCCGACATGACGGCCTACGACGTCCAGATCGTCGCCTCCGTGATCGCCGACGTGGTGAACATGCTGGGCCGCGCCGACGGCACCGGGTTCACGGTCACCGGCCCGGTCTGGGAGTACTTCCGGGTGCCGGAGCGCATGTTCAAGCCGCTGTTGCGCAACAGCCCCTTCCTGGAGGGGCAGGCGGTGGAGCTGCGCGAGAGACTGATCGAGCACGCGATGGACGGGCTGCTGCGCGAGATCTCCCTCGATCACGCCAACGGCCTGCTGGGCAAGACCTGCATCCACCCCTCGCACGTGCCGGCCGTGCACGCGCTGTCCGTCGTCAGTCACGAGGAGTACAGCGACGCGGCGGACATCCTGCGGCCGGAACGCGGCGGTGGGGGTGTCCTCAGGTCGCAGTACACGAACAAGATGAACGAGGTGAAGCCGCACCGCGCGTGGGCCGAGCGGACCATGCTGCGGGCGGAGGTCTTCGGCGTGGCCAACGAGGACGTCAGCTTCGTCGACCTGCTCGCGGCCGGCATTCCCGGCTGAATCCACCTCACGATCTAGGGACGCATGAGTAACGCAGTGAACAACGGGGTCTGGTCCGGCACCTGGGTGGCCGAGCGGCTCGGGGTCGAGCTGGTCGGCGACGACACGCTGACGGGCATGCTGGGGCTGGCCCTGCGCCGCAACCCCAAGCGGGCCCATCTGCTGGTCTCCCACGTCCTCGGCAAGCACGTACCGCAGTCCCCGACCGTGGTCCACGGCCACGGCCTCGCGCTGGGGCAGCGGGTGCGCGCGCTGCTCGGCTCCGAGGCGGCCGACGCGGTCGTCCTCGGCTACGCGGAGACGGCCACCGGCCTCGGCCACAGCGTCGCGGACGGCCTGGGCGGCGCGCCCTATCTGCACTCCACCCGGCGGCCGGTCGCGGGCGTCGCGACCGCCGGCGGCTTCGAGGAGTCGCACTCCCACGCCACCTCCCATCTGCTGCTGCCGGAGGACCCGGCGCTGCTGGTCGGGGACGGCCCGCTGGTCCTCGTCGACGACGAGTTCTCCACGGGGAACACGGTGCTGAACACCGTGCGCGATCTGCACGCCCGGTATCCGCGGCGGCGGTACGTGGTGGTCGCCCTGGTCGACATGCGGTCCGCGGCGGACGCGGGGCGGCTGGAGGACTTCGCGCGGGAGATCGGTGCGCGGGTCGATCTGGTGGCGGCGGCGTCGGGGACCGTGCGGCTGCCGGAGGGGGTGCTGGAGAAGGGGCAGGCGCTGGTGGCGAGCCACGAGGCGGAGAGTGCCGCGGAGGGTCGTACGTCGGCTGCGGGTACGTCGGGGCTGGTCGCGCAGTTCCCCGCGCCCCTTGAGGGCGTCGCAGTCACCCACCTGCATCATGTCCGCGTCGATCTGGGCTGGCCGCAGGGCCTGCCGGACGGCGGCCGGCACGGGTTCACACAAGCGCACCGCGAAGCCCTGGACGCCGCCCTGCCCGGGATGGGCGCCCGGCTCGCCGAGGCGATACCCGAGGGCGCCTCGCGCGTCCTCGTCCTCGGCTTCGAGGAGCTGATGTACGCCCCGCTGCGGCTCGCCCGCGAGCTGGAGCACCTGGTTCCCGCCGAGGTCCGCTACTCCACCACCACCCGCTCGCCCGTCCTCGCGGTCGACGACCCCGGGTACGCGATCCGCAGCCGGATCGTCTTCCCGGCGCACGACGACCCGGCCGACGGCCCCGGCGAGCGCTACGCCTACAACGTGGCCGGCGCGGGCTTCGACGCCGTCGTCGCCGTCGTGGACTCCGTGGCCGACACCGCCGCGCTGCACGCCCCCGACGGCCTGCTCGCCACGCTCGCCGCGCACATCCCGCACGTGGTCCTCGCGGTCGTACCGTCGTACGTGCCCGCGCCGCTGTACGTACCCGACCTGCCGGAAGAGAGCCCCATGCTGCCCGAGCCCCTCCGCGGCCCCGCCTTCTCCTCGTATCCGCCCGAGGAGGTCGGCTGGCTGCTCCAGGACCTCTCGGACGTCACCCTGGAGGCGCCGACCGAGGAGCGGGAGGAGGCCATCCAGAGCGGCGGCGCGCACTACGCCGAGTCGCTGCCGGTGGAGTACCAGCCGAGCGAGCAGTACCAGCGGCTGTTCCACGCGGCCCTGGAGACCTCCGCGGCCCGGATCGCGCAGGCCGTCGGTGTCGTCACCGAGACGGTGATCGCCGAGCGCTCGCCGCGGCCGGTGCTGGTCTCCCTCGCCCGCGCCGGCACCCCGGTCGGCGTGCTGATGCGCCGCTGGGCGCGGTACCGGCACGGCCTCGACCTGCCGCACTACGCGGTGTCGATCGTGCGCGGCCGGGGCATCGACGCCAACGCGCTGCGCTGGCTGGCCGCCCACCACGACCCGCGCGACGTGGTGTTCGTGGACGGCTGGACCGGCAAGGGCGCCATCACCCGCGAACTGGCCGCGGCGATCGAGGAGTTCGAGGCGGCGGGCGGCGCGGCCGGCTTCGACCCGGAGATCGCGGTGCTCGCCGACCCGGGCTCCTGCGTGCGCACGTACGGCACCCGAGAGGACTTCCTGATCCCCTCCGCCTGCCTCAACTCCACCGTCTCCGGGCTCATCTCCCGGACCGTGCTCCGGGCCGACCTGGTCGGTCCGGACGACTTCCACGGCGCGAAGTTCTACCGCGAACTGGCCGGCGCGGACGTCTCGGTGGCGTTCCTGGACGCGGTGGCGGCCCGCTTCGACGAGGTCGCCGACGCGGTGGCCGGCGCGGTCAAGGAACTCCTCGCCGTCGACCGCACCCCCACCTGGGAGGGCTGGGCGGCCGTCGAGCGCATCAGCGAGGAGTACGGCATCCACGACGTGAACCTCGTCAAGCCCGGCGTCGGCGAGACCACCCGGGTGCTGCTGCGCCGGGTGCCCTGGAAGATCCTGGCGCGGGCCGGCGCGGGCGCCGACCTGGACCATGTCCGGCTGCTCGCGGAACAGCGGGGCGTACCGGTCGAGGAGGTCGGCGAACTGCCGTACACCTGCGTCGGGTTGATCCACCCGCAGTACACGCGCGGGGCGACCGGCGCCGACGGCCGGGCGGTGTCGGTCTGATGCCGGTGATGGTGGCGAGCGACCTCGACCGTACGCTCATCTACTCGTCGGCCGCGCTGGCGCTGACGATGCCGGACGCGCGGGCGCCCCGGCTGCTCTGCGTGGAGGTGCACGAGAGCCGTCCGCTGTCCTTCATGACGGAGACGGCGGCCGGGCTGCTGACCGACCTCGGGGACACGGCGGTGTTCGTGCCGACGACCACCCGGACCCGCAAGCAGTACCTGCGCATCAACCTCCCGGGACCCGCCCCGACGTACGCGATCTGCGCGAACGGCGGGCACATCCTGGTCGACGGGGTCTCCGACCCGGCGTGGCACGCGGCCGTGACCGCGCGGCTGGCCGCGGAGTGCGCGCCGCTGGAGGAGGTCAGGGAGCATCTGGAGCGGACCGCCGACCCGTTGTGGGTGCGCAAGCACCGGATCGCCGAGGACCTCTTCGTCTATCTCGTGGTGGAGCGCGAGCTGCTGCCCGAGGAGTGGGTGAAGGAGCTGGCGGCCTGGGCCGAGAACCGCGGCTGGACGGTCTCCCTCCAGGGCCGCAAGATCTACGCCGTCCCGAAGCCGCTGACCAAGAGCGCGGCCGTGCGCGAGGTGGCGCGCCGCAGCGGCGCGGAGCTGACGCTGGCGGCCGGTGACTCGCTGCTCGACGCCGATCTGCTGCTCGCGGCCGACCGCGGCTGGCGGCCGGGCCACGGCGAGCTGGCCGACACCGAGTTCACCGCCCCCGGCCTCACCGCCCTGCCGGAGCGGGGCGTGCTGGCCGGGGAGCGGATCCTGCGGGAGTTCCTCAGGGCGTCGAGGGCGCCTCAGTAGGATCCGTCCGGTTTCAGGAGCAGCAGCCTCCGCCGCAGCAGCCGCCTCCGCCCCCGCCGCCCCCACCGGGCGCGGGGGCGGACGTCGTACCGCCCACGGCGACGGCTGAGAGGAGTTTCACAGTGTCGCCGTGACCTGCCGGGCAGTCGGCGGGCGCGGCGGATTCCGCCATCGGGCGGCTCAGTTCGAATGTGTCACCGCAGGTCCGGCAGCGGTACTCGTAGCGAGGCATGGACACAGGCTAATCCCCGCCGGCCGGACGAGGCGCCCTTCGTTTCGGCTGTGTTCACTTCTGTCGTTTTCTTATGTGGAGAATTTGCGAAGCACGCTGGTAATTTGAGGGTGCCGCGATGAACCGCGAGGTCGGGGGGATTCAGGGTTTGCAGCCGCGTCCACGGCAACCATGTCAGACCCTCGTACGTCTGTACGTCTGCCTGTGCGAGCATTTCGATGTGCGGAGGGAGACGCGACGTGACACAGCGGGGGCGGGGGGAGGAGCCCCAGGAGCCGGACGCCACCATGCAGCTGAAGGTCCCTGCCTCTTTCAGGGCGGACGAGACCATGCAACTGCGGGTGTCGGATATTCCAGACATACCCGAGAACACGTCCTCCGACAACGCAGGTACATCGGATAAAGCAGATAGGGCGGATAAGGCGGGAAGGGCGGAAAAGCCCGGCCGTTCCGGAAACCCGCGCAAGGCGCCCCGCCCCTCCCTCCTGGCCCGGCTCTCCGCCGCCCTCGGCCCCCGGCTCGCCCCGCTCGTCGCCGTCCTGGCCCCCTTCGCGGCCCGGCTCGCTCCCTACGCCCGCAAACTCCGCCCGCTCTACCCGCGCCCCGGCCGGGCCGGCTGGCGGCGCTGGATACCCTCCTGGCGGCAGGTCGTGGGGGGCTTCTTCGCGTCCATAGGTCTCAGCGCGATGTTCCTCGTCGTCGCCTACGCGGCCACCGACGTGCCGGACAACCTCAACACGTACGCCACCCAGCAGGACAACGTGTACTTCTGGGCCGACGGCTCGCCCATGGCCCGTACCGGATGGGTGCAGCGCCAGGCGATGCCGCTGGAGGACATCCCCGAGGACGTCCGCTGGGCCGTCCTCGCGGCCGAGAACGCCAGCTTCTACAGCGACCCCGGCATCTCCTTCAAGGGCGTCAGCCGCGCCCTGTTCCGCACCCTCGGCCAGGGCGACACCCAGGGCGGCTCCACCATCACCCAGCAGTACGTCAAGAACGTCTACCTGAGCCAGGACCAGACGATCAGGCGCAAGTTCACCGAGGCGATGATCTCCCTCAAGCTCGACAACCAGATGAGCAAGGACGACATCCTCGAGGGCTACCTCAACACGAGCTGGTTCGGCCGCGGCACCTACGGCATCCAGCGCGCCGCCCAGGCGTACTACGGCAAGGACGTCAGCGAACTCAACGCCAGCGAGGCCGCGTTCCTCGCCGCGCTCCTCAAGGGCGCGGGCCTGTACGACCCGACGCTCACCTCCGCCAACCGGGCGCGGGCCGTGGAGCGCTGGTCCTGGACCCTGGACCGGATGGTCGAGATCGGCAAGCTGTCCAAGGCCGAGCGCGCGACCTACAAGAAGTTCCCCGAGCCGCTGAAGACCAACCCGCTCTACGACACCGGTGAGCAGAGCGACTACCTGGTCGAACTCGCCGCCCAGTACGCCAAGAAGAGCGCCGGGATCTCCGACAAGGACTTCGACCTCGGCGGCTACCAGATCTACACCACGTTCGACAAGAACCGGCAGGACCAGCTCACCGAGTCGGTCACCAAGGCCCGCGCGAAGGTCCTCGAGGACGAGCCCAAGAAGGCGAAGACGGCCCACTACGGTGCCGCGTCGGTGGACGCCGACGGACGGATCCTGGCCGTCTACGGCGGCCCCGACCACCGTAAGCAGGGCTACAACGAGTCCAACGCCACCACCGTCCCGGCCGGCACCGCCTTCACGCCGTTCGTGTACGCGGCCGCGCTGGAGAACGGCGTCCACAAGACCCGGGACGGGGAGACCACCCCGGTCACCGGGGAGTCGCTCTACAACGGCGACAACAAGGTGCCGGTGACCACCCCCGAGGGCCCCTACTGGGACCGCAGCGGCCGCAAGGTCGCCGCCGAGAACGACGGCGGGCGCAACTACGGGCAGATCTCCCTGCGGCGGGCCATGGAGCTGTCGGTGAACACGCCGTTCATGCAGCTCGGCATGGACACCGGCCTGGACGTGGTGCGCAGGACCGCCGAGGACTCCGGCTTCCTGCCCTCCAGCATCGGCGCCCAGGTGCCCACCCTGTCGCTGGGCAGTTCCACGCCCAGCGCCATCCGGATGGCGAGCGGCTACTCCACCTTCGCGGCCGACGGCCGGCACACCGAGCCGTACTCCGTCCGCAAGATCACCAAGAACGGTTCCCGGGTCGCCCTGGACACCCCCGCCGTCCGGCGGGCGGTCGGCGTGGAGGTGGCCCGGGAGGTCAGCGCCGCCCTGGCCGGCAACTTCCGCAACGCCCACCCCGCCGACGTCCCCCCAGCCCGGGGAACGGAAGGCGGACAGGCGGGGGCCGGCGCCGCGGAGGTGGCCGGAAAGGCGGGGACCACCGCGACCGACACGGCAGCCTGGTACGTGGGCACCGCCAAGGACGTGTCCACGGCGGTCGTGCTGTACCGCATCGACCTCGGCAAGAGTCTTGAACCGCTACCCCTGGAGGGCATCGCCGGACCGACCGACGACAGCGTCCCGTACGGCATCTGGTCAGGTGCCATGAGCCCGCTCGACTGACCGACGAGCAGGCCCTGTGTCCCCAACTTCCGGAGAATGAGCTGCACATGAAGTCACCGTCGGGCCGCCGACGCAAGGCACCGGAACCGCGCCGCCCCGCGACCACGCACCCGGGGTTCCTGACCCTGGCCGCGCTGCTCGTCGTCGCGTCCCTCGTGGGCGGCTATCTGGTGCTCAACCGGACGGCCAACACCGCGCCGACCGCGTCCTCGGGGGAGAGCAAGAAGGACGCGGCGAAGTCCAAGGAGCCGAAGTGGGACGGCAAGACCCATGTCCTGGGGGACGGCTCCACCTCGTACACGGGGCCGCAGACGGGCCAGTTGAAGGCGGTGCCGCTCAAGCCCGGTGAGAAGCCGCCGCAGTTCGTGGTCTTCTCCTGGGACGGCGCGCTGATGGGCGACGACGGACTGTTCGAGCACTACCGGGACATGGCCAAGCAGTACAACGCGCACATGACCTTCTTCCTCACCGGCATCTACCTGCTGCCCAAGAGCAAGAAGGACCTGTACGACCCGCCCCAGCACGACCAGGGCAGCGCGGCGATCAGCTTCCCCACCGACGACCACATCCGCACCACGCTGGAGCAGCTCGGCGAGGCGTGGAAGGAGGGCAACGAGATCGGCACCCACTTCAACGGCCACTTCTGCGGCGCCAAGGGCGGCGGGGACTGGAGCGTCGAGGAGTGGAAGAGCGAGATCGACCAGTTCTTCGAGTTCGCGGAGAAGTGGAAGACCAACACCGGCTACACGGACATGGACCCGCTGCCCTTCGACTTCAAGAAGGAGGTCACCGGCGGCCGTGCCCCCTGCCTGGAGGGCCAGGCGAACCTGCTGAAGGCCGCCAAGAGCTACGGCTGGCGCTACGACGCCTCCTCCGCCGGTGACTTCCAGATCTGGCCGACGAAGAAGGACGGCATCTGGGACTTCCCGCTCCAGGGCCTCCCGTACGGTGACATCCAGGCGCTGTCCATGGACTTCAACTTCCTCTACAACCAGACCGGCGGCGAGACCGAGGGCGATCCGGCCAAGCGCCCGCAGTGGCAGCAGCAGACCATCGACGCCTACATGGCCGGCTTCAACCGGGTGTACTACGGCAGCCGGGCGCCGATGTTCATCGGCAACCACTTCGAGGACTGGAACGGCGGCATCTACATGAAGGCCGTCGACCACGTCATCGAGAACGTGTGCACCAAGAAGGACGTCAAGTGCGTGTCCTTCAAGGAGTTGGCCGACTGGATGGACGTCCAGACGCCCGCCACCCTGGAGCGGCTGCGCAGCCTGGATCCGGCCCAGTCCCCGGACTGGTCGACCGTCGTGAAGTGACGCGCGGTGACCTGAAGTGACGTGCGGTGGAGGGGTGGTTGGCGTAACCAAACCTCAACCGCATCCCCCTTCACAGGAGCTGCACACGGCGTGCGAAGATGCCGTACTCCGGCAACCCACCGCCGGGGCAAGAGGGGAAACATCAGTGAAGTCAAGGAAATTGCGGCCGACACGCCGCAGAGCCACGATAATCGGCGCGGCCGCGACCTCGGTCGTCGCCGGAGTCGCGCTGCTGCCCAACTGGATGGCGGGCGCCACGGTCGTCGACGACCCCACGGTGGACGCCAGGACCAAGGCCACCTTCCAGCGCCTCGCGGACGCGGTCTTCACCGACCGCACCGACGCCCTGGTGGTCGGCAAGCAGGGCAACCGGGACAAGCCGCTGACCGACGGCTTCTCGGGCAAGGTCCGGCTGTCGACGGGCACCGCCCGCGGTGAGGACGCCGCGCTGTCGGCCCTCGGCAAGCGCAAGGACAAGCTCGCGAAGGCCGGCGAGAAGTACAGCAAGGCCGCCACCACGGTCACCCTGAACGCCACGCGCGTCACGGGCCGTACGGCCAAGGCCGCGGTCACCGAGACCACGACCCTGACCTACGCCCAGGCGGCCGCGGGCGAGCCGAAGACCACCGGCTTCCAGTCGAACCACGAGCTGACCTTCAAGGCCGACCGCCGCGGCAACTGGCAGCTCACGGACATCCGCGACACCGACCAGGGCGGCCTCGCGGTCAACACCGTCGCCGAGCCGCCCACGGTCAAGGTCGCCACCACCGCCGACACCACCACGCCGAGTGCCCCGCGCGCGGCGACCACCCGCAACCCGGTGGCCGTCCCCAAGACCGGCACCACGTACGACTACAAGGCGATGGCGGCCTACGCCGAGAAGTACTGGAACGTCTACAACAAGGACTACCCGGACTTCAACGGCCAGGGCGCGGGCGGCGACTGCACGAACTTCGTCAGCCAGTCCCTGAAGGCGGGCGGCTGGAAGCACGCCCCCGGGTACGTCTACGACTACACCAAGTGGTTCGGCAACGCCGAGATCCAGTCCCACTCGTTCATCGGTGTCAACGAGTGGTCCTGGTTCGCCCAGAACTCCAAGCGGACCACGGCGCTCGCCAACGTGTACCAGCTCGAGATCGGCGACGTCCTCCAGATGGACTTCGACCGCGACGGGTCCAAGGACCACACGATGATCGTCACCGCCAAGAGCGGCGGCGTGCCGTACGTGACGTACCACTCGAACAACACCCTGCGCCGCTCGGTCGCGAGCCTCGTGGCCTCGTACCCGAACGCGTACTACTACGCGTACCGCACCTGACCGGTCTCCCGTCGGTTCAGGACGGGAAGTTCTCCCGCCGCTCGCGCTGACGGTCGTGCTCGTCCGCCAGTTCGGGGTGGCGGGCCCGCCAGTACGGGTTGTCGTGCGGCAGGGCCGATCCGACCCTGCCGTACATCCCGAACACCATCAGCAGAATGCCGATGACGAAACTGAGCATGCAGTTCTGGATCTGGAAGGCCAGGAAGTTGTAGTCCGTCTCCAGCAGCGCCATGTTCACGAAGCCGCTGAGGATGAACAGGATGCCGAGCGTCATGTTCAGCGTGGAGGCGAAGTTCCCGCCGATCACCATGCCGACGAACAGCAGCAGTCCGACGGCGATCGACAGCCAGCTCAGGGCGCCGTTGGTGTTGAGGCCCCAGACCTCGTCCCCACCGGTGTCGAAGAAGCCGATCTTGTCGATGACGCCGAAGATCCCGAAGACCAGCAGCCCCAGGCCCATCAGCCCGGCGCCGATCCGGTAGACCCTGTTCAGGCGGTGGTCGACCGGCAGATGATCGTCGATCCTGATCCGCCGCTTGTGTTCGGAGTGCACTGCGTGGGCCGCCATCTCCGCCTCCCGAGGGGTGAGACATGCCGGCGGGGGCCGTACCACCCAATATCCGCTTCCCGGGGGCGGGCAGCAACGCGGTGGCGGGACCGGCGGCCGGTCAGCCGGCCGTGCCCCGCTCCTCCCGGATCCGGGCGACGACGTCCGCGACCGCCCGCCGCACGCCCTCCGTCTCGGTCAGGAAGTGCCAGTAGTCGGGGTGCCGGCCCTCCAGCGTGCCGACGGCCCGCTCCAGCCGGGCCACCGCCTCGTCCAGCGGGCGCGCGTCCCGGGGGTCCGGGGTGGTGCGGCCGGCCATCGCCAGCCGCTGGGCGTCCCGGATCGCGAACCGGGTCCGCTCGATCTCCTGGCCCGGGTCCTTCTGCACGGCGTTGAGCCGGGCCAGCCGGTCACCGGCGGCCGAGACCGCCTCGTCGGTGGTGTTCAGCAGCGCGCGGGCCGTGGACAGCAGCGCGGTGGCGTCCGGCCAGCGCTGCGCGTCCCGCGCGGCCCGCGCCTCGGTGAGCTTGCGCTCGGCCTGCCGTACGTGCTCCACGGCGTCGTCCGGCACCTGCTGGAGGTCCTGCCAGCAGGCGGCCGTGAACCGCCGCCGCAGCTCGCTCAGGATCGGCTCCACCTGCCCCGTGCGGGTCGTCAGGGCCTGCGCGCGGGTGCGCAGCGACACCAGCCGGCGGTCGATCTCGGCGGCCCGCTCCGGCAGCCGCTCCGCCTCCGCCCGGATCGCCCCGGCCTCCCGCGACACCCGCTCGGCCCGCTCCAGCGTCTGCGCCACGCCGTGCTGCCCCGCGCCCTGGTTCAGCAGGGTCAGCTCGGGCGCCAGCGCCGCCAGCCGCGCCGCCAGATCGTCCGCCCGCAGCCCCGTGGCCCGTACGGCGTCCAGCGCGCCGGAGGCGGCCGACAGGGCCTGCCGGGCCCGCTCCACGGCGGGCGCCAGCCGGGCGAGCTGGGTCTCGGCCTTGCCGAGCAGCGGACCCAGCCCGTCGGTGAAACGGTCCAGCTCCTGCTTGACCCGGCCCAGCTCGTCCTTGGCGCGGGTCAGTTCGGTGCGCGCCCGGGCGGCCGTGGCGGCCTCCAGGTCGTCCCGGTCGAGATCGTGGGCGTCGACGGCCTGGATGTACTGGTGGCTGACCTCGTCGATCCGCCGGCCGAGCGCCTCGAAGTCCGCGACGGCGCGGCGGGCGGCGGGGGAGTCGTCGACCGCCGTGATCGTCTCGATCGAGATCCGCAGGTCCCGCTGGGCGGTGTCCAGCTCGTAGAAGGCGGCCGCCGCGGCGTCCTTCGCCGCCTGCGCCTCGGCCCGCTGGCCCTCCGCCCGCCCCCCGAACCAGCGCCGGGTACCGCCCCCGGCGAACGCGGCGGACAGCGCCGGCGCGAGCAGGACCGCCGGCAGCGCGACGAGGGCGAGGGTGTCGTTCAGGGTGTCCCGGAGGCCACGGGACATGCCGGAACGGGCGCGCGGCCTCGACGGCGAGTTCGGCTGCGCTGGTGTCGCCGTCACATCCCTCTCCCGTACGTCCGCCCTGCCCGGATGTCATTCTCCCACCCGTTAAGGACGAACACACGACCGCGTCAGTTCGCCGTTCGGCCACCGACTTCGCCCTCCACCGCCCCGAAACGCGTTTGCCGGACACCGCCCCACGCCATGTAGGCTGTCGACTCGTTCACGGGTGCGTAGCTCAGGGGTAGAGCGCCTGCCTTACAAGCAGGATGTCGGCGGTTCGAAACCGTCCGCGCCCACACAGGCCGGAGGGCCCTCACCGGATCGGTGAGGGCCCTCCGGCGTGTTTTCAGGGGGTATGGGGGCGACCGGCGTCGGTGTCGCCCTCGCCCTCGCCGGGCGGGGTCTCGTGGGCGTGCTTCAGGCGGGTGCGGGCCTCCACGCGGTCGGCGACGGCGACCTCCGACCAGAAGCGGTGGCCGCTGACGAAGACCGCCAGTTCGTGTTCACGGCGGCGGAGTTTCTCCACCTCGGCCTGTTCGTCGGCCGTCCAGCCGGGGGAGGCGGGGCGCTCGATCTTGCGCCAGCCGCTGTCGTCGCTGAAGCCGTCCAGGGGCTCGACCGACCAGGGCAGCCGCCTCAGGAGGGCCGACAGCTCGGCCCGGACCTGATGCAGCTCCTCCTGACCGGCGCGCAGGTCGCTCGGAAAGTCATAGGTCGTCGCCACGCGCTAATGCTACGCCTGTTCGATTTTGGGAGGCGAGTCTCTTTGGGGTGTTCGTGTGAACGTACGTTCGAATGACAGGGGCGGGCGAGGGCCGGTTGTCAGAGCCCCGCTCTACCGTGGGGGCATGGAACTGAACGGTGGGCGGCGGGTGCTGTTGGTGCCGTGGGCGGGTGGGGACATGTGGCTGCTGCGGCGGTGCAACACCCCGGAGATGACCGACCAGCTCGGCGGGCCGGAGTCGGAGGAGCAGCTCGTCTCCCGGCACCGGCGCTACTGCGAGCCGGCCGCCGGGCGGATGTACCGGATCGTGCTCGACGGCGATGACGGCGACGGCGAGACCGTCGGGTCCATCGGGTACTGGGAGCACGAGTGGCAGGGCGCCACCGTGTGGGAGACGGGCTGGGCCGTCCTGCCCGAGTACCAGGGCCGGGGCCTCGCCGTGTCGGCGGCCCGCGCCCTGATCGGCGTCGTCCGCGAGGCGGGCGGTCACCCGACCCTGCACGCCTTCCCCAAGGTGGACCACAGCGCGTCCAACGGGGTGTGCCGCAAGGCCGGGTTCACGCTCCGCGGGCAGGCCGACTTCGAGTACCCGAAGGGCAACCCGATCAGATCCAACGACTGGTACGTCGACCTGCGCGCCGGGCTCAGCGGTTAGCCGCCGCGACCTCCTCCACCAGCCGCGCAGCCACCGGCACCGGTACCCCGTGCCGCTCCGCCGCGCGCAGCAACGCCCCGCCGATCGCGTCGAGTTCGAGCGGCAGACCGGCCTCGGCGTCCCGCAGCATCGAGGACTTCGCGGTGGGCTCGAAGGCGTCGTAGAGCGCGAGCGTCCGCGCCGGGTCGGCGGGCGCGCCGCAGGCCCGGCTGACCGCGGCGGTCTCCTCGACCAGCGCGGTCAGCTCCTCCCGGTACCGGCCGCGGATCTCGCCGACCGGGGCGCGGTGGCGGGTGGTGAGCAGCGCGAAGGGGGCGAGGAAGGCCAGCTTCCCCCACAGGACGGCCGTCTCGTCCGGGTGCGTCTGTACGGCCGGGTCGACGGCGGCCAGGGTGCGGGCGAGCGCGTCGAGCCGGTCGGCGGGCACCTGGTCCCCGGCGAGGTCGATGCTCGTGAACCGGCTGCCGTGCTCGATCACCCCGGGCGCGACCCGGGTCGACTCGACGCGGACGACGGCCGGCGCGACCCGGTCCGGGCGGTGGTGGGCGCGCAGCCGCGCCGGGTGCTCGACGCCGTTGAGGAACGGCACGAGCAGGGTGTCGTCGCCCAGCGCGGAGGCCGGGATCCGGGTCAGGGCCTCGTCCAGCGCGGTGTGCTTGACGGTGATCAGCACCGCGTCGACCGGCGTCCGCAGGGTGGTGTCCGCGTCCACCCGGGCCGTGAAGTCGCCGAACTGCCCGCTGCGGACGGCGATCCCGCGCTCGCGCAGGGCCGCGGCCGTGTCCTCACCGGCCAGGCAGACCACCTGGTGGCCGGCCCGGGACAGCAGCGCGGCGAGCAGTCCGCCCACGCCGCCGGGGCCCAGGACGGCGACGGTACGTATGTCGTTCCCCATGGGGTTGTCGATCCTCTCGTCGGTCGGCCCCGCGGGTCGCGGTGGCCGCCTCGGAAACGATCATGGCACGGAGGCGGCGCGGCGGGGCAGACTTGGGGACATGTGCCGCAGCATCAAGACGCTCCGCCCGCCCGCGCTGGCCGAGGAGGCCACCCAGGACGAGATCCGGGCCGCCGCCCTCCAGTACGTCCGCAAGGTGTCCGGCTTCCGGGCACCCGCCGCCCACAACCAGGAGGTCTTCGACCGGGCCGTCGAACACATCGCGCAGGCCACGGCGGAACTGCTGGACGGCCTGGAGGTACGGGGCGCGGCCCACCGGGCGTGAGTCCTGTGACCTCGGGACGGCCCGGCCCTGCGCCCCCCGTCAGGCCGACGACGGTCGCCGCATCACGTACGCCGCCACCGCGCCCGCGCCGAACAGGGCCAGGACCGAGACACCCGTGGCCAGCCAGGTCGTGCCCAGCCAGTGGGCGCCGTAGTAGCCGAGGGCGGCGCTGTAGGCGGCCCAGGAGAGGCCGGCCAGGGCGGACCAGGGGAGGAAGTCGCGGGGGCGGCGGTGGGCGGCGCCGGCGATCAGGGAGACCACCGAGCGGCCGGCCGGTGCGAAGCGGGCCAGCACCACCAGCGCGCCGCCGCCCTTGGAGAGGGCCTCGCCGAGACGTTCCTGCGCGCTCGTGAGGCGTCGGGAGCGGGCGATCGCGCGGTCCAGGCGTTCACCGCCGCGCCAGGCCAGCCGGTAGGCCACCAGATCGCCGAGCACGGACGCGGTCGTCGCCGACAGGATCAGCACCATGATGTCCGGCACGTCGTGCGGCACCTGCCCGGTCGCCGCTCCCGAACCGGCCGCGGCGGCCGTCGCCGCCGTGATCACGAGCACTCCGCTGGGCAGCACCGGCAGGAACACGTCGAGGAGGACGGACAGCCCCACCACCACATAGATCCATGGGCTGCCGAACAACGCCCCCACACTCTCCAACACCCGATCGCTCCCCGTGTCTCCCCCGTGACGGCCGACCGTGCCGCTGTGTCGCGAGGGAGCGGCAGGTGCGGCCAATACAGCCATACAGCGTACGCGGAAGGTGTGACAGAAGATTCACGGGGGGCGTGTGCGTTTGATATCGGACGTTCACCGGAGAGGCCGATTCGGATCGGGATGTGAACGCCTGACCGCTTACCGGAAGTGGATGCTCCTGTTCACGAACTTCTGGGAATGAGATCGGACTCCGCCACGGTCGTCAGGACGTCGTTCCCGCGCGCCTGCTCCAGCCGCAGCCGGGCCGAACGCCCGCGCAGCTCCAGGGACATGAGCTGGTTGCCGAACCACGGCCCGCCGAGCTTGCGCCAGTCGACGGGCGGGTGCGCGCAGCGCCCGTGCCGGGCGAGCCGGCGCCCCACGGCTCGGGAGACCGCGCTCCAGCCGAGGCGGAACCCCACCCTTATCGACAGCGGTATCGAGTTGTGCACCGGCGAACAGGTGAGCTGGAGCACCCGCGCGTCCGGCCCCGGCCCCTCCCGCCACCGCGGCTCGGCGACGTACGCGTGATGGACGTCCCCGGAGAGCACGAGCACGCTTGCCGGTGCCGCCGGGCCCGTGCCGGCCTCGGCGATCAGCCCGGCCAGCGCGGCGAAGGAGCCGGGGAAGGCCGCCCAGTGCTCCAGATCGGCCGCCCGCCGCAGCTTCTCGCCGAACCGCGCCCAGCGCGCGCCGCGTTCACCCCGGCACAGCGCCGCGTTCCACGCCTCGGCGTCGTGCACCAGCGGCGGCAGCAGCCAGGGCAGGGAGGTGCCGATCAGGAGATGGTCGTAGGAGCCGGGGTCGTCCAGGGCCTGGGCGCGCAGCCACGCGTCCTCGTCGGGGTCGAGCATCGCGCGCCCGTCCTCCGCCAGGACCCGCGCGGCCCTGCTGTCCACCATCAGCAGCCGGGTCCGGCCGAAGTCGCGCCGGTAGCTCCAGCGGACGGAGGCCGGGTCGGCGTCGGCCCGGCAGGCGAAGGCGCGCAGCGCGTCGGTGCCGTCGGGCTGCGCGCACACGGCGGCGTAGAGCGGGTCGGCGGCCAGTTCGGCGGGGGAGAGGTTGCCGAGCTGCTGGTAGACCCAGTACGACATCAGGCCGCTCAGGATCCGCTCGCGCCACCAGGGCGTGGCCCGCATGTCGGCGAGCCAGGCGGCGGAGGTGTTCCAGTCGTCGATCACGTCGTGGTCGTCGAAGACCATGCAGGTGGGGACGGTGGAGAGCAGCCAGCGGACCTCGGGGTCGCCCCAGGACTCGTCGTAGAGCCAGGTGTACTCCTCGAAGTCGGCGACCTCGGCGCCCGGCGCGTCGGCCAGGCCGCGGCGGGCGCGGATCCGCTCGCGGGTCGCGTCGGAGACCTCGTCGGCGTACACCTGGTCGCCCAGCAGCAGGAGGACGTCGGGCCGGGCGGCCGCCGGGTCGGCGGCGATCCGGGCGGCCAGTCCGTGCAGGGCGTCGGGGCCCACGGGGTCGCTCTCACCGGCCGGGGGTGCCGCCCAGCGGCACGACCCGAAGGCGATCCGGAGGACACCGCCGTCGTCGCCGCCGTCGTCGCTGTCGCCGTCCACGCCCTTGCCGGGCGCCGGGAGGCGGATGACGGACGGCGGGAAGCGGGAGTCGGGCTGCGGCCACACGCGGGTGCCGTCCAGGAACACCTCGTAGGCCGTCTCCGTGCCCGCCGTCAGTCCGGTGACCGGGATCAGGGCGTAGTGGTGGCCCGCCACCTGGAAGGTGCGGCCCGTGCCGCCGGCGCCGTCCGCGCAGCGCACCTCGGCGGCGCACGGACGGGTCGCCTCGACCCACACCGTCGCGGAGGGGGACGAGGCCGATGACGAACCGTCGATGTGCCTCAGCAGTGGTCCCAGCCGCAGTCCGGCCACCCGATCACCCTCCTCCGTCGCTCCGTACGGTACGGAACGACGGGGAGCGTGGGGAGATCCCTGCGTCGGCCGATCGCTGCGTCGGCCGATCCCGGCGTGGCCCGATCGGCCGGCCGGTTCAGCAGCCGGAGAGGTAGCTGGTGAGCGCGGACTTCTCGGCCGAGTCGACGGAGAGGCCGTAGTAGTACTTCACCTGGACCCAGGCGCGGACGTACGTGCAGCGGTAGGAGGTGACCGACGGCATCCACTGGGCCGGGTCCTGGTCGCCCTTGGCCTGGTTGACGTTGTCCGTGACGGCGATGAGCTGCGGGCGGGTCAGGTCGTTGGCGAAGTTCTGGCGCTTGGCGCTGGTCCAGCCGCTCGCGCCGGAGTCCCACGCCTCGGCGAGCGGCACCACGTGGTCGATGTCGAGGTCGGAGGCGGCGGTCCAGGTCGCGCCGTCGTACGGGGAGTACCAGCTTCCGCTGGTCGCGGTGCAGGCGGAGTTGGTGACGACGTTGGAGCCGTCCCGCTTGAGGACCGTCTCGCGGGTGTTGCAGGTGCCGCTGATGGTGATCCAGTGGGTGAAGAGGTCGCGGTTGTAGCCCGTGCGGTTCTCGGTGGCCACGGTGAGCTGGGACAGATAGCTGCGGGCGGTGGCGGCGCTGACGGGGGTGGGGAGGGCGGCCGAGGCGGTCGGTGCGTCGAAGAGCGCGACGGAGGCTATGAGACCCGACAGGGCCGCGAGTATGCTCAGTCGTCGACGCGCGTAGAACTTGGCCATGCGAACTCCTTGGTGGGGAGGGGCTGTTGAGCGCGAGCGGTGGGAATGCTCCCCGCGCCGCATTGCGGAGAGGTGTGCGCCCGGTAAGAAGCTAGTGACGTGCACATGACACGACAAGGTTTATGGCGGAACGATCTCGTATGATTGACGGAGCAGAAGGGGAGTAGCTCTTCGCCGGGACCGTCGACATACTGCTCAGCTCGTCTGAGCCGGCGCCCGGAGGCAGGTTCCGAGAGGAACCGGCCAGCGAGACCTTCGGCAAGCAGTGCACACCCGTGCCCCCTCGGCGCGGGTGCCATGTGTGCTGCCGTGCCGAGGTGTCTCCATACTGGGAATCCAGCGGATCTCAGGCTCTCGGCGGGGTGGCCCCGACCGATTGAGGAACCTTGATCAGCATCAGTGTCATGGCGGTCGTCTTCGGCGTCGTCTTCCTGGCCGAGCTGCCCGACAAGACCGCGCTCGCCGGCCTCGTCCTCGGCACCCGCTACCGCGCCTCCTACGTCTTCGCCGGTGTCGCCGCGGCCTTCGCGCTGCATGTGACGCTCGCCGTCGCCGCGGGCAGCGTGCTCACGCTGCTGCCGCACCAGATCGTGCAGGCGATCACCGGCGTGCTGTTCCTGGGCGGCGCGGCCGTGCTGCTGATGAAGAAGGACGACGGCGACGAGGAGATCCGGCGGCCGAAGGACCAGTCCTTCTGGAAGGTCTCGGGGGCCGGTTTCATGCTGATCCTGGTCGCCGAGTTCGGTGACCTCACGCAGATCATGACGGCCAACCTGGCCGCCCGCTACGACGACCCGCTCTCCGTCGGCCTCGGCGCGGTGCTGGCGCTGTGGACCGTGGCCGGTCTGGGCATCGTCGGCGGAAAGGCGCTGATGAAGCGGGTGCCGCTGACGCTGATCACCCGGATCGCGGCGGCGCTGATGCTGGCGCTGGGCGTGTGGAGCCTGTGGGAGGCGATCGCCGGCTGAGCCGTGGTGCGCCGGCGGTGGCGGCCTCTTGTGCCAGCGGTGGCGACCTGTTGTGCCGGCGGTGGCGGCCTGAACGGAGGGTGAACACCGGGCGGCGCTTTCCGGGGCGGGTGGCGGGGGACCCCCATTGTTTTGTACCGTGGAGAAACAAAGTGGCTCCCGCTCGTTCTCCCTGACCGACGGGCGGGGCCGCCTTGGTCTCACCCAGCTATCACTGGAGCCGTCGATGCCGGTCCTGCCCGCCCGTGCCCTTCTCCTCGACATGGACGGCACCCTCGTGAACTCCGACGCCGTCGTCGAGCGGATCTGGCGGCGCTGGGCCGACCGGCACGGGCTGGACGGCGACGAGGTGATGCGGGTCGTCCACGGCCGCCAGGGGTACGCCTCGATGGCCGTGCTGCTGCCGGACCGCCCCATGGAGCAGAACTACGCGGACAACGCCCGGATGCTGGCCGAGGAGACCGCCGACCTGGACGGTGTCGTGCCGGTGCCCGGCGCGGCGGAGTTCCTCGCCTCGCTGCGCGCGCAGGACGTGCCGTACGCCCTGGTCACCTCGGCGGACGTCGCGCTGTCCACGGCACGGATGGCGGCGGCCGGGCTGCCGATGCCGGACGTGCGGATCACCGCGGAGTCGGTGGGCGCCGGCAAGCCGGACCCCGAGGGCTTCCTGAAGGGCGCGGCCGAGCTGGGGATCGCGGCCGCGGACTGTGTGGTCTTCGAGGACTCGGGGGCGGGCATCGCCGCCGGACACGCGGCCGGGATGCGGGTCGTGGGCGTCGGCCCGAGGGCCGCGGCGCACGGGCCCGACGTGGTGGTGCGCGACCTGCGGGAGATCCGGGTCGAGGCGGTGCGGGACGGCGCGCGGGACGGCGTCCGTATCCACGTCGGCCGGGACTGAACCCCAGGGCCCGGGGACTGAGTCCTACGGCGCGCTGGTCTCCGACTCCAGGCTCTGGCGGGTCGCCGCCCCGTACACGCCGTAGCCGTCGGCCTTGATGCCCCGGTACCACTGGTAGTTGCGCACGGCGTTCTCCAGCCGCTGGTCGAAGACCCCGTTGACGTCGTGGTTGTAGAGGCGCAACTGACGCAGCCGGATCTGGAGTTCGGTGACCTCCGGGCCGCTGTCGCCGCGCCGCAGGACCGGCGCCGCGATGGGCTGCCCGCCGCCGTCACCGTCCGTGCCGTTGTCGGGCCCGGCGGAGGCGGTCTCCTCGGCGGTCGACACCGTCGGGCTCGGTTCCGCCGAGGCGGACGCGGACGGCGACGCGCTCTCGCTCGCGGAGGCCGACGGGGAGGCGCTCTCGCTCGCCGAGGCCGACGGCGACGCGCTGGACGCCGAGGGGGACGGCGATCCGCTCGCCGAGGGCGACACCGAGGCCGCCTCGGTGCCCGAGACCTCCGGCACGGCGACGCGGACGTCCTCCGGGGCGGCGTCGTCCCGGGTCGGCTTCTCGTAGGAGAACAGCCCGCTCGCGAACCCGGCCGCGGTCACGACGGTCACGACGGCACCGGTCGTGGCCAGCAGCAGGGCGCGACGGCGGCGCCGGCCGCGCGGGGTCGACGCGTCCTCGTCGTCACGGTAGGCGCCGGCACCGTACGCACCGTCCCGGTCCGCGCTCTCGAAGAGGCTCAGATCGGTGGTGCTGGGCTCCGCGCCCAGGGGACCCGTGCGCGTGAGGGGCGTGGGGAGCGCCGTCGTCGCGTCCGCGGGCACGGCCCGTAGCTGCACGGTCTCGTCGGCGGGCACCGCCCGCAGGGGCATCGTCATGTCGACGGCACCCTGCCCGCCCTGGTGGACGTCCGCGCCCTCCCCCGTCTCCCCTATGTCAACGTATGGCCGTATCCGCAGCGGATCGAAGTCCTCCGCCGCGGCCGCCTCCGCCGTACGGGTGTCGCGCAGGGCGTCCGCGGCGCGCCGGGCGCAGGCGCACGACGGGGTGTTGTCGGCGGCGCGGAGCGCGCCGCACTCCGGGCACGGCAGCCCCTGCCGCTCCGGTCGCCCCTGCCACCCCGTCGGATCGCTCACGTGCCCGTCCCTCCCCATCGAAACTCCAGAGATTATGCAGATCCTCCACACAAGCGCCCGTCCGCGGCCCCCGGAATGCGGGATTCCGCTCGGCTTCCGGAGGAATCCGGGGCCGCCCCAAGGGGACTCGGGAGGCCATAACGGGTCACACCGATCACGATGAAAGGGTCACCAGAGTCCCAGGAGGCATCCATGGCCTTGGACGCGCACAGCGCGACGGCGGATCCGCGTCAGGAACACGTGTCCAAAAACGTGCTCGTCTCGATCGGCGCCCTGCTGCTCGGCATGCTCCTCGCCGCCCTCGACCAGACGATCGTCTCCACGGCCCTGCCCACGATCGTCAGCGACCTGGGCGGCCTCGACCATCTGAGCTGGGTCGTCACCGCGTATCTGCTCGCCTCGACCGCCGCCACCCCGCTCTGGGGCAAACTGGGCGACCAGTACGGGCGCAAGCGGTTGTTCCAGATCGCGATCGTCATCTTCCTGGTCGGCTCGGCGCTGTGCGGAATGGCTCAGAACATGCCCCAGTTGATCGCCTTCCGGGCGCTCCAGGGACTGGGCGGCGGCGGTCTGATGGTGCTGTCGATGGCGATCGTCGGCGACATCGTCCCGCCCCGCGAACGCGGCCGCTACCAGGGTCTGTTCGGGGCGGTGTTCGGCGCGACCAGCGTCCTCGGACCGCTGTTGGGCGGTGTCTTCACCGAACACCTCAGTTGGCGCTGGGTGTTCTACATCAATCTGCCCGTCGGGATCGTCGCGCTCGTCGTCATCGCGGCTGTCCTGCACATCCCGCACCGGGCGACCCCGCACGTCATCGACTACCTCGGCACCTTCCTCATCGCCTCCGTCGCCACCTGTCTGGTCCTGGTGGCCTCGCTCGGCGGCACCACCTGGGACTGGGGCTCGCCGCAGATCATCGGCCTCGCGGTGGCGGGCGTGGTCCTCGCCGTCGCGTTCGTGGCCGTGGAACGCAGGGCCGCCGAACCCGTCCTGCCGCTGAAACTGTTCGCCATCCGCACCTTCACCCTCTCCGCCGTGATCAGCTTCATCGTCGGCTTCGCGATGTTCGGCGCGATGACCTATCTGCCGACCTTCCTCCAGGTCGTCCAGGGCGTCTCCCCGACCATGTCCGGTGTCCACATGCTGCCGATGGTGTTCGGCATGCTGCTGTCGTCCACCGTTTCCGGGCAGCTCGTCAGCCGCACCGGCCGCTGGAAGGTGTTCCCGGTCGCCGGCACCGGCGTCACCACCCTCGGCCTGCTCCTGCTGCACCAGTTGGACGAGAACAGCTCCACGGGCGAGATGAGCGCCTACTTCTTCGTCTTCGGCCTCGGTCTCGGCCTGGTCATGCAGGTCCTGGTCCTGATCGTGCAGAACGCCGTCTCCTACGAGGATCTCGGCGTCGCCACCTCCGGAGCGACCTTCTTCCGCTCCATCGGGGCGTCCTTCGGCGTCGCCATCTTCGGCACGGTCTTCACCAGCCGCCTCGGCGACAAACTCACCGACGCCTTCCTCGGCGTCAGCCTCCCCTCCGGGGTCTCCGTGGACGCGCTGGAGGCCGACCCGCGCCGGATCGCCGACCTCCCGCCCTCGCTGCGCCCACCCGTCCTGGACGCCTACGCCTCCGCGATCACCGACGTCTTCCTCTACGCCGCCCCCGTCGCCCTCCTCGGCTTCGTGCTCGCCTGGTTCCTGCGCGAGGACCCGCTGCGCGGCTCGGTCACCGCGCCCGACGTGACCGAGACCCTCGCCAGCAACCCGGTCCAGCGGTCGTCGTACGACGAGGTGTGCCGGGCCCTGTCCGTGCTCGGCACCCGGGAGGGCCGCCGCGAGATCTACCGGGAGATCAGCGACCGCTCCGGCCACGATCTGCTCCCGGCGTCGGGCTGGCTGCTGCTGCGGACCTGGAAGTACGGCAGCGTCGAGCCCTCGGTGCTGGCCGAGCGCACCGCCGTACCGCTGCACGTGATCATGGAGGCGGTGCGGCAGGTCGAGGCGCGCCGGCTCGCCGTGCGCGAGGGCCTGGACCTCGTCCTCACCCCGCGCGGCCACGAGGTCGCCGAGGACCTGGCGCGGGTCCGCGAGGAGTCGCTGGCCGAGCTGCTCGGCGACTGGTGGGGCCCGGACCGGCCCACCGACCTGATCCAGTTGGTCAAGGAACTCACCACCGAACTGTGCGGCTCCGACCGCGAACAGCCCCACGACGACGGGCCCGCCCGCCGGCCGGCGACCGGCGTCACCTGAGCCGGCTCCCGTCGAGCCGCTTCGTGAACCAGTGCTCGGCGTACGGGTCGTCGTTGTGCCGCCCGGTCTCCGTGTAGCCGAGCCGCGCGTACAGGGCACGCGCCTCGACCAGGTCGCCACGGGTGTCCAGGACGATCCGGCCGGCCCCGAGCGCGCGGGCGGCGTCCTCGGCGGCCCCGACCAGCAGCGGGGCGCCGCCCGTCCCGCGCAGCCCCGGCCGCACGAACACCCGCGTCAGCTCGGCGGTCCCGGCGTCCAGCAGCCGTACGCCCGCGCAGCCGCCCGGTGCGCCGCCGTACCGCCCGACGAGCAACCGGCCGACGGGCGGGGCGAGTTCGGCACCCGGCCGGGCGGCGATCTCGCGCTCCAGCTCGGCCGGGTCGGTCCTGCGCCCCTCGTGCAGCAGGTACCAGCGGTCGCTGACCTCCGTGTAGTACTCCCGCCACAGGGCGGCGGCGTCGGCCGAGTCGAAGGGTTCGGGGGTGACGGTCCAGGCCGGGGTGGTGGTCATGGCGGCCATTGTCGCGAGCCGGTTCGCCCTGGTGGGCGCGGGCCCCGTTCACCACGGGTGGGCGGGCCCATTTACGTGGGGTGCGCGGGCCCCGTTTACGCGGGGTGGTTGGGGCAACCCGAACTCCGAACCGGCCCGCGGGGCCGACCCATCGGAGGGCAACATGTCCACAGGCGTGATCATCGCTCTGATCGTGATCGTGGCGGTCGTCGTCGCCGTCCTGGCCGTGCGGGCGCGGGGCTCGCACGGCGGAGGCGGTCTCAAGCGGCGCTTCGGCCCCGAGTACGACCGTGCCGTCGCCCGGCACGACGGCGACGTCCAGGCGGCCGAGCGGGAACTCGCCGCACTCGTGGAGCGGCACGGCGGACTGCGCGAGCGGCCGCTGGAGCCTGCGGAACGCGAGCGCTACGAGGCCCGCTGGACCGCCACGCAGGAACATTTCGTCGACTCGCCCCGGGAGGCGGTCGCCGAGGCGGACCGGCTCGTCGCGGAACTGGCCGGCGCGCGCGGCTTCCCGGACGCCGGCCAGTACGAGGAACAGGTCGCCGCGCTCTCCGTGCACCACGCGCGCCATGTGCAGGGCTACCGCAGCGTGCACCGGCTCGCGGGGGCGCAGGGCAAGGCCGTCGGCACGGCCGACGGTTCTTCGGACGCCGCCGCGCCCGGCACGGAGGACCTGCGGGGCGCCCTGCTGGAGGCCCGCGCGCTCTTCGAGGACCTGCTCGCCCCGGCGCGCGGCGAACTCACCTCGAAGAAGACGGAGACGACCACCACCGCCACCGCCCGGCACGACGACCACGGCCGTCATCTGCCGCGCGCCTTCCAGCGCCACCAGCCGAAGGAGAGCTGACCGACATGACTGACGTGACACCCAAGGGACGGGACGTCCGCGACGTACGGAACGCACCCGAGACGCTCGGCAAGCCCGACGACCTGACCGAGGCGCCGGCGCCCGCCGCCACGCACCGGGAGACGAGCGCGACGAGTGCATCGAGCGCACCGAGCGCACCGAGTGCGTCGAATCCGTCGAGTGCGCCGGGGGCTCTTCTCCCGCGCGAGGAGAGCGACAAGCTCACCGCCCGCCTGGAACACGCGGTCGGCGGCTTCGTGGACGGCCCCCGGGACGCCGTGGAGGAGGCCGACGAGGTCCTCCAGGAGCTGGCGGCCCGCCTGACCGACGCCGTGCAGCGCCGCCGCCGTGCGCTGCGCGGCTCCTGGCAGCCGTCCGGCACCGGCGAGGGCGGCACCAAGGAGGGCGCCTCCGCCACCGTCGCCACCACCCCCGACACCGAGCAACTCCGGCTCGCCCTGCGGGACTACCGCGAGCTGACCGAGCGGCTACTGCACGTCTGACCCGTCGCCCTGGGCTCGTGTGTCCGCCCGGCGCTCCCGCCAGAGCCGTACGACGTCTTCCACGTCGTACGGCTTCATGCCCAGCGGGGGGCCGGGCGGCGGCTTGAACATCATCTCGCGGAGTTTGACGTTGACGTCCGTGATGATCTTCCGGACGATCCGCTCCGTCGGGGCCGCGAAGGCCGCCGCGAGCGCGTCCTCCGCCTCCTTGCGCAGGGCGAGCGTCGGCGGCAGCACCGACAGACCCTCGCGCGCCATCTTCCGCTTGATCCACCACAGTTCGTCGTACGTGGTGTCCGTACCCGGCGGCAACGGCCGTCCGGCGCCCGGCAGTCGGTCGAACTCACCCCGCCGCTCGGCGTCCCGGATCTGCTTGTCGACCCACGACTCGAACGGGACCCCCGGTGGCTTTCGCTCGGTCATGCGTCCATTGTGCCGGACGGGACCGGCCCGGGCGATTTATCATGCGGCCGCTGTACAAAGACTGTTCAGCCGCTGATGCAGCCGTTGTTTCACGAAGGAGCGCACGTGCTCGAACTCACCATGGCCACCGTCTCGGGGGCGGAAGAGGGTGCCACGGCAGGCATGCTCATGGCCGATGCGCCGAGCGACCCGGGCGCCGTGCTGCGGGTGGGCCGGGACAAGTCCGTGTGCCGCCTGGTGACGCCCGAGGACTGGCTGTTCGTCTCCCGGGTGCACCTGGAGTTCCTGTGCGGCCCCGAGGGCGCCTGGCAGGTCACCTGGCTCCAGGGCTCCCAGGCCGAGCCCTCCTCCGAGGTCCGGCTGGTCTCCGGGGCGTACGCCCAGCCGCTCACCTACGGCGGGACGGTGACGCTGCCGCGCGGCGGCTCCGGCGAGATCATCGTCCTCGACCGCACCGGGCCGCGCAGCGTCAACGTGGGCTTCTACCACGAGGCGTAGACACGGGGCGTAGACACGAGGCGTAGACACGGGGCGTAGGCACTGCGGTCATGGTTCTTGGGGGCTACGCCAGGACGCGTGCCAGCGCGAAACCGTCGTAGCCCTTGGTGCCCACGGTCTGGACGGCGGTGCCGCTGAGTCTGGGGTGCGAGCCGATGAGTTCGAGCGCGGCCCGGGTGCCGCGCACGTCCCCGTCGGTGCTGTCGGCGTCGACGACCCGGCCGCCCCGGACGACGTTGTCCACGACGATCAGGCTGCCTGTGCTGGTGAGTCTGAGCGCCCACTCCAGGTAGTGCGCGTTGTTGGCCTTGTCGGCGTCGATGAAGACCAGGTCGAACGGCGGCGGGTTCTCGTCGGCCAGCAGGGGCAGCGAGTCCAGCGCGGCGCCGACCCGCACCTCCACCAGCTTGTCGAGACCCGCGCGCGCGATGTTGCGCACGGCGACCTCCGCGTGCCGCGGGTCGTACTCCAGCGAGACCAGCCGGCCGTCGGCGGGCAGGGCGCGGGCCAGCCAGATGGTGCTGTAGCCGCCGAGGGTGCCGATCTCCAGGATCGTCCGCGCGCCCTGGATCTCGGCGAGGAGCTGGAGCAGCTTGCCCTGGTTCGCCGTGACGCTGATCCGGGGGAGCCCGGCGGCGTCGCTGTCGTGCAGCGCGGCGTCCGTCACCGCGTCGTCCGGGGCGAGGTGGGCCGTGAAATAGGCGTCTACGGCCTCCCAGACCTGCGACTCGCTCATACGCTGCCTCCCGTGTCCGCCCGGCCATGACCGCCAACAATCATGCCAACGGCGCGGGCCGCGCGGGGGTTCCCTTCACGCCGCGGGTCGGCGGGCGCCCGCACGTCAATTCACCCGTTCGACGGAAGCGGGGGGGGGGTACGGAGGAGGGCGGGGGCGGGGGCGGGTGGCGGATGACGGGTGGCGCCGATCGCCGCGGCGGCGGGCCCCACGACCTTGGCCTCTCCCGTCGTAACTCCTTCGAGCGGTAGTGCCGCCACTGCCCCGGCACGAAACCGACCGGGCGGAGCGTGCCCGGAGCCCCTTCGGCGTCCGCACGGCCCGAGCCGTCGGCCGTACGGCCCGAGCTGCTGTTCCGCGCGCGGACGTGCGGGTTCAGGGCGCGGACGTGCGGGTTCAGGGCGCGCGGTGGCTCACTTCGCGCCCCTCCGACAGGCCCACGGTCGTCTTTCGGACACCTTCCGGACAAAGGGAAGGCCGCTGTCAGGTGAAGCGGGGGTGGCCCGCGTCCTTCTCCAGGGGCGCCGCGAGCGCCCTAGGCTCGTTTCCGGAGACACCCTGGCAATGCGGACATGGCACGAACGGGGCGGGAGGCCGACGAGGCGTGGCGAATGCGGAGCACGGCGAGCGACGACCGGCGGAGGTGTTCGGGGCGACGGCGGTCGGCACGGCCGTCGACACGGCGAGAGTGCGTCTGAGAGCGGCCCGGCTCGGTCTGTGGCTGGTGGCGGCGGTCCTCGCCGTCCGCCAGATGGCCGTGGTCCTCGCCACCCCGAGCGGTGAACGGCTGACGGACCTGGAGACCTGGGTCGGCGACGACGGCGTGCTGCACGTCAACGGCTCGCTGTACGACTCCTCCCGCTTCACGGGCACCCCGTTCGGCGGCCTCGTCCTCAAACCGCTCACCCGGGCGGCGGAACAGGCCCTGGGCTGGGGCTGGACCTTCGGCAGCCTGCTGCTGGTCGCCGCGATCGGCCTGGTCGCCGCGCGGGCCCTGCCCCGGCCGGTCGGCAGACGTACGGCGCTCCTGGCCGCCCCGGTCGCGATCAGCCTGCTCATGCTGTCGCTGCCGGTGCGCAACGCGCTGTGGCTCGGCCAGACCAGCATCCTGCCGGTGCTGCTGGTCCTCCTCGGCTGTTTCGTCGTACGGGACTGGCGGGGCGCCGGGGTGCTGATCGGCCTCGCGGCCGCGCTCCAGCCGACCGTGCTGCTCTTCGCCGCGCTGCTCTGGTGCACCGGGCGCCGCCGGGTCGCGGTGGCCACGGGGGCGACGTTCGCCGGGGGCACGCTGCTGGCGTGGGCGGCGATGCCGCACGACTCCGCCATGTACTGGGTGCACCATGTGGCCGGGGCCGGGCTCGGCGGGGACGCCGACGCGCTCGCCAACCAGTCCCTGCACGGCGCGCTGCTGCGGCTCGGCCTCTCCGGGCCGCTGGAGATCGGCCTGTTCCTGACGCTGGGCGCGGCCGTCGCCGTCCTCGGCGTCCGGCGGGCGGTGCGGTACGCGCGCGACGGGCAGATGCTGCTCGCGGTCGCCGTGACCGGCTGCGCGGCGATCGCCGTCTCCCCGACGACGTGGCAGCACCAGTTGCTGTGGGTGCTGCCGGCGCTCGCGGGCCGGGTCGGGAAGCGCGCCTCGGACCGCTATGTGTGGCCGGTGACGGTGGTCCTGGTCATGACCCTCCCGGCGACGATGCTGCTGCCGAACATGGAGGCTCTGTATCCCGTCCGGGACAACGCGATCCTGCTCACCGCGCTTGCCGCGGCAACGGTCGTCCCCTTCCTCCCCCGCGCCTCCCCGTACTACGCCGCGCCGATCCCCGCGCGGTACGCCGCACCGGTCCCGACGCGCTGGAAACACGTCCCGCTCCTCCCCTTCCTCCGCCGCGTCCTGACCCGCCCCAACCTCCTCCTCGAACTGCTGCTGCTCCGCGTCACGTACGCGGCGTACCAGCAGGTCCGGCTGGCGGCGACCGGCGGCACGAACTCCGGCGGCCGCGCCCGCGCGGAGGCCCACGGACAGCAGATCCTCGACCTCGAACGCGCCCTGCACATCGACATCGAGCACGCGGTGAACCACTGGGTGGTGGGGGTGGGAGGCCTCCGCGACTTCTTCGACTTCTACTACACGTCGTTCCACTTCGTGGTCCCGCTGACGGTGCTCGCCCTGCTGTACTGGCGCCGCCCCGTCGACTACCGCTGGGCCCGCGCGACCCTCGGCTTCACCACCCTCCTGGCCCTGATCGGCTTCTGGCTCTACCCCCTGGCCCCGCCCCGCCTGATGCCGACCCTCGGCATCATCGACACGGTCCACGGCGTCCAGGACTTCTCCCAGCCGGAGTACGGCACGCTCACGGCCCTCACGAACCAGTACGCGGCGATGCCGTCCCTCCACTTCGGCTGGTCCCTGTGGTGCGGCCTGGTCATCGCCCTCGTAGCCCGCCAGTGGTGGCTGAAATCCCTCGGCCTCCTCCACCCCCTGTTCACGGCGTCCGCGATCGTGGCGACGGGCAACCACTGGATTCTGGACGCGGTGGGGGGTGGGGTGGTGGTCGTGGCGGGGTTCGGCCTGTCGTATCTGCTCATGGGGCCACGGGCACGGTCGATGACACTGGCGCCGACACAGCGCACCCTCAGCGAGGAACCGACGGTGCTTTCGGGGGGCCGGACGAGGGGCTGACCAAGGTCAATGTTTTCAGCCATATTCACATGTCTGTACGAACGAGCGTCCCTGTGTGATCAGCCCGTTGCATCGCAATCGGCGCAAGGATTTCCGGCAGTACGCGGGGTGATGCATATGAGCCACCTGAGCACCAAGGGGCGGCCGCGCAGGGCGAAATGTCGTTGACGCAAGGTCAGAGCGGCATTTGAATGCGTTCACATTTGAAGATCTTGTGACTCTGGGGGCGGGGTTCAGTGCTGTTGGGGCGGGGCAACAGAAGAACTTTGGGATGGCATGGGCATGCCGGGCTGCTGAGGGGTGGAGTCGCGGCATCTGTGTTCGCCGTGACGCTGACGCTGCTGGTGGCACCTCCGCATGCGGCGTCCGCGGCCCCGGTGACAGCGGACCCCGCCGCCCGGACCGAGGCGCAGCGGGCATCGGCCAAGGCGCAGGAGTCCGGCGAGCGCGTAGAAGTGACCGGGGAGCGCACGGACCGGACGACGGTCTTCGCCAACCCCGACGGCTTCACCTTCACGCTGGAGCAGTCGGTCGTTCCGATCCGGGTGGCCAAGCCGGACGGCGGATGGCAGGCGCCGGACGCGACTCTGGCGAAGCGATCGGACGGCTCTGTGGGGCCGAAGGCGGCAGCCGTGACGATCGCCTTCTCGGCGGGAGGCAACAAGGAGCCCCTGGCCTCGATCGAGGATCACGGCAGGTCGCTGGAGCTGGAGTGGCCGGGCAAGCTGCCCGCTCCGACGTTGAACGGCCCCAGCGCTGTGTACGCCGATGTCCTCCCCGACGTCGACCTTCAGGTGACCGCGACACCCGAGAGCTTCCAGCCGGTGTTCGTCGTCAAGACGCCCGAGGCCGCAGCCAACGAGGAGCTGAAGAAGCTCACCTTCGGGCTCAAGGCCAAGGGCCTCGACGTGCACGAGGGCGCCGCCGGCAACCTCATGGCCGTCGACGGCAGCGGCCTCACGGTGTTCAAGTCGCCGCCGGCGCGGATGTGGGACTCGGCGGGTGCGACGTCCGGCAAGCAGACGCAGTTGATGCGCGCCGAGGAGGGGCTGGGGAAGACGACCGCGTCCGCCGACCCCGCCGAACTGGCACCGTCCGGGTCGGGCCTGGAACCTGGCCAGGGCGACAAGGTCGCCAAGATGGATGTCGCCGTCACCAAGAACTCGCTGTCCGTCGTCCCGGACGCGGCGATGCTCACCAAGACCGACGACTCTGCCTTCCCGGTCTTCATCGACCCGAGAGTGTCCTGGGGGGAGGCGGAGCGCACCCTGCTGCGCAGTGACGGCTACGAGTCCTACGGCTGGGGCAACGGCGACGACGACCAGGGCAAGGGTGCCGGCAAGTGCGGCACCTGGAACGGCTATTACTGCGGCCCCGGATACGTGCAGAAGCTGTACTTCGAGTTCTCGCCGGCCAACCTGAAGGGCAAGAAGGTCCTGGACGCCACGTTCCGGGTGACCGAGCCGTGGGCGTTCCAGTGCGACCCGCGCTGGGTGGACCTGGTCCGCACGAACAACATCTCCTCGGCCACCACTTGGGCCTCGCGGCCCAAGGAACTGGACCTGATGGTGGACGTCAACGTGTCCGCGGGCCGGGGCTCGCTGTGCGACCCCGACTCACCCGATGCGCCCATTGAGTTCAACGACAACCCGAGCGAGTCGAACGAGAATCTCACCGCGACGGTGACGGACTTCGCCGCGGGCAAGTTCTCCCGCCTGACCCTCGAGCTGAAGGCACACGACGAGTCGGATCCTTCCGCGTGGAAGCGGTTCCGCAACGACGCCTCGCTGGTCGTGAAGTTCGTGGGGGTGCCCGCGCTTCCGGCTGAGGTCGGCCTGGTGTCCGGCAATGGTTACGTGTGCTCGACCAGTTCCACCGACCCGGCCGTGGTGTCCAGTCCGATGCCGCTGGTACAGGGCAAGCCGCGCACCGCTTCCGGCGGCTCGGCGGGCGCCAGCCTGCGCATCCGGTGGCGGACGGAGAAGTTGGAGGGCTCGGCCTGGACGGTCGCGCACACCGACCTCGACGGTCCGTCCTCCGGCTATGTGGGGAACCTGGTCAAACAGTCACGCAGTCTGCCCACTCTCAAGGAGGGCGTGCTGTACAGACTGAAGGCGCTGACCATGTCGTACTACGAGGACGGCAGCAGCCGACAGAACACCGGTTACACAACCCCTTGCTACTTCAAGGTCGACTCCACGTCACCCAAGGCGCCGAAGGTCGGCTTCAGCGGTCCCTACACGGAGTGCACCGCCAACGACTGCGTGGCCCATGGCGGACCGGGCGAGACGGGCGCGTTCACGCTCGCTCCCGCGTCGGGCGACACGAACGTGGTGTCCTACCAGTACCGGATGTCCACGGACGCCACCTGGACCGACCAGCCCGGTTCCACGGCGACGATCAGGATCAAGCCGGACAAGGCCGGCACCCACCGTCTGTACGTACGGGCCAAGGACAACGTCGGAAACGGTCGGGTCGGCGCGGAGACCGTCGTCGACTTCCTCGTTGCCGCCGGTCAGACGCCGGTCGGACGGTGGAGCTTCGCCGAGACGAGCGGGGTAGCGGTGGACACCGCGACCAACACGGGCGTGGCCCGGCACAACGCGGCCCTCAGCTCCGGCGCGGTTCGCGACGATCGAGGCCGCCGGGGCGTGATCACGCGGGACGCGTCGGGTGAGTTGCTGGCGACACCTGTCGTCGACAAGGGCCTTTCGCTGGACGGCAGCGGCGCCTATGCCGCGACCGACGGCCCGGTCCTGGAGACCCGTTCGGCCTACACCGTCGCTGCCTGGGTCCGCCTGAACAACAAGAACCAGGACGCCGTCGTGCTGTCCCAGGACGGCCAGAACTACAGCGCGTTCCTGATGTGGTACGACGCGTCGTACGGATCCTGGGTGTTCGGCGTCAAGCAGAAGGACGAGGACACCGGTACCGCCTACTACGGGGTGGTCGGGAAGGTCCCCGCGACGGTCGGGGCGTGGACGCATCTCGCGGGCAGCTTCGACCCGGCGACGGGCCTGCTGAAGTTCTACGTCAACGGTGAGCTCCAGGGTTCGCGCACCGTGACCGGCGGCTGGTCCGCCACCGGCCCGTTCAACATGGGCCGTTACCTGTGGGCCGGAAAGCGTTACTGGGCGTTTAACGGCTCCATCGACGAGGTCACCGCGTGGCAGCGCGTGGCGAGCGACGCCGAGATCCGCGAGGAGGCGCGGCTGCTCACTTCGCAGACGTACGCGGGTGTGGAGCTGGTCGCGGACTGGTCGGCGGACCGGGGATCCGGCACCACCGTCGCGGACACCACCTCCGGATACGGCCGTTCCCTGACCCTGGCCGGTGGCGCCGCGCTGGACGGCGAGGCGATCGTCCTGGACGGCGTGGACGACGCGGCTTCGGTGGCCGGACCGGTCGTTGACGACACTGGGTCGTTCACGGTGACCGCCCTGGCGGGGGTGGACAAGGAGACACTCGCCACCAAGGACATCGGCTACATCGGCCAGGTGGTCGGTCAGCGTACGTCGGACGGCTCCGCGTGGGGCTTCTGGTACGAGCTGACGGCAAAGGAGACCGTGCTGGACGAGGAGACGCTGGAGGAGAAGACCGTTCCGGTTGGCTTCTGGCGCTTCGGCCGGCTCAACACCGACGGCACGTTCAGCGCGGTGGCCTCGGAGGAGGCCGCGGTGGTGGACGGCATGGTCCGCATGACCGGGGTCTTCAACGCCCAGGACGGCACGCTCAGCCTCTATCTGGGTGCCGTGCAGAACGGTGACGACAAGGCGTTCACCGCCAAGATCGGCTCGGGCGACTTCGCTGTCGGCAAGGGCTTCAACAGCAGCGCCTGGCGGTACTACCTGCCCGGACGCGTGGCCGACGTCCGCTTGTGGGCCGGTGCGATGGCGAGCTCCGACCAGGTGAGCGAGACCGTGGGCGACTGACGCACAGAGACCCGGCGGCAGGTGCCGAGCAACTGTTCCTGCCCACTACCGACTTTCTGAACTTCTCCGCACAGAATCCCGGGACGGAACCATGATTTTTGGCAGGGGCACCTCACGAATGTTGAGGGGTGCGAGACAACTGCAAGGCGGCAGACTGCTCGTGCAGTCGCTGGCCCTGGCGCTGATCGTGCCCCTGGGCGCGGCCCAGGTGGCTCAGGCCGCCGCGGATCCCGGTGGCCTCGGACGTCCGGACGTGCCCAAGTCCCGCGTGAGCAAGGTCGAGGAGTTCGACGGCCCAGGCGCGAAGGCGGCCCGCGAACGGGTCGCGAGGGAGAAGAAGGCCAACAAGACGCAGGCTGAACGTGCCCGTAACGAGCAGCAGGCGACCTGGCCGCGGCAAGGCGAAGCGACATTCCGTCTTGCCGCGGGTGAGAAGGCCGCTGCCCAGCCGGGCGGCGTTCCCGTCACTCTCCGTCCTTCACCCGGCTCCAAGTCCCCCGCTGACGCCAAGGCCCGCGTCACCGTGCTGGACCAGAAGACCGCCCGCGCGGCGGGCATCACCGGCGTCATGCTCAGCATTGACGCGGACGTCGCCGACAAGGCTGAAATCGCCGTCGACTACGGCAGTTTCGCCTCCGCCGTGGGTGGCGGCTGGTCCCAGCGACTCCGTCTCGTCCAGCTCCCCGCCTGTGTCCTGACGACGCCCGAGAAGGCGGAGTGCCGCACGCAGCGACCGCTCGCATCGGAGAACGATTCCGCGCTCCACGCCGTGACGGCCGAGGTCCGCCTCGCCGAAACCCCGGTCGGCCCCTCACCTCAGCTCCGAACGGCCGCCGACAGCACCTCCGGCACCGTACTGGCCGTCACCGCCGCGGCCGCCGGCTCCGGGGAGTCGTCCACCGGCACCGGAAACTACTCCGCCACGCCGCTGTCGGAGTCCTCGTCCTGGGAGGCGGGCGGCAGCTCCGGTTCCTTCACCTGGTCGTACGACTTCACGGTGCCGCCGGCAGCAGCGGGGCCACAGCCGCCCCTGTCCCTGTCGTACGACTCGGGCAGCGTCGACGGCCGCACGGCCACGTCCAACAACCAGGGCACGTCCGTCGGTGAAGGCTTCGGGCTCACCGACTCCTTTATCGAACGCAGCTACGGCTCCTGTGATGACGACGGTCATGACGATGTCTTCGACCTGTGCTGGAAGTACGACAACGCCCGCCTGGTCCTCAACGGCAGGTCCACACGGCTGGTCAAGGACGACGACAGCGGACAGTGGCGGCTGGAGAACGACGACGCCTCCACGGTGACCCGGTCCACCGGCGCGGACAACGGCGACAACGACGGCGAGCACTGGACCGTCACCACCGACGACGGCACTCGCTACGTGTTCGGCCTGAACAAGCTGGACGGCGCGGACACGCAGCGCACCGACTCCGTCTCCACGGTCCCGGTGTTCGGTGACGACTCCGGTGAACCCGGTTACTCCGGCGGTGACTCCTTCGGCGACCGTGCGCTCACGCAGGCATGGCGGTGGAACCTCGACTATGTCGAGGACACGCGCGGCAACGCGGCCACGTACTGGTACACGAAGGAGTCGAACCACTACAAGAAGAACAAGTCCGAGACCGCCAACGCCTCCTACACCCGCGGCGGTTATCTGAGCCGCATCGAGTACGGCCTGCGCAAGGGCGCTCTCTTCACCGACAAGGCCGACGCGAAGGTCACCTTCGGATACGCCGAACGCTGCACCGCGTCCGACTGCTCCAGCCTGACCAAGGACACCGCCGACAACTGGCCGGACGTGCCCTACGACGCGATCTGCTCGAAGGACGACGACGACTGCGACGGGGGCGGTCCGACCTTCTTCTCCCGCAAGCGGCTCACCGGAATCGACACCTTCTCCTACAACGCGACCAGCGGTGTCTATGACCCGGTGGACTCCTGGGACCTGGTCGAGGAGTACCTGGACGGCGGGGACATCGGTGACACGTCCGACCAAGTGCTGACGCTGAAGTCGATCAAGCGCACCGCCAAGGCCGGCACCACCGCCATCGCGATGAACCCGGTCACGATCACCTATCAGATGCGCCCCAACCGCGTCGACGCCACCGACAACATCCTTCCTCTGACCCGGCCGCGCATCTCCACCATCACCTCCGAGACCGGTGCCATCACCACCGTCACGCTCTCCGGCGAGGAGTGTGTGCGCAGCCAGGTCCTGAACGCGGCGCCGGACACCAACACCCGTTCCTGCTACCCGCAGTTCTGGCACATCAACGGCTCCACGAACGCCTCCATCGACTGGTTCCACAAGTACCGGGTACTGGCCGTCCTCGTCTCCGACCCGACCGCTGTCAACGAGAGCGTCGAGCACGCCTACACCTACAGCGGCGCGGCCTGGCACTACAGCGACGACCCGTTCACGAAGACGGACGAACGCACCTGGTCCGACTGGCGGGGCTACGCCCAGGTCACGGCGTGGACCGGTGCCACCGACGTGACCCGCTCCAAGACGGTCTCCCTCTATCTCCAGGGCATGCACGGCGACCGCAAGCGCGACGGGACGACGAAATCCGTCTCCGTCGACCCGCTGACGGCGCCTGCGCTCGGCGCGGAGGCGATCACCGACAAGGGTGAGTACGCCGGACAGTTGCGTGAGCAGGTCACCTACGACGGCTCCACCGCCGTCTCCGCGACGATCAACGATCCCTGGTCGCAGGAGACCGCCAAGCAGACACCGCCCGGAGCCGGGGCACATGTCGCTCGCTTCGTCCGCACGAAGAAGGTGCACAACTACACCTATCTGACGGCATCGAAGACCTGGCGTGAGCGGCTGACGAGCACATCGTTCGACAGCTTCGGCATGCCCGTCACCGTGGAGGACGCCGGACAGGTCGGCAAGTCCTCGGACGAGACCTGCACTCGCACGTGGTACGCCCGGAACACCGGCCTCGGCATCATCAACCCGGTCTCTCGCACCCGCACCGTCGCCCGCACCTGCGCCACGGCCGACACCTCGCTCGCCCTGCCCCTGTCCATGGATCCGGCGAAGCCCGCGCGGGGCGACGTCCTCGCGGATGTCAGCACCGTCTATGACACCGCGAACGCCACCGGCTGGTCGGCCACCCAGAAGCCGACCAAGGGCCTGCCGACCTGGACCGGCCGCGCCACCGGCTACGCCGCCACAGCGGACGCGGGCGGCGACCGGCTCCCCAGCGGCTGGCAGAGGCTCTCCGCCACCAGCTACGACAGCCTGGGACGACCGCTCAGCGTCAACGACGCCTCCGCCAACCCGCCCACGTCCGTCGCCTACACCCCCGCCGATGCCGGTCCCCTGACCCGGACCGTCACCACCGACCCCAAGACGTACAAGACGACGAGCTTCCTCGACCCGCGCCGCGGTCAGCCGCTGCGCGTCTACGACGTCAACCTCAAGAAGACAGAGCTGACGTACGACGCCCTCGGCCGTCTGACCCAGGTGTGGCTGCCCAACCGCACCACCGGCCAGCCACCGAACCAGAAGTTCGACTACCACCTGAACACCGCCAAGCCCTCCTGGGTCTCCGTCTCGACCCTGAAGAAGGACGGCGAGACCTACAACACGACCTACACGCTCTACGACGCACTCCTGCGCCCTCTACAGACCCAGTCGCCCACACCCGAAGGCGGCCGCCTGCTCACGGACACGCGCTACGACACCCGTGGCCTGGCCTACGAGACCTACAGCGACATCTTCGACAACACCGCCACGCCCAACACGACGTACACCCGTGCCGAATACGGTGAGGCTCCGACCCAGACCCAGACGGTCTTCGACGGCGCCGGCCGCGCCAGGGTGAGCACGCTGTACACCTACGGGGTCAAGAAGTGGTCCACGACGACGAGTTACACCGGTGACTCCGTCGCGACCACCGCCCTCGAGGGCGGCTCCGCGCAGCGCACCATCACCGACGTCCGTGGCAAGACGCTGGAGACCCGTGAGTACGCGGGCGTGAGCCCCGCCGACGCCGCCTACGGCGACGGAACCGGCGCGGTCTACACGAGCACCGGCTTCACCTACGAACTCGACGGCCAGAACAAGACGATCACCGGGCCGGACAAGGCGACCTGGACCTACGTCTACGACCTCTTCGGCCGCCAGGCGATCACCACCGATCCCGACAAGGGGACCACGGTCACCGAGTTCGACGAACTCGACCGGCCCGTCAAGTCCACCGATTCCCTCGGCACTTCGGTCCTGACCGCATACGACGTGCTCGGACGGGTCACCGGCACCTGGAAGAACACGAAGACGGACGCCAATCAGCTCACCGGCCATGTCTACGACACCCTTCTCAAGGGTCTGCCCACCTCCTCCACCCGCTACGTCGGGGGAGTGGCCGGTGACGCGTACACCCAGGCCGTCACGGCGTACGACAGCCTCGATCGCGCCACGGCCACCGAGCTGCAACTCCCGGCGAACGACGCCTTCGTGAAGGCGGGGGCACCGGCCAAGCTGACGTTCGAGACGTACTACAACCTCGACGGGACCCTGAAGCAGAACAAGGAGCCGGCCGTCGGCGGTCTGGCGTCCGAGATCCTGGACTACGGCTACGACGCCCTCGGCAACGTGACCTCCGTCGGCAGCGCGACCGGCTATCTGCGCGACGTCGACTACTCGGCTCTGGCCCAGCCGAAGCTCCTGACCATGGGTCCCGGCGGCAGCGGCAACAAGAACGTCTACATCGGCAACGACTTCGAAGCAGGCACCGGCCGTCTGACCCGCAGTTTCGTCACCGACGAGACCCACGGCTACATGCTTCAGGAGCTCAACTACACCTACGACCAGGCGGGCAACGTCACCGCCATCAGCGACCCGGCCACCCTCGGCGGCACGGGCTCCGCGGAAACCCAGTGCTTCGCCTACGACGGACATCGGCGCCTCGTCGAGGCTTGGACCCCGGCCTCGCAGAAGTGTTCCGACGCGCAGAGCGCGTCGAGCCTGTCCGGGCCGGCCCCTTACTGGTCGTCCTACTCGTACAACGACGCGGGTCAGCGGACCAGTGAGACGGTCCACAGCAGCACCGGTGACACCAAGACGACGTACTGCTACACCAGCACCACGCAGAAGCACGCCATGACCGGCACCACGACCAAGGCCGACTGCTCCAGTCCGGAGCGCAAGTACGACTACGACGCGGCCGGCAACACCTGGCACCGTCCCGGCAAGTCGGGTACGCAGACCCTGGACTGGTCGCCCGAAGGCAGAATCAGCAAGCTCACCGAGAACGGCGTGGCGACCGATTACCTGTACGCCGCCGACGGCAGCCTGCTGATCCGCAACACGCAGAACGGCGAGCGTGTCCTCTACGCCGGTGCCACCGAACTCCACCTCCGTGCCAACGGCACCCTGTGGGCCCAGCGCTACTACGGTGCCGGCGGCGTCAACGCCGCGCTGCGTTCCAACCAGACCGGCACCAACAAGGTCACCTACCTCACCGGCGACCAGCACAACACCTCCTCGCTGGCCATCAACCAGGACGTCGGCCAGACCTTCACCAAGCGCTACACCACCCCCTTCGGCGCCGACCGCGGAAAGCCGCTCTTCGGGCCTTGGCCCGATGACAAGGGGTTCCTCGGCAAGACGCGAGACGCGACAACGGGCCTGACCCACGTCGGAGCCCGCGAATACGACCCGGAAATCGGCCAGTTCATCAGCGTCGACCCGCTACTGCAGGCCGACATCCCGCAGACCCTCAACGGCTACAGCTACGCCGCACAGAACCCGGTCACCCAGACGGACCCCAGCGGCCTGGGCCTGGCCTGCGGCGCCCAGTTCGACGTCGCCTGCCCGAACCGCCCCGACGGCACCCCCGGCAACGGCCGCCCCGGCGAGGCCGCCAAGCCCATGTACAACTGCCCGAGCTTGAGCAACCCGCAGTGCCCGGGGTACACGGGGGGCACTGCGAGCTCGGACCCCGTCTCACCCGCTATGGCTGCCGCTGCCGACGCCGCTGCCGACGCCGTTGCAAATAGGACCCCAGCCGATCTCTCCGGTCTGTGTGGTGTTGATGTAAGCAGCGGGTGCGATGCGGAGTTCCGTTGGCAAGTCCGTCATGACTACATGGAGATGACAGTCCTCGACGACTACTTTAATTGCACCGTCTATCATGATCAGAAAGCCTGCGATGTTGCCGGATCGGCATTTTCGTCAGGCGGCGGAACTTGGGCTGCCAGCTTCTTCTTTGCCGCTTCTCATCGCCTACAGGAACGGTTCTTGAACCGAGCTGAGAGCTACGCCGGTAGCAAGGCAGCCAAGGCGGGGGTTGACGCAGCGCTCGCAAGCAAACTCTGGAGCAAGAACAAGGCAGGGTTGGTGGGAGTTCTAAGGATTGGGGACGGCGGACCACAGTTTCTGACCTCAGTCAGCGGAGCTCGGAATAATCGTAAAGGTGTTGTGCCCGACGTTGGCACGGATGGCAACCCGGTGCGCTACAAGGCAATCGCGACTGGTAATAACCTCCGGAACAACGATACCGAATATAAAATGCTGACGTATATTGCAAACCAGCTCGGTGCACCCTCGAATGTCCCCGGCAGCCTCACGCTGCACTCAACCCAGCCCGCCTGCTTTTCCTGTACATCAGTAATTGGGCAGTTCGCGCAGGAATTTCCGAACATTCGCATCAACTACTCGTCCGGAAGCTAGGGTAGAATTTGGGTTAGCATTGCAATGGGGCGTCGATCGACGTCGGCGCCCCATTGGTTATTTCGTAGAGTGGAGGTAGCTGTGATGGATGTCGAGCCGTGGACGCCGACGCATCAGGCGGTTGAAACCAACGATTATGAGGAACTTGCCGCACTTCTTGATGCGGGAGCCGATCCGAACGAGGTCTGCTTCGGGATGACGCTGCTTGCGCACGCCATCGAGCTCGAAGGGGACTCAACGCTTCAGTCCGGCTATCGACTGCATGCCGCGGTCACTGCGATCGTCCTGGCTTATGGCGCTGACCCGGAATTGGTTTCGCGTAACGATCAAACCCCCATGGAAATCGCGGAAGAGTATGACCACGAACCGGCTAAGCGTCTGTTGCGGAACTTTTTGAAGCGAGGTCGAGTCCAGACAAGTGGGCAGTAGGGGGTAGATTTCGTGCACAAGCCATCACCCTTTTGGGAGATCGCCACGCTGGTGGTCGGGGAGGAAGTTCCTGGAGTTACGTTTTCCGTTTTTATCGGCGATGGAGACGATGCTGCGGAAAACGGATACTACTTCGGTTTTCGGCGTTTTTTGAATGAGTACCCAGACGATCAGAATGTGAGGAACGGGACGGATAGTTACTGTGTTGTGAACGAGAGTGGGGGAGTTCACTACGGTGGGCTAAGGGGAGTTTCATTGGCACCTGGTCTTCTGGTTCTGAGCTTCAATGAGGAATCCGCTGAGGTGCTGGGTTTGCCCTCCGCTGTCATCCCGTTGAGGATTTCATCAGGAGTCGACCTGGACGGGTTGCGAGCGGGACTCCGTCGCGTTCTCACGTATGGGAACCCTCAAAAATTCCCTCGGCTCAATCTCGGGTGAGTGAGCTGCGGCGAGAGGTGGAAATGGGCGGGGTGGGATAGCTGTGGTTTCGTTTGATGTGGGTGGGGGGCGGGAGCCCTGGGTGGTTTTTGGGGTGGAGGGGGCGGGGGTGGTTCTTCGGCAGGTTGAGGGGCTGGAGGGCAGAGGTGGGCGGGTGGTTGACTTTTGGGCTCGGGATCTTTGTCGGGAGGAGGATTTGTTTCGGGCGTTCGCTGAGCGGCTGAGGTTTCCGGGTTACTTCGGGTGGAACTGGGATGCCGTCGTCGACTGTCTCGATGATCTGTGTGGGGACGTCACCGGCGGGGTCGGGGTGGTCGGTGTGATCCATGACGCCGATTCGTTGATTGACGCGGACCATCTCCAGGTTTTCGTTTCTGTGCTTTGTCAGGGTGCGGCGCGGGCCAATTCTCACGTGGATCTGGATGGGGAACCGCTCTATCGGCCCGCCATTTCTCAGCACTTCGTCTTCCTGGTGAAGGATTTCGATGCCGAGGAGATCGTCGGGAAGATTCAGCATCCCGATCTTGTCGTCGCGCAGGACGGGGAGTTCGTCACGGTCACCTTGGACCCTGACGTTTGGTTCTCCTGATCAGCGGTCAGTTCGCACCAGACCCTTTTTCCGCCGGTCGGTGTCGGCTTCACGCCCCACTTGTCGGTCATCGCGGTCAGGAGGAGCAGGCCCCTGCCTCCCTCCGCGTCCGGGGGCGACTCGGCCGGCTTCGCCGGTAGTTGGGTGTAGGCGTCTGTCACCTCCAGCCTGACTCCGTTCCGTTGTTTCCGGAGGAGGAACGTGCAGCGGCGGTCCGGGACGTGGCGGAAGACGTTCGTGGTCAGTTCCGTCGCCGCCAACTCCGCGGCTTCCGTCAGGTGTTCCATGTTCCAGTCCGTCAGGAACGCCCGCACGATCCTGCGGATGTGGCGGGGCGTGTGCTCGCCGATCGTCAGCGTCATGCGGTACTGCGTCGCCACCGGCGATGCGTAGATGGAGGGGAAGTATCCGTTCACGGGACGAGCGTGACCTGTGGCGACTACCGTGGGCTACCGGTTGAATGCAACCTGTTCCGTCGTAGAGGGGGACCCCACGTGACCCACATCAACGTCCTCGACCCGGGCGCCTCACCGCTCGACTACTACGGCTTCGAGCTGCGGAGATTGAGGGAGGCAGCCAACCTCACCCAGCGTCAGTTGGGCGACGTGCTGAATTACACCGGTTCGCTGGTCGGGCAGATCGAGACCGCGAGGAAGGTCCCGACGGTTGAGTTCAGCGAGCGCCTGGATGCGGCGCTGGTGACTGGTGGGCTCTTTTCGCGGCTCCTGACACTGGTGATGCGCAGTCAACTTCCGGCCTGGTTTCAGCAGGTGGCCGAGTTGGAAGCGCGGGCCGTCGAGATCTGCTCCTTCCAGACGCACATGGTGCTCGGCCTGCTCCAGACGCCCGCGTACGCGCGCAGTGTGCTCGGTGCCGTGCACAAGACCGACCTCGACGACCGCACCGCGGTCCGGCTGGCACGGCAGAGGGTTTTCGAGAAGGACGAGCCGCCGGTGTTCTGGGCTGTCCTCAGCGAGGCTGCGCTCCTGTTGGAGATCGGCAGCCGAGACACCATGCGCGGTCAACTTGCCCACCTGTTGACCCTTGAGGAAGACCCGCGGATCAACATCCAGGTGCTGCCCTACTCATCTGGCCCGCACGCGGGACTGACCGGCTCGTTCGACCTCTACCGCTTCGCTGGCGACCCGACCATTCTCTACACCGAGAGTTACGGGAGTGGGCACCCAACGGCCAATCCAGACACCGTCAAGGACTGCTCGCTCCGTTACGATCATCTTCGGGCCGCCGCGCTCTCGATCAAGGACTCGGCGGAGCTGATCCGACGTGTGATGGAGGACCGCTATGGAGCCCAAGTGGCGTAAGTCGTCGTATAGCAGCGACCAGGGGGGCCAGTGCGTCGAGGTCACCGACACCCCCACCGCCATCGCCATCCGTGACTCCAAGAACCCGGCGGGACCGATCCTCACCCTCGACCCCGCCGCGTTCTCCGAGTTTCTTTCCTGGGCTACAGACGCTGGATGATCGTCCCCGTCGCCAGCGCGCCGCCCGCGCACATCGTGATCAGGGCGAACTCCTTGTCGCGGCGCTCCAGTTCGTGGAGGGCCGTGGTGATGAGGCGGGCGCCGGTCGCGCCTACGGGGTGGCCGAGGGCGATGCCGCCTCCGTTGACGTTGACCTTGTCCAGCGACTGTTCGAAGACCTGGGTCCAGCTCAACACCACCGACGCGAACGCCTCGTTGATCTCGACCAGGTCGATGTCCTTGAGAGACATGCCCGCCTTGCCGAGTACCGTGCGCGTCGCGTCGATCGGGCCGTCCAGGTGGTAGTGGGGGTCCGCCCCCACCAGCGCCTGGGCGACGATCCGAGCCCGGGGCTTCAGTTTCAGGGCGCGGGCCATCCGTTTCGATGCCCACATGATCGCCGCCGCGCCGTCGCTGATCTGGGACGAGTTGCCGGCCGTGTGGACCGCCGTCGGCATGATGGGTTTCAGGCCCGCCAGCGCCTCGGCCGACGTGTCGCGCAGGCCCTCGTCGCGGTCGACCAGGCGCCACATGCCCTGGCCCGCCGCCTGTTCGTCCTCCGTGGTCGGGACCTGGACGGCGAACGTCTCCTTCTTGAAGCGTTCCTCCGACCAGGCCACCGCCGCGCGGGACTGGGAGAGCAGGCCGAGGCGGTCGACGTCCTGGCGGGTCAGGCCGCGGCGCCTGGCGATACGTTCCGCCGCCTCGAACTGGTTCGGCAGGTCCACGTTCCACTCGTCGGGGAACGGCTTTCCGGGGCCGTGCTTCGAGCCCGAGCCGAGCGGAACCCGGGACATCGCCTCCACCCCGCACGAGATGCCCACGTCGATCACGCCCGCGGCGATCATGTTCGCCGTCATGTGCGACGCCTGCTGCGAGGACCCGCACTGGCAGTCGACCGTGGTCGCCGCCGTCTCGTAGGGCAGGCCCATGGTCAGCCAGGCCGTCCTCGCGGGGTTCATCGACTGTTCGCCGGCATGGGTCACCGTGCCGCCGACGATCTGCTCGACCGCGTCGGCGGGGATGCCGGTGCGGCCCAGGAGTTCGCGGTAGGTCTCGCCCAGGAGGTAGGCGGGATGCAGATTGGCGAGCGCGCCACCGCGCTTGCCGATGGGGGTGCGGACTGCTTCCACGATCACGGGTTCGGCGGCCATGGGTGCGGATCCTCCTCCGAGGAACTAGTACGTGTTCTAGTTCTTCCGAGCAGTCTGCGGACGTGATGTGCGTCACCGCAAGGGTCTTGCAGCCTTCGGCACCCTGAACTACCTTCGCGGCAGCCTGTTTCTGATGAACCGTCAGATGGAACGTTCGATGGCTGGAGCCGCCCATGCCCTGTCCAGCGCTTCCCGACGGGTTCGACTTCACCGACCCCGACCTGCTGCATCACCGCGTCCCCCACCCGGAGTTCGCCGAGCTGCGCCGCGCCGAACCGGTCCGCTGGATCCCCCAGACGGGCAACGCCGCCGGTTTCCAGGACGAGGGGTACTGGGCCGTCACCCGGCACGCCGACGTGAAGTACGTCTCCACCCACCCCGAGATCTTCTCCTCCTACCTCAACACCGCGATCATCCGCTTCAACGAGCACATCCAGCGCGACTCCATCGACGCCCAGCGGCTGATCCTGCTCAACATGGACCCGCCCGAGCACACGCGCGTACGGCAGATCGTGCAGCGCGGCTTCACACCCCGGGCCGTACGGGCGCTGGAGGGGCGGCTGCGGGAGCGGGCGCGGGCCATCGCCGAGGGCGCCCGCGCGCACGACGGCCCCTTCGACTTCGTCACCCAGGTCGCCTGCGAACTGCCCCTCCAGGCCATCGCCGAGCTGATCGGCGTACCCCAGGACGACCGGGCCAAGATCTTCGACTGGTCCAACAAGATGATCGCCTACGACGACCCCGAGTACGCCATCACCGCCGAGGTCGGCGCGATCTCCGCCGCCGAGCTGATCTCGTACGCCATGAACATGGCCGCGGAGCGGAAGCGGTGCCCCGCCCACGACATCGTCTCCACGCTGGTGGCCGCCGAGAACGAGGGCAACCTCAACTCCGACGAGTTCGGCTTTTTCGTGCTCATGCTCTCCGTCGCCGGGAACGAGACCACCCGCAACGCCATCACGCACGGCATGCACGCCTTCCTCACCCACCCCGAGCAGTGGGAGCTGTACAAGGCCGAGCGGCCCGCCACCGCCGCCGAGGAGATCGTGCGCTGGGCCACCCCCGTCGTCGCCTTCCAGCGGACCGCCACCCAGGACACCGAACTCGGCGGCAAGCTGATCAGGAAGGGCGACCGGGTCGGGCTCTTCTACGCCTCCGCCAACCACGATCCGGAGGTCTTCGACCGGCCCGACCTCTTCGATGTCACCAGGGATCCGAATCCTCACCTCGGATTCGGTGGCGGCGGGCCGCACTTCTGCCTCGGCAAGTCCCTCGCCGTACTGGAGATCGACCTCATCTTCAACGCCGTCGCCGACGCCCTGCCCGGACTGACCCTGGTGGAGGACCCGCGACGGCTGCGGTCCGCCTGGATCAACGGGGTGAAGGAGCTGAGGGTCAGCGCCAGGCCCTAGGTGACGAAGTCGCTGCGGCTGACCGTGGTCGTGGAACCGTCCTCCCGCTGCACCGTGTACTCGACCTTGGTGATCGTGCCGGGGGTGGGCGTGACGGGCGCGGTCAGCCTCAGCAGGTCGCGCATCTCGGTGTCGTTGAACACGACGTGGTCGCCCACCTGGTAGTCCGGCATGGTCATGGTCGTGGTCCTTCACTCGTCGTCCGGCGGGGCGCGGGGCGCGGGGTGCGGGGCGCGTGTACGCGTGTCGCGTGTACCCGTACCGCGCCACGCCGTACGGCATGCCCGCAATCCCTCGCTCGGATGAGTCCCCGCTCGGATGGGTCCCCGCTCGGTTCAGTCGCGGCCGGAGGCGGTCACGGCCAGGACGCCGGAGGCCGCCGCCGCGACGAGCAGCGGGAGCGCGACCCCGTGGTGGATCACCAGCCACGCGCCCAGCACGGCGCCGACGAACATCGCGACCACCGCCGCCGCGCGGCGCGGTGTGCTGCGGCCCGTGCCGCCGCCCGCGTGCGAGTCGGAGGCCAGGCCGGTCAGGGTCATCGTCACGACGGTCGTCGTCGAGAGATCGCGGACGGCTAGTTTGCGGACGGTCGCGTTGCGCAGCCCCATCGCGAACGCGGTGAGGGCGATGACCGCGTAGATCCGGCCGGGGGTCGCGTATGCCACGGCGGACGCGCCGGCCAGCAGGAGCGCCTCGACGGCGAGCGTCGCACGGGCCCCTGTACGGCGGGAGTCGCCCACGCGCCGGATCAGCCGGCCGCCGGCCGCCGCGCCCACCAGGAAGCAGGCGAGCGAGATCGCGGTGTGCCGGACGGTGAAGCCGGGGGCGCCGGCGGCGGCGAAGCCGAGCATGACGACGTTTCCGGTCATGTTCGCGGTGAAGACATGGCCGAGGCCGAGGAAGCTGACGGCGTCGATCAGGCCGCTCACCAGGGTGAGGCCGAGGAGGACGGGGACGAGGCGCACGCCCCGCGCCTCGGGGTCCTTCGAGGGCTCCGTGGTCATCCGGTCAGTGGATCACGCGAGGGGGCGGAAACGCCGAAACGGCGGCCCCGGGGGCGGGGGCGCCGTTGTCATGCGTCATGCGTGGTGGTGCTGTGTGGCTGGGTTGGCTCAGTACCAGCCGTGGGACTGCCAGAAGTTCCAGGCGGCGACGGGGCTGCCGTAGCGGGAGTTCATGTAGTCGAGGCCCCACTTGATCTGGGTGGCGGGGTTGGTCTTCCAGTCGGAGCCGGCAGAAGCCATCTTCGAGGCGGGCAGGGCCTGGACCAGGCCGTAGGCGCCGGAAGAGGAGTTCGTGGCCTTGACGTTCCAGCCGCTCTCGTGGCTGACGATGTTGGAGAAGGCCTTGTACTGCGCGGCGTCCGGGATCATCTTGTGCGCGATCGCCTGAGCGCTGGACGCGGACGACGTCGCCGCGTGGGCCGGGGCCGCGGTCATGGCGATGCCGGCGGAGGCAGCGACCAGGGCGACGGCGGTGACGGCCTTCTTCGGGCTGGCGATGCGACGGATGACAGAGACGGACACAGAGAACCTTTTTCTTCGGGGACGTTGCCATCGCTCGCATGCAAGTCACGTGGTGGTGTCTGCATGCGTCGGCGCCGAGGCCCGGGGGCTTGTCGGCGCCGTGCGACGTCATCCAGATAAGCACCCCGGACAGGCGTCCGCAATGACCCCTTTTGCTAGTTGTGGTCGTATTCGCCGACCTGACCGTCTCTGTGAGCTGGCTCTCAATGTGCAGGTCAGAGGCCGTTATGGCATGCTCATGGCGTCCGAAATGTCCTACTGGGATGGTTAGTAGGTGATGTGGGTCATGTGGGGTGCTTCACCGGTCAACGGTCCTCGAACGTGACCGCGGTCTCGAACGCCGCCCGCCGGGTCGCTCTGCGTAGCGCCTTCAGCACGTACGGGCCGAGGGTCAGGGTCAGGACGACCGTCACCAGCGCCCGGCCCAGGTCCCAGCCCAGCGAGGTCGCCACGCAGTACGCGATGAACCGGGCCAGGTTCGCGGGCACCGCCGCGTCCGGGTCGAAGGCGATGTGCGAGGCCAGCGTCCCCATGAAGGGCCAGCCCGCCATGTTCATCGCCGTGCCGTAGGCGAAGGCGGCGAGGAAGCCGTACGCGGCGAGCAGGACGAGTTCCGTACGGCCGCGCAGGCCCGACCGGCCGGGCAGCAGGCCCGCGCCCATCGTGAACCAGCCCATCGCGAGCATCTGGAACGGCATCCAAGGCCCTACCCCGCCCGTGAGCAGGGCGGACGCGAACATCGTCACCGAGCCGAGGACGAAACCGAAGCCCGGTCCGAGGACCCGGCCGCTGAGCACCATCAGGAAGAACATGGGCTCGATGCCGGCCGTACCCGCGCCGATCGGCCGCAGGGCGGCGCCCGTCGCGGCCAGCACGCCCAGCATGGCGACGGCCTTCGCGCCGAGACCGGACTCGGAGATCGTCGCCGCGACCACCGCGACGAGGAGCACCAGCAGGCCCGCGAAGAGCCAGGGCGCGTCCTGGGCGTGGGCGTTCAGGGTGGAGGCGGGCGGGGCGAGGAACGGCCACGTGAACGCGATCACCCCGACCGCGCTGACCAGGGCCAGGGAGAGCAGGGAGCGGGGGCCGAGCCGTACGGCGCTCATGCGAGGGCCTCCCGGACCTGGGCGACGGTGAGCCACTCCTGCGGGGCGAGGATCTTCGTGACCTGCGGCGCGAAGGAGGGGGACGACACGACCACCTCCGCGGTCGGGCCGTCGGCGATCACCTCGCCCTCGGCGAGCAGGACGACCCGGTGGGCCAGCTCGGCGGCGAGTTCCACGTCGTGCGTGGCCAGGACGATCGCGTGTCCGGCCGCGGCCAGCTCCCGCAGTACGGCGACCAGACGGGCCTTCGCCGCGTAGTCCAGGCCGCGGGTCGGCTCGTCGAGGAGGAGCAGCGGTGGGCGGGCGGTCAGGACGACGGCCAGGGCGAGGGTGAGGCGCTGGCCCTCGGAGAGGTCGCGGGGGTGGACGTCGTCCGCGATGCCGGGGAGGAGACCGGAGACCAGGGCGCGGCAGGTGCCGGGTTCCGCCTGCGCGTCCCGGTCGGCGGCCGCGCACTCACCAGCGACCGTGTCGGCGTACAGCAGGTCACGGGGTTCCTGCGGGACGAGACCGACCCGGCGGACCAGGTCCCGGGGCGAGGTGCGGTGCGGGGTGACCCCGCCGACCTCGACCGTCCCGGCGGACGGCTCGACGAGCCCCACCAGGGTGGAGAGCAGGGTGGACTTCCCGGCCCCGTTCCGCCCCATGAGCGCCACGGTCTCCCCGGCGACGAGGGTGAGCCCGATGCGGCGCAGCGCCTGGACGTGGCCTCGGCGGACGGAGAGGGCGTGGACTTCGGCGGCGGGGGGTGCGGGGGTCGCGGGATCTGTGGGGGCGTGCGCCGGCGGCTGCCCGGGGGTCTTGGCCCGGCTGCCGTCCCGGCCGCGACCGGTGAGCTTCCCGAAGAGGCGCCACCGGGGGGCGGCGACGGGGCGGGTCGCGGGCGCAGGGGACGGAGACACGATGGCGGACGGCGTCGGCTCGACGGCTTCGCCGCCGGAGGAGGGGTCGGCGGCAGGGGCGGTGACGGCGGCAGTGGCGGTGACGGCGGCAGGGGTGCCGCCGCTTGCCGGGCCGACGCCGGTGGCCGGGCCGGGGGCGTTGGTCGCGTCGGCGGTGGTGGTCGGGACGCCGGTGGCTCGGGTGTGCTCGCTCACCGGGGTCGGCGGGGTCGCCGGGTCTGCGGGGGTGGCTGGGGCGTCGGCGGATACCGGGGTGGTGCCGGTCGGGTGGGCAGCGGCGGTGGCTGGACCGTCGGCGGTCATCGGATCTGCGGCGATGGCCGGGCTCGCGGTACTCGCTGGGTCCTCGCCGGTTGCCGGGTCTGTGGCGTTGGTCGGGCGGGCGGCCGTCGCCGAGGCGGTGGCGGTGGCGGTGGCCGGGCCTGCGGTGGTTGCTCGGCTGGCGGTGCTTGCCGGGCCCGTGCCGGTCGCCGGAGCCGTGGGGCCCGTGCCGGTCGCCGGAGCCGTGGGAGTGGTCCAGGTGCCGGCCGTCGTAGGGGCTGCCTGGGGCTTCCCGCCGGTCGGGGTCAGGACAGCCAGGCGTTCCCGGAGATCCGTGGCGCGGCGGCGGGCGTCGCGGACTGTGAGGGGGAGCGGGGTCCAGTGGGCCAGGCGGCCCAGGGCCACCACCGGGGGGTAGACCGGGGAGACGGACATCATGTCCGCCGGGGTGCCCAGGAGCGGGGGTGTGCCGGGGGACGGGAGGAGGGCCACCTGGTCGGCGTACTGGAGGACGCGTTCCAGGCGGTGTTCCGCGAGCAGGACTGTCGTACCGAGGTCGTGGACCAGGCGGAGGAGGACGGCGAGGACCTCTTCCGCGGCCGCCGGGTCCAAGGCGGACGTCGGTTCGTCGAGGACGAGGACCCGGGGGTGCGGGGTGAGCACCGAGCCGATCGCCACGCGCTGCTGCTGGCCGCCGGAGAGCGTGGCGATGGGGCGGTCGCGCAGGGCGGCGAGGCCGAGCAGGTCGAGGGTCTCCTCGACGCGGCGGCGCATCACCTCGGGGGCAAGGCCCAGCGACTCCATGCCGTAGGCCAGCTCCTCCTCGACCGTGTCGGTCACGAAGTGGGACAGCGGGTCCTGCCCCACCGTGCCCACGACGTCGGACAGTTCACGCGGCTTGTGGGTGCGGGTGTCCCGCCCGGCGACCGTCACCCGGCCGCGCAGGGTGCCGCCCGTGAAGTGCGGCACGAGCCCGGACACCGTGCCCAGCAGGGTCGACTTGCCGACCCCCGACGGGCCCGCGAGCAGGACGAGTTCGCCCTCGGGGATGGTGAGGTCGACGCCGCGCACGGTCGGCTCGGAGGCGCCGTCGTACGTCACGGAGACGTTCTCGAAGCGGATCACGACGGCTCCTTGGGAGGCGCGGGGGCGAGGAACGCGGGCAGCAGCCCGAGGAGTACGGCCGCCGCGGGCCACACGGGCAGCGTGGGCGCCGTCAGCGGGACGACACCCGGGTGCAGGGCCTCCGGATCGGTGCCGGACGCGACGGTCAGCAGCGCGGCCACCGCGACACCGGACCCGGCGACCAGACACGCGCGGGGCGTCCAGCGGTCCGGACGGTAACGCGTGCGGGGGGAGCGGCGGCCGCCCAGCCGCAGCCCGGCCAGCGCCGCCGTCACACCGGCCAGGAGGAGCGGCAGGCCGTAGTCCGCCCCGGCCGCGGTGAGCAGCCCGTACGTGCCCGCGCAGATGCCGAGCAGACCGCCCAGGGTGAGCGCGGTCGTCGTACGGCGGACGGGGGCGGGGACGTCGGCGGTACGGCCGTACCCGCGCGCGTCCATCGCGGCGGCGAGGGCGACGGAACGCTCCAGCGCGCCCTCCAGGACCGGCAGGCCGACCTGGAGGAGGCCGCGCACCCCGCGGTCCGGACGGCCCCGCAGCCGGCGCGCGGCCCGCAGCCGCTGGACGTCGGCGATCAGGTTCGGCGCGAAGGTGAGCGCCACGACCACGGCCACGCCCGTCTCGTACAGCGCGCCGGGCAGCGCCTTGAGCAGGCGGGACGGGCTCGCGAGGGCGTTCGCGGAGCCCACGCAGACCAGCAGCGTGGCGAGGCGCAGACCGTCGTAGAGGGAGAACAGGACCCCCTCGGCGGTCACCGCGCCGCCCAGCCGGATGCCCTGCGCCCACTCCGGCAACGGGACCTCGGGCAGCGTCACGATCACATGCGTGCCGGGGACCGGGGAGCCCAGCGCGACGACGAACACCAGCCGGATGACGAGGACGGCGAGGGCCAGCTTCAGGAACGCCGAGTAGGAGCGCGCCCAGGGCGTGGGCGGGCGGCAGGTCGTGACGACGTACGCGGAGGTGGCCAGGAGCAGGGCGAGGAGGAGCGGGTTGGTGGTGCGGGTGGCGGCGGTGCCGAGCGCCAGCGCCCACAGCCACCAGGCGGCGGGGTGCAGGGGGGTGCCCTGCGCTCGCACCGGCTCCTGGCGCACCGCCCCGCCGCCGGGGCGGCCGTCGTCAGCCATTCCTCCGCCGCCGTGCCTGCCAGACCGCCGCGCCCGCCAGTACGGCCACGACCGCGCCGCCCGCGATCAGGCCCACGGACGGGCCGGAGCCGTCGTCGTCCCGCTGTTCGCCCTTGGCGGTGGGCGTGCCGTCGGAGGACACCTGCTCCCCGCAGCCCGTCCGGGGGTAGCCCGCGATCGCGCAGAGCATGGCGGAGGTGTCGTAGCGCAGGGGCTTGGCGACCGAGGCGAGGGCCTCGGCCGTGGTCGCGTCGGGGGAGACCCGGGCGCAGGCCGAACGGGCCGCGGGCGGGGTTTCGCCGGACGGGGCGTCCGCCGCCGTACCGAAGTCGATGACCAGGGCGACCCGCTTCGTCCCGTCCTTCGCGGGCGTCCGCGCGCAGATCGCGTCGAACGACGCTGCGCCGCGCGGCTGGTCCGCGTCGGAGGAGTCCGCGCTGACCGCGAACCGGAAACCCTGGACGTCGCCGTCGGAGGGGCGCGCGGTGGACGGCCCCTGGGTGGCGTAGACCCAGCGGTCGCCGGACCGGTCCCAGAAGGACCAGTACCGGTAACCGGCCGCCTGCGCCTGGGCGGGGACCAGGAGCAGCAGCGCCAGCGCCAGGAGCAGGACGCGCGCGGCGGCGCGGCGGCGACAGGGGTGGAGGGATCGCCCGGGCGTCACGACTGCCGCCGCTTCCGGCCGCGGACCATGAGGACGAAGCCGATGGCCGCGCCGACGAGGAGACCGCCGCCGATGGTGTACGCGGGGCTCAGACCCTTGTCGTCGTCCTTCTTCTCGGCGGACGCCGTGCTCTGGTCCTTCTTCTCCACGGCCTTGGGCGCCGGCCCGGTCGCGTTCAGCAGCTTGACCAGGTCCTGTCCGCCGAAGTCCCGGGCGTCGGCGCCCCGGGCCGCGTTCGCGACGAAGACGAGCTGGGCGTAGGCGGCCGGGCCGCTGTCCTTCGCCCACTGCGCGAAGTTGCCCTCCAGCCAGCGCAGGGGCGCCTCGGCCTGGTCGTTCAGGCCGGTGGAGGACAGGGCGACGATCGCGTCGGCGGTGTTGCCGTAGTCGGGCTGGTCCTCGGCGCCGGGCAGCGCGGACGTGAGGTGGCCGTCCTTCGCCATGGCCTCGGCGAGCCAGCCGGCTCCGTTCGCGGCGCCCTTCTCGGGCTCCTTGGAGGCGTCGAAGGCCGTGCAGGCGGCGGGGGAGGCGGAGTCGTCCTGGCGGCTGCCGGTCAGCGGCTCGCCGAGCAGGCCGAGCACGGCCGCCGCGGTCGCGTCCGCGTTGGCCGCCAACTCGCCCTTCTTGCCGGGCTGGTAGGCGAACGCGCCCGCGTCCTTCCCGTCGCACGGCAGGGCGAGCGTGTGCAGGGCGTCGTAGGGGGACTTGCCGCCCTTGCGGAGGTTCGGCACGGTCTCGCCGCCCTGGGCGAGGGCACCGGCGACGACCGAGGTGGAGTTCGCGTCGCTGGCGCCGCCGGGGGTGTAGCCCCAGCCGCCGTCGGCGTTCTGGACGGACTTCAGCCAGGTCACGGCCTTGCGGACCTCGGCGTCGTGGTTGCCGAGCGCGGCCAGTGCCTGGGTCGCGGCGGCCGTGCTGTTGGTGTCCACCATCAGCTTGGCGTCGCAGGGCTTGCCGGCGTCGGCGCGGAACGCGGCGAACGCGCCGTTCGCGCACTGCTGTCCCGCCAGCCAGGCCACCGCCTTGTCGGCCGGGGTCACGCCCACCGACTCCTGGGCGAGCAGGGCGAGCGACTGGCGCCACACGCCGTCGTAGGTCGGGTCGGTGGTGCCGTAGAGGCCGTCGGGTATGGCCACCGACGGGGTGGGCGACGGGGCCGGTGACGAGCTTGCGGCGGCGGCCGGGCCGGCGCCCGCGAGCACGACGGCGGTGGCGGCCAGGGCCGCTGCGCGGTGACGGTACTTCATGATCGGCGGGTGCCTCTCCCGGTGGGGGAGCCAGGCAGCACGGGACACCCCGGCGGCTCGGCTCCGCATTCCTCGACGGTGCCGCGCGACGGCGGGCTCGCCGACGCGCATGAGCCGGTCACGATCCCGTACGCGGCGGTCCGGCTGGCCACGGGGTGGCTTCACGGTTGCGGGTCAGCGCCGGAATTGCACCGGCTTCCCCCCGTACGAGCGTGATACGACGCGGTCACTCTACCCGCAGGTAGCCGGGAGGCTGAGGGGCGGCTGTGCGGCCGGGCGGCTCGGGCGTAGGTTTCGGCGCATGAGTGCGACGGGGAGGGGGCCGGGCGTCCCGGGCAGACTGCTCGGTTCGGGCCGCACGGCCGACGTGTACGAGATCGACGAGGCGTGGGTGCTGCGCCGCGACCGGGCGGGGTACGGGGACGCGGCGGCGGAGGGGGCGCTGATGGCGCACGTCCGCGCGCACGGCTATCCGGCGCCTGCGGTACGGCCGTCGCCCGGTGCGCTCACCGATCTGGTGATGGAGCGGGTGGACGGGCCGACGATGGTGGAGGCGTTCGCGGCCGGTGCGCTGGACCCGGTGGAGGCGGGCGCGCTCCTCGCCCGGTTGCTGCGTGAGCTGCACGCCGTGCCGGGGCTGACCTCGCCCGACGCGCACGTCCTGCATCTCGACCTCCACCCCGAGAACGTCATCCTCTCGGTGGACGGACCCCGGGTCATCGACTGGGCCAACGCGGCGGAGGGCGACCCGGCGCTGGACTGGGGCACCTCGGCGGTGATCCTCGCCCAGGTCGCCGTCTCCGCCGAGCCGGTCGCTGCACCGGCGGGCGAGATGCTGGCGGCGCTGCTCGCGGACCCGTCCGCGCTCACGGGGGAGGGGCTGACGGAGGGCGGCCTGACGGAGGACGGCCTGACGGAGGCGCTGCGGCGGCGGGCGGTGAATCCGACGATGAGCCGGGAGGAGATCGAACTCCTGGGTGCGGCGGGGGAGTTGGTGCGGTCGGTGGCCGGTCTTTAGAGGAGTGGCGCCGGTCCGCCGCTTGGGAGGAACAGCGTGCGGGCCGCGAGGAGCCAGGTGCCGTCGGGGGTGCGGCGGAGGGTGTCCTCGTAGTGGCCGATGCGGATGTCGGGCTCGGTGGCGGGCGGGGCGGGGGGTTCGCTGCGGCGGGGGTCGTTGCGGGGTCCGGCGCCGACGGCGGCCGTACGGTCGTGTTCGACCCGGAAGGTCGTGAAGTACGAGGTCGCCGTCGCCGTGTCCGGGGAGACCACCTCGACGTGCACGGACGACATCAGGCTGCGGGTGTGCCGGTCGGCGGGGCGGGAGTCGAAGTGGGCGCGGAGCGCGGCGCGGCCGGTGATCCGCCGGTCGCCCTCCGGCCAGGTCCAGGTGCCGTCCTCGGTGAACAGCTCGGCCACGGAGGCGGGTTCATCGAGGTCCAGGCTCCGGACGAGGTCGAGGAGCAGGCGCCGGCAGGCTCGTTCGGCGAGGAGCTGCTCGATCGGGTCCATGGGCGATGCCACCAGGGGTGCCGGAACGGGTGCGAGGCGGTGTGCGGCGGTGCGGTTCGGGGCGTTCTGCGGGCACCGTACGGCGCGGGCGTGAACTCGGTGGATCGGCCGTGTGAACGCTGACGGCATCCGTGCCGGACCGTCGGTCAGGCCGCCACGTAGGTCACCGGTTCGCTGCCCGTCACCGCTTCTGCGCGCCCCAGTTTCACCAGGCGCCGCAGATGGGCCTCGGCCTCCGAGACCGCGATGTTCCTCGACCCGTAGGGGATCTGCGCCCAGGGCCGGTTCCACTCCATGCGCTCGGCGAGCTGCCAGGGGGTGAGGGGGGTGGAGAGCAGGGCGAGGAGTCCGGTGAGCCGGTCCTCGTGGTGTGTGAGCAGGTCCCGTACCCGGGCCGGGGCGTCGGTGAACGGGTGCTGGTGGGCCGGGAGGACCTCGGCGGGGGCGAGGCGGCCGACGCGTTCGAGGGAGTCGAGGTAGTCGCCGAGCGGGTCGGTGACGGTGGCGTCGTCGGGATCCTCGTACAGGCCGATGTGCGGGGTGATCTCGGGCAGCACATGGTCTCCGGAGAACAGCCGCCCATGGCCCGGCAGTCCACCCGGGTGCTCCTCCTCCAGGTGGAGACAGACATGGCCGGGGGTGTGCCCGGGGGTCCAGATCGCCCGCAGGCGGCGTCCGGGCAGGTCGAGCAGTTCACCGGGGACGATCTCCCGGTCGGGCAGGGCGGGGGCGAACCCGGGCAGGGCGCGGCGGGCGGTCCGCAGCGGCGCGACATGCTCCTCGGGGGCACCGGCGGCGGTGAGCTTGTTCGCCATGTACGTGTACCAGTGCTCGGGCCGCGTCTCCCGGGTCCGCCGCACGATCGAGGCGTCGGCGGCATGCATCGCCACCCAGGCCCCGGACGCCTCCCGCACCTTGCCGGAGAGCCCGTGGTGATCGGGGTGGTGGTGGGTGATGACGACGCCGTACACCTCACCGACGCCACCCGCACCGCACGCTGCGAGCCCGTCGACCAGGACATCCCAGGCCCCCGGATCGTCCCACCCGGTGTCGACCAACACGGGCCCACGGTCGGTGTCGACGACGTACACGAGGGTGAAGCCCAGGGGATTGTCCGGAATGGGAACCCGCAGCGAACGCACCCCACCGCCATGGTCGTACGCCCGGACCTGACCCCGACTGCTCACCATCTGCCCACTATAACGAGAACGAGTTCCAATGGGTGCCCGAGTCGACCGTCGACTGTTCCCGACGCCTAACTAGCCCCACAGGAATGCCAGTCGGAGTCCGGCGGAACCTCGTCGTCGCTCGTGGCCAGGGCGAGGTCCGTCGCATGGACACTGTCGCCCCGCGCCACCCGCACCTTGAGGACACCGGCCGTCCAGCCCTCGAACTTCAGCGCGTAGACGGTGCGTTGGGTATCAGCCTTGCCGTTCACCCGGATCTCCCGGAACTCCACCGGTGCGCCGCCGCAGGTGACGGTCCGGATGGTCTCGCGGTCGGCGGCGACGAGCAGAACGTATCCGCCCGGTGAACCGAAGTCCGTTTCGTAGAGGCGGATCAGCTTCGGGGTGCGGCTGAAGGGCTTGGTGGACTCATGGCACTGCACGGTGTGGTGGCTGGGGTCGTATATCGCGATGCAGTAGCGCCCGTCCGCTGTCGACCAGAAGAACGCGGTGCTCTGCGGGTACGCGCCGACCACGCTCAGCCCCTCGCCGTCAGGGGCTTTGGTGCCCGTGGCGATCTTCGTCAACACCTGCTGCCGATGCGACTCGACCCGCTCCCGCGCCTGTTCCCGTGCCGACGGCCCGGACGGCCCGGACGGCCCGGACGGCCGCACCGACGCCGTTGACGACGAGCTGCGTTCGGGATCCTTCGCCGCGCCCCCGCCCTGCGAGCACGCCGCTAGAACGGTCGCGACCGCCGCCGCCCCCACAGTCCTGGCCCATATCCGTCGCCCCATGGCCCCCGCCCCCCGCTGTCGGATGCAGATCATCGTAGGTCGTCGCCGCGCCCTGGCTTAGTTCAATTAGAACTGGTATCAGTTCTGAAACACCGTCAGAAGCGAAGGCAGTGGACATGGCCGAGCTCGTGGAACACGGACAGTTGGTCATCGGGGGGAAGCTGACCGAACCCCTGGGTGAGGGTGTGATCGAGGTGGTCTCGCCGCATACCGAGGAGGTCATCGGGCGGGTGCCGCACGCCTCCGAGGGGGATGTGGACCGGGCCGTGGCCGTCGCGCGGCGGGCCTTCGACGAAGGGCCCTGGCCTCGGCTGTCCCTCGGCGAGCGGATCGCCGTCGTCGGGCGGATCAAGGACGCGATCGCCGTGCGGCACGAGGAGATCGCCCGGGTGATCTCCTCCGAGAACGGCTCCCCGTACTCCTGGAGCGTCCTCGCCCAGGCCCTCGGCGCGATGATGGTGTGGGACTCCGCGATCAAGGTCGCCGAGGGATTCCCGTACGAGGAGCGGCGCGACGGCGTCCTCGGGAAGATCCTCGTGCGGCGCGAGCCCGTGGGCGTGGTCGCGGCCGTCGTTCCCTGGAACGTCCCGCAGTTCGTCGCCGCCGCCAAGCTCGCCCCCGCGCTGCTCACCGGCTGCACCGTGGTCCTCAAGCCGTCGCCCGAATCGCCCCTGGACGCCTACATCCTCGCCGACATCGCCCGCGAGGCCGGGCTGCCCGAGGGCGTGCTGTCGGTGCTCCCGGCCGACCGCGAGGTCAGTGAGTACCTGGTCGGGCACCCCGGCGTCGACAAGGTCTCCTTCACGGGCTCGGTCGCGGCCGGCAAGCGGGTCATGGAGGTCGCCGCCCGCAACCTCACCCGCGTCACCCTGGAGCTGGGCGGCAAGTCGGCGGCCGTCGTCCTGCCGGACGCGGACCTCGCCACGGCCGTCCCGGGCATCGTCTCCGCGGCCTGGATGAACAACGGCCAGGCGTGCGTCGCCCAGACCCGCATCCTGCTCCCGCGCTCCCGCTACGACGAGTTCGCCGACGCCTTCGCCGCAGCGGCGAGCGCGCTCGTGGTCGGCGACCCGCTGGACCCCGCCACCCAGGTCGGCCCCCTGGTCGCCGAACGGCAGCGGCGCCGCAGCCTCGACTACATCCGCATCGGCCAGGAGGAGGGCGCCAAGATCCTCACGGGCGGCGGCCGTCCGCCCGGCCTGGAACGCGGCTGGTACGTCGAACCCACCCTCTTCGGCGACGTCGACAACTCCATGCGCATCGCCCGCGAGGAGATCTTCGGCCCGGTGATCTGCCTCCTGCCCTACGGCGACGAGGACGAGGCGCTGAAGATCGCGAACGACTCCGACTACGGGCTGAGCGGCAGCGTCTGGACGGGCGACGTGGCCCACGGCGTCGACGTCGCCCGCCGGGTCCGTACCGGGACGTACTCCGTCAACACGTTCAGTCTCGACATGCTCGGACCGTTCGGCGGCTACAAGAACTCCGGTCTCGGGAGGGAGTTCGGGCCCGAGGGGTACTCCGAGTACCTGGAGCACAAGATGATCCACCTCCCGGCGGGCTGGGAGGGCTGAACCATGGGGGCGACTCCCCTGCGCGAGCAGCCGGGCGTGGGCGCGGGCGACCGCTGGCACGTCGAGGTCGACCGCTCCCTGTGCATCGGTTCCGCCCAGTGCCTCCACCACGCCCCGGACGGGTTCCGCCTCGACAGCGCCCGTCAGTCCCGCCCGGTCGACCCCGACACCGACGCCAGCGAACAGGTGCTGGCGGCGGCCGAGGGCTGCCCGGTGGAGGCGATCATGGTGACGCTGGCGGGGAGCGGCGAGCCCGTGTTCCCGCCGGAGGAGTAGAGGGGCCCGGAAGGACCGGCAGGGCTCACGCCCGCGGCTCCGTCACGTCGATCAGGCGGCACACCGTCTCGATGTCCACGCGGACCTGCGCGATCGAGGCCCGCCCCGAGAGCCAGGTGATCAGGGCCGAGTGCCAGGTGTGCTCGATGACGCGGACGGCGGAGAGCTGCTCGGGCGTCGGGTCCTCCAGGCCCATCGCGTCCAGGATGATCGCCGTCGTCTGCCGGGAGACCTGGTCGACCTCGGGCGAGACGCTGCGGTCGGCGAAGGTCAGCGCGCGGACCATCGCGTCGGCCAGATGCGGTTCGCGCTGGAGGGCGCGGAAGGCGCGCATCAGCGTCTCCGCGACCCGCTCCGCCGCCCGTTCGCCGGTCGGGGGCTTGCGGCGCAACGTGCCGTGCATGTGCTCCAGTTGGTCCTGCATGGTGGCGACCAGCAGATGCACCTTGGACGGGAAGTAGCGGTAGAGCGTGCCCAGCGCGACCTGGGAGGACTCGGCGACCTCCCGCATCTGCACCGCGTCGAAACCGCCCCGGCTGGCGAGCTGGGCGCTCGCGTGCAGGATGCGCCGACGGCGGGCCTCCTGCCGCTCGGTGAGCGGGGAGGGGCCCCCGGACCGGGTGGCGCCGAGAGCCGGGGAGGGGGTGGCGGCGGGCGCGGGGGAGGGAGCGGTGGCGGGGCGCTGGGTGCTGTCTTCCGCAGGCATGGGTCCTGTTCCGTGACAGTCGGTGAGGGCCGGTGATCACACAGCGGAAGGGCACGGCCCGCCGTGGCGTGAATCACCTGATCCACTGCTCACCGCGTCCCTACCTGCCGGTAGATTCAGAGCCTCCCGAACGATCAAGTCTGAAACTTGTTCTAGATTAGCGTCCCGTCGTAGTCTCGCGGGACAATGCAGGCAGAAGGGGGCCCGGAGTGACCGCTGAGGCCAGTCAGGCGGGGTCCCGGCATGACCTCGCCGCGGACGGCGAGCGACCGCTCGACATCGCGCTCCTCACCTATAAGGGGAACCCGTTCTGCGGGGGCCAGGGCGTCTACGTACGGCACCTCTCGCGCGAGCTGGCCCGCCTCGGACACCGCGTCGAGGTCATCGGTTCCCAGCCGTATCCGGTGCTCGACGAGGGCCACGACGACCGGCTGTCCCTCACCGAACTCCCCAGCCTCGACCTGTACCGCCAGCCCGACCCCTTTCGCACCCCCGCGCGCGGCGAGTACCGGGACTGGATCGACGCCCTCGAAGTGGCGACGATGTGGACCGGCGGCTTCCCCGAACCGCTGACCTTCTCGCTGCGCGCCCGCCGCCATCTGCGCGCCCGGCGCGGACAGTTCGACGTCGTGCACGACAACCAGACCCTCGGCTACGGCCTGTTGGGCGACGTCGGCGCCCCCCTCGTCACCACGATCCACCACCCCATCACCGTAGACCGGCAGTTGGAGCTGGACGCCGCTGACGGATGGCAGCGCCGCTACTCCGTGCGCCGCTGGTACGCGTTCACCCGGATGCAGAAGCGGGTCGCCCGCCGGCTGCCGTCCGTGCTCACCGTCTCCGGCACCTCCCGCCAGGAGATCGTCGACCACCTCGGCGTCCGCGACGACCGTATCCACGTCGTCCACATCGGCGCCGACACCGACCTGTTCGCGCCCGACCCGTCGGTGGCCGTCGTCCCGGGCCGGATCGTGACGACGTCCAGCGCCGACGTCCCGCTCAAGGGCCTGGTCTTCCTCGTCGAGGCGCTGGCCAAGACGCGCGCCGAACACCCGCACGCCCACCTCGTCGTTGTCGGCAAGCGCCCCGAGGAGGGGCCCGTCGCCCAGGCGATCGAGCGCTACGGCCTCGAAGGCGCCGTCGAGTTCGTCAAGGGCATCTCGGACGCCGAACTGGTCGACCTGGTGCGCTCGGCGGAGGTCGCCTGCGTGCCCTCCCTCTACGAGGGCTTCTCGCTGCCGGCCGCCGAGGCCATGGCCACCGGCACCCCCCTGGTCGCCACCACCGGCGGCGCGATCCCCGAGGTCGCCGGAGCCGACGGGGAGACCTGCCTCGCCGTACCGCCCGGCGACGCCGGCGCCCTGGCCGCCGCGCTGGCCCGGCTGCTCGGCGACCCCGCACTGCGCGCCCGGCTCGGCGCCGCCGGACGACGGCGCGTGCTGGAGCGGTTCACCTGGGCCAAGGCCGCCGAGGGCACCGTCGTCCGCTACCGCGAGGCCATCGCCCGGGCGGCCGGGGCGGGGGGCGGCGCCGGACCGGCACACCCGGCCCGCGAAGATGTTGACGTTGTATCCGATCGCGAAAGCAGGGCCACGTGCTGACCGTCGACTTCTCCCGGTTCCCGCTCGCCCCGGGGGACCGGGTCCTCGATCTCGGCTGCGGGGCCGGCCGGCACGCCTTCGAGTGCTACCGGCGGGGCGCCCAGGTCGTGGCCCTCGACCAGAACGGCGACGAGATCCGCGAGGTCGCCAAGTGGTTCGCGGCGATGAAGGAGGCCGGCGAGGCCCCCGAGGGCGCCACCGCCACCGCCATGGAGGGCGACGCCCTCGCGCTGCCCTTCCCCGACGAGTCCTTCGACGTCGTCATCATCTCCGAGGTCATGGAGCACATTCCCGACGACAAGGGCGTGCTCGCCGAGATGGTCCGGGTCCTCAAGCCCGGCGGCCGCATCGCGATCACCGTCCCGCGCTACGGCCCCGAGAAGGTCTGCTGGGCCCTCTCCGACGCCTACCACGAGGTCGAGGGCGGCCACATCCGCATCTACAGGGCGGACGAACTCCTCGGCAAGATCCGCGAGGCCGGCCTCCGGCCCTACGGCACCCACCACGCGCACGCGCTGCACTCGCCGTACTGGTGGCTCAAGTGCGCGTTCGGCGTCGACAACGACAAGGCGCTCCCGGTGCGCGCGTACCACAAGCTGCTGGTCTGGGACATCATGAAGAAGCCGCTGGCCACCCGGGTCGCCGAGCAGGCGCTCAACCCGCTGATCGGCAAGAGCTTCGTCGCCTACGCCACCAAGCCGCACCTGCCCCGGGTGGCGGCCAAGTGACCACCCCCCGGACAGAACACCTCGTCCTGCCCGGGGTCCTCACCGCCGAGCAGGCCGCCGCGACCGTCGCCGGCATCCTCGCCGTGCAGCGGGAGGACGGCGCGATCCCCTGGTTCCGGGGCCACCACCTCGACCCGTGGGACCACACCGAGGCCGCGATGGCGCTGGACGCTGCGGGCGAGCACGAGGCCGCCGAGCGGGCCTACACCTGGCTCGCCCGGCACCAGAACGACGACGGCTCCTGGTACGCCGCCTACCGGGACGGCGACTTCGCCGACGTCACCGACCGGGGACGTGAGACGAACTTCGTCGCCTACCTCGCCGTCGGCGTCTGGCACCACTACCTCTCCACCGGCGACGACACCTTCCTGGACCGCATGTGGCCGGCCGTCTACGCGGCCGTCGAGTACGTCCTGCGGCTCCAGCAGCCCGGCGGTCAGATCGGCTGGCGCCGCGACGACGACGGCACGCCCACCGCGGACGCCCTGCTCACCGGCTCCTCCTCGATCCACCAGGCGCTGCGCTGCGCGCTCGCCATCGCCGAACAGCGCGAGGAGCCGCAGCCGGACTGGGAGCTGGCCGCGGGCGCGCTGCGGCACGCGATCCGCAGCCACCCCGAACGGTTCCTGGACAAGGACCGCTACTCCATGGACTGGTACTACCCGGTCCTCGGCGGGGCGTTGACGGGCGCGGAGGCCAAGTCCCGTATCGAGGGCGACTGGGAGCGGTTCGTCGTGCCCGGACTCGGGGTGCGGTGCGTCGTGCCGAACCCGTGGGTCACGGGCGGCGAGTCGGCCGAACTCGCCCTCGCCCTCTGGGCGATGGGGGAGTCCGACCGGGCGCTGGAGATCCTCCAGTCCATCCAGCACCTGCGGGACGACGAGTCCGGGCTGTACTGGACGGGCTACGTCTTCGACGACGACGCGATCTGGCCCCGCGAACTGACGACCTGGACGGCGGGCTCGCTGCTGCTGGCCGTCGCCGCGCTGGGTGGCCATGAGGCCACGTGTGCGGTGTTCGGGGGGGAGCGGTTGCCGGTGGGGCTCGATCCGGACTGTTGCGGGTAGCCTCCGGCGGTTCGGGGGATACGGCCGGAGGGCCCGTGCGGGTGCGTTGTGGCTGGGCGCGCAGTTCCCCGCGCCCCTGAGTGGGGTCGGGCGGCGCTCCTGACAAGGGGGGCTAGTGGCGGTGGACCCGGTTGGCTATGGCGTGGCCCACGAAGAGGTAGACCACCGCCGCCAGGCCGTAGCCGGCCACGACCCTGGCCCACGCCTCGTCGAAGGTGAACAGGTCGTGCGACCAGCCGGCGAGCCAGCGGGCCACGTCGTGCACGAACTGCACGAAGTCGTTTCCGCGGTTCGCGTCCAGCAGGTACATGAGGATCCAGAGGCCCAGGATGAGGGCCATGACATCGGCCACGACGGCGATGACCGTCCCGGCCTGGTTCGCTCCGTTGCGATAACGAGGGGACATACGGGTCGGGTTGCCGCTCCCGCCCGGCTGAAACCAGGTGCTGAATTCAAGTGCCTTGTTCAGGTCAGGAGTTCAGCTCCGCCAGCACGCGCAGGGTGTGCGGGTCCGGGGCCAGCGCCAGCAGGTCCGTCACCGGGCCCTTGCGCCACAACTCCAGCCGCTCCGCGATCCGTTCGCGCGGCCCGACGAGCGAGATCTCGTCGGCGAACGCGTCCGGCACGGCCAGCACCGCCTCCTCGCGGCGGCCGGCCAGGAACAGTTCCTGGATCCGCCGGGCCTCCTCCTCGTACCCCATGCGCGCCATCAGGTCGGCGTGGAAGTTGCGGGTGGCGTGGCCCATGCCGCCGATGTAGAAACCGAGCATCGTCTTGACGGCCAGCAGCCCTTCGGCGAGGTCGTCGCAGACCCGCACGCGGGCCATCGGCGCCACCCGGAACCCCGGTGGCAGACTCGCGAGCCCCGGCCCGTACGCGTCCGGCCGGCTCGGTGACCAGTACAACGGCAGCCAGCCGTCCGCGATCCGCACGGTCTGCGCCACGTTCCGCGGCCCCTCCGCCCCCAGCAGCACGGGCAGCCCGGACCGCAGCGGATGGGTGATCGACCGCAGCGGCCGGCCCAGCCCGGTCGCGTCCGGGCCCCGGTAGGGCAGCGGATGGAACCGTCCCTCGCCCAGCTCCACCGGCGCCTCCCGCCGCAGCACCTGCCGTACGACGTCCACGTACTCGCGCGTCGCGGTCAACGGCGAGGCGGGGAACGGCCGCCCGTACCAGCCCTCGACCACCTGCGGGCCCGAAAGCCCGAGCCCGAGTGTCATCCGCCCGCCGGAGAGATGGTCCAGGGTGAGCGCGTGCATCGCCGTGGTGGTGGGGGAGCGGGCCGCCATCTGCGCGACCGCCGTGCCCAGCCCGATCCGGGTCGTGTGCGCGGCGATCCAGGTGAGCGGCGTGAAGGCGTCCGAGCCCCAGGACTCCGCCGTCCACACCGAGTCGTACCCGAGCCGCTCCGCCTCCCGCGCCAGCTCCAGATGATGGGGGTCGGGGCCGCGACCCCAGTAGCCGAGCGCCAGACCGAGCCGCATCACTGCCTCCTGACGGTCCGTCAGACGGGTGTGGTGGCTGCGACTGTACGACAACGGCCCCCCGCCCGGAAGGGCGAGGGGCCGTGAGTCCGCGTGGTCCGCGCGGGGTTGCTCAGCCGCGCTGGATGCCCGAGGTGTCCCGCAGGACACCGCGACGGCCGTCCTGGGTCTGCGCGATGAGACCCTGGGCGCCCTGCTCGACCGCGAGGTACCAGGTGCCCGGCGCCAGCTCCGCGATCGGAGCCGCCCCGCCGTCCTCCCCGAACAGCGGGCGCGCCACCGGAACGGCGAACCAGAACGGCGAGAAGTCCGGCGCCGGCGGCTGCGCCGGACCCGGCTGGCCACCGAACGGCGGCTGCCCCTGCGGCTGACCGCCGCCGAACCCGCCCGGCTGCGGCGCACCCGGGTAGCCGTAACCGGCGGGCGGCTGCGCCCCGTAGGGCTGCGGCGCGGCCGGCGACGGAGCCGGGATCAGACCGGCCTGGAGAGCGGGGACCAGGGGGGTGGCGATGGCGGCGCCCGCCATGATCAGCGTGGCCACCAGGGCGAGGATCAGGCCCACACCGGCGTCGGGACCGCCCGAGCCGAAGCCGTTGCCGATGTTGTCCAGGCCGCCCACCGGGTCGATGACGTTGCCCAGCGCGCTCCACGCCGCGAACAGCGTGAACGCGACCCCGAACGGGCCCAGTTCCAGACCGGCGACCTTACGGGGCTGCGGCAGTGCGCGGGCGACGACGACGAGGGCCGCGCCGATCAGCCCCGCCAGTACGACACCGAGCAGGACCGGTCCGCTCGACCAGAGGCTGGGCATGTCGAGACCGTTGTCGCCGTCGTACGAGTAGTTGTCGAGGAACGACGCGATGAACAGCAATACCGCTGCTCCGATCACCACGCCGTCGCCTCGAGTGAGGGAGCGGATATTCACTTCAGGTCCTTCGTCAGTCGTCTCGTCATCAGTACGTCATCACTACGCGTCGGCACAGACGCGTCGCTGGAGGCGTCGCTGTCACCCTGTCGCCCTCGGGCCCCTGTGTGAAGCGCGGGGGTGGCCCCTCATCGTATGGGCGACACTATCGTCCGCACGATCGGTATGTCCGCCCGGATCAGGGCGCTGACCACTACCCGCGCAGGAAACTCACGATTCCCTCAGAGATCCCCTGCGCCGCCTTCTGCCGCCAGGCACCACTGGTCAGCAGTGCCGCGTCCTTGCTATCGCGCATGTTGCCGCACTCGATGAACACCTTCGGAACCGTTGACAGATTGAGACCGCCCAGGTCCTCACGTGTGACGAGACCGGTGCCGCCGCCGATGTAGTTGGACGGGGAAGTACCCGTCGCCGCCGCGAAGTCGGCCGCGATCAGCTTTCCGAGATCCTTCGACGGGCCCACGATGGCACGGGTGTCGGCGGCACCCGCCCGCACCGAGCCCGGCAGGATCACATGGAACCCGCGGTTGCCCGCCCCCGATCCGTCCGCGTGGATCGAGACCACCGCGTCGGCGTGCGCCGCGTTCCCGATCCGGGCCCGCTCGTCCACGCACGGGCCGTAGGGACGGTCGGCGTCCTGGGTCAGTTTCACGGTGGCGCCCTGCTGTTGCAGCAGCGTCCGCAGCCGGTGCGCCACGTCCAGCGTGAACCGGGCCTCGCTGTAACCCGAGTTGGTGGACGTCCCCGTGGTGTCGCACTCCTTGGAGTGGGTGCCGATGTCGACCGTGCGGTTGATCTCGGCCGTGTGCTCGACGTTGGTCGGGTTGTGCCCCGGGTCGATGACGACGACCTTGCCGGCGAGCGAGCCCTCACCGGACGAGCCCGCACCGGACGACGCGGAGTCCGACGGGGCGGCGTCGGTGGAACCGGACGGTGCCGCGAGGCCGGACTTGCCGTTGCCGACGTTCGGCCAGCGGGGCGCGCTCGCGGTGCCCGTGGCGGCCCCGGCCGAGCCGGACCCGTCGCCCTCGCCGTCCGGGCCGAACGTGGCGTACGCCAGCCAGCCCACCAGCGCGCCCGGCACGAGCACGGCGAGCGCCACCGTCAGCCCGCGGCGCAGCGGCGAGCGCCGGGGCTGCGGAGCACCGAAAGGGTCGAACGGATCGAGGGGCGGGCCTGTGTACGACACGCCCGCCACCCTAGCGGGAGGTCTGTCCGGTCACCTCCACCGACTGGTAGGCGGTGCCCCGGGGGGCGAGGCAGACGAACCAGGAGTACGGGGAGCCCTCCGGGTCCCGGATCACCATCTCGTCCTGGTTGATGTCGTCGAGCGCGGCCCGCTCGACGGTCGTGGTCGTGCCGTCCTTCCAGGTGCAGGTCACCTGCCGGGCGGTCTTGGCGACATGGCCGACCACCAGGCGCTCGGCGCTGTCTCCGGGGAACAGGGGTCCGGAGGCGGCCTCCACGTCGGTGCCCGACAGGGTGTCGCCGGCGGGCACCAGGTTCTGCGAGATCAGCGTGAACTGGGGATTGTCCCCGTCGGCGTCCTCGGGGTCCTCGGTGGTGCGGTGCACGAAGTACGCGACCTTGCCCACCAGGTCGGACGGCGTCCGCACGTCGGCGGGGTACTCGCCGTATCCCGCCATCGCGTCCAGCACGGTCCGGGCGTCCGCCGTGTCCCTCGGGGCACGCCACACCTTGACGGAGACCTTCCACTCCCGGCCCTTGTCGGTGCCGAGCGCCAGCGTGCCGCCCCCGGCCTCGACCGTGTCCGGCAGCTCCGGTGCCGTGGGCCGGACCGCCGGCAGCGTCCGGTCCTCGTCGTCCGAGAGGCCCGTGACCGCCAGGGCCCCCGTCGAGCCGGCCACCACCAGGGTCGCCGCGGCCGCCACCGCCCAGCGCCGGGCCTTGCGGCGGCGGCCGCCGCGGATCAGGGCCTGGGTGGGGGCTATACCGATCTCCACCTCGTCGGCGGCGTCGGCCAGCAGGAGGGCGATGTCGTGCCGTGTCATGTCGTGGTTCTCCCGGTCCGCGCTCATCACTTCCGCCCCCCGTACGTCACCGTCTCCGCCAGTCCCGGTATGGCGCGCAGTTTCGCGATCCCCTTGGCCGCGTTGCTCTTCACCGCGCCGATCGAACAGCCCATCGCCTGGGCCGTCTGCGACTCGGTCAGGTCCTCCCAATACCGCAGGACCACCGCCTCCCGCTGCCGCGGCGGCAGCTCGGCCAGCGCCTTGAGCAGGGTGTGCCGGTCGTCGGCCTGGGCGATGCGGTCACCGGTGTCCGCGATCTCGTGCGCCAGGCCCGGGTCCTCGCCCCTCGGCGCCAGGAACTCCCGTAGTTTCTTGCGGTACCTGCGACTGTGCGTGTTGATCATCACGCGCCGTACGTACGCCTCCGGCTCGTCGGCCGCCGCGACGCGGTTCCAGGCCACATAGACCTGTTCGAGCGTCGTCTGGGCCAGGTCCTCCGCGGCGTGCTGCTCCCCCGTGAGGAGAAATGCCGTCCGCATCAGCCGTGGCCAGCGGCCGATGACGAACGCCTGGAACTCCTCGTTCCCCGACTGTTTGCGATCCCCCATGCGCACCTCCTAGATGTTCAAAGGAGGCCGCGAGGGGTCAGGATCGTTGCCTCGTCCCGGAGACTTTTTCCGAGGCCGTCCGGGAGTCCGTCCGCGAGTCCGTGTCCATCTCCGCTTCCGCTTCCGCTTCCGCGACGGCGGGGGCCGTGGCGGTGCGGGGCAGCCAGAGCAGGGTCAGGACGACCCCGGCGAGCAGCACCCCGGTACCCGTGCGGAACGCCAGGGCGTACCCCTCCGTCAGCGCCTCCGGCGTGGCCCGTCCGCCGGTCCGGGAGGCGGCGATGGTCGACAGGACCGCGAGGCCCAGCGAGCCGCCCATCGTGCGGGAGGTGTTGACGAGGCCCGAGACCAGACCGGCCTCGCCGGGCGCCGCCCCCGAGGTGGCCAGCGCCGCGAGCGGGGTCGTCGCCAGGCCGGCGCCCAGCATCATCAGCACACCCGGCAGCATGATCCCGGTGACGTAGGGGTCGTCGATCCGCATGGTCGACTGCCAGCCGAAGCCGGTCGCCGCGACCAGCGTGCCCAGCGCCGCCACCGCGCGCGCCCCGGCCGTACGCATCAGGCGCGGTGCCAGCTTGGAGCCGAGGACCACGGCCAGCGAGCTGGGCACCAGCGCGAGACCGGCCTCCAGTGGGGTGTAGCCGAGGGCGTTCTGCGCGTACAGCGTCATGAAGAACCACATGGCGAACATCGCCGAGCCGGACAGGAACATCGCCGCGTTCGCCCCCGACACCGCCCTCCGCCGCAGCAGCCCGAGCGGCATCAGCGGGGCCGTCGTCCGTGCCTCCACGGCGAGGAACAGCCCGATCAGCGCGAGCCCGGCCGCCAGCGGCACCAGGGTGGCGGGCGCCGTCCAGCCCTCGGCCTCCGTCTGCGAGATGCCGTACGCCAGAGTGGCCAGCCCGGCCGTGACCAGCAGCGCGCCCGGCAGGTCCAGCCGGCGGCCGTCACCGGCGCGGCTCTCGCGCAGCCACCACACGGCCCCGGCCAGGACGACGGCCCCCACCGGCACGTTGATCAGCAGCACCCAGCGCCAGGACAGGACGTCCACCAGCACACCGCCGACGAGCCCGCCCGCCGCGCCGCCGCCCGCGCCGACCGCCGTCCAGGTGGCGATCGCGCGGGCCCGGGCGGCGCCCTCCGGGACGGCCGAGGTGACGATCGTCAGCGTCGACGGCGCCAGTACCGCCGCGCCCAGGCCCTGCACGGCCCGCGCGAGCAGCAGGTGCCAGTCGTCCTGGGCGAGCCCGCCGGCCAGCGAGGCCAGGGTGAACAGGGCGAGCCCGGTCAGGAACATCCGCTTGCGGCCGTAGAGGTCGCCGGCGCGGCCGCCGAGCAGCATGAAACCGGCGAAGGCGATGGCGTACGCGTTCACCACCCACTGGAGGCCGGACGGGCTCAGGTCCAGGTCGGTCCGCATCGAGGGCAGGGCCACGTTGACGACGGACACGTCCAGCACGACGAGGAACTGACCGGCGCACGCGAGCGCCACGACCAGCCAGGCGGCGGGAGCGGGAGCGCTGCGGCCGGACCCGGGGAAGCGGGCGGATCTGCGGGGGCGGGGGCGAGGGCGAGGGGTGTCGACGGATTCCGGCATGGGCGTCATGGTCTCAACCCGGCGGCGCCCCTTGCATCGGGATTTGGGCCTAGGCCGGAGGGCGGTGGGGGTGCGGGTGTGGGTACAGGTGCGGGTGCGCGCCGATTACCAAGAGAAGCTAAAGAAATTGTTAGGGCGCCGAAGGACCGGAATAGTTGCCCATGCATACAGGTTCGGTCTCCATGTATTCCTGACCGGTATTCCTGACCGCACCCCTGACGCGCAGCTCTTCCGCGCCGCCCCGGAGGCCCCCTTCATGACGCACACGACCGACCGGCCCACCCGCCGGGCGAGCGGAGCCGTCGTCCCCGTGCTCGCCTTCGCGGGCATCGTGGTCGCGGTGATGCAGACCCTGCTGGTCCCGGTCATCAAGGACCTGCCACAACTGCTGGACACCTCGCCCGGCGACGCCACCTGGGTCCTGACCTCCACCCTGCTCTCCGGGGCCGTCGCCACCCCGATCATGGGCCGCCTCGGCGACCTGTACGGCAAGCGCCGCCTGCTGATCCTCAGCCTGGCCGTGATGGTCGTCGGCGCCCTGGTGAGCGCCGTCACCAGCGCGCTGATCCCGATGATCGTCGGCCGCACCCTCCAGGGCTTCGCCATGGGCGCGATACCGCTCGGCATCGGCCTGATGCGCGACATGCTGCCCCGCGAACGGCTCGGCTCCGCGATGGCCCTGATGAGCTCCTCCATCGGCGTCGGCGGCGGCCTCGCCCTGCCCGCCGCGGCCCTGGTCGCCCAGCACACCGACTGGCACGCCCTGTTCTACGGCGCCGCCGCCCTCGGCGTCCTCGCCATCGCCCTCACCCTGCTCGCCGTCCCCGAGTCCCCGGCCCGCGCCGAGGGGACCTTCGACCTGCCGGGCGCCCTCGGCCTCTCCGCCGGGCTGGTCCTCTTCCTCCTGCCGATCACCAAGGGCAGCGACTGGGGCTGGACCTCCGGCACCACCCTCGGCCTGTTCGGCGCGGCCGCCGCGGTGCTCCTGCTGTGGGGCGTCTACGAGCTGCGCACCCCGGCACCCCTCGTCGACCTGCGCACCACCGCCCGCCCCGCCGTCCTCTTCACCAACCTCGCCTCGATCATGGTCGGCGTCAGCTTCTACGTCGTCTCCCTCGTCCTGCCCCAGCTCCTCCAGCTCCCCAAGAGCACCGGCTACGGTCTCGGCCAGTCGATGGTCGTCGCCGGTCTGCTGGTCGCCCCGCTCGGCCTGACGATGATGGTCACCGCGCCCGTCTACGCCCGGCTCTCCGCCAAGTACGGCCCCAAGGTCACCCTGATCCTCGGCATGCTGATCATCGGGATCGGCTACGGCGCCGGCCTCGGCCTGATGAACGCCGCCTGGCAGAGCCTGGTCATCGCGATCGTCCTGGGCGCCGGCATCGGACTCGCCTACTCCTCGCTGCCCGCCCTGATCATCGGCGCCGTCCCCGCCTCGGAGACCGGCGCGGCCAACGGCCTCAACACCCTGATGCGGTCCATCGGTACGTCCGTCTCCAGCGCCGTCATCGGCATGGTCCTCGCCAACACCGCGAACGACGTCAACGGCGTCGCCGTCCCGACCATGCACGGCTTCCGCGTCTCCTTCCTGATCGCCACGGCCGCCGTCGCCGTCGGCCTGGTGCTGGCCCTGCTCCTGCCCCGGCAGCAGCGCCCGTCGAACGAACCCCACCTGCGCGCCAGCAGCGAGGAGGACACCAACCTGGAGCGTGCGGAGGAGGCGTTGCGGGGAGAGACGGTCGTGCGCGGTGAGACGGTCGTGCCGAGCGAGGCGGTCGTGCGGGGTGCGGTGCTGCGGGACTAGGTGGTCAGGGGATCGGTCGTGACAGGGGCCCAGGTCAAGCGCTAGGGCTGCGGGGTTGTGACGGAACTTCCCGCACCCCCTGTCACCCCGCCGGCCAGGGCGTACGGCAGCATGGCGCCCGTACCTCTACCAGTCGTGTTGGAAGGCAGGCCCCCATGACCGCGGCACCGAAGCCCGAGATCCTGGCCGCGTTCGAGGCCGCCAAGGGGTTCATGCCCGCGGACGAAGGGCTCGCCCTGTACGCCGCCGCCGTCGAGGCGGGCCGGCTCGGGCTGCCGTTGCTGGAGGTGGGCACCTACTGCGGGCGCTCCACGATCCTGCTCGCCGACGCGGCCCGCGCCTCCGGCGTCACCGCGCTGACCGTCGACCACCACCGGGGCAGCGAGGAGCAGCAGCCGGGCTGGGACTACCACGACCCCGAGACCGTCGACCCCGAGATCGGCCTGATGGACACGCTGCCCACCTTCCGCCGCACGCTGCACCGGGCCGGCCTGGAGGAGCACGTCGTCGCCGTCGTCGGCCGCTCGCCGCAGGTGGCGAAGATCTGGGGCACCCCGCTGGGCCTCGTCTTCATCGACGGCGGCCACACCGACGAGCACGCCACCGCCGACTACGAGGGCTGGGCGCCCCATGTCGCCGAGGGGGGCCTCCTGCTGATCCACGACGTGTTCCCGGACCCCGCCGACGAGTTCACCGGCCAGGCCCCCTACCGCGTCTACCTGCGCGCCCTCGCCTCCGGTGCCTTCGAGGAGATCTCCGACACCGGTTCCCTGCGGGTGCTGCGGTGCACGGGGGCGGGCTTCTAGGACGCCGGGCTTCTCCCCCGAAGCGGGCCTGCCGCTACAGCCAGCCCTGACGGCGGGCCTCCCGCATCGCCTCCATACGGTTGCGGGTGGCCGTTTTGCCGATGGCGGACGAGAGGTAGTTACGGACCGTGGACTCGGACAGGTGCAGCCGTCCGGCGATGTCCGCGACCGTCGCGCCGTCCACCGACGCCTTCAGCACGTCCCGCTCGCGGGCGGTGAGCGGGTTCGGGCCCGCGCCGAGGGCGGCCGCGGCGAGCGCCGGATCGACGACCGTCTCGCCCGTCAGCACCTTGCGGATCGCCGCCGCCAGCTCCTCCACGGGACCGTCCTTCACCAGGAAACCGGCTGCCCCCGCCTCCATGGCCCGCCGCAGATAGCCGGGCCGGCCGAAGGTGGTCAGGATCAGCACCCGGCAGTCGGGCGCCTGGTCGCGCAGCTCGGCGGCGGCCTCCAGGCCGCTGATGCCGGGCAGTTCGATGTCGAGGAGGGCGACGTCGGGGCGGTGGAGCAGGGCCGCGTCCACGATCTCGTCCCCGGTGCCCACCTGGGCGACGACCTCGATGTCCGGCTCCATCCCGAGCAGCAGGGCCAGCGCGCCGCGCATCATCCCCTGGTCCTCCGCCAGCAGCACCCTGATGGACTTGGCGGGCCGGTGATCACCGGGCATCTCGTTCACGGGCCAAGCGTAGGTCCGGCCGGGACGGGCGGCACCGCCTGTGCGGGCTCCGGCACGGCGTACGCCGTCGGAGCGGGCGCCTCCACGGGCAGCTCCGCCGTCACCGTGAAGCCACCCCGGGCCCCCGGCCCGGCCGTCAACGAACCCCCCGCCCCCGCGAGCCGCTCCCGCAGCCCGGCGAGCCCGGTACCTCGACGCACGGCGGGCCGGCCGCCCGGGTACGGGTTCGGGTTACTGCCAGGGTTCGGGTGACCACTTGGGCCCGGGTGACTGCCTCGGTCCGGGTGACCGCCTGGGTCCGGGTGGCTGCCTGGGTTCGGGTGACCGCCTGGGTCCGGGTGAACGTCCGAGCCGGATCGGCCGCCCGCGCCCAGTTGTTGGCCCGCACCCTGGTCCTCGACCGTGCTCCGGTTGCTTCCCGCCCCGTGGCCACTGGCCGCATGGTGGACGGCGGCTGTGGTGCGGCCATCATCCGCGTCCAGGACCTGGGCTTCGTCCTGACTGGCGCCCGTACGGCCGCCCTTGTCGGCGCGCCGGGCCGGTGCCTGGGCTTCGTCGTGACCGGTGCTCGTACGGCCGCCCTCGGCGGTGCCCCGGGCCCGGACCTGGTCCTCGCCCTGGCCGGTGCCTGTACCGCCGCCCCCGGTGGCACCCTCGCCCAGGACTCGGGCCTCGTCCTGGTCGGCGTTGGCGCCCTCTCGATCGCCCCCGGCGGCACCCCGGCCCAGGACCCGGGCCCGGGCCCCGTCTTGGTCGGCGCCCGCACCGCCACCCTCGGCGGCACCCCCGTCATCCCCCTCCCCGGGACCGTCACCGGTCGCCCCCTTGGCGGCGCCCCGTCCGTCGTCCGTCACCGTCAGGCGGACCCGGTCCTGGGTGCCTGTCACCGTGATCGTGCAGTGGGTGGCGGCGCTGTGGCGGACCACGTTGGTGACCGCCTCTCGGACCACCCAGCCGAGCAGGGCCGCCGTCTCGGGTGCCACGGGTGGGCCCGACTGGCTGACCGCGGGCTCGACGCCCGCCGCGGTGAGCGCCGAGCGGGCCCGGTCCAGTTCGGTGGGCAGGCTGCCCTCGCGGTAGCCGGTCACCGCCTCGCGGATCTCGGTCAGTGCCTGCCGGCCCACCGACTCGATGTCCGTGATCTGCGCGAGGGCCGCGTCCAGGTCGCCCGGCGCCAGCCGTCTCGCCGCCTCCGACTTCACCACGATCACCGACAGCGTGTGCCCGAGCAGGTCGTGCAGGTCCCGCGAGAACCGCAGCCGCTCCTTCTCCACCGCCCGCCGGGCCAGCTCCTCCCGGGCCGCACGCAGCTCCCGCACGGCCTCGGCCAGCGTCAGGATCACGGCCGTCACCACCGTGGAGATCCCGGTGGCGTAGGCGATGGCCAGGCCGCCCCAGCCGTCGTGCGGGACGGCGACCGCCCCGGCGAGCAGACCCAGCCCCACGCTGGTCTCACGCAGCCGGGGACCGCGCAGGGCGGCACCCGCGGCCAGGCCGAGCAGCGGGAAGAACAGCAGCCACGTGCCGCCGTAACCCCCGGCGAGGCCGCAGGTCACCAGGGTCATGATCAGCAGCGCCACCCGGGTGGAACGCGCCTCGCGCTTCTCCTTCACGAAGGAGCGCACGGCGACGTATATGTAGCAGGAGTTGAAGATCAGCAGTCCGAGGCCGCCGAGCAGCGGGTTGGGCGTCTCGCCCTGGAAGAGGTTCGAGAAGGAGCCCAGCCCCAGGAGCAGCCAGGGCAGCAGTGCCAGGGGCGTCGGCGGGGGACCCGGCGGCTCGCCGAAGGCGTCCGGACCGCAGTCCTCGCCGGCCGCACAACGGTCCGGGTCCTCGTCCCGGTGACGCGCCCGCCAGGCGGCCCAACGGCACGCCATCGTCCGCCGCCACTGAGCCTTCGCCCTCGGTGTCCTCGTCGCGCTCGGTGTCCTCGTCGTGCTCGTCGTCCTCGTCATGTGCCTTCCCCCGTCCGTTCGGTCCTCCCACTGGCTCCTACCTCTTCGACGCTACGTTCCCCGGCCGCCCACCGGCAGGGCCGCATGTCATCGGTCCGCCGGGACAAATGTCATGGGTGGATCGCGCCGTCGACACCGGCCCGCGTCCGGCCGTATCTGACATGCCGTCAGGAGCCTTCACAACTCCGGGGGCCTCGGCTATACAGAGGATCGCCGCACTGGAACGCGTTCTAGAACCGAGCGGGTTCCGCGGCCCCGTGACGACCTCGGTGCGGCCGACGGTGCGGACGGCCGTATCGAGGTCTCACACCCTGTACCGCCACCGTCAGGAGCCCCATGCCCATCGACGCAGCCAAGGCGCTCGCCGCCGAACCCCGGACCGGCGAGATCTCCTGGGACCACAAGGACGTCCAGCTCTACCACCTCGGCATCGGCGCGGGCGTCCCCGCCACCGACCCCGACGAACTGCGCTACACGCTGGAGTCCCGGCTGCACGTCCTGCCCAGCTTCGCCACCGTGGCCGGTTCCGGCTCGCCCGGAGTGATCAGCGGACTGTCCATGCCCGGCGTCGACGTCGATCTCGCCCGGGTCCTGCACGGCGGACAGCGGCTGGAGATCCACCGTCCGCTGCCGGTGCGCGGCCGCGCGACCGCCACCGGCCGGATCGCCGCTGTGTACGACAAGGGCAAGGCGGCCGTGCTCGTCATGCGCACCGAGGTCGCCGACGCGGACGGGCCGCTGTGGACCAACGACGCCCAGATCTTCGTACGAGGAGAAGGCGGCTGGGGCGGCGACCGGGGGCCGTCCGCCCGTCTCGAACCGCCCGTCGGCGCGCCCGACAAGGTCGTCGAACGCGCGGTCCGCGAGGACCAGGCCCTCCTCTACCGCCTCTCCGGCGACTACAACCCGCTGCACGCCGACCCCGAGTTCGCCAAGCTCGCCGGGTTCGACCGGCCCATCCTGCACGGCCTGTGCACCTACGGGATCACCCTCAAGGCGGTCGTGGACACGCTGCTCGACGGGGACGTCACCCGGGTGCGGTCGTACGCCACCCGCTTCGCCGGGGTCGTGTTCCCCGGCGAGACCCTGCGCATCCGGCTGTGGCGGGGGGAGGGCGAGGTGCGGGTCGCCGTGGGCGCGGTCGAGCGCGACGACGCGCCCGTCCTCGCCGACACGGTCGTCGCACACTCCTGAACCTTGGATGACCTGCCTGATCCCCGGATGACCTGCCTGAATCCCAGACGACCCGCCTGAGCCCTGAATGACCCGAGGGGAGCCGCACCATGCGCGCAGCCGTACTGCACGAGATCGGCCAGGACAAACTGGAGGTCCTCGACGACGTCGAGGCGGTCGGCTTCGGTCCGGGCCGGGTCAGGGTCCGGATCCGGGCCACCGGCCTGTGTCACTCGGACCTGTCGGCGATGGGCGGCGTGCTGCCGCAGCCCGCGCCCTTCGTGCCGGGCCACGAGGGCGCCGGCGAGATCCTGGAGGTCGGCGAGGGTGTCACCCGGGTGAAGCCGGGCGACCGGGTCGTCGTCTGCTGGCTGCCCGCCTGCGGCGCGTGTCCCGCCTGCCGGCGCGGCCAGACCGAACTGTGCCTGGCCGGGTTCATGAACGCGGGCACCCCCAACTTCCGCCGCCCCGGCGGCGATGTGTTCGGCTTCGCCGGGACCGGCACCTTCGCCGAGGAGGTCGTGGTCGACGCGGGCTGCGCCGTCCCGATCCCCGACGACGTGCCCTTCGACATCGCCGCGCTGATCGGCTGCGGGGTGACGACCGGCCTCGGCGCCGCGCTCAACACCGCCGACGTGGAAGCGGGTTCGTCGGTCGCCGTCATCGGCTGCGGCGGGGTCGGTATCTCCGCGATCCAGGGCGCGCGGCTCAAGGGCGCCGCCGAGATCGTCGCCGTCGACCCGGTCGCCTCCCGCCGCGAGGCCGCGCTCGGCTTCGGCGCCACGCGGGCCGTCTCGCCCGACCAACTGCCCGACGCCAAGCAGCAGATCACCGGTGGCGAGGGCTTCGACTACGTCTTCGAGGTCGTCGGCCGCTCCGCCACCGCCCGCACCGCCTACGACACCACTCGGCGCGGCGGCACCCTGGTCGTCGTCGGCGCGGGCGCCATGGACGATCACCTCCAACTCAACATGTTCGAGCTGTTCTTCGACGAGAAGCGGATCCTGCCCTCGATGTACGGCGGCGGTGACGTCCTGCGTTCCTACGAGCGGACCATCGCCCTGTGGCGGGCGGGCCGGATCGATCTGGAGGGCCTGATCACGCACCGGGTGCCGCTCGCCGAGATCAACGAGGCGCTGGACCAGATGCGCACCGGGACCGCGCTGCGGACCTGCATCGAGATCTGAGGGGCGGCGGACCGTATGGCACTCCCGTCCGAGGAACCGACCGAGGGATCGACCGAGAGACCGACCGAGGAACCGACCGAGAGACCGCACAAAAGGCTGAACGAGGCGCCGCTCGCGGGGCGTTGTGCCGTCGTCACCGGGGCCGGGCGCGGCCTCGGCCGGGCGGAGGCGCTGGAACTGGCCCGGCTGGGCGCGGCCGTCGTCGTCAACGACTACGGGCGGCCCGGCCGTGACGGCTCCGGCGAGTCGTCCGCCGGGCCCGCCGAGACGGTCGCCGAGGAGATCCGGGCCGCCGGCGGCACCGCGCTCGTCCACAGCGGGGACGTGTCCGACTTCCGCGAGGCCCGTGAGCTGGTCGGCCTGGCGATCGACACGTTCGGGACGCTGGACGTCGTCGTCAACAACGCGGGCATCCTGCGCGACCGGATGGTCTTCTCCATGGCGGAGGAGGAGTGGGACGCGGTGATCCGGGTTCATCTCAAGGGCCATTTCAATCTCACCCGGTTCGCCGCCGCGCACTGGCGGGAGCGGTCCAAGGCGGCGGGCGGGCCGGTGTACGGGCGGATCGTGAACACGTCCTCGGAGGCGTTCCTCGCGGGGTCGGCCGGACAGCCCAACTACGCCGCCGCCAAAGGGGGGATCGTCGGCCTGACCACCTCCACGGCGCTCGCGCTCGCCCGGTACGGCGTCACCGTCAACGCGATCTGTCCGCGCGCCCGGACCCGGATGACGGAGGACGTCTTCGCCGGGGTCGGACCGCCCGCCGAGGGGCTCGACCCGCTCGCCCCCGAGCATGTCGCCCCGCTCGTCGGCTACTTGGCGTCACCGGCCGCCGCGCGGATCAACGGGCAGGTGCTCGTGGTGCACGGCGGGATGGTCGCCGTCGTCGAACGGCCGCGGGTGCGGGCCCAGTTCGACTGCAAGGGGGACGTCTTCGGCTTCGAGGAGCTGGACGCGACGCTGGGCGCGCACTTCGCGGAACGGCCGGACGGGGAGACGTTCGCGGCGGCGGAGGTGCTGGGGTTGCGGCGGGGGGTGGGGTGACCGCGGGTACGCCCCGGTCCGCATATGCGTTTTGGATGTGCGAAGGGGCTCCGTCCGTCCTGTGGACGGGCGGAGCCCCTTCGGCGTACTGTCAGGCAGCCGCTTCGGCCGTTTCCTCGGCCGGCTTACGGTGCCGGCCGCGAGGAGCCGCCGACTCGCCGTCGTGGGACGACGAGACCGGGCCCCGGTGTCGGCCGTGCCCTGCCGTCTCCTGGGAGTCGGCGGACGGCGGCTGCGTGATGCTTGCGTCGCTCATCGGTTGAGTTCACCCCGTCAACATGATCTTTATTTCGCCGGAAGATTTTATCCGGGGCACCACGGGGCGAATCCAGGCGGCCACGCCAACCGCAGCTACTTCGTTACAAGTCGATCGAGCGGCGCCTGTTGCAGGGGGACGGGGCGGGCCGCGGGGGCCGGGGCGGTCGTGACGGCCGGTGGCTCGTCCGGCGGCTGGGCGACCGGTGGGGTCAGGTGCGCCACGCCGCAGGGTTCCGCCTCGGTGGCGTACGGCAGACGCAGCACGCCGTCCGGTGTCCAGCGGCCGCAGCCCGCCAACCAGCCGTCCGGTGCGGCGAGTTGGTGAAGGCGGCGTTCCGTGGGGCGCCAGCTTCCGACCCAGGTGCCGTAGGGGCCGTCGATGCGCAGCGCCACCGCGCACAGCTCCGGGAGCAGGACCTGTCCCGGCTGGATCGCGAACGGCGTGAGCGTGCAGCCGGGCAGCCGCAGGGACTCCGGGAAACGGACCGGCAGGGTGCTGCCGAGGACACCCCAGCCCAGCCGGGGGGTGCCGGGGGAGGGGGCGTCGGAGGAGATGAGGAGCAGTCCGCTGTCCACGTCGGCGAGCAACAGACGGTCGTCGCTGCCGGCGGTGATCTGGAGCAACGGCGACACCTCGCCGCCGCGCTCCAGGTCCACCACCAGCGACTTGGTGCGGCCGGCCACCTCACGGTCCAGCGCGAGCATCCGGCCGGTGCGGTCCAGCCAGACGCCGCCGGAGCAGCGGCCCGGGATCTCGGCCACGTGCTCGGGCCCGAAACTGCCGCCCGCGACGAGCCATACGGCGGTGGAGTACCGGCCGGCGGCCAGGGCGTAGGCCCGCTGTCCGCACGGCGCGGGCGGGAGCAGCCGGAGCCGGGTGTCGTCGTCGGGGCACTCCACGGCACCGAGCGGCAGTTCGCCGGTGCCGGGGCCGGTCGGATACAGCAGGGAGAAGGCGTGCCGCCCCTGCGTGACCCGGCGGACCAGCACCCGCCCGTCGGTCATCGGCTGCACCTCCGTCCCCGGCTCCTCGGGCTGATGCACGGGCAGCGGTACGGCGTACGGCTCGGGCCCGTCCAGGGTCCACCGCTCGGGGAACCAGGCGTCGGAACGGGGGGCGCGCGCGAGGCGGGCGGCGTAGGTGCCGTCGGCGGTGATCACGCAGGGGGTGTGCGGGAGGAGCGTGCGCTCGTCGGCGACGCGAGCGTCCACACGGTCGTCCCGGACGCCGTCCGCGTGGCTGCCGTCCTCCGGGGGGACGGCCCTGTCGCCGTCGGCCAAGGGGGTGTCCGGTCCGGCGCCGTCGGTCCCACCGGGGGCGTCGCCCGAACCGGTACCGACCGCGCGGGTGTCGGCCGTGGGGCTTTCGACCCCCGGGGCGTCGATGCTGCTGTTGCCCAGCCAGAGGGTGTGCACTCCACGGAGGGCGACCTGCCTGAGGTGCCCCTCGCGGGCGTCGGGCCGGTGGACGTCCGCCGGACCGGGCACGGCCTCGCCGGTGTGGCCCGCGTGGTGGTGGGCCCTGTCGCTGACGGCCCAGCGCGCGTCGACCGGACCGGCGTCGACCGGACCGGCGTCGTCCGCGCGGCTGTCGTCCCCTCGGGCATCGGCCCTGCCGCCGCCCACCAAGGGGATGTGCGCCCCGGCGCTGTCGGCTCCGCTGGTGTCGCCCCCGTCATTGCCGACCCGGAGAGTACGCATTCCGCCGCTGCCGACCTGCCCGAGGCGGCCCTCGCCGACGTTGATCCGGTGAACGTCCTCCGCCGGAAGGGGCGCGGCCGCGCCGGTGTGCCCCACGTGATGGTGGACCCGGCCGCCGTCGGCCCAGTGGGCATCGGCCGGACCGGCGCCGTCCGCGCGGCCGTCGTCCGCTTGGGCATTGGCCCTGCCGCCGCCAACCAAGGGGAGGTGCGCCCCGGCGCTGTCGGCGCCATGGGTGTAGGCCCAGAGCGCGCTGACCGGACCGATGCCCACCCCGTGACTGTCGGCCCGGCCGGTGCCGTCTCCGCCGCTCTCGCCCCCGAGGGCGTCGCACCCGTCGCCGCCCTCGCAGCCAAGCTCCCCGTCGCTCCCGCGCCCCCATGCATCGGCCCCGTCGCCCCCACGGGCGTGACGCTCATCGCCGTTCCTGCAGGCAAGCTCCCCGTCGCTGCCGCGCCCCCATGCATCGACCCTGCCGCTCCGGCAGACGTGGCGCGCGTCGCCGCCCCTGCAGGCAAGTTCCCCGTCGCCCCCGCGCCCCCACGCATCGCCCCCCTCGCCCCCGCAGGCGTGACGCTCATCGCCACCCCCGAGGGCAAGCTCCCCGTCGCCGCCGGGCCCGCAGGCGTCGCCTGCATCGACGTCACCCTCGTCCCCGCGGGCAAGGTCGCCGTTCTCGTCCCCACCCGGGCCCCCGACCACATCCCCCGCCCCCAACGCAGCCTCCGACGCCGCCATCTCAGGCATCTCCCCCGTCCCGTCCGCTCCGTCCGTCGCGGTGGGTTCGATCGCACAGGTCGTCATGGTTCGGTCACCTCCGGCGACGAAGCTAGTTTTCGGGGGCGGGGCGAGGGCGCGGGCGCAGGGCCACTTCGCTCGTACGAGTGGTGCAGAAGCGATTCGCCTGAGGTCGGCGCCGTGCCTGTGCCTCCGCCCGGCCCCCACCGCCCCAGCCGGGCCGCATCTGTAGGGGACCCCATACGCGGCCAGGTAGCCTTTCCCCGTGCCCCGTCTGTCTGAAGTCATCGCCGCGCTCGAGAACCTGTGGCCCCCCGAGCGGGCCGAGGCATGGGACGCGGTCGGAACCGTCGTGGGGGAGCCGGACCAGGACGTTACCCGGGTGCTGTTCGCCGTGGACCCGGTCCAGGAGATCGTCGACGAGGCCGTACGGCTCGGCGCCGACCTGCTGGTCACCCACCACCCGCTGTATCTGCGCGGGACCACGACCGTCGCGGCCTCCACCTTCAAGGGCCGCGTGGTGCACACCCTCATCAAGAACGACATCGCGCTCCACGTCGCCCACACCAACGCCGACACCGCCGACCCGGGCGTGAGTGACGCCCTCGCCGGCGCCCTCGACCTGCGCGTCGTGGGCCCCCTGGTGCCCGACCCGAGCGACCCCGACGGCCGCCGCGGCCTCGGCCGGATCTGCGAGCTGGACCATCCGCTCACCGTCCGCGAGCTGGCCGCCCGCGCCGCCGAACGGCTGCCCGCCACCGCCCAGGGCATCCGCGTGGCCGGCGACCCGGACGCACTCGTACGGACCGTCGCCGTCAGCGGCGGCTCCGGCGACAGCCTCTTCGACCGGGTCCGCGCGGCCGGTGTCGACGCCTTCCTCACCGCGGACCTGCGGCACCACCCGGTGTCCGAGGCCCGCGCCCACAGTCCTCTCGCGCTGCTCGACGCGGCGCACTGGGCCACCGAATGGCCCTGGTGCGAGCTGGCCGCCAGCCAGCTCGACGAGATCTCCGACCGCAACGGATGGGGCCTCAGGGTCCACGTCTCGCGCACGGTCACCGACCCCTGGACCGCCCACGCGGCGTCCGTCACCACCTCAAGCACCGTGGCCACCGCCACGACTACCGCTCAGGGAGCCCCCAACTGAACGCCGAGCCTGCCGACCAGATCCGACTCCTCGACGTCCAGGCCCTCGACGTCCGGCTCCAGCAGCTCGCGCACCGGCGCAGGTCGCTGCCCGAGCACGCCGAGATCGAGGCGCTGACCAAGGATCTGACCCAACTGCGCGACCTCCTCGTCGCCGCCCAGACCGAGGAGAGCGACACCGCCCGCGAGCAGACCAAGGCCGAGCAGGACGTGGACCAGGTGCGCCAGCGTGCCGCCCGCGACCAGCAGCGCCTGGACTCCGGTGCCGTCACCTCCCCCAAGGACCTGGAGAACCTCCAGAAGGAGATCGTCTCCCTCGCCAAGCGCCAGGGCGACCTGGAGGACGTCGTCCTGGAGGTCATGGAGCGCCGCGAGTCCGCGCAGGAGCGCGTCGCCGAGCTGACCGAGCGGGTCGGCGCCGTCCAGGGCAAGATCGACGACGCCACCGCCCGCCGTGACGCCTCCTTCGAGGAGATCGACGGCGAGGCCGCCACCGTCACCAAGGAGCGCGAGGTCGTCGCCGGGTCCGTCCCGGCCGACCTGCTCAAGCTCTACGACAAGCTGCGCGAGCAGCAGGGCGGCATCGGCGCGGCCAAGCTGTACGCCCGTACCTGCCAGGGCTGCCGCCAGGAGCTGGCGATCACCGAGCTGAACGAGATCCGCCAGGCCGCGCGCGACACCGTCGTACGGTGCGAGAACTGCCGCCGGATCCTGGTGCGTACGTCGGAATCCGGTCTGTAAGGGGTCTGCGGCGTGCGGGAGTTCATCGTCGAGGCCGACGGCGGGTCACGGGGCAACCCGGGGCCCGCGGGCTACGGCAGTGTGGTGATCGACGCGGCGACGGGTGAAACCCTCGCGGAACGCGCCGAGTTCATCGGCGTGGCCACCAACAACGTCGCCGAGTACCGGGGGTTGCTGGCCGGCCTGCGGGCCGCGCGTGAACTGGACCCGGCGGCGACCGTACGGGTGCGCATGGACTCCAAGCTCGTCGTCGAGCAGATGTCGGGCCGCTGGAAGATCAAGCACCCCGACATGAAGCCACTCGCCGCGGAGGCCGCCCGGATCCTGCCGGCCGGCCAGGTCAGTTACGAGTGGATCCCGCGCGAGCGCAACAAGCACGCCGACCGGCTGGCCAACGAGGCCATGGACGCCGGCAAGCGGGGCGAGCAGTGGGACGCGGCCGCGTCCCGGGCCGCCCTGGACGCGGCAGGGCCGGGATCGGCCGGATCGCGGGCCCTGCCCGAGCCGTCCGGTCCTCCCGGCGACGCGACGGCCGGTGCGGCGAAGGCCCGCGAGGCGCTGGCGCAGGCCCGCGCCACGGAGGACACGACCGCCACCGAGGCCACGACCGCCGTGGCCGTCACCGAGGCCACGACCGGCACGGCCGCCACCGAGGCCACGACCGACGCGGGCGACGCCGACGCCCGCGCCGCCCGCACCCTCGCCGCCACCCCGCCGACGTCCCCCGAGACTCGCCCCTCCGTCGGCTGGGCCTCCGCCCCCGATCTCGGCGCCCCCGCCACCTTCGTGCTGCTGCGGCACGGCGAGACGCCCCTCACTCCGCAGAAGCGGTTCTCCGGGCGGGGCGGCAGCGACCCGTCCCTCTCCGCCGTCGGCCGGGAGCAGGCCGAGCGGGTCGCCGCCGCGCTGGCCCGGCGCGGGACCGTGCAGCACATCCTGGCCTCCCCGCTGGCCCGTACCCGGGAGACCGCCGGGGCCGTCGCCGCCCGGCTCGGTCTGGAGGTCGTCGTCGAGGAGGGGCTGATCGAGACGGACTTCGGCGCCTGGGAGGGGCTGACGTTCGGCGAGGTCCGCGAGCGCCACCCGGAGGACCTGAACCGCTGGCTCGCCGACCCGGAGGCCGAACCCACCGGCGGCGGCGAGAGCTTCGCGGCCACCGCGGCCCGGATCTCCGCCACCCGCGACAAGCTGACCTCGGCCTACGCGGGCCGCACGGTCCTGCTCGTCACCCACGTGACCCCGATCAAGACCCTGGTGCGGCTGGCCCTGGGCGCGCCGCCGGAGTCGCTGTTCCGGATGGAGCTGTCGGCGGCCTCGCTGTCGGCGGTGGCGTACTACGCCGACGGCAACGCCAGCGTCCGGCTGTTCAACGACACGTCCCATCTGCGGCCCTGACACCAGGAGTTCCGGGAGTTCCTGAGCCCCCGGCCCCGTCGGCGAGCGCGGCGGCACTCCGGGCCAGCTCCTCGACCCGCCCCCAGTCCCGCGCCGCCACGGCCTCCGCCGGGACCATCCAACTGCCGCCGACGCAGCCGACGTTGGGCAGGGACAGATATTCGGGCGCGTTGTCCGGGCCGACCCCGCCGGTCGGGCAGAAGCGGGCCTGGGGCAGGGGCCCGACGAGGGAGCGCAGATAGGCCGTGCCGCCCGCCGCCTGGGCCGGGAAGAACTTCATCTCGCGCACCCCGCGCTCCAGCAGCGCCACCACCTCCGTGGCGGTCGACACCCCCGGCAGGAACGGCACCCCCGAAGCCCGCATCGCCGCCAGCAGACCGTCCGTCCAGCCGGGGCTCACCAGGAACCGCGCGCCCGCCGCCACGCACGCCGTCACCTGCTCCGGCGTGATGACCGTCCCGGCGCCGACCACCGCCTCCGGCACCTCGGCGGAGATCCGCCGTACGGCATCCAGGGCGGCCGGGGTCCGCAGCGTCACCTCGATCGCGGGCAGCCCGCCCGCCACCAGCGCCCGCGCCAGCGGTACGGCGTCGTCGGCGTCCCGGACGACCACCACGGGCAGCACGGGCGCGAGATCCAGCACGGACGCGCCCGCGGCGGACGAGGGCAGGGGAGAGGCCATGCGCCTCATCCTGCCCGCGGCCCGCAGCATGCGCAAAGCTCATTGCGCATGCTGCAACACCCCTGCTCCAGGGGTGTCAGTGCACCTCTGTTCCAAGGGTGTCAGTGGACCTCTGTTCCAGGGGTGTCAGTGCACCTCGTCCACCAGCACGTCCACCGACCACGGAGCCCCCGCCCGTGCCGGCGGCTCCGTCTCCACCACATACCGGAGGTCCCGCAACGCCTCCACCAGCTCCGCCGGGCCCTTCGGCGCGATCCCGGCCGTCAGCAGGCTCCGTACGATCCGCCCCTTCGTCGCCTTGTTGAAGTGGCTGACGACCTTCCGGGTCGGCGCGTGCAGCACCCGCACGGTCGCCGTACGCCCAGCCGTCCCGCCCTTCGGCTTCCACGCCGCCGCGTACGCCGCCGACCGCAGGTCCAGGACCAGCCCGTCCCCGGCGGCCTCGGGCAGCACGGCCGCCATCGGCGCCCGCCAGTGCGCGCCCAGCGCCCCGAGACCGGGCAGCCGCACCCCCATCGAGCAGCGGTACGACGGGATGCGGTCCGTCACCCGGACGGCGCCCCACAGCCCCGAGAACACCAGCAGCGAACGGGCGGCGCGCCTCTTCGCGGCCGCGTCCAGGGAGGCCAGGCCCAGGGCGTCGTACAGGACACCCGTGTAGATCTCGCCGGCCGGACGCGCGCCCGCCGTGCGCAGGGCGGCGTTCTTGCCGACCTCGCCGCGCAGCCCCTCGCTCAGCCCGAGCACCTCGCGCGCCTTGTCCTCGTCGCCCGCGCACAGCTCGACCAGCTCGTCGAGCACCGCCTCGCGCGCGGCGGCCAGCCCCGGCAGCGACAGGGACTCGGGCTTCAACGGGGCACCGCGACCCGAGGCGGCCTTGCCTTCGGACGGGGGCAGCAGGACGAGCACGGGACATCTCCTCAGGACACTCAGGACACGGCTCCACGGCGGGCGACCGGGGCACGGAACAGCGTACGGCGTGCCCCTTCGCCGCCCGCGCCCTACGCTCGCCCTATGCCCCGCCGCCCCCTCCGCGTGACCGGTGCCCCCGAAGCGCCCCTGCGGGTCGCCCTCGCCGCGCTGCGCTCCGGACTCGGCGTGCCCCTCGCCTTCCCGCTCGGCGTACTGGCCGAGGCGGAACGCGCCGCCAAGGCGCCCGCCCTGCCGGAGCGCGACGCGACCGACATCCCGTTCGTCACCGTCGACCCGCCCACCGCCACCGACCTCGACCAGGCGCTGCACCTGTCCCGGCGGGGCACCGGCTACCGCGTCCGGTACGCCGTCGCGGACGTCGCCGCCTTCGTCGTACCCGGAGGCCCGGTGGACGCCGAGGCGCACCGCCGGGTGACGACCCTCTACTTCCCCGACGGCAAGGTCCCGCTGCACCCGGCCGTGCTCAGCGAGGGCGCCGCCAGCCTGCTGCCCGGCCAGGACCGGCCCGCCGCGCTGTGGACCGTCGACCTGGACGCGGACGGCGCCACCGTCGCCGTCGACGTCCACCGCGCGCTCGTCCGCAGCCGCGCCAAGCTCGACTACGCGGGCGTACAGCGGCGGATCGACGACGGGACGGCCGAGGAACCGCTGCGGCTCCTCGCCACCGTCGGACGGCTGCGGGAGCTGAGGGAGGAGGAGCGCGGCGGGATCTCGCTGAACGTGCCCGAGCAGGAGGTCGTGGAGCACGACCACACCTACCGGCTCGACTACCGCGCCCCGCTGCCCGCCGAGGGCTGGAACGCCCAGCTCTCCCTGCTCACCGGGATGGCCGCCGCCGACCTGATGCTGGCCTCCGGCACCGGCGTCCTGCGCACCCTGCCCGCCGCTCCCGACGGCGCCGTCGGCCGGCTGCGGAACACCGCGCGCGCACTGCGCGTCGACTGGCCGCACCACGTCTCGTACGCCACGCTCATCCGCTCCCTCGACCCGCGCGAGCCCCGGCACGCGGCCTTCCTCCAGGAGTGCACGACCCTGCTGCGCGGCGCCGGCTACACCGTCTTCCGGGACGGACGGCTCCCCGCGATCACCACCCACTCCGCGGTCGCCGCCCCGTACACCCACTGCACGGCCCCGCTGCGCCGGCTCGCCGACCGCTACGCCACGGAGCTGTGCCTGGCCGCCGTCGCCGGCGAGACCCCGCCCGACTGGGTGCTCGGCGCGCTGGACGCCCTGCCGGGGGAGATGGCCGAGGGCGGGCGGCGCGCCGCCGCGGTCGAACGGGCCTGCGTCGACACGGTGGAGGCCGCGCTGCTCGCCGACCGGGTGGGCGAGGAGTTCGACGGCTGTGTCGTCGATGTCGACGAACGCCGACCGGCCGTCGGCACCGTCCAGTTGGAGTCCCCGGCGGTCATCGGCCGGATCGACAGCGACGCCCTGCCCCTCGGCGAACGGCTGCGGGTCCGCCTCACCGAGGCCGATCCGGCCGTACCGAGGATCCGCTTCGTGCCCGCGTGACGGCGTCCGCCAGCGCGCGGTCGTCGTCGGCGTGCAGCCGGATCAGGGTGACGTCCCGGCGGCGGCCGAGGAGCGTGAAGTGGGCGATCGGCGCGGTGAGTTGGAGCGTCACGGTGGTCCGCGAGCCGACCGGCAGGTTCAGCTCGCCGTCGGCCCGCTCGTGCGTGGTGCGGGTCTCCCGGCGGACGGCCGCGATCCGGTCCAGCGGGACGCGCAGATCGACATGGGCGGCCTGGCGGACGCGCAGGACGTCGTCGTGGAGGAGATGCGGACGGACCGTCCACGCGGCGTACAGACCGGCCACGAACAGCAGGGTGTAGAGGTCCAGGACGAGCACCACCCGGTGCGCGGTGGGCCAGTTGCGCAGCAGCACGGCCATGGCGAAGGTCTCGACGGCGCAGACGAACCAGAAACCGGCCATCACGGCGCCCTGTCCCTGCGCATACCCGAACACCTGGACGCTGCCCTTCCCGTCGCCGCCGCTGTCCGGCCGCCGGGCCAGCCATCGCAACAGGCTGACCAGCAGGCGCAGTTCGTGCCGGGCGAGGACGGCGGCCGTTCTCACGTCTCCTCCGTGAGGAGGCGCAGCGCCCGGCGGATCGCCTCCGCCTGCGCGGGGGCGAAGTCGGCGTACAGTGCCCGCAGGAAGCTGTGGTCGTGGTCGATCGCGGGCGGATCCGGGAGCAGTTCGCGCGGCGTGCACTCGGCGAGCCGACGGGCGGCCGTCTCCACCCGGGGGTCGGCCGGATCGGCGTCGGCGAGCGCGTCCAGCAGCGCGTACGCCTCGTTGGCGCGGGCCACCGCCTCCGGCGAGGCCACGATCGCGCCGACCGCCGTCAGCAGCCGCTCCCGTTCCTCGGGCGCCGCGGCCGTGTCGATCAGCGCGAGCACCTCGCGGTCCCGGGCGGCCATGGGCGAGTCGGACAGCTCGGCCGAGGTCCGCGCGAACAGAGCGGTCAGCTCCGGCGACACCGGCCCCTCGGCGGGCAGCTCCTCCGCCGCCAGCAGCGCCCGCAGCCGGGCCCGGCGCGCCCGGATCGCCGCCTCCTGCCGGGCGAGGTCCGCGTCCAGCTCGGTCAGCGCCTCCACGAGGTCCTGGCCGGCGTCGTCAGCGAGCACGTCCCGCACCTCGGCCAGGCCGAGACCCAGCTCGGTGAGCCGCCGGATCCGGGCGAGGACGACGGCATGCCGCAGCGAGTAGTCGCGGTAGCCGTTGGCACGCCGCTCGGGCTCGGGCAGCAGCCCCAGGTGGTGGTAGTGCCGGACGGTCCGCGTGGTCACGCCGACGGCCTCGGCGAGTTCTCCGATCCGCATGGCACCAGTAGAAAGGCTGACGTCGGGGAGGGGTCAAGGGTGATGATCGTGGGGGGGAGGGGGAGGGGGAGGGCGGATCGTGCCGGTCGGGGCTGGGGGCGGCCGGGGGGTAAGGGCTGAGGTCGGCCGGGGGGCGAGGGCCTAAGGCCGCCCGGGGGTCGGGGGCGTGGCCCGGAAGGCGTGGCCGGGCCTGGAGCCGGGGCATGAAAGCGGGGTCGACGGTGTTGAACCCGCGAGAACGCGAGACGGAGGGCGGACGGACGATGAACGGTGGGACGGGCCGCACGGACCGCACGGACCGTGAACAGGCGTCGTGGACCCGGGCCCGGCTGGGCCGCTGCGGGCCGCCGCTCGACCTGCTGACCGCCTGCTTCGACCGGCACGTCTACGCCCCGCACGCCCACGACGAGTACACGGTCGGCGTCTGCGTCGGCGGCGCGGAGATCATCGACTACCGGGGCGGCCACATCCGCAACGGCCCCGGCGCCATCGTCGTCCTCGCCCCCGGCGAGATGCACACCGGCGGCCCCGCCAACGACACCGACGGCTACGCCTACCGCGCCCTGTACGCGGGCCCGGCCCTGCTCACCGAAGGCACCCTCGGGGGCCCGCCGCACTTCCGCGAGCCGCTGATCGACGATCCGGAACTCGCCGCCGCACTCCGCGCCGCCCACACCGACCTCAGCACCTGCCCCGACCCGCTGGAGGCCGAGTCCCGGCTGCCCTGGCTGCTCACCGCCCTGGCCCGCCGCCACTCCACCGCTCGCCCGGCCGACGACCCCGTCCCGGGCGCGCGCGGCATCGCCCTCGCGGTCCGTGACCGTCTCGCCGACGAACTCCTCGCCCCGCCCGCCCTCGCCGACCTCGCCGCGGACCTGGGCCTGTCCCGCTACCAACTGCTCCGCGCCTTCCGTACGACGATGGGGATCCCGCCGTACGCCTGGCTGGCCCAGCACCGGGTGGCCCGCGCCCGGGTGCTGCTGGAGTCCGGGCTGCGCCCCGCCGAGGTCGCCTCGCTGGTGGGCTTCGCGGACCAGGCGCATCTGACCCGCTGGTTCCGGAAGGTTCTGGCGGTGACGCCGGCGACGTACCGCAACAGCGTTCAAGACCCGGGGCGCTGACCGGCCCGACACTCGTCGTATGACTGCACGCGGCTGGTTCCTGTTCTCCCTGATGGGAGTGGTCTGGGGCATCCCCTACCTGCTGATCAAGGTGGCGGTGGACGCCGACCTCTCCACGTCCATGGTGGTGTTCACGCGCTGTGCGCTGGGCGCCCTGCTCCTGCTCCCCTTCGCGATCCGCCAGGGCGGCCTGGTACGCACCGTGCGGGCGCACTGGGCGCCGATGCTGGCCTTCGCGTGCATCGAGATCATCGGCCCGTGGTTCACCCTGACCGACGCCGAACGTCACCTCTCCAGCTCGACGGCGGGCCTGCTGATCGCGGGCGTCCCGATCGTCGGCGTCCAGGCGGCCCGGCTCCTCGGCGACACGGAGGCGCTCGGCGTACGCCGGATCGTGGGCCTGGCCCTCGGCCTGGGCGGGGTGGCCGTCCTGACCCTGCCGCACCTCACCGGCGGGGACGCCCGGTCGCTGGCGGAGGTGTTCGTTACGGTCGTCGGCTACGCCACGGCGCCCCTGATCGCGGCGCGCCGCCTCAAGAACGTGCCCACGCTCCAGCTCATCGTCCCCTGCCTGCTCCTGGCGGCCCTGGTCTACGCCCCCTCGGCGGCGGCCACCTGGCCGTCCGAAACCCCCGCCCCCTCCGTCCTGGGGGCCCTCGCCGCCCTCGGCGTCGTCTGCACGGCGGTGGCCTTCGTCGCCTTCCTCGAACTGATCAAGGAGATCGGCCCCACCCGCTCGACGGTCATCACGTACGTCAACCCGGCGGTGGCGGTGGCCGCGGGCGCCCTGTTCCTGGACGAACCCCTGACGGCCGGCATCCTGGCGGCCTTCGCGTTGATCCTGGCGGGCTCGGTCCTGGCGACGGCGGCGACGGGCCCCCGCAAGAAGCTCCACGCCCCTTCCCCTGCGCCCGCCACTTCGGACCTCTGCCCGGACCAGGGCGAGGCACGGACGGGCTGACGCCGGGCCGTGGGAGGGGCACGCGCCCGGTACCATGGTCGACACGGCAGACGAGCCGGGCGGACGGCCGCGTGGAGTCCCCCTGAGGGGCTTCCCGAGGAACGTCCGGACTCCATACGGCAGGGTGGTGGCTAACGGCCACCCGGGGTGACCCGCGGGACAGTGCCACAGAAAACAGACCGCCGGGGACCTCGGTCCTCGGTAAGGGTGAAACGGTGGTGTAAGAGACCACCAGTGCCCAGGGTGACCTGGGCAGCTAGGTAAACCCCACCCGGAGCAAGGTCAAAAGGAGCGCCGTAAAACGTGCTCTGCGCGGACGTTTGAGGGCTGCCCGCCCGAGTCCGCGGGTAGACCGCACGAGGCCAGCGGCAACGCTGGCCCTAGATGGATGGCCGTCTCCCCGGCCGCCGCGAGGCGACCGGGTGACAAAATCCGGCGTACAGCCCGACTCGTCTGCCGCCACCTGCGGCTTTGCCTTGGAAAGGGCCTCCGACCTGTGTCGGAGGCCCTTTCCGTGTGCATGCTGGCGGCCACTTCGACCGGACGACAGCCGGCGGTCATGCCTGCTGCCTGAGGTGTCGGGTGAGGCGTTGGAAGGTGGACCAGGAGCTGGGGTCGGTTCCATCCCCCAGGGGGTAGTGGAGGGCCGGTTCGGCCGGGGGGCCGAGTCGTGTGGGGGTGAGGCCGAGGGGTGGTTGCTCGGCGCGGGGCGGACGGCCGATGCGCCGGGCCTCTTCGTGGCCGAGCGTGAAGGTCATGGGGATCGGAGGGGGTTCGAGCCGTGGGGGGACGGTGAGGTCGCGGCGGGCGGCTCGGAGGGCCGTGAGCAGCGTGACGAGGCCATGCTCGGCGTCGAGTTCGGCCGCGAGAGCCTCGATGGTCTGCAGAGGCGGTGTTTCGTTCCTGCCGTAGCCGAGCGCGAGGGTGATGTCCTCTTCGACGCCGGCCGTCGTCCGGAGCACGCGGATGGTGGCGAGAGCGGGCCGGTCGGAGTGCCCGACGGCGATCAGCCAGCTCGGGCGGGGCGCACGGGCGCGGGCCAGGTCGGTCAACTGGCGGGTGGACCAGGGAAGATTGACCGGTTCGGCGGTGCTCCAGCCTGCTGGTGCGGAGCCGGTCAGATGCCGGAAGGCGGTCTCCAGGGCGCGGCCGAGGACGAGGTCCGCGGCCGCGGGCTGTCGGGTGCGCAGGGTGAGGAGAAGCTGGCGTTCACCGGTCTCGGAGGCTGTCCTGAACGCCTCGGCCACGGAGGCGGTCCCGTCCTGGTCGCGTACGGGGGTGAAGGTGCCGTTCTCCCAGTGGAGCACGGCCCCGGACAGACCGTCGTAGCAGCCGTGCTCGGGGTCCTGGACGACCCAGCGGTTGGGCAGGCCGCGCAGGGCGGTGCGGGTGGGCAGGGTGAGGCGCGCGGTGGGCGGAGTGACGATCTGCAGGGCACGGTCGGCGGCCGTCGCGGTGCGCAGGGCGTCGGACAGCCAGCTGGTCATGGCGACCAGGGGGCGGTCCTGGAGGACGACGGCCGTCGTTGCGGTGAGGACGTCCACCGCGGGGGTGCCGGTGGCCGGGACCGGGATCGCCGGGACGTCGGTGGTGAGGGGCACCACGTCCGTGGTGGCTGCCTCCGGCGGCCAGACCGTGCCGCCCAGCACGGTCACCAGCCGCCCGGCGAACGAGCCGGCCAGCCGTCCGGCCTCGGCCACGGCGGTGGAGGCGCGGGCCTCGGTCCACCACACCGGCCCTTCCCCGACCGCGCCACCCAGCAGACGGGCGGTCTCACCCGGGACCTGGACGAGGAGGGGTGCCTCCACCGAGACCAGGGGGCGGCCGTCGGGGGCGCAGAGCTGGACGACAGCGCCGTCGGCGGTGGTGTTCACGCCGAGGTCGGGGCCGCCGGCGTAGAGGCCCGCGAGGAGGGTGGGCAGATCCGGCATCTCGGGGGTGAGGGCGATGACGTCCTTGGTCACGGGGCCTCGTCGGTGAGGGCGGTCTGGATCAGCTGGTGGGGGCGTGCGCGGCGGACGAGAGTGCCTCGGCCGGGAGGCTGATGGGTGGCGTACAGGCCGGGGAAGAGCTGGCCCTCGGTGCGCTCTCCGCTCATGAGGAGAGTGGTGGCGCCGGTCTCGCGCAGGGCGGTCAGCAGCGGCTCGTACAGGGCACGGGAGGCGCCGGCGGTGCGGCGGGCGAGGACGAAGTGCAGGCCGATGTCCTGGGCGGAGGAGAGGTACGGCAGGAAGGGCGTCAGCGGTTGCTGCCCGGCCGTGGTGAGGATGTCGTAGTCGTCGACCAGGATGACGATCCGCGGTCCGGAGAAGGCGGGCTCGTCGGTCAGCAGCGCATCCGGGTCGGCCGTCTCCGGCAGACGCTTTTTCAGCTCCGTGGCGATGCCGGTGGACAGGGCGACGGCGAGCTTGGCGTTGTGGGCGTAGCCGCCGCGGTAGGGCTCGGGGATCGTGCCGCGCAGGCCGCGGCGCGGGTCGAAGACGCCGAAGACGAGTTCCTTGTCCCCGTAGCGCTCGACGAGCCGGGTGGCGATCAGCTTCAGCAGGTTGGTCTTGCCGCATTCGTTGTCGCCGAGGATCAGCAGGTGCTGGTCGGCGCCGAAGAGGTCGAGCATCACGGGCGAGAGGGTGTCCTGGTCGACGCCGACAGGTGTCCGCGTCGGCTCCGCTGCCGGGGTGGGCAGCTTGGTGACGGAGAGGCGGGTGGGCAGAACCCTTACGGGCGGGGCGAGTTCCCCGTGCCAGGAGGCGCGGACGGTGCGGGCCGTACGTTCCAGGGCCGGGCCCAGATCGTCGGTCGCCGGGTGGTTGTCGATCCGGGGCAGGGCCACCTGCGCGAACAGCTTGCCGTCGGTCAGCGCTCGGCCGGGGGTGTCAGGGGTGAGGGTCTCGGAGAGCTTACGGTCGACGGAGGAGTCGGCCGGGTCGTTCAGGCGCAGCTCGATGCGGGTGCCGAACATCGACTGGGTGGCGATGCGGACGTCGTTCCAGCGCAGCATGCCCGCCACGACGTGGATGCCGTAGCCGCCGCCGCGTCTGAGCAGGTCGGCCACCGCGTCGTCGAGATTGGCGAACTCCTCGCGCAGAGCGCCGAATCCGTCGATGAGCAGCACGATGTCGGTGGCGCCCAGGTCCGGGAGCTTGCCCTGGGCGCGCAGATGGCGCAGTTGGTCGACGGAGTCGATGCCCAGCTCGCGGTACGCCTCCTCGCGCCGGGCGAGCATGGCGCGCACCTCGGCGACGGTGCGGGCGGCGCGTTCGTGGTCGGCGCGGCCGGCGATGCCGCCGACGTGCGGCAGCCCGGCCAGCGCGGACAGGCCGCCGCCGACGAGGTCGAGGCCGTACACGGCGACGTCGTACGGGGTGTGGGTGAGGGCCAGCGACAGGGCGAGGGTGCGCAACAGAGTGGTCTTGCCGGACTGCGGGCCGCCGATGACCGCCGCGTGTCCGCCGGCGGTGGTCAGGTCCAGCAGCCATGGCTGCTGCCGTTGCCGGGCCGGGTCGTCGAGAGTGCCGAGCGGGATGTGCAGCGGGCCTCGGCCGTGGGCGAGGCGGAGACCGTCCGTACCGGCCCGGAGGGGGCCTGCGGCTGTGTCCAGGGTGGTGGCGTCGGGCAGCGGAGGCAGCCAGATCCGGCGTACCGGGGGTGCCGCGGTGGCGAGTTGGCCGACCATGACGGACATGACGCTCGGCCCGGTCTCGCGCCTGGTGGCGATGGGCTCCTCCACCGCCTCGGCTTCGTAGGGGGTGTTGTACGTCGGATACGGCCGGGCGTGCGGGGTGTCGTCCCGCTCCTCGCGCGCAACGGGGCCGTGGTGGGCGCCGGAGACGTACCCGGCCTTGAACCGCTCGTACGTGGACGTGTCGACCTTGAGGTAGCCGAAGCCGGGCAACGGCGGCAGGTTGAAGGCGTCGGTGGTGTCCAGGACGGTGCGGGACTCGTCGGCGGAGAAGGTGCGCAGGCCGAGACGGTAGGACAAGTAGGTGTCCAGGCCCTTGAGTCTGCCGCCCTCGATGCGCTGGCTGGACAGCAGCAGATGAACGCCGATGGAGCGGCCGATGCGGCCGATGGACAGGAACAGGTCGATGAAGTCCGGTTTGGCGGTGATGAGTTCGCCGAACTCGTCGATGACGACGAACAGATGCGGAAGGGGCTCGAGGTCGGGGCGGGTCGTGGCACGCAGCATGGCGTACTGGCCGATGTCGGCGATGTTCCCGGCGTCCTTGAGGACCTGCTGGCGGCGTTTGACCTCGCCGGCCAGGCTGGAATGGACGCGTTCGACGAGCCCGGCCTGGTTCTCCAGGTTGGTGATCACCCCGGCCACGTGCGGGAGTTCGGCGAACGGGGCGAAGGTGGCACCGCCCTTGTAGTCGATCAGGACCAGCGCCAGGTCCTGCGGGGAGTGGGTGGCCGCGAGTGCGAGGACGAGGGTGCGCAGCAGTTCGCTCTTGCCGGAGCCGGTGGCGCCCACGCACAGCCCGTGCGGGCCCATGCCGAGCTGAGAGGACTCCTTGAGGTCCAGCAGCACCGGCTCGTGGCGGTCGGTGAGTCCGATGGGGACGCGCAGGAAGTCGCGCTCACCGCGCGGGGCCCACAGCCGTGCCAGGTCGAGGGCGGCCGGGTCGTCGATCCCGAGCAGGGCGGGGAAGCCGACCGGGCCGGACACCGGCGTGCCCTCGGCCGCGGACTCCGCGGAGAGCCGCAGCGGGGCCAGCATGCGGGCGATGCCCTCCGCGCCGGGGACGGTCACCGGGTCGGAGATCCCGTGCGCCGGGGGCGCGTTCGGCGTGCGCAGGTCGTCGACGACGATCCGGTCGCCGTGGACGGTGATGCGCACACCGACCTGGTCGGGCTCGTGCACCTGCCGCTGAAGCAGGTGCAGCACCGTGACGCCCATGTCCGGCAGGCCGATCGCCGAGTCGGGACGGGGCAGTTCGGCCGCGGTGTCGCCGTAGGTGTCGCTGATCACGAGCATGCGCGACATCAGGCGCAGGGCATCCGCGCCCCGGCCGGACAGGCCACGGCGCACCTCGGCCGCGTACCCGGCGCGCCGGCGCAGTTCGGGGGCGCACAGCCGGGACAGTTCGGCCGGGTCCGGTGCGATCCGGCGGGCGGCGACGGCGCCGTCGTACACCTGGGTGTCGAGGACATGGGGCAGCCACTTCGCCCACGTCCACTCGGACTCGTCGGCCGTGGCGAGAGCGACGGCGACGTCGTCCGGCGCGTGCGTCACGGCCGTGTGCAGCAGGAGTGCGCGGGCGACGCGGAGGACACCGTCGCGGTCACCGACGACGCTGACGTTCCCGGCCCGGTCCAGCGGCACGGTGAGCGGGAAGTCGGTGGCCGTGCCGAAGCGCTTCCGCAGGGCGCGGGCCTCGTTGAGCATGAACGGATCCGGTGGGGTCAGCACCCCGCCCGTACTGTTCAGACCGATGGCCGGCTCCTGCGCCGGCATCTCCCCGGTGCCGGCCCGCACCCGCAGGAAGTCGGCGTCCTGCCGTCGCCGCTCCCACAGCCGGGCGGGATCGCGTACCAGGTCGTACAGAGCCTCCGGCGGGGGGTTGAGCAGCTTCGACCGTTGCCTGCGTTCCCGTTCGACCGCGCCCAGTTCCTCGCGCTGCTCCTCCAGATACTCCAGGTATCGCTCCCGCTGGACACGCCGGGTGCGCTGGGCCTTGCCCCGCTGGGACAGGAACAGCGCCACCGCGCCGAGCAGTGCCACGACGAGCACGATCGCGCCGATCGCGGCGAACCGGCTGTTGCGGACGACCGTCATCAGCACGACCGAGCTGAGCACGCCGGCCATGGGCAGCAGTGCGGTGGCCGCGTTGCCGATCTTGCCCTCGGGCAGGTTCGGGGGCGCCTCGATGGTGCGCGGCTCGGCGGGGACGAGCGGGCGGGAGGATCGTGCGGGCCGATGGACGATCTGCTGGGTCATCGGACGCGAACCGCCGACTGCATCACTTCGGCCGCCAGACGGACGGCCGCATCGCGGGTGGCTCGGCCCAGCATGGCGGTGTGCATGGGGCCTCCTTGGGCGAGATGACGGTCGTAGGGCAGCGGGACCACGGGCACGCCGGGTTCGCGAAGGTGGGCGGCGGCCGTCTTCGCGTCCAGCGTGGTGTCGGGCGAGGCGGCGCTGAGCACCACGACCGTGGAGGCCAGGGCGGAATGCGGCAACCTGCCGAGCCAGTCGAGAACTTGTCGGGTGCCGTGCACGCCCTCCGCGGTCATGGGGGCCACCACGACCCGCGCGTGGGCGGTGTCCATCGCGGTGCGGGCCACCTCGCCGGGCAGCGTCTCGCAGTCCACGACCGTCACCGCGAAATAGCGCCGGAGCGCCGTTGTCACCGTCAAGTAGGTGTGCGTGTCCAGCGGAGCGCCCACCCTGCCCTGGCCTGCGGGCAGCAGCCAGCCGCCGTCGGTCACGGGCACCAGATAGCCGGTGACATCGGTCAGTTGCATGGAGGGGGTGAGGATCCGGGCGAGGTCGGCGCAGGACCAGCGCACGGTGTTCGCGCCCATCCGCACCGGCAGGGTGCCCAGGGCGGCGTCCGCCTCCAGGGTGAGTACCGGGTCGTGCCGGTAGTGGTTGAACGTGCGGCCCAACAGGGCGGACACCGTGGATTTGCCGACCCCGCCGCGGATCGAGGTCACCGCGATCACCCGGCCGGTCGTGACCGGTTGCTGGAGCTCTTGGGCGAAGTGGGTCTGTTCGACGACGTCCTGGCCGGCGGCGGCGGTCAGCCGGCGCAGCGTGCGCCCGGTGCGTCGGCCGAGGGAATCGCCGTGCCGGGGGCTGCCGAGGGCGATGGCGAGGCGAGGGTCGACGGTGGGGAGGGATTCGGGAGGCGGGGCGGACACGGCCGGGCTGTGCACCTGGCGCGGTACCGGACGGGCGGTGGGGGACGGCTCGGGAACCGGTACCGCTTCCGCTCGTGCGGGCGAAGGCGGGAGCGCGTCAGGCTCGGCTGCGGAAGACCGGATCGACGTGTGACCAGGGTCGTCGCCGGGGGCCAGCTCGCGCAGCAGGTCGCGCTGCCAGTCTCCTCCTCCGGTCATGCCGATCCCCACGTTCCTGCGCCTACGCGAAGGTGCCCAGCAGTCGCCCGTACACCCCGAACGCGCCGATGACGAGCGGAAGCATGGCGATCACGGACACCGACTCCAGGACATCGCCGACCCGCCGCAGTCTCACCCGCACATGCTCGGCGGGATCCACGCTCAGCACCACGAGGGGGACGACCGCGAGCAGGGCGAGTGCGACGACGGGCCCAGCCGCCGCGGTCCGTTCCAGCCACACCACGACGAGCCGCACCGCGACGACGGACGCGGCGACGAGCAGCACCACGATCTCGGCGGTGAGCGGAAACGCACGCGCCCGCAGCCCGAGCGCCATCATGACGACGACACCGAGCAGCACCGTCCACACCGACACCGAGCGCAGCACCAGAATCCCGGCGGCGGCCGCGGAACCGGCCAGCACGGCGGTCGCGATCGCCAGCCCGCGATGGGTGGCCGCCAGGGCGGTGGCCACCTGGTACCGGCTCACCGACGCTCCGCCCGATCGGCGGTCGTCCAGCCCGGACAGCCCCGACGCCATCAGCGCGAGCCGCGGCAGCACACCCAGCGCGACGACGCAGACGACGGCGAGCAGCGCGCCGACCCGGGCCTGCCCGGTCGGGCTCCCGGCCCCGCCCTGAAGGGCGACGGCCGATTCCCACAACACCAGGCATCCGCCGACCGCGCCGGCCCCGATCAGAGCCCCGCGTCCCAGCGGCGTGAACCACCCGGCGAGCAACAACGCGACGGTGGCGGGCACCGCGAGCCCCGCCAGCCGCAGCGCGCCGGACCAGTCGTAGGCGTCGGCGCAGGTCCAGGTGGCGAGAACGGCCGTCGCACCGGCGGTGATGATCAACGTGGTGGCAAGCCCTGGCCGCCGCGCGCGTCCGCACAGCACCCCGGCGAGGGCACCCACGCCGGCGACGGCGAGCAGCCCGGCACCGACCGCCGACAGATCGAACTCCCGGCGCGCCACGATCCCGGCCGTCACCGCCCAGAACACCGTGGCGAGCCCGGCGACGACCCTGCGCACCGCGGGCCGCCACCGCCACGCCCGCACGTCCAGATCGTCGGCGACCTCGTCGCTCACGTCATGCACGACCGGGGCCGACGGCGCGTCCTCCACGCGTACCAGCCGCAGCACGGCCCCGTCCGGCACGCCCGCCGACTCCAACGAAGAGTCGTGCGCCAGCGCCGAGCCGTCCGCGGTGACCAGATGCCGTGCCTCGGGGCGCGAACCCACGCGGTCGTCCAACAGCCGCATGATCTCGGGCAGAAGAACCCCGACCGGCTCCCGCGAGGGCAGCACGAGGTCGACCCGGCGCCGCTCGCCGACCAAGGTGACCCGGCTGAGCACCGTACGGTCGCCGGTCGCCGAGCGGCTCAAAGTCCCCGTGGGTATCACGCGTTCGAACCTATCACCGGGTGGAAGAGGCCACGGACGGCGAGGGCGACGGTGATTCGGAGGGCCGGGACGACGTTACGGAAGCTCCGTACGGGCTCTTCCCGATGACCCGATGCGACACGAACGACCATCCCACACACCCCGCGCACACCACCGCCGCGATCACCACACCGACGAGCACCTTCCCCAACCGCTCGTCGAGCGAGCGCCGTTGGCGCTGCGCACCAAACAGGAGAGCGTCCCGCAACCGGCGGCGGCGTACTGACACCGACTCCAGCAGCTGGTCGTCGTAGTCCTGGGCTGTCACGGTTTTCGGCCGCCTGTCCTTGCAGAGAATTCAGCATCCGAGCTCATGCCGGCGTCAGGTCGGGAACTCGCCGAGCCAGCTGTGCTGGACGAGGTGCTCGGGGAGGTAGTCCGACTCCACGCCGAGGGCGACCTGCCCGTCAAAGGCCCAGCAGGCCATCGCCAGCGGGCCCAGCGCGATGCTGCCGTCGATGTCTGCGGCCCGTTCCTCGTTCAGGGTCCAGTACGCCTGGTGGAGCCTCAGTGCCTCGATCAGGCCCGAGGCGAAGCCGTCCCAGTCGTTCGTGATCAGGCGGGAGAAGAGGTGGATCGGCGGATAGAGGACGCCGTCGAGCAGGTCGCGGGGGGTGATACGGGCCACGTCGGGATGCGACATCTGGAGGGTGGTGGTGAGCTTCTCGACCAGCCCGGGCCGCCGGAGCCAGTACGTCTGCAGTGTGTCGACCCAGTGGTAGACGTACTCGTCGTACTGCCCCTGCGGCGACCGCAGGCGCTCCAGCGGGATCTCGCACAGCTGTGTCATGCGCCGGGGTTCGCGGCAGACGACCGCCAGCCAGAAGGCGGTGAGCCAGTTGCCGGCGTCGGCGGTGGAGAGGGGGCCGAGGGCGGAGAGGGCGCGGACCTTGTAATGGATGCGGCATTCGACAGTCCCCTCGCTCACCCCGGTCACGGCGAATAGCGCGGAACCCAACTGCATTGCGGCGACTGCGGCTTCCCAGGTCTCTGCCTTGGCTGCCCGCGGGTCGTTCACACAGTGGGCACGCAGTGCCATGACAGCGGTACTGAAGGCGAAGTCGATCCCGCTTGTCGACTCTTCCAGCCGGTCGATTCGCCTGGCCACCCGCTCGCTGAGCCGACCTGCGTCGGCTTCTGCAGGGAGCCCATGCCGCGGAAACTGTACAGTCATGGAAGAGTCCCTCTAGTAATGTCAAACCGTCGATATCGGTAACCAGTGTACGTTCCGGCGTTTCTCTCTCCCTTGACGACGACGTACTCCAGCCGCTTTTGGGCGAGCGCCTTTTCCAGGTCGTCGACGAGATCGTATTCACCTCGCCTTTCCATGGCGATCAGGATGTCGTCAAAATATTCCCTGCTGCCCTGGGAGACCTGCTTACCGCCTGGAAGGGTTCGTCGGCCCAGCTCGGTACCGGGGCTGCTCTTGGCCTCGATCACTACTATGCGACCGTCCTCATGCTTCCACACCTGGTCGAACTGGTCGTTGCCGTTCTTCGGTCCCAGCAACGTCTGCTTCTCGAAGTCCGGGTAATTCTCGGCTATGTAGTGATATTCGGCGACCGTCTCGCCGAACGCCTCGGTGGCCTCTCCCATGGCCGTATGCGATTCCTTGTACGCCCCCTTGGCCTCCCCCCACTGCGCGGCCGTGTCCACGGTCCCGTGAACCTCGTGGGCCTTGCCCGTTTCCGCCTTCCAGTCCGCGACGAGGTTGTCGTACTGAACAGCGGCATGACGATTCCACGTGGAGTCCTGCAGAACCCGGAGCCTGTCCGGACTCGTCACGGTGTCCGCGCCCACGCGGATGTAGTCGGCGTCGTAGTAATGAGGCGTGGGAGGTTCGGGAACGTCCTTGACGCGAACCCACGGACCGTTCTCCGACAGTCGCGTGAGCTGGGGCGGCGTGTACCCGCTCTCGTCGTGGAGTGCCAGGTCCAGGCGCGTGCCGTTCTTCCGGTAGTGCTGCCTGAGGTACCCGGGCTCGTGGTTGGCCCGGTAGACCTGGATCTCCTCGATCTGCTCCCGCGTGAGCGTTCCGCGGGGTCCGTACGGGTTGACCCCGTCCCGCATGAAGTCGGGGCGCGGGACCTGCGCGTGCCGACCGGGGAGGCCGCTGTCCGGGCCGGTCGCACCGCCCGAGCCGCTGCCGCCGGAGCCGGAACCGACATGACCGTCGCCGGCTGTCCCGACGCCGCCCGGACCGGACGGCTCGGAACCGGCGGCATGGGCACTTCCCGACCCGCCGGACGCCTCCCCCGATGCCCGCGACACTGCGCCGGCCTCGGCGAACTCCCGTTCCCTCGCCGGTGCGGTCCCTTCGGCGAGGGAGTGCTCCTGCCTCGGTGCCTCGCCGACGAGGTCGCCGTGTTTGTCGTAGGCGATGAACTTGCCGTCCTCGATGACGAGTCGGGAACCGTCGGAGAGCTCCAGGACGCTGTGCGGGGCGCGCAGGTCGGGGACGTTGTGCACGCCGCGCAGGTTCTCCGTCACCTGGGCGATGGTGGGTATGACGTGCCCTGTCGCCTTGACCGTGGCGCTGATCGGGTCGATCGCGTCGCCGACCTTCGCGATCGTGGCGGCGACCTTGGCGGCGGCGCCGGCCTTGCCCGCGGATGCGATCTTGAGCGGGCCGGCGCCCAGGGTGAGGCCGTTGAAGACGACGGTGGCGGCGGCGCGGGCCGGGTTTTCCTTCCACATGTCCCAGGCGACGAAGGACTTGCCGAACTCCTTGGCGTACGCCTTGCTTTCCTGGGCGAAGTCGGTCGCGAAGACACCGGTGGGCTTCTGGCCGCCGGACTCCATGAGGTAGGTCTCGGCCCCGACGATCGCCCGCACCACGCCTTCCCAGGCCTGTCCCGCCCTGTCCGAGCCGTGGACGCCGACCAGGGTCGCGAGGCCATCGACGGTGCCCCAGACGTTGTCGACGATGAACCCGTCCCAGACGAAGCTCTTGGTGTAGTAGCCGAGGTCGTTCAGGTCCCACCAGTCGTGGGACTGGGTGACCGGTGTACCCCAGGGGAGTTCCTCGGCCTGGTCCAGTACCTCGGCGCTGTAGCCGTAGAGTTCCGTACCGCGTGGCCTGAACTGCCTGGCGCCGGTGTTCATCACGTACTGGGTGCCGCCCACCAGTGCGGTGATCTTGTTGTTGCAGGCGATCTCGGCGGCCGTGAACGCGGCCTGCGCCACGTTCACGTCATGCATCAGCCCCTGGTGCACTTCGACCTTGTCCGCGTCGTCGGTCCAGTTCTCGTCGAACTCCCCGCCGGGCGTCCTGAGCCCCGCCACGAACGCGGTCGCCGTGCTGTGCAGGTGCTCCAACCGCGCGATGATCGGCGCGACTTCGGTCGCATACGTCGACAAGGCGTCCGCGACCGTGGCGACCTTGTCCGCGAAGGCGTCGGCGCCATCACGTGCCGGCGCGGTGGAAGCGAACAGCGTCTCCGCTTCCGGTGCCTCGTAGAAGGCCGACAGCCCCTGGAACCGGCGGTGGGCCTCCGCGCCGGCCTGGCGGATGCCGTCCGCGTCCACCCGGAGCGCACCGGTGTGCTGCTCCAACTGGCCGAGATCGCCGGTGAACAGCGGAATGGACTCCGGCTGAATCACAGACGGCCCGCCTTCCAGTCGGCCGGCATGTCCGGCATGACCACCCCGGACGCCCGCCGCTGCACCTCGGCCGCCATCTCCAGGTCGCCCTCCCGGTACGCGACGGTGGCCTCCACAGCGCCGTTGACCGTTTTGCCGACGCGTGTGCCGATGAACTGCAACTCGTCGGCCGTGGCCTCGATGAACTCCGCGAGGGCGGCGGCCACCAGACCGGTCTGCCCTTTGTGCTCCCCGGCCGCCCCGCCCGGCGCGAGCGTCCCGGCCGCGGTGGCCGCGCCCTCCACATCCTTGGCGTACGCCTGGACGATGTCGTCCAGGACTCTCATGACCTCTGCGACGTTCGAGACCACACTTCCGACCCCGGACGGAGATATGTCCCACCTCGGCATGCGTCAGCCCCCGCTTCCCTCTCCCCGTTGCCCCTGCTGTTGCCGCACGCCGGGTGTCAGCCGATGCTGTCGACGGCCGCCTTCGCTCTGGCCAGGGTCGACTGCGCGGTTCCGTCGTTCTGTTCCATCGTCGTGCGCACCAGCCGGATGATCTCGCGGACCTCGCCGGCGGCGCGGTGCCAGCGCATCTCCTTGCCGTGGTACTCGTCGGCGACGCCGTCCGCGGCGAAGTCGGCCATCGCGGCCTTCACCGCGCGCTCACGGTCGGTCAGCACGCGCTCCAACTGGCCGATGACGCTTTGCAAGCTGATCTGGACTTCGCCGGAGGCGCCGGTGTCGTAGGAACGGCGATCCTGGTTCTGAGGCATGGTCAAGTTCCCCTGGAAGGACGATGAAAGTGATTCCGGCGGACGAGCGGGTGCGCGCTCGTGCGGTCAGCGTGCGCCGAAGCGGGCCGCGTCGAAGTTGGCGGCACCCATGTTCTGGGTGGCGTTGTCCTCCAACTCCACGTCACCGGTGCCGAATGCGGAGTCCATGCCCGACTGACCGCCCAGGATCGCGCTCAGTGAACTGTTCAGCGCGTCCGTGATCTCATCGGCGTGGATCTTGAAGGTGTCGAACGCGGCCTTGCCCGCCCCGTTGAACTTCCCCTCCAGCGGCTCCGCCGCCTGGATCAGCCACGTGATCAGAGTGCCCAGGTCCTCATTGGACCCGGCGGTGCTCTTCCCCAGATCCGACAGGGTCGTCGACCCCATGTCGAACTTCATTCACCCACCCCCGTAAGTGTGTTGGGTCCTGCGGTTCGCTCGATCGCCACGGAGTCATCGCGTGTCACGCGCGACGTGCAGAACATCGAACATGTTCTCGCATCATGTGTTGCAGGCGCAACGCGGGAAGGGGCCCCTGGGGCGTGATTCAGCTCATGAACGGTCGCGATTCCGCTTCCTCTCCGCGCCGTCGCCGGTGATCCGGCCCGACGCATCCGGTGGCGCGCGTACGCCGTATCGACGACGACATCATCGGCGTCGAGCAACTCACGTGCGAGCCCTGGAGAGTTGCACCATGCAGATGCAATGCCGACGCAGCCCGGCAGTGAGAAGACCCAGAGGGCTGAACCAGCGGCCGGATCTCCGCGCACGGAATCCGGCGTTCATCGTCGTTCGGGTACGGCTGTGTCCAGGTGGCTGAGCAGCACGGTCTCGATCTCCGTGGCGTCACCCGCCGCAGGGAGGGACCAGGGCGTCTCGTCGCCGTTCTCCATGACGAAGCTGCTCAGGAAACGCACACTGCCCGGCGAGGGCACGTACGAGTCACGCAGCCACCGCGCGAACAGGGCCGCCGTGTGTGCGGTCACGTCGACGATGCTGACGTGGGCGTAGTCCGGGGCGGGCATGGCGGCCGTGCCCGCGACGAAGACGTCCGGCTCCACCTGTATCTCGAAGTCCATGACGACGACGGGTACATCGCGCAGCGCGGAGGCGTTGATCTCCAGGAATGCCTCGGGAAAGTCCCGCGTCAGCGCATGCCCGAAGCTCTCGGTACTGGCCTGCCACGCGGTCGGGTCGTCCGGGGGCGGAGCGAAGACGAAGTTCGACCGAAGGTTGTGCTCGACTGCCACAGAAGTCCTTCCCTCTCAGGGCACATACCGTACGGAGCCGGCGACGCCGCTCATGGCCATCGTCGACTCCCAGCAGGCCGCGTTGTCCTTGCCGACTACGCGGAGGGGGCGTCTACTCTCTGGCCTTGACCGAGCGTTCTGTCGCTGAAGGAGTCGTTGGGCGTGATGCGGGCGATGGCAGAGGACTTCGAACGTCGTAAGCCGTCCTACAGCGGCCCTGAAGAGGGGAGTTGCATGGGGTTGCCCGGCGGACACCTGACCGGTGTTCTTGTCCGAGGCTTCAAGTCGAGCTGGGACGTTCAAGCGTGACCCAGACGCGATACGACCAGCGGGTTCGTGTGTTCGTCGAGGTGTGTGGTGGGGAGCACGACTGGGGGGAGGCCGAGCGGGTTTTTGGGCGGCTTGGTTGGCCTGTGCGGGACGCTCATGCCGCGGGGGAAGGGCCGTTGGGGGCGGCGGTGGAGGCCGATCCTGACAGTCGGGTGTACGAGATAGAGGTTCGGCTCTTTGGTGTGGCCAAGGAGTGTGATCGGGGCGCCGCCGACCGGGTGCGGAAGGCGTTGCGTGGGGCCCGGCTGGAGGGGTATGTCCGGCGGGCTGAACACCTGGCGAGGGACCGGGAGTTGTACCCGTACTGGAGGGTCGTCCGGGTGTCCGGGGCGCGTCGTCGGCTCGCTCGTGTCGGGATGGTGTTGGGGCGGCACGACGTCGGGGTGTTCGTCTCCGGTGGGCCCCGGCAGGCGTTGCGGCTCGCGCGTGTGGGTGGGGTCGGTGGTCGGGAGCACGCGGTCAGGCCGTTGGACGGGCGGTGGCGGGAGGCTGCGCCGTACCAGGGGGAGGAGCAAGTCGAGGGGCGGGTGATCCGGCTGGTTCTGTGGGCCTTCCTCGCGGCCGAGGCCGTCGCCCTGGCGTTCGCTGCGTGGCCCTCCGCCTGGTGGTTCTTGATACCCCTCGCCATCGTCGGTGCGGGCGGGGCCCTGCGCGCGGGGTGGGAGTTGGGGGGTGAGGACCGGCGGGTTGTCGGGGTCGGGGCCGCCGGGCTGTGCCTGGTGGCGTTCGGCTGTCTGGGGGTGGGGGTGCTCGGCGAGGCGTGGAGTCCCGGGCAGACCCTCATGACCGCTGCCGTGTGCGCTGTCCTCGCCGGGCTCTGGCTGCTCGTGCGGCAGTGGACCTGGGGGGAGTGGGTCGCCTGGGCGGTTCCGCTGGTGGTGACGCTGGCCGTGTCCGCGTTCCTCGCCGCGGGATCCGTCCTGCACGCCCTGTACGCCGACGGCCTCGGGCTCACCCCGGACGACCTCGGTGTCCCGCCCGTCTGGCAGGCCGTGGCCGCGGTGAAGCTCCTGGTGATGCTGAGCCTGGTCATGGTGGTCCCCGCCTGGTGGGGGTTCGCCAAACACCGGCACCACCGGTACGCCACCCCGGGCGACGGCACCAACGTCCTCCTGAACATCGCGCTCTTCCTGGCGATGCTCCTCGGGGCGGGGATCCAGGCGTGGGACTCCGCCGAGACGGCCGTCAACCGGACGGTCGCGGCGGCCGAGCGCGGTGACGATCCGCCGTCGTACTTCGGTGTCGCGCCGGAGTGGACCTGCGTCCGGCCCGTCGTCCCCGACGGCGATCTGTCGGGGGCGGGTCCGCGGCTGCGGCCGGCCGCCCCCTATCTGCTGTTCGGCGTCTCGGGGGAGACCGCCGTCCTGTGGGACCCGGCGGCGGGGAAGCCGGTGAAGGTGCCGGCCGGGCAGGTGTGGCTGTCGCCCGCCGGGTCGGGTAAATCGGCATGCCCGGAGGGCAGTTAGCGCCGGGGCGGGCGTGAAATTCGCGTGCGGGCGTTCGATGCCCTGAGTTACGGTCCTGGTGTTTTCCAAGGGGGACCAAGTGACAAAGCTGAACCAGATCATCGCCGTTGAGAAGGGCGTCAAGAGCAAGTCGCTCCAGGACGTCACCGCCGCGCACCACAAGGTGCAGAAGCCCGCGCTGCTCGCCGGGATCTCGCGCACCTATCAGCCCAAGGACGAGGAGGGCGAGCAACTGCCGCCCGAGTCCACGCGCGTGCAGGTGCAGGCCGAGGACGTGCTGCGCGAGATGTCCGCGTCGCTGACCCGGCTGTTCGACGTGACCGCGACCAAGGACTGGGCCAACCGCACAGCCTGCGCGGACGTCACCGTCGACGGGCGGACGATCCTCACCGAGGTCCCGGTCGCCTACCTGCTCTTCCTGGAGAAGCAACTCACCGAGCTGCACGCCTTCGTGAAGAAGCTGCCCACGCTCGACGCCGCCGAGTCCTGGTCCCTCGACCCGTCCACGGACTGGTGGAAGACGGACGCGGTCCGCACGATCCGTACCAAGAAGGTGCCGCGCAACCACGTCAAGGCCGAGGCCACCGAGAAGCACCCGGCGCAGGTCGAGGTGTACTACGAGGACGTGCCGATCGGGTACTGGACGACCGTCAAGTTCTCCGGGGCGCTTCCGGCGCGGCGGGTGAACGAGCTGGTGGAGCGGGTCGAGAAGCTCCAGCAGGCGGTCAAGTTCGCCCGCGAGGAGGCCAACGGCGCCGAGGTCACCGACCGGCGCGCCGGGGAAGCGGTGTTCGGCTACCTGTTCGGCTGATGCCGGGCACGGTGGCCCCATGATCGCCCCCGCGTGCGAGCGCGGGGGTGCGCAACAGCGGCGGCCGGATTGAGGACCGGCCCTCGCGAAGGGCGCAAGCTGAAACTGACGTTCAGCCTGAAAGGCGTGGAGCCGCAGAGGATCCGCGCCGTCAAACTCAGACTCTCGCTCAAGCTTCAGCATCGCCGCCGATCGCCGGTGCGACCGGGGACGGACGAACGCCGTCGGATGCGAGTTCGACTCTCGCCTGCACCTCTGCACGGTGCGGTAGTTCAAAGGAAGAACACGACGGCCTGATGACTGATCCGTCCTCTTAAACGCCGTCGGCGTGCGCCATTGGGTGGCATCCCCAGGGGCCCGGGAGCTGGATACGACTCCCGGGCTCCGTCACTCCCGGGAGCGACCCCATTCTCAATGGCACCCTGACCACCTGACACCCCCCGCATGGGCGACCGCGCGGGCGTCCGGCCGTCGCGGTCACCCGCATGGATGTCAGCACCGCCAGGTACCCTCGGACACATCGTCAACGCGGCCCGACGGGCTTCCGCTCCACCCCGGTGGAGTCTCGAAGGACATGCCCCCACCCGCACGAGTCTCTTCGTGCTGCCTGGGGGAAGTCCTTGCTGTTCCGCGCGTCCGCCAAGACGGTCGCCGTCATGGCACTCGACGGTTCGCTGTTCCTGCGTCTCACCGACAAGTTCGTCCACTCGCACGGCTATCGGCCCGGCGCCTCGGAGGTGCGTTCCTGGGAGCGCAGCATCCCCGTCCTGGCCGCAGCGCTCAACGACGCCGGCCTGGGCGACGTGGAAGTCATGCTGGAGTACGCGCTCCCGCTGAACAGCAAGCGCGCGGACGTCGTCCTTGCGGGAGTGCACCCGGTCACGGGAGAGCCGTCCTATGTCGTGGTGGAGCTGAAGCAGTGGAGCCAGGCGCTGCCCCACGAGGACGACCCCACTCTGTGCCATGTCGACGCCTACGCGCAGCCGGTGCTCAACCCCATCGAGCAGGTGCGCCGCTACTGCGAATACCTCATCAACTTCAACGGCGCGGTGGCCGAACACGGGCATCGGGTGGCCGGGGTGGCCTATCTGCACAACGCCACCGAGTTCGGCGTGACCGGGCTGCGGGAGATCGAACGTGACGGCCACGGGCTGCTCTTCACCGAGGAACGTCGCGGCGCCTTCCTCGACCATCTCCGTACGAGGCTGAGCGACAAGCACCCGGGGGCCGCGGCGGCGGACGAGCTCCAGGCAGCCGCCAAGGTGCCGTCGAAGCAGCTCATGTCCGTGGCCGCCGAAGAAGTGCGCGAGCGTACACAGTTCGTCCTTCTGGACGAGCAGCAGGTCGCGTACCGCATGGTGCTCAACGCGGTGGAGAAGGCGAAGCACGCCGATCGCAAGGAGGTCGTCATCGTCACGGGCGGCCCTGGCACCGGCAAGAGCGTGATCGCTCTCCAACTTCTCGGCGAGCTCTACCGGCGCGGGATTCCGGCACTGCACGCCACCGGCTCACAGTCCTTCACGAAGACGATGCGGAAGGTCGCCGGAGCCCGCAAGCGTGAGGTCCAGGACCTGTTCAAGTACTTCAACAGCTTCATGACCGCCGAGAAGAACAGCCTGGGTGCCCTGATCTGCGACGAGGCCCACCGTATCCGGGAGACCTCGGCCAACCGCTTCACGCGCGCCGGGAACCGTACCGGCAAGGCACAGATCGACGAGCTGCTCGACGTCGCCTACGTACCCGTCTTCTTCCTCGACGAACATCAGGTGGTGCGCCCCGGCGAGCTGGGTACCGTGGACGACATCAGGGCAGCGGCGAACAAGCGGGACATTCCCTGCCATGTCGTCCCGCTCGACAGCCAGTTCCGCTGCGGCGGCAGCGACAGCTACCTGCGCTGGGTCGTCCGGCTTCTCGGCCTCGAGTCCGGTGGGCCGGTCGTCTGGGAACCCGACGGCCGGATGCAACTGCTGGTCGCCGACAGCCCGCAGGAGATGGAGGCGTTCCTCCAAGACCGCCGAGCACAGGGCTACGGTGCCCGGATGTCCGCCGGCTACTGCTGGCGTTGGTCCCCGGAGCCCAAGCCCGGTGACCCGCTGCCTCCCGACGTCGTGATCGGCGACTGGGCCCGCCCCTGGAACCTGCGCGGCGACCGCTCCGTCTCTGGCGCGCCCCCGGCCGCCCTGTGGGCCACCGACCCGGCCGGCTTCGGCCAGGTCGGCTGCGTCTACACGGCCCAGGGCTTCGAGTACGACTGGTCCGGCGTCATCATCGGCCCCGACATGGTCTGGCGCGGCGACCGTTGGATCACGGACCGCGCGGCGTCCAAGGACACGGTGTTCAAGAAGTCCACCTCGGACACCGACGTGGACCGCCTGATCCGCAACACCTACAAGGTGCTGCTCACCCGGGGAATGGTCGGCACGATCGTGTATTCGACGGACGCGGAGACACGGGAGAAGCTGAGGGAGCTGACGGGCGGAGTGGCACGGGAGGCCGTGCCGGCCTGACGGACAGGCCGGCTTCCGCGGGAGTGTTCTCCTGCCTACTTGCCCGTCAGCCTGTTGAGGTCGCACAGTGTCCGGTGGTAGCGCAGGTGTTCATCGTCGATCCGATGGCTGGCGTTTCGGTGGAGACGTCCCAAGGACTCGCCTCCGTGCGTCTTCTTCACGTAGCCGTCGACGTCGATGAAGATCTCGAGGCCGTCGAAGAGAACGTGGTGGTTGGGGCACAGGCAGAGCAGGTTCGCCAGCTCGTCCGGCCCGTCGTGCGGGGATCCGAGGCCGCGAATGTGCGCGGCCTCGCTGTAGGGCCTGCGCTTGTACCGCAGACGTGTCGTACACACCTGACAGGCGTTGCCGTAGAGGTCTTTGACCTGGTTGACGATGGCGGGATTGCGTACCGGCCGTGAGGAGTTGGAGGGCCGCCGCGGGACTGGGCCTGCAGCCCGCTCCTGATCGGTGCCTTCCTCGCCGCTGCCGTCCAGGTCGTCTTCGGGCAGGCCGTCGGCCGTCGCGTAGCCGGCGAGGCCCACTCGACTGAGCAACTCACGCTGGTCGACATCGTCGAGGTACGTGCTGCACAGCCTGACCACGGCCTGGAGGCGAGTGAGCGGATTCCGCAGCAACTCGGCGCTTTCGTGAGTGAGACCTGCTACGGGTTGGACCTTGTCGAGGACTCCTGTTCGCGGCGTGTCGCCGGCATCCCCCGGTATTCCGCGCACCTCCCACAGACCACTGCCCTGCAAGTGCCAGAAGGGGTACTCGGGCGTGACTTTGGAACTGGGCAATCCGAACTCGGCCAGGAGCGGACCGACTTCAGCACGGAAACAGGACCACGGTGCCAGTCGCGGCTTGTCCGCGGCTATGCGGGACACCGCCCACAGCAAGGCCAGTGGTTGGTGGCGGCTGGGAGCGTCACCCCCGGCACGGCGATGAGTCTTGAGGGAGCCGAAACGATCCAGCAGATCCGCTGGACGGAGCTGCGGCGACGCGACCGGATGAGAGGCGGGAGATGGTGCCGCAATCGGCTGCCGCTTCCTGGGCAGGAGTTGGGTCACATGACGGTAGTCCTCGGCGGACCGCAGGGTGAGGCTCCGGAGCGGCGCCCGAACGTTCAGACGCTGCAGGATGGGAGCCGCGAGCACGGGGGTGGAGAACTCTTCGACTTCACCCAGCGCCATGATGTGTTCCCACGTGGAGCCGTTCGCGTCGGTTCCCCAGACGGCCTGCGCCACCGCCGAACTCTCCAGCAGATGAAGAATGCGGGCGCGTGCGATGAAATGATTCTCCGCGTAGAAAAGAACATTGTCGCCGATACGGCGCTGCCGCAGGGCTCTGACTTTCTCGTTGTTGGACTGTGCCGTGGGAATGGACCCCCACAGGCGAGCCGTCCCATCGGGATACAAGGCGGTGAGCGCGTCCGCCTGCTCACCGAGCACATCTTTGATGTCCGCGATGCGGATGCCCTGTCGTATCGACCTGGCGAAGTTCTGCGGGCCGCGATCCCGAGCCCCGCCGCGAGGCTGAAGGACCACCTGCGGCGCCACCTGCTCCACCCCGTCCGTGGCGACGGATGCGGCCGTCACCGTGAAGCCGAGCGCACTCAGGCGACGTACCACTGTGTGCGCGCCCCCGCTGAAGTCGGCGGCCGACAATGGGCTGCCGACCGAGTACAGGTGCGCGACGCCCGCGATGGCCTTCGAGTCGAAGCGGTTCCCGTCCAGAACAAGCTCGTACGTGGTGGCCCGACCGAAGCCGTACCGGCGGCGAAATGCTTCACGCCCCAGGTGCTGACACTCCTCGACCGCGGCCAGCACTCCTGCGCGTGTGATGTCCCCAAGTCCCATGCTCGCGAGATTAGTACGACGGTATGACAAGACCGTTCTCCTCGACCCGGCGCATCGAGCGTGCAGTGCAGGTGCTGGAGGCGTTCGGTTTGCTCCGGGCCATGGCCCAGCATGCAGACCGGCAGCGCGGCCCGGCGGTGCGGGTTCGGGAGTGAGTACAGATGGAGGCAGCGGCGGTCGCCCTGTCGACGTGATCCATCTCCACGCGATCACGAGTACTGATTCCGATCGTGTAGGCCGTATGTCCTATAGTTCCGTCCTTCACTGCCTCTTTTCACGCCGTGGGTAGCCACTAGGATCTGCCTCAAGGGGCTGACCATGGGGAAGGGCGGTCCCTGAGGTACACGAGGAGCGGGGAACAGGCATGCGGGAAGGCCGGTGGGTCACGGTCACCGAGTCCGAGTTCGATCACGAACGCCGTGGCCTGGACGCGATCCGGGAGAAGCTGCCGGACTCCGATCCCTGGCGCGCCTGGTCGAACTTCACCTTCACCGCGAATACAGGCCACGTCCGTGAGGTGGACCTGCTGGTCGTCGCCCCCGGCGGCGTCTGCATGATCGAGCTGAAGGACTGGCACGGCTCGGTCACCTCCGAGAACGGCACCTGGGTGCAGACCACTCCTGGTGGCCGCCGCCGTACGCACGGCAACCCGCTGCACCTGGTCAACCGCAAGGCCAAGGAACTGGCCGGCCTGCTAGCCCTGCCCGGCAACAAGCGGGTCTGGGTCGCCGAGGCCGTCTGCTTCACGGACAACAGCCTCCGAGTACGCCTGCCCGCCCACGACCAGAACGGCGTATACACCGTCCACCAACTGGTCGAGATGCTCAAGCAGCCCCCGCGTGACGAGCGGCGCCGCATCACCGCGATCGGCTCGCGCGAGATCGAGGCGGCCCTCAAGCACATCGGCATCCGCAAGAGCGACGCGCAGTACAAGGTCGGCCCGTACGAGCTGGAGCGGAAGTCCTTCGACTCCGGCCCCACCTGGGCGGACTACCTCGCTCGGCACAGCGACCTGCCCGAGGCCGCCCGCGTCCGCATCTACCTCAGCGAGCGCGGCTCCGACGCCTCCCTGCGCCAGTCCGTCGAGAATGCCGCCCGGCGCGAGGCCGCGGTGCTGGGCCGCTTCAAGCACCCGGGTGCAGTCGAACTCAAGCAGTACTTCCCTTCCGGGCACGCCGCCGGCCCCGCGCTGATCTTCGACTACCACCCGGACACCCTGAAGCTGGACGAGTACCTGGTCCAGTACGGCGAGAAGCTCGACATCCTCGGCCGGATGGCGCTGGTCCGCCAACTCGCCGAGACCATGCGCTCCGCGCACTCCAGCCGCATCCACCACCGGGCACTCGCCGCCCGCTCCGTGCTTGTTGTCCCCCGGGCGCGCGGAAGGAAGGGCCGGGCCGTGGGGGAGGAGGCCGCGTGGCTCAGCCCGCACCTCCAGATCTCCGACTGGCAGATCGCCACCCAGCGCAGCGGCGACTCCTCCCAGGGCCAGGGCCAGGGCATGACCCGCTTCGCGCCGACCGCCCTGTCCGCGATGCACCTGGCCGACGACGCCGACGCCTACCTGGCCCCCGAGCTGACCGCCCTCAACCCCGACCCGGTCCACCTCGACGTGTACGGGCTCGGCGTCCTCACCTACCTGCTGGTCACCGGCAAGGCCCCCGCCGCCAGCCAGGCCGAGCTGCTGGCCCGCCTGGAGGCGGGGGAGGGACTGCGCCCCAGCTCCCTGGTGGACGGCCTGTCGGAGGACGTGGACGAGCTGGTGCAGGCCGCCACCGCCTACCGGCCCGGTCAGCGCCTCTCCAGCGTGGACGAGTTCCTGGAGCTGCTGGAGGTCGTCGAGGACTCCCTCACCGCCCCGGCCCCGGCGGCCACCGCCACGGAGGCGCCGGGCGACGGGGACGACGACACCGCCGCCGACAAGGACCCGCTGGAAGCCGTCGCCGGTGACGTGCTCGCCGACCGGTGGGAGATCCGTCGCCGCCTCGGCACTGGCTCCACCAGCCGCGCCTTCCTCGTCCGCGACCTTCAGGCCGAAGCCCGCAGGACCCGCCCGCTGGCCGTGCTGAAGGTAGCCCTCTCCGACAGCCGCAGCGAGATCCTCGCCCGCGAGGCCGAGGCCATGGGACGCCTGCGCCCCCACTCCGGCATCATCCGCCTCGTCGAACCCGAGCCGCTGCACCTCGGCGGCCGTACCGTCCTGGCCCTGGAGTACGTCGGCGACGAGCGCGACGACGGCGGACCGGGCACCGAGGGCGGCGCACGCCCGCGCCGCCGCGAGGAGACCGTCGCCCGCCAGCTCCGCGAGAACGGCCGCCTCCAGGTCGACCAGCTCGAGGCGTACGGCGACTACCTCTTCGGAGCCGTCGACTTCCTCGAGGGCGAGGGCGTCTGGCACCGCGACATCAAGCCCGACAACATCGCCATCCGCATCCGCCCCAACCGCACCCGCGAACTCGTCCTCATCGACTTCTCCCTCGCCGGCTACCCGGCGAGCAGCACCAACGCGGGCACCGACGGCTACCTCGACCCCTTCGTCGACGTCATCACCCGCGGCTCCTACGACTCGCACGCCGAGCGGTACGCCGTCGCCGTCACCCTGCACCAGATGGCCTCCGGCGAGCTGCCCAAGTGGGGCGACGGCAGCGTCCTGCCGCGCATGACCGACGCGAAGGAGTGGCCGTACCCGACCATCGCGGCCGAGGCCTTCGACCCGGCCGTCCGGGACGGGCTCGTCGCCTTCTTCCAGAAGGCCCTGCACCGTGACGCGGCCACCCGCTTCCCCGAGCTGAAGCCGATGCGGGACGCCTGGCGCAAGGTCTTCCTCGACGCCTCGCAGACCGTCCCGTCCAGCCACCGCTCCCGCCACCCGGCCGCCGAGACCACGGGAGCTGCTGAGCAGGCGCTGCCTGCCGGGGGGATCGCGGACGCCGAGCCGGAGACCGCCGAGCAGCAGCGCGACCGCCTGGCCGCCGAGGTCACCCGGGACACTCCACTGACGGTCTCCGGGCTCACGCCCGCCGCCCAGTCGTTCCTGTACGGCTTGGGCATCACGACGGTCGGTGGACTGCTCGACTACAGCCGCCGCAAGCTCGTCAACGCCCCCGGCCTCGGCGCCAAGACCCGCAACGAGGTCCAGCAGCGGCAGCGTGAATGGGGCGAGCGGCTGCGCGAGATCCCCGTCTCGCCGCTCACACCGAAGGGCCGCGCGGAGGCCAAGGAGGAGCTGGAGCAGCTGACGGCTGCCGAGTCGGCCCTCGTCGGGGAGCTGGCGACGGGCGAATCGGCGGGCGCACTGTCCCCGCGCACCCTCCGCTCCGTCAGCCTCGACACCCTCGCCACCGTCTTCGTGCCCGCCGTCAACAACAACGGCTCCAACCGCAACAAGGCGGAGATGGTCCGGCTGCTGCTGCGCCTGCCCGACGAGCATGGGGTCCTGCCGGACATCGGCGTCTGGCCGAAGCAGAAGGACGTCGCGGACGGCCTCGGGCTGAGCCACGGCCGCATCCCGCAGCTGCTCAAGGACGAGCGCAAGCGCTGGAAGGCGGAGCCCGCCGTCCAGGCCCTGCGCGCGGAGATCATCGACCTTTTGGTGAGCATGGGCCGGGTCGCCTCGGCCGTGGAGATCGCGGACGCCCTGGCGGTCCGGCGCGGCACCCACCTCGCGGGGCGCGAGCAGCGGCGCGCGATGGCGCTGGCGGCCGTACGGGCCGTGGTCGAGGTCGAGCAACTGCTGCCGCAGGAAGCCGAGTTCCAGCACCAGCCGAACCGCAAGGCCACGGATGAGTCCCTCGGCGCCGGCCTGCTCGCCCTCGACGTGCGGGAGAACGATGGCCCGGACACCCCCACCGCGCCGGGCCTGCTGGAGTACGCGACCCGTCTCGGCAAGACGGCCGACCGGCTGGCCAAGCTGGACACCCTGCCGACGGCGGCGACCGTGCTCGCCGACCTGGGCGCGCTGCCGCTGCCGCCGGGCACGGTCGACTGGGACGAGCGGCGCATGGTGGAACTGGCGGCGGCCGCGTCCGTGAACGCCGCCGCCACGCCGCGCCTGGAGATCTACCCGCGCGACCTGTCGCTGGTCAGGGCGCTGCGCCTCACCCAGGCCGGTCTCGTCCGCTGGATCCCGGGCATGCCGGGGGGGCAGCAGCCGGGCCTGACCGGCGAGGCCGTGCACGAGCGGGTCCGCGCCCGCTTCCCGGAGATGGTCGTTCCCGACGGGCGTGGCGGCACGCACCACGACCTGCCGACGGGCGGCCCTCTCACCAAGGCGTTGCGCGACGCCGGCTTCGAACTGTCGCTCAGCATGCGCGAGCGCGAGGGCGTGCTGCGCTATCTGCCGACGCGGGTGGACGACGCGTCGAGCTACTTGACGACGGGTGCGTGGCGGCAGTCGACGCGTACGGGCGCGGTGACGCGGTACGCCGACGACCCGCAGCTCGCGGGCGCGGTGCGCGCGGAGGAACGGCTGCTCGCCTCGGCCCGCCGGGACGGGTTCCGGGTGCTGACCGTCGGGCAGCGGTCGGTGCGCGAGGCGGTGGCCGGGCTGGGCGGCGAACGGCTGGGAGCGGAAGCGGTCTCGGTGACCGAGCTGTTCCTGGAGGCTCTGCACGCGCAGGTCACGCCGGGCACCAAGCCGACCTGGGAGACCCTGCTCAAGGCGGACGCCGCCGAGCCGGGCTCCAAGGGCGCGGTGCGGTTCGCGGAGTACGCGCGCACGGCGTGGGGCGCGGTGGAGCCCCGGATCGCGGAGCTGCTGGGCAACGGTGGCGGCGGTGACGAGGCCGGTCCTGTGCTGCTGACGGAGGCCGGGGCGTTCGCGCGGTACGACGCGATGGGAGTCCTGCACCGGCTGGCGTCGGCGGCCCGGCGGGGCGGGCGGGGGCTGTGGCTCCTGGTCCCGCAGGCCGACCCGTCGCGCGAGCCCCGGCTCGGGCAGGTGGCCGTGCCGTACCAGGCCGGCCTGGGGGAGTGGATTCAGCTTCCGGACACGTGGGTGGGCAACGCCCATCGTGGGTCCGGCGAGGGTATGGCTAGTGCCAGTGGTGTCGAGGGAGACGCGAAGTGATCGACCGCAAGGCTCTGTTGAACGACCTGAAGCAGCAGGTCAAGGCGGTCGAGACCGACCTCGGGCGCCAGGTGAAGGCGCTGGGGGATGTCAACGCGCGGCTCAGGGCCGAGTACGACCAGGCGCGCAAGCTGGGGCGTACGGCGGCGACGTGGACCTCGTGGCTGGACGAGCGGGTCACGCAGGTCGCGGTGGCGTGGGTGCTGGGGACCGTGTTCGTGCGGTTCTGCGAGGACAACCGGCTGATCCCCGAGCCTTACCTGACGGGGCCGGACGGGGACCGGCGGGAGTTGGCGGAGTCCCGGTACGACGCGTACGTGGAGTCGGACGAGGACCCGACGTACCGGGGCTGGTTGGAGAAGGCGTTCGAGGAACTGGGGCAGGGGCAGGCGGGGCGGCTGCTCTTCGACCAGCGGCACAACCCGCTGTACCAGGTTCCGCTGTCGCATGACGGTGCGCGGGAGTTGGTCGAGTTCTGGCGGGGGAGGGATGAGGCGGGCGTCCTCGTCCACGACTTCACCGACCCGCTGAACGAGGACGGCACGGAGGGCTGGGACACGCGGTTCCTGGGTGATCTGTACCAGGACCTGAGCGAGGCCGCTCGGAAGACGTATGCGCTGCTTCAGACGCCGGAGTTCGTGGAGGAGTTCATCCTCGACCGGACGATGAATCCGGCTGTGCGGGAGTTCGGGTACGAGGAACTGAAGATGATCGACCCTACGTGTGGGTCGGGGCACTTTGTGCTGGGGGCGTTTCGGCGGTTGGTGCGGCTTTGGGGAGAGGGACAGCCGGGGCGGGATGTGCATGAGCGGGTCCGGGCAGCGCTGGACTCGGTGCACGGGGTGGACATCAATCCGTTTGCGGTGGCTATTGCGCGGTTCCGGCTGTTGGTTGCAGCTATGGCTGCCAGTGGCACGCTGACCTTGGTGGAAGCTGCGAAGTACGAGTGGCCGGTGCATTTGGCGGTGGGTGACTCGCTCATCAAGGCTCGACAGTTGGAGCTGACGCTGGGTGGGGACGAGGATGACGTGGATGACCCACTGGCGTCGTTCGCTTACGCCACGGAGGACGTTCACGAGCATCCGGGAATCTTGGAGCAGGGGAGCTACCACGTGGTGGTGGGGAACCCGCCGTACATCACGGTCAAAGACAAGATGTTGAATGATCTATATCGGGAGCTATACGACGCCTGCGGCGGTACGTACGCGTTGTCGGTTCCGTTTGCTCAGCGTTTCTTCGGTCTCGCCAAGCGGGGGGACGCTGAGGGGCGTGGATATGGAATGGTTGGCCAGATCACGGCGAATTCTTTTATGAAGCGTGAGTTCGGCACGAAGCTAATTGAAAGCTACTTTGCCCATCAAGTTGAACTGACTGAGGTTATCGACACCTCGGGAGCTTATATTCCCGGGCATGGCACGCCCACAGTGATCTTGGTGGGTAAGCGACGTTCTGGGAGTGATCGTTCAGCCGTCATCCGCACGGTGCGGAGTGTTCAGGGGGAACCGTCGGCGCCCGAGAATGCTGAGGATGGTCTCGTATGGAGGGCAATTCAAAGCCAAATTGACGAACCTGGCTCGTATAGTCAGTGGGTTTCGACTGATGATCTAGAACGCAATCGGTATTTCGGCTCTCATCCCTGGATTTTGACAGCAGGAAGCCTTGAGCTTGTTGAGCAGATTGAAGGTGCCGCATCTCGCAAGTTGCGCTCTGTCGTTGAACCGCCTATCGGTCGAGGCGTTCGTGTGGGGGCAGATGAAGCATATATTCGGCCGCTCCGTGCAACTCTTCGCACTACGGCAGACAAGCGTGCATTGCGGCCACTCATGGTAGGCGAAGTGGTGCGTGATTGGCAGGGGAACCCCTCGGATGCGATTTGGTATCCCTACGCCAAAGAGGCTGATGACGTTAGGCTCTCGCAAGAGCTGTGGTTTCTGCGGAGGTTTCTGGAGGTTCGGCGTACCTTCCAGGGGAGCATGGCGGATGCTGGGCTTCGCTGGTGGGACTACATGCAGCACACGGCATCTGCGTATGAAGCGCCACTGTCGATCACGTTCGCGGATGTGACAACGCACAATCACTTTGCCATGGACTCTGGTAGCAGTGTGTACAACCGTACCGCGCCAGTTATCAAGCTTGCCACTTCTGCTACCCGAGAAGATCACCTGCCTTTGGTGGCGTTGCTGAACAGTTCAACGGCTGGCTTCTGGCTGAAGCAGGTGTGTTTCGACAAGGGGAACGGCGGGATCGGGGGTGGCATCTCTGACGAACTATGGGAGCATCGTTTCGCGTTCAACGGGACGAACGTTGAACAGTTCCCGCTTCCTGCTCGGTATCCCACTATGCTCGCCGCTACCCTCGACAGCCTCACTCAACGGCTATCTTCCGCTGCCCCCTCCGCCATGGCCAAAGCCTGCACTCCCACGGCTTCAACACTTCACGAGGCTCGCAAGACGTGGGAATTTACGCGCACCCGGATGGTCGCCTTGCAGGAGGAGTTGGACTGGCAGGTCTACTCTCTTTACAGCCTTCACCACGAAAGTCTCCGAGTCTCCGAAGACCCCGACGACCCGAACCTTCCCGAACTTTCCCTCGGTGAGCGGGCCTTCGAGATTGTCCTCGCCCGCCGTGTGGCCGCAGGCGAGGCCAGTGGCGAGTGGTTCAAGCGGCACAACTCCACCCCCGTCACGGAGATCCCAGCCCACTGGCCCACCCCCTACCGCGAGATCGTCCAAAAGCGAATCGACGCAATCGAGTCGAACCGCGCCATCGGCATGATCGAGCGCCCCGAGTACAAGCGGCGCTGGGCCACTGAAGGTTGGGATGCGCTCCAGGAGAAGGCGCTCCGGGCCTGGCTGCTCGACCGGATGGAGAGCCGCGACCACTGGTTCGACGAGAACGGGCAGCCCGCCATTCTCACCCTGGCCCGGCTCACCGACGCGCTCTCCCGCGACGAGGACTTCGTCTCCGTTGCCAAGCTCTACGCGCCCCGCAAGGAACTTGCGAAGGTTGTTGCCGAGCTGGTCACCGACGAGCACGTGCCATTCCTCTCCGCCCTGCGCTACAAGCCATCCGGCCTGAAGAAGCGCGCCGACTGGGAAGAGGTGTGGGACCTCCAGCGCAAGGAGGATGCCGCGCCTGACGAGCCCGCCAAGCGGAAGATCCGGGACTCCATCCCCGTGCCGCCGAAGTACACCTCGGCCGACTTCCTCCGCCCCTCCTACTGGCGGGCGCGCGGCAAGCTTGACGTGCCCAAGGAGCGGTTCGTCTCCTACGGACAGACCAACGCCGCCACCCCCGAGCTGTACGGGTGGGCCGGCTGGGACCATCGGGAGCAGGCGCAGGCCCTCGCCACGTACTTCACCAACACCGCGCTGTCCACCGAGGAGATCACGCCCTTCCTCGCTGGCCTGCTGGAACTCCAGCCGTGGCTGTCCCAGTGGCACAACGAGTTCGACATGCTCTACAGCGGCTCCCCGGCGGACTTCTTCGCTGGTTATCGCCAGCAGAAGCAGGGCGAGCACGGCCTCACGGACGACGATCTCCGTAACTGGCAGCCTCCGGCCGCAATCCGAGGTCGCCGCGCCGCAGTGAAGAAGTAGTCGGAAACGGCTCGGTGTCGTGCTTGTGCGCCGATGCCGAGTCCGCTGGACCGGGGGTCGCCGCGTGCGTGTGCGGGCGGCCTCCGGTCGGTACGCGCAGCTCCGCCCAGACCATCTTGCCGGGGGCGGTCGGACGAGGGGTGACGCCCCAGTCGTCCGCGAGGGCAGCGACGAGGAGCAGGCCACGGCCGGACTCGGATGCGAAGTCGGGGGCCGGGGGAGTCGACGGGGGCAGTTTCTCGGCCCGGGTGTCGGTCACCTCGATGCGGAACACGCCCTCGGTCAGGGTGAGTTGCACGTGGAAGTCCCGGCCGGGCACGTGACCGTGGCGTACGGCGTTAGCGGTGAACTCCGCCGCGATGAGGGTGAGTGTCTCGTTGACCGGCGTCGTGTACGGGTGACCCCAGTCGTTCAGTCGGTGTGAGACGAATCGGCGGGCGAGGCGGGCACCGCGCGGCGTTGAGGTGAAGCGCATGGTGAACTCGCGTTCGGGTGCGAGGTGCCGTGGCATATGCCCGTTCGGGGGAGTTGCTGCATTCATACGGTCAACGGTTGCGGACTCTGCGTAGCGTTGAACAGGAGCGACGCCCTGACGGGTACGGGCTGTACACGTCGGCTGTGCGCTTGTAAGAGGTGTCGGGCGTGACCGGTTTCCGGGCTGCGTGTTGGGCGGGTGGAGTCCGGTGGCCGTGGTGGTCGTACGGGAGGAGTCGCGGCGTGGACGACGAGGTTCAGCAGCCGGAGTACGAGGTCGGGACGGGCATTCTGTGTGTGTTCGGGCGGCAATTGAAGCTGTTCCGGGAACGGGCGGGGATGGACCGGGCGAGGTTCGGTTCGCTGACCGGATACTCGGCCTCGACGATCGCGGCGTTCGAGCAGGCGAGACGTATTCCGCCACCGAGGTTCATCGAGCAGGCTGATGAAGTGCTTGACGCGAGTGGGGTGTTGAGCGCGGGCAAGGAGGAGGTCGCTCGGGCTCAGTATCCGGCGTTCTTCCGGGACGCGGCAAAGCTGGAGACCGAGGCGGTTGTACTGCACGTGTACGCCACTCAGGCTATGCCAGGACTCCTGCAGACCGAAGGTTACGGGCGAGCGGTGTTCGCCATGTGGCGCCCGCAACTGGACGAACAAGTCATCGAGCAGCGGTTGGTCGCCAGGTTGGCGAGACAGGAGATCTTCGACCGGCGGCCCGCTCCGCACCTGAGCTTTGTGATCGAGGAGGCCGTACTCCTGCGTCCGCTGGGTGGTGAGGCGGTATGGCGGGGGCAGTTGGAGCAACTCCTGCTCGTCGAGGAGAAGCGGAACGTGGAGATTCAGGTGATGCCGCTCTCCCGTCAGGAACATGCGGGATTGGCCGGCCCGTTCACCTTGATGGAGATGAGGGATGGGCGCAGGATCGCCTATGCCGAGGTACAAGGCGACAGCCGGGTCCATACGGAGCGTCAGAGAGTCCGAGAGCTTGAGCGTACGTACGGGTCCCTGCGCGCACAGGCCCACACTCCGGCAGAATCACGTGCGTTGATCGAGAAGCTGTTGGGAGAGAGATGAGCGGGGAGAACGCCGGGCTTGGCCTGGACGGACTGGCGTGGTTCAAGAGCAGTTACAGCGCTGGTGACGGCGGCGAATGTGTAGAGGTCGCCACCTGCCCCGACAGGGTCCGCGTCCGCGACTCAAAGGACGCAACCCGAGTCGCGCTGGCCGTACAACCCAGGGCGTGGACCGCTTTCATCGAGTTCGCGGCACTCTGACAGTGGCGGCCCCGATGGCAGGGCCTTCCGGCGAGCGTGTGCTTGTCGAGGGCCCTGTGCATTCCGCCTCCGCAGCACCTTCAGCGGTCTCGGCGTCTTGCCCGCCGGGCGCCATGCCGGTGTCGGCTGTCATGACGGTCAACATCCGGCCAGAGGGCGCAGGTTCCCAGCGGAGGTCGCCTTCCCAGGGGCGATCGGCACCGTGATGGATCCAACCCGCACCCCACCGTCACGCATGTAACGAGGTCTCAACGGAGCAGGTCCGATCAGGCCCTTGGAGCCCGGAGCTACTGTAAGTTCTTGCCATGAAACCGGGTAAAGGGATCGAGAACCCCGAGTCGCGCTTCTCTACGGTGTTGGTGAGCGCAGCCAAGCTTCCGGGTGTGCGTATCAACAGGGAGGCGTACCTCCGAAGTGCGCTGGCTCGCCGCTGCTCGGAGGAGGAGATCCGGAAGGCGGTAGAGGAGACCCCCGCTGCGGCAGGCATATCCGTCGAGATTCTCGACAAGGTGGCCGGCGACTCCATTCGCTACGAGACCGCCAAGGTCAGTGCTCTCTCCGCCGCCGCCGGGATACCCGGTGCCCTCGCCCTTCCCGCCACCGTGCCCGCCGACCTGGCTCAGTATGTCGGCCATATGCTGCGTATCGCGCAGAAACTCGCGTACCTCTACAGTTGGCCCGATCTGTTCTCCGACGAGGGCGACGACGTCGACGACGCGACCATGGCGGTGCTCACGCTGTTCTTCGGTGTGATGTTCGGTACCCAGTCGGCGAACGCCGCCGTGGGGAAGGTCGCGGCGATGATGTCGGAGCAGGCCGTCAAGAAGCTGCCTCAGAAGGCGCTCACCAAGGGCCTCATCTATCCCATCGTCAAAAAGGTCGCAGCCTACCTCGGCGTCAAGATGACAAAGGATTCCTTCGCGAAGAGCGTCTCGAAGGCCATCCCCCTCGTCGGTGCCGCCGTCTCCGGCACCCTCACCTTCGCGACCTACCTTCCGATGGCCAAGAGGCTCAAGAAGCACCTTGCCGGCCTGTCGCTGGCAGATCCGTCGCATCGTATGGCGGACGGGGACGTCGTGGACGGCGAAGTAGTGGAAGACCACGAGGAACCTGTTGCCGCAGCACACGCTGACCAGCTCGACGCGGACACCACTGCCGTCAAGGTGGAGGAACCCCAGCATTGACGCTGCGAGCGCCCTACTGACTGCCGATGGTCAGCGTGCTGACATCCGCCGGAGTGGCACGTCGTGGGCACCGCCGCCTACCTGTATTTCGGGATTCTCCCCTACGATCTGGACCGGTGGCCGACCTCGGGCCGGGGCGGCGAACCGCCCCCCCGTGGGCCGGGCCTGCGTGGCACGTCCGAGCACTAAGGGGAGCGCGGGCACACCGAAGGAAGCGAGCTGCGAAGGGGGACGAGCCGTGATCGGCTCAGAGCTTCACGACCAGCACGCGGTCGGCGCACAGCTTGCGCATGTCGTCCTCGTCCGACGTGAACACGGTGACCGGGCCGGGCTGCCGCAGCGCGACGGCGGCGAGGGCCGCGTCGATGGCGTACTTGTGGCCGTGCAGGCCCGTCGCCTTCAAGAGGCCGGTCGCCTCCTTGGCGATCTCCTCGGTCACCGGCTCGATACGGATCTTGGAGAGGGCCCAGTGCCATTTGGGGAGCTGGCGCGTGGGGTCGTATGCCTCGATGAGAGTCATCGAGGTGGTGACGACCGGGATACCCGCGTCGTCGGCGTGCCTCAGGTAGGCGCCCATGCGGCGCTCCCCACGCACCCACTGCGAAAGCCCCTCGCTGTCGAGTACGTAGACCCGGTTTCCGGTCACGCGGCATCCCGCTTCGGCCCGCGCGGCTGCTCACCGGTCTCGGAGGCGCCGGTCCGCTCGGCGTGCTGCCGTTCCAGGTCGCGGTGCTCGGCCTCGACCTCGGCCAGTTCCGCCTCGGTGATCTCCCCGTACTCGGACTCCCACCACCCCACCGCCTCGTGCAGACGCTCCCGCTCCCGCTGGCGCTCTATGGCGTGCGTGACGTAGCGGCTGAAGCCGCCGGGGCCGACCTCGGCCCGGATGGCCTCGGCGAGCTCCTCGGGAAGCGTCACGGTGTACTTCTTGGTTGCCATACCATCGACCATACCGAGGGTCTGATCAGGCAGCCAACCAGCAGCAGACATCTCCACACGATTGAGTACGACCGGCGGCCGAGGCCGCCAGAAGGAGAGCGAGACAGGTAATGGCCCAGCCGCCCCTCCTCCGCGATGTCATCGACATCAAGAAGAAGATCTCCACTTCCGACTTCGTGCTGTCGCTCGCCGAGGCGACGACCCCGGAAGGCGCCCAGAACGCGCTCAAGGACTACGTCGTCACCGAGCGGCTGCTGGAGAACTTCGACGAGGCGCTGGCGCTCATCAAGTCCTCGCTCGACGGACACCGGTCCAAGGCGGCCTACCTGCACGGCTCGTTCGGTTCCGGTAAGTCGCACTTCATGGCGGTGCTCTACGCGCTGCTCAGCGGCGACTCGGCCGCCCGTGCCCGTACCGAGTTCGACCCGGTGCTGACCAAGCACGAGTGGCTCACCACGGACGGCAAGAAGTTCCTGCTCGTGCCGTACCACATGCTCGGCGCGAAGGCCCTCGAACAGCGAGTGCTCGGCGGGTACGTCACGCACGTCAAGAAGCTGCACCCGGACGCCCCGACCCCGCAGGTGTACCGGACCGACTCCCTCTTCGCTGACATCCGGGCCAACCGCTCCAACTTCGGCGACGAGGCAGTCATCCGCCGCCTGGGTGGCGGTGACGCGGGCGACGACGAGACGGACGAATGGGGCGAGGGCTTCGCCTGGACCCCGCAGCTCCTGGACACCGCCCTCGCCGCCGAGGAGGACCACGAGGGGGGCACCCCGCTCGACCTCCGCAACCCCTCCACCCCGGCCGAGCTGCGCGCCAAGCTGGTCAACGACGCCGCGACGAACCTCTTCCCCGGCTTCGCCCAGAACGCCGCCGAGAACGAGCACGGCTTCATCTCCCTGGACGCCGGGCTGTCCGTCATCGCCGAGCACGCCAAGTCGCTCGGCTACGACGGGCTGATCCTGTTCCTGGACGAGCTGATCCTCTGGCTCGCGACCCTCATCCACGAGCAGAAGTTCGTGGCCCGCGAGGCCAGCAAGATCACGAACTTCGTGGAGGGCGGCGACGCCCGACGCGCCATCCCCGTCGTGTCGTTCATCGCCCGCCAGCGCGACCTGCGCGAACTCGTCGGCGAGGAGGTGTCCGGCGCGGCGGAAGCCTCCATCCAGGACACCCTGAACCTGGCCTCCGGCCGCTTCGACAAGATCACCCTGGAGGACCGCAACCTCCCGCAGATCGCCCACGCGCGCATCCTCAAGCCGAAGGACGCCGAGGCGGAGCGGCTCGTCGACGCGGCCTTCGAGCAGACCAGGCGGGTCGGCACCCAGGTCTGGGACACCCTCCTCGGCTCGGAGAAGGGCACGACCGGCGCGGACGCGGAGTCGTTCCGCCTGACGTACCCCTTCTCGCCGGCGTTCATGGACACCCTCGTCCACATCTCGTCCGCGCTGCAGCGCTCCCGTACCGGTCTCAAGCTGATGGGCCAGCTGCTCGCCGACCACCGCGACGAGATCCGGCTCGGACAGCTCATCCCCGTCGGCGACCTCTACCCGGTGATCGCGGAGGGCGGCGACAAGCCGTTCACCGACAGCCTGAAGGTCGTCTTCGAGGCCGCCGACAAGCTCTACAAGACCAAACTGCGGCCCTACCTCCTCAGCTCGTACGACATCACCGAGGACGACGTCAGGCAGTACCGCACCAGCCCCGAGACCGTCACCGACCCGCAGCGCGCCAACCGCTGCCGCATGTTCATCGGCGACAACCGGCTCGTGTGCACGCTGCTGCTTTCGGCGCTCGCGCCCAGCGTGCCCTCGCTGGCCGAGCTGACCATCCGGCGGCTCGGCGCGCTCAACCACGGGTCCGTGCTCGCGCCCATCCCGGGCGCCGAGGTCGGCATCATCAAGAACAAGGTCGCCGAGTGGGCGGCCAGGTTCCCCGAGATCAAGGAGACCGGCACCGACGCCAACCCCGGCGTACGGCTGGAGCTGTCCGGCGTCGACGTCGACTCCGTCATCGCCAACGCCCAGGTCAACGACAACCCCGGCAACCGGGTCGCCCTCGCCCGGCGCCTGCTGTCCGAGGAACTGGGCGTCGAGCACGGGCAGTTGAGCGACCAGCTCGGCTTCGTGTGGCGCGGTACCACCCGCACCGCCGAGATCGTGTTCGGCAACGTCGCCGACGAGGACGAGCTGCCCGACCACGACCTGATGCCGCAGGAGGACGGCCGCTGGCGGATCGCCATAGACCTCCCCTTCGACGAGGGCGAGTGGGGGCCGGTCGACGACGTCAACCGGATCCAGCGACTGCGCGAGCGCCAGCAGGGCGAGCGGTCCCGGGTCGTCGCCTGGCTGCCCGCGCACCTGTCCGCCCAGCGCTTCGCCGACTTCAGGCGGCTCGTCGTCATCGACAAGGCCCTCGCCGACGAGCACCGCTTCGACACCCAGTACGCCGGCCACCTCAACGCCGACAACCGCAGCCGCGCCAAGGGCCTCCTCGAAACCCAGCGCGAGGCCCTGCTCAAGCAGATCAAGGGCGCCTTCAAGCAGGCATACGGGCTCGCTCAGAAGCAGCCGGCCGACGTCGTACCCGACTTCGACGACCACCTCGTCCCGCTGCCCGACGTGGATGGCCTCACCCTGGCCTTCGGGCAGAGTCTGCACGACGGCATCCGGCACGTGGCGGGCAAACTGCTCGCCCACCAGTACCCGGCGCACCCCGACCTCGACCCCGACGGGAGCGGTGTCGCCGTCAAGGCCGTCGACACCAAGAAGGTGTTCGGCCACGTCCGGGCCGCCGCCGAGGCTCGTGACGGGCGGGTGGAGGTCCCGGCCGCCGACCGCAAGCTCATGCAGCGGATCGCGGGGCCTCTACGCCTCGGGCAGCAGAAGGAGGCGTACTTCGAGCTGTCCCGTTACTGGGCCGACCACTTCCGGCAGCTCGCCAGCGCCCAGGGCGTCACCGGGGACCTGTCCCTGATCACCCTGACCGACTGGACGGACAAGCCCGACCCGCGCGGCCTGCCCGACTTCCTCGCCCGGCTCGTCGTCGCCGCGTTCGCCGAGATGGACGACCGGGTGTGGGTGCGCGGCGGCACCGTCCTCGACCCCGCGCCCGAAGTGTCCGCGATCAAGGACCACGACGCGCTGCGCAGCCAGCCGCTGCCCACCGAGACGGACTGGGACACCGCACGGCAGCGCTTCGAGACGGTCTTCGGGGCGAAGCCGCCGGCCCTGCGGCGCGGCCGGATGGTCAACCAGTTCGCCCGCCAGATCATCGAGGCCGCCCGTGCCCACCGCGACCACGCGGCCGACCTGGTGCACCAACTGGGCGCCCACGCCTCCTTCCTCGGCCTCGACCAGACCGCCGACACCGGACGCCTCGCCCTCGCCCGCCGCTCCCTGCAACTGCTGGACGCCGTCACGGCGGAGGCCGGCAAGGGCGCGGCCGGGGCGAAGAAGACCGTGGAGGCCCTCGCCTCCTTCGACCTGGGCCACACGAGTGCCGACCGATTTGGGACCTCCATCAAGCAGGCCCGCAGCGTTGCGGAAGCGGTCGCCTCCGCCCCCTGGAGCACCCTCGAACTCGCCGCCGGACTCGGCCCCGAGGGCGCGGCGCTGCTCGACTCGCTGCGCAACGTCGCCCGCGACGACCAGCGCACCGCGGACCTGCGCGACGCCCTGGCCCGCACCCAGCGTGAGGTCGTCGCCCTGGTGAAGCGCGCCCAGGCCGCCAGCACCCCGCCGCCCGCGCCTGCCGCGCCGCAGCCCACGGCCGACGACCTGTCCCTGAACACACCGACCAGCGACCCGCGCGTCCCGTACACCCCGCAGGGGCCCGCCGCCCCGGCCTCCTCCGGCAGCGGTTCCGCGCGAACGGCCGGTGGCCGCCGTACGACCGTGGCACGCGCCGCCGCCGACCTCCAGGCGGAACTGTCCGAACTGGCCGCCCGCCACCCCGACGCGACCATCGAGATCACCTGGAAGGTCGTCGAATGACGGACACCGTCGCCGCCGCGCCAGGCGCCGTCCGGCTGAACACCGCGACCGTCACCCAGTACCTGTCCTCGCAGTCCTCCCTCGCCGCCTCCCTGACCGGTGACGGCGGGGGCAGGCGCAGGGTGGTGCTGCTGCGGTCCGCGCCCCAGTGGGACGGGCCGGCCGAACCCGCCTGGGGCGAGGGCCGCACGGCCGGTGTCGCGGTGGCGTCCTCACCGCTGGCCGTCCATGAACTCGTCCTCGACCATCTGGGAGGACGCCGTCCCGGCCCCGCCGTACTGGTCGTCCTCACCGACCGGGAACAGAGCGAACTCGACCCGGCGATCCTCGCCCGCGTCCACAAGCTGCGTATCGACACCGTCGACAGCTGGGACGTCGTCCGCGAGGCGTTCGGCGCCCGGCAGATCGACCCCCGGCTCAAGGACGTCAACTGGGCCGCCGAGGCGCTCCTCGACGCCACCCCGCCCGGCGGCTGGCCGGCCGTTCCAGGCGGCTGGCTGTCCCGCCAGTACGCCCTCACCGCGCTCGCCCAGCGCCGCCTGCGCCTGGGCCGCTACGACACCGAGGACGGCCCGCGCCGCCCGGGCGACGACCGGCTCGATGCCGGGGCCCTGTTGCACTGGTCGACCAGGCCCGGCGCGCCCGAACGGTTCCTCGCCCTGCGCGGTCCCGAACGCGCCGGACTGGCCGCCTTCCTCGGTGAGGAGGACCAGGCCGGCCTCGCCGGACGCGCCTTGCTCGCCCTCGTCGACGCCGAACGCGGTGCGGACGCCGCCGCCTTCGGCCTGGTGTGCACGGCCCTGTGGCAGCATGCCGCCCCCGTCCCCGAGACGTACCAGGCCCGGGGGCGCGCCGAACGCTACTTCGGGGACCGGCCCCCGGCACTCGGTGAACAGCTCGATGCCCTGGTGACCGTCTTCGGGCAGACCGCTGAGGAGTACGTCACCGCGCTGCTGGCGACCGGACACCGTACCGCTGGCACCGAAGCTGACCGGGCCCGCGAGGCCCGCCGCACCACCGGCACCGTGCTGGACCGTGCGGCCGTGCTGGCCCGCCAGTTCGGCGCGGAACACGCCGTCGCGGCGAGCCCCGTCCTGCGTGGTGGTCTCGATGCCCGGTTCACCGCGGTCGGCCAGGCCCTCGCGGCGGGTGACACGCCCGCGGTCGCGGACGCCGTACGACTGCTCCAGGACCATCGGCTCGCGGTGGAACCCGAAGAGTCGGCTCGTGTCGAACGCGCCCGCATGGGAGAGCGCCTCGCCCGCTGGCTGGCCACCGACCCGTCCGCCGACGCCCCCACCGTCGCCGATGCCATACAGCGGCACGTCCACGAGACCGGCTGGGTGGATCTCGCCCTGGAGCACATCGAAGCGGGCGGCGACCGGGACCCCGTCCTCAAGGCCGCTTACGACACGCTCGGCACCCGCGTCAGGGACCGCCGTCGGCAGATCGACGCGTCCTTCGCCGTGAACCTGGCCTCCTGGACGCAGGCAGGTACCCAGCCGGGCAGCATGCTCACAGTGGAGACCTTCCTCCACCGTGTCGTCGGACCGCTCGTCACGCGCGGCGAAGAACGCCGGGTGCTGCTGCTCGTGCTCGACGGCATGAGCGCGGCCATAGCGAACGAACTCGGCGAGGAACTGCGCCGTTCCTGGGCGGAGTTCGACCCGCTTCCCACAGAGGGTGCACCGCTGCGGCGGGCCATGGCCGCCGCCCTGCCCACCGTGACGGCCGTGTCCCGCACCTCGCTCTTCGCGGGCACGCTGATGAAGGGCACCCAGGCCGACGAGAAGCGACTCTTCCCCACGCTGAAGCTGTGGGGCGGAGCCCCCGCCGCCGTCTTCCACAAGGACGACCTGCGCACCGAGACCGCGGGCGACACCTTCGGACCGGCGCTCACGGAGGCGCTTGCCGACGGCAGGACACATGTCGCCGTCGTCCTCAACGCCATCGACGACCGGCTCGCCAAGGAGCAGAAGCTCGGCGACGGCGCATGGCGGGTCGATGACGTACCCGGTCTGCGCGACCTGCTCCGGGTAGCGGCGGCTCAGGGCATGGCGGTCATCGTCACCAGCGACCATGGCCATGTTGTCGACCGACACGGGACCAAGGCCGACGCAGCCACCGAGCCGGCGTCCGCCCGGCACCGCTTGCCCGGCGGCCCGCTCGGCGAACGGGAGATCTCCCTGTCCGGGCCGCGCGTGGTCTGGCCCGAGTCCGGCGCGTCCATCGTTGCGCTCTGGGACGCGGACTCCCGCTACACCGCCCTCAAGGCCGGCTACCACGGCGGGGCCTCCCTCGCCGAGTTCACCATCCCGGTGCTCGCATTCCTGCCGTTCGGGGCGGAGCCGCCAAGGGGATGGCGGGAGTTGGGAGACCAGAGGCCGGTTTGGTGGGCTCCGGAGGAGGCTGGGAAGCCGGGATCGGGCGAGCGTCCGGCTCAGCCGGCGGACGCGGCCCTCAAGAAGGCGACGGCGAAAACCCGGAAGAAGCAACCCGACCCGGTCACGCTGCCCGACGCGCTCTTCGACGTGGCGCTGACTGCCGGAGGAGACGACGCATTGCTCACGCCTGTCGTTGTCTCCCGGACAGAGTCGCTCGTTACGGCGCTACTCGACTCGGAGATGTATGGGGTGCAGCTCGACGGCCTCGCCCGCAAGCCCCAGAAGGAGCAGGTCCACAGAGCCCTGGCTGCCCTGCTCGATGCAGGAGGTACCTTGCCCGTGACCGCGCTCGCCCAGCGCGCGGGCATGCCCACCACTCGCGGTGACGGCTTCGCCGCGGTCCTGCGCCAGCTCCTCAACTACGACGGTGTACAGGTGCTGGAGAACCTGCCGGACGGGCGCACGGTACGGATCCACGAGGGACTACTGCGCGAACAGTTCGCTCTTGGCGGGAGCTGACACGACAGGCACGCATGCGTCTGCGCGCAGGAAGTGTAGGTCGCAGGCGCTTTTGGGGGAGACAGACCGGGGGGCGGCCCTTCGCTTTGAAGCGGGGCCGCCCCCGAGACGCTAGGAGCCGCGCTTGACGTGCTGGAGCACGTTCATGCCCGCCGTGAGAACAGCCATGAACGTGGCACCACTGGACGTCAGAACTGCGAAGGGGCTCGCCTGAAGCGCCATGGTCACGACGGCAGTACCGAGGGAAACCAATCCGGACGCAAGCGTGACGATGGTGATGTCACGCGCCGGGTGGTGACAGGTCTGCTGGGCCGAGTTGGTCGACACCGTTCCTCCTGGAGAAACTCGCTCGCTGGAAACGGGCATGCCCGACCGAGGTCAGTCATGCCTCCAGCGCTGCGTGCACAGGCACTATGGAGCCCGCAACCAGCTGGTCGCTGATTGGTCCGCATGCAGCGAGAACGTCAAGGAGGTTCCTCCAGAAGCTCAGGGGTACACAACAGTATCCCCCAACTCGCTTACACAGCAAAGCCGTTCCCGGCTATCTGTCGCAGTTTCGGCGATCCCGTTCCAGCGCCCTCACGCATCCCCTACGACACGAACGCTCGCAACAGTTTCGCGAACGTCGTCAGCTCGTCGGTCATCTCCTGCGGAAGCGGCTTCTCGTCGAAGTGGGCGATCCGGTTGCGGATGTCCTTCACTCGTTTCAGACGGCCGATGAACTGTTCCCTGGGCATGTTGGGCCACTTCAGAGCTTCCCAGTTTGCGTTGGCGCGTTCGGCCATCGCTGTTTTGGTCTGGTTACCGTCCAGGAGTCTCAGATAGTCGCCGAACATGAGGTCGGAGACCTGGCCGGTGCGGTCCTCAGCCCTCTTGTTCGTCTGCACGGCCTTGATGGTCTCCCGGTCCAGTGCCGCGCCCAGGCAGCGCCGCAGCAGGGACTCGATCTCCCCGACGATGAAGAAGGGCCGTGCGGCGCCCTCGAAGCGTTCCGTGACGTCCGCGGCAGTGACGAGGCCGGAGAGACAGCCGTCGTCGCCGCGGACCAGGAGGTAGCCGTGTTCGCGGATGACCGGCAGGGCGGAGAAGAACTCCTGGCGGGTGTCCGCAACCGGCAGGGAGTCCTTCTCCATCGCGTTGTCCAGAGTCGGCTGCTTGCCGGCCTCGTACATCTTGGCTACGGACCCCCAGGTGACCACTCCATGGATCTGCGCCATGCCGGTGGTCACCGGGACCTGCGAGACGCCCTTCGTACGCATCAGAAACGTGGTCTGCGCGAGGGGAGTACCGGGACCGACGGACACCAGACCACGCCGCGCTGACGGAATGTCCCCGAGCAGCAGCCGCTGCGGAAGGGCGGCCGACGGCAGTGCCTCTTCCGTCTCGTCCTCCTCCGCGTCGGCGGGGGCGGCCTGTGCGGGGATGGACGCCAGCGGTACCACGTCGACATTGCTGCGCTGGCCGCAGACGGCGAAGTCCGGCAGTGTCGTCAGCCCGGCATCCGTGAGTGCCTGCGAGATGCGGTGCACCGTCCGGTGATCGCGGACCCTGACCTGGAACAGATCGAGGATGTCCTGCACGGGCACGGTTCTGCCCTTGAGCGCGGCGAGGTCCTGCCCAGTGGGTGCGGTCGTCATCGTGCGTCGCCCTCCGTGAGGTCACGGAGCATGGTCCGCTTGCCCATAGCAGCATGCACGAGGTCCTGCAACTGCCTGGAGCGGTCGTTGTAGAACCGTTCGTAGTCGTTGCCGCGGAGCGCTTCCGGATCCAAGAGGTGAGTGGCGAGTACGTCGTCGAACCACTCGGGACGCATGTCGGAGGCGGCAACCATCGTGGTCAGGTACGACGCCGGAGCCCCGGTCATGTCCATCGCCGCCCGGTAGGACAAGGGGGTCTTGTTCACGATGGAGTTCGTGGGCAGGCCGTTGCTGCTGCCTCGCCGGAACCAGGTCTTGGGGAAGATCTGCCGGACGTCTACGCCGTACTCGTCCAACCTGCCAGGGCTGAGTGGGGAGTCCGTGTGGTGCCAGTCCACCGCCCCCTGCTTGATCAGCAGGGCATAAATGCCCTTGTAGGCAGCGCTGTTGCGAGTGGTGAGACTGTCGAGGCGGTCGGTGAAGAAGAACGCGTCCGTGACAGTGTCGGGCGCCCGTTCGTCCTGCGCGATCCAGGGAACGAACTGCTCGACGTCCCGGGTGAAGCGGGTTTCGGTGGAGCCGCCGTACATCTCACCGAGAACTCCGCACCAGTACCACTGCTCGGTCTTCTCCTCCGCCTCCAGGCTGTCCAACGCCGTGTCGAGAATGGCGCGGACGGCTGCGAGCGGGACGAGTTGCGTCTTGTACGGCAGGTCGTTCGGGCGGACGATGCATTGCCGTTCCAGGAAGTCGCCCACCCAGGCGAAGGCGTCGGCGAGTTTCGGCGCCAGGCGGACGAAATCGGCCAACGGGAGGTCGAGCAGATCCCGACGCTTGCACGACACCGTTGCCCCGGTGCCTGCCTGCTTCCGTTCCCAGGTGCGCACCAGGGCGATGGCCTGCAGGAAGTCGATGCTGCTCAGGCCGTTCTCGATGCCGCTGTCCAAACGGCCGAAGACCGGGAACTTGCCGGCCAGTCCCTGCTTGATCTCCCGCCACACTTGCGGGAGTTGGTAGTAGTCCCCGGTGCGTTCCACGTACTCGCGGTCCCCGGCGTAGGTCGCGGTGAGCAGTTCGAAGACGTTCAGGGGCACCCCGCCCGTGTTGACACGCTCGAAGACCGCGCAGACGGCGTCCATGGAGGTGGCGGCCGCCAGCCGGATCATCGGGACCTGGAAGGCGCGAACCTGTTGGAGGACCGACTCGTCGAACTGGCCCCACAGGTCCCAGTTCCGGTCCTCGTCCGTCTTGACGTACGCCATCATCCACTGGTTTACACGCTGGGCGTCGAACACGAGGTGCAGAGGGAAGAGACCAGCCGCGCACTCGTTCTCCGTGGTGCTCAGGTCCAGCACCACCGTGCGGTTGAAGTCGGTGCGAAGGACTTTGTCCGCCGGGACGGACAGGATGGCCTCATCGCGGTCCGCGGACGGGCCGACGGCTTTCGCGATGTCGACGTAGTACCACCGTTCGATGGGCTTGCCGCGGGCATCTGCCGTTTCCACGGGTGCGTCCAACCACAGGGCCTGGAACAAGGAGGTCAGGCGCTGCTGTCCGTCCAGCAGCAGGAGGTCCGCGGACGGGTCCCCGTCAGGACGTGCCCCGGTGAGCGTCCGGGAACGGAACCGGGTGGCGCCGCCTGTCTGCAGTGTCATCACCACACCGAGCGGATAGTCCAGCGTGACCGTCGCGATGATCGCGCGGATACGGTCGTCGTCCCATTTCCAGTTTCGCTGGAAGTCAGGCAACTGTAGGGAGCCGGACGACACATCCGCGAGTACGTCCTTCAGCTTCACATTGTCGAGTGCCGCCACGTTTGTCCTACTCTCCACCTCGCTGTTTGTACGGAGAGTGATTCCAGCAGTGCCTCCGGGTGACCGTCAACCGATTCAACGAACTACGAGGGCTCGCCCGTACGAGCGCGCCTGTCGAATGGAAGACTGGTCCTTGTGAGCACCACCGGTTCCCAGCGCCCCGCACAGGTGAGCGCCGCCCGCCGGCGTACGGTCATTGACGCGCTGCGTCGCGGTGCCGTGCCCGACAGCGGGCTTGACCTGCTGGCCACCGGACTCGACCGCTTTGAGGCGGCCCTGGACGCGGAGCTGGACGCCGTGGCGTCCGGCGGTTCCGTGTTCAAGGCCGTGCGAGGCGAATACGGGTCCGGCAAGACGTTCTTCACCCGCTGGCTGGGGGAGCGGGTGAAGCGCCGCAACTTCGCCGTTGCCGAGATTCAGGTCTCGGAGAACGAGACCCCGCTGCACCGGCTGGAGACGGTCTACCGACGGCTCACCGAGCGGCTCACCACCTCCAGCTTCCCACCCAGTGCGCTACGGCCCGTGGTCGACGCCTGGTTCTACGCTTTGGAGGAAGACGCCCTCGCTGCCGGCGCGACCGAGGATGAGCTTCCGGGCAAGGTAGAGAAGTTGCTCGTCGCACGGCTCGCCGAGGTCTCTCGTCACGCTCCGTCCTTCGCCACCGCGCTACGCGGCTATCGGGCGGCCCTCAAGGAGGGTGACGAGGCGACCGCCGCTGCCGTTCTGGCGTGGCTCGGAGGCCAGCCGCACGTTGCGGCCTCCGCTCGCCGGGCCGCCGGGGTACGCGGCGACCTTGACCACTTCGGTGCCCTTGGCTTCTTGCAGGGGCTCCTCACCGTGCTGCGCGACTCGGGGCACACCGGACTGTTTGTCGTCCTCGACGAGGTGGAGACACTGCAGCGGGTCAGGTCGGACGCCCGTGACAAGGCACTCAACGCGTTGCGGCAGCTCATCGACGAGGTGCACTCCGGCCGTTTCCCCGGTCTCTACCTGGTCATCACAGGCACGCCGGCCTTCTACGACGGTCAACAGGGCGTGCAGCGTCTCGCTCCGCTTGCTCAGCGGCTGGCCACCGATTTCACCACCGACCCGCGCTTTGACAACCCTCGCGCCGTGCAGATCAGGCTCCCTGGCTTCGATCAGAAGTCGCTGGTCGGACTCGGCATCACCATCCGTGACCTGTATGCCGATGGCGCAGAGGCGCCCGGGCGGGTGCGGGACGTCGTCGACGACGCGTATGTCGCGGACCTCGCGCTGGCTGTCGGCGGGGCGCTGGGTGGGAAGGTCGGGGTCGCTCCTCGGCTGTTCCTGAAAAAGCTCGTCGGGGACGTGCTCGACCGTGTGGACCAGTTCGACGACTTCGACCCTCGGCAGCACTATCGACTCACTGTTGCCAGCAGCGAACTCACTGATGTCGAGCGGAATTTGGCCGCTGCTGCCTCCGGGGGAGCTGTGTCCGCCGACGACATCGACCTGGAGTTCTGATGGCGAACGCGGGATCTCCGGCAGGGCAGGACCAACCGGGTGGCGAGAGCACCGACGCACTCGATCGGCTCGACCCTGTCGTCCTGCACCACATCGTCAACACTCTCGGCTGGCCTGATCTGCGTCCTCTCCAACGCGCCGCGATTGCCCCACTCATGGACGGACAGGACGCCGTCCTGCTGGCTCCGACGGCTGGCGGCAAGACCGAGGCGGCTTGCTTCCCCCTGTTGTCGGCGATGACTGAGCAGAAGTGGGTCGGCACATCCGTGCTGTACCTGTGCCCGCTCAAGGCGCTGCTCAACAACCTCGTCGGCCGCGTCGACTCCTACGCCCAGTGGCTGGGGCGGAGCGCAGCGCTCTGGCACGGTGACACCAAGGAATCGCAACGGCAGCGCATCCGGACCGAAGCGCCGGACATCCTGCTGACCACGCCCGAGTCGCTCGAAGCGATGCTGATCGGTGTCAAGACCGACCACGCCCGCCTGTTGGGAAGCGTGCGGGCCGTCGTCGTCGACGAAGTGCACGCGTTCGCCGGGGATGACCGGGGATGGCACCTGCTGGCTGTGCTGGAACGGTTGGAGCGGGTCACCGGTCGGCCCATACAGCGCGTCGGACTCTCGGCGACCGTCGGCAACCCTGCCGAGTTGCTGCACTGGCTGCAGGGCGCGGGCGTCGGCAGTCGCACAGGGCAGGTCATTGCTCCGGGAGTTGGAGTACACCTGCCTGCTCCCCACGGAGACAGAGCGAGTCCTGAGCCGTCCCACATGCCTGCGGGTGAAGTGGAACTCGACTACGTCGGCTCCCTCGACAACGCGGCCAAACTCATTGCGGCGCTGCACAGGGGAGAGAAGCGGCTCGTCTTCTGCGATTCGCGCCGCCAGGTCGAGGAGTTGGGCGCGGCGCTTCGGGCGCGCGAGGTCACTGTCTTCCTGTCCCACGCCTCGCTCTCGGTCGATGAACGCACCCGCTCCGAGCGGGCGTTCGCCGAAGCGCGCGACTGTGTCATCGTCTCCACGTCAACCCTCGAGCTCGGCATTGACGTCGGTGACCTGGACCGCGTCATTCAGATCGACTCACCGGCCACCGTCGCCTCGTTCCTTCAACGCATCGGACGCACCGGGCGGCGGCACGGCACGGTACGAAACTGCCTGTTCCTGACCACCCGCAAGGACGCCCTGCTCCAGGCGGCAGGGTTGCTGCTGCTGTGGTCGCGCAGCTGGGTGGAACCAGTCGTCCCCCCACCCGAGCCTCGTCACCTGGTGGCCCAGCAACTACTCGCCGTCACCCTGCAACAACACAAGCTCGGTGACCAGTTGTGGGACCGGCAATGGAACGGACTCGCCCCCTTCGACAAGTCGGCTGCACCCATCCTGCGCTTCCTCACGGAGGAGGGCTTCCTGGAGTGCGACGGCGGGATGCTGTTCGTCGGCCCTGAGGCGGAACGCCGCTTCGGCAAAAGGCACTTCATCGAACTCACCGCCTCCTTCACTGCACCTCCGCAGTTCACCGTCCTGTCCGGACGTATGGAGATCGGCCGTACCGATCCGAGCGTGCTCACAGAGGAACGCCCAGGTCCCAGGAGGCTGCTTCTCGGCGGACGCAGTTGGCAGGTCACATACATCGACTGGCTGCGCAAACGCGTCTTTGTCGAGCCGGCCGACGGTGGTGGCATCGCCAAGTGGATGAACGGCGGCGTCGCCGGTCTTTCGCACACCCTGACGCGTGCCATGCGCGAGGTGCTGCTGGGCGCGGCCCCGCCGGTCTCCCTCACGCGGCGTGCGGAGGCGTGTCTGGCCGAACAGCGCGAAACCGACGCACCCGGCACTGTCCACCCGGGTGGCACACTGATCACGCGCGTCGGCTCCGACGTCCGTTGGTGGACCTGGGCCGGTTACCGCGCCAACGCCACGCTGGCGGCGACCCTCCAGTCGGTCACCGACCCCCTGCAGCGGCCCACCGACAGCTGGCTGCGCCTGCGCGAGAACCTCACCCCGGCCGACTGGCGGGCGGCCCGTGCGAGCGTCGGCGCGAACCTCGTCCTGCCTGATGTCGATCGCCGGGCCGTACGCGGCCTGAAGTTCTCCGCCGCGCTCCCAGAACGCCTCGCAGTGGCCACAGTGGCGTCGCGCTTGGCCGACTTCGAGGGCGCCCGCTCGGTACTCGGCGAGCCGACGCGCTTTCAGTACGACGGCTCCTGAGTGGGTCGGGACTTGGCCACGCATCTGGGGTGGAGGCGTGCTAGGCCTGCTCCAGCCCAATCTTGGGCAGCTAGGAACACCTCAGGCTGAGCCGTCCAGATTCGAGGCTCTCGCGCGTGATGCCCTGGAGCGGCTCTGTCGGTTGACGTGCGGCGTTCCCCGACTGCGAACCTCCTGCGGCCGTGCATATTGTGCGGTTGGTCAGAGCTCGGAGGGCTGGTCCTCGCCGGTAAGACAGGAGGCCCGCGCAAGCCTGCCGCGTGAATGGTGTCAGCGCCTACTGCCACCATGCTCCCATGGACATAAAACACACCTACTTGCGGTTGGTCTTCAACCTCTGGTTTCTCATCACGCCGCCCACGCTGATTGGCTACTACTTTCCCTGGGTGAGCGGCACACGGATACCGGGCAGGCGCTTCGGGCAGGTGCCTCTGTTGAAAGGATTCGGACGACGCACCGCTGAAAAACGCCTCGATGCAATCACTGACTCGTTCAACTCTCGGTTGGACGCCCACTCGGATCTGGAGGTATGGGCTAGGAAATTCTTGGTGGACCAGGTGCAAGCGCACGCCACCTGGGCGCGTCTCAGTCGGCTCTTCTTGGCTGCACCCGGCATGCTTGCCACCGTTGCGCTGGCCCTCGTCGTCAGCCCCTTGACCTGGCGTACCTCGTCGCTCTGGGCGATCTGCGTATACCTCACGTTTGTCTATGTGTCGGCCACGCTGACCTGCATTGACATCTGGGCCGTCCGCAATGCCGATTCAGCAGGTGCGGTCTCCGTTGCCGCGGTGGGTGTCGCGGAATCCTTTACCACGCGTGCCGGAAAGGGGCCTGCCAAATTGACTCCTGTTGTCTGGCAGAGCGAGTTGATCGAGCAGCTCTGTACGGCCCTAGTACGCCGCGCATACAGGCAATCGGCCAAGGCTGTCCCGGGTAGCCGGATCACCATGATGCAGGAGACCGCAACTGTCGTACGTGCCCTGCGTTACCGTGCTGCCCTGGTCCATGGCCATGCTGAAGGCGAAGAACGGCAAGCTCACGAGCGTGAACTGTTCCTGCTCATCAGCAACATCGTCAAGTACAGCAGTCGTCCGCGAGCGCAGATCATCGACTTCCGCGTGATCGACACCGATAGACTCGGCCATGTGCCGGACGCTGTTCCCGACGTGACGGACATCCCCTCCTCGAAAGCTCTTGTGCTCGTTCCGCTCCTTTTCGTGTGTGTGCTTGTCGCCGTGTCTGTCGCACTCGGTATGACTGGGGCTGCAGGTGAGATCACCCAACCGATCGTTATCGGGCTGGCCTTGGCCGGCATACCTCTCATACGCCCGTTCGGGGTGACTGTGCTCGACGCCTTCATGCAACCCTCGGCATCGGCTTCCCGGCAGGCAGATCCATTGCCGATGCCCGAACCTGCCCAGTGAGCTGTATCGGGGACACATGGTTGGGGATGCAGTGGCCGGATGGGCGCCATTACGCAAGCGCGCTCGAAATCCGTCGACATGAGCAGGCCACTATCGGGGTGGTCGACAGCCGGGCTGTGCTCACAGCCCGGCACGAGCTTCCCGCGGACGACAACCCTCAAGTTCGGCAACAGACTTGGGTGATCTAGGCCTCGCGGAGGTTGTCTCCGTTGGTGACCGCACCGTTTCGGCTCCGCCCAGCGAGCGTTCCGCCACCCTCGCCAAATGCTCCGCGAACACCCGCTCCGGTTCCGGCGTCAGGGTGCGGAGAGCCACCAGCGCCGTGATCGCCGTGTCGCAGAGTTCGGACTGGACGTCGTCCCAGGTGTGGGTCGTGCCCTTGCGGGGGTTCTGGCCGGTGGCGCCGATGATCGCCTGGGCGACCTCGCCGACCTCCTCCGACAGTTTCAGCACGCGCAGCAGCAGGCCCTCGCGGCCGGAGACCGGCTGGTCGGACTCCAGCCAGGTCCACAGGGCGTCGATCGTGAGCCAGAGGTGGGTGTCAGGGGTGGCGGTCATGGGGCGCAGCCTGCCATGACCGACTGACACCTCCCCTTGTCGCCTACGTCCCGCCCACCCTCAGTCGAACAACGCCTCCTGCTCCCCCTCCTCCCGCTTCCGGAGCCTCCTGTTCCGCATGCCCACCACCGTCGCCGTGACCGCCGCCGTCACGCCGAGGGCGGTCGGGACCATCCAGTTCTGGTTGACCGTGTGGCCGAGGGCGTGGTCGAGGGAGAGGCGGCCCGGGCCCGTGATGGCGAGGCCGGCGGCGGTCAGGCCCAGGGTGGCGGCGTACTCGTAGCCGCCGCCCTGGTTGAAGAAGCCGTTCGGGGCGTGGACCGCGGAGGCGCCCGCCATCGCGCCGGCCGCCGCCGCGCCCGCCGCCGGGGTCGCCAGGCCCAGCGCCAGCAGGACGCCGCCGCCCGCCTCCGCGAGGCCCGCCGCGGTGGCGCTGGCCTTGCCGGGGGCGTAGCCGACGGACTCCATGAACTGGCCGGTCCCCTCCAGACCGTGTCCGCCGAACCAGCCGAACAGCTTCTGTGCGCCGTGCGCGGCCAGGACACCCCCGGCGCCCAGCCGGAGCAGCAGCAGGCCCAGATCACGTCGGTCGTAACAGGTCACGGTGACTCCCTGGCAGAGGTACGGACCCCCCACGTGTCCCCACCGTCCCACTCCCCACACCGGACCAGCCCCTTCTGGGCGCCGTTCGGGTGGCGGGCGCCGGGGCGCGGTGTGACGCTGGCCCGTATGACGATCCAGACCGGAAAACTCACCGACCCGGCCGTCCGGGCCTTCGTCAGTGCCGTCAACGCCCATGACGAGAGCGGCTTCAAGGAGCTGCTGACGCCGGACGCGACCATGTCGGACGACGGTTCCGACCGTGACCTCGACCAGTGGATCGACCGGGAGATCTTCGCCTCCCGGGGCCACATGGACGTCGTCAAGGAGTCCAACGCCGGCCGCGACCTGGTCGTGGACTACCGCAACGACACCTGGGGCGAGATGCGGACCCGGTGGCACTTCGACATCACGGACGACGGGCACATCTCCCGGTTCGAGACCGGGCAGGCGTAGCCACCGTCAGTGGTGCCGGGCGGCGCCGTACTCCGCGTACGGCTGCCGCCCCTGCTCGGTCAGGGTGATCCGGCCCGCCTCGATGGTGGCCAGCCGCGGCGCCCGCCGGGCGATCGACGAGTCGTGCGTGACCATGACGAACGTCAGCCGGTACTCGTGCCACAGGCCCTCCAGCAGGGCCATGATGTCGTCCCGGGTGCCCTCGTCGAGGTTGCCGGTGGGCTCGTCGGCGAGGAGCACCTTCGGCTTCTTCACCAGCGCGCGGGCGATCGCGACGCGCTGCTGCTGGCCGCCGGAGAGTTCGGCGGGGGCGTGGCCCAGGCGCTCGCCCAGGCCCACCGAGCGCAGCGCCTCCGCCGCCCGCTCGCGCCGTTCCGTCGGCTTCACGCCGAGCGGGACGAGGGCGGTCTCGACGTTCTCCTGCGCGGTGAGCGTCGGGATGAGGTTGAACGACTGGAAGATGATGCCGATCTTCTCGGCGCGCAGCCGGGTCAGCCTCGCCTCGCCGATCCGGGCCAGATCGACGCCGTCCAGCTCGACGCTGCCCTCGGTGGGGCGGTCCAGGCCGCCGATCATCTGGAGCAGGGTCGACTTGCCGCCGCCGGTGGGGCCCTGGATGACGAGCTGGTCACCGTCCTCGATGGTCAGGTCGACGCCGCGCAGCGCCTCGACGGTCTCCTTGCCGCGCGTGTAGCGCTTGGTGACGCCGGTCAGTCTGTACATAGGGGACTCCGTGGAGAGGTGAGGTAAAAAGACGCGGGGCAGGCGAGGTGTTACGACACGCTGCGCAGCGCGTCCGCCGGGCGCATCCGGGACGCCCGCCAGCCGCCCATCGCACCGGCGATCAGCCCGCCGGCCACCGCGAGGCCGACCGCGAGGGCGATGGTGGTGACGGAGACCGGCGCGGAGAGGGCGATCTCCATGGCGCCGGACGTCGACCGGCCGCCGCCGCCCGGACCGCCGCCCCCGCCGGGACCGCCGCCCATGCCGCCCCCGCCACCGCCGCCGGTGTTGCCGAGCTGGGCCGTGAGGGTGGGGCTGATCGCGGTCACCGTGTAGGCGGCCGCCAGGCCGAGGGCGATGCCGAGGGCGCCGCCGAGCAGGCCGTTGACCATGGACTCGCCGACGACCTGCCGGGTCACCCGGCGGCTCGGCCAGCCCAGCGCCTTCAGCGTGCCGAACTCGCGCACCCGGCGGGACACCGCGGAGGAGGTGAGCAGCGCGGCCACCAGGAACGCGGCGGCGAGCACGGCGACCGACAGCCACTTGCCAACGCTGGTGGCGAGGTTGGAGGCGGTGGACAGGGAGCCGGAGACGGTCTCGGCGAGGTCGGCGGAGGTCGTCACCGTCGTACCGGAGATGTTGTTCTGGATGGTCGCCTTGACGGTGTCGATCTGCTGGGAGTCGGTCGCCTTGACGTAGATCGTGGTGACCTTGTTCTTGGCGTCGGCGAGGGTCTGCGCCTGCTTCAGCGGCAGGTAGACGTCGGTGGTGGACTCGCTGCTGTCGGGCGTCGCGATGCCGATGACCTTGTACTTGGTGCCGGAGATCTTCAGGGTCGAGCCGACCTTGTACTCGTTCTCCTTGGCGTACGACGTGGAGACGACCGCGACCTTCGCGTTGGTTTGCGCGGAGGTGAAGGTCTCACCGGAGGTGATCTTCGAGCCGGCCAGCGGGCCGAGGTCCTGGTCGGTGACGTCGACGCCGGCGACGGAGTACGAGTTCACGTCGAAGGAGGCGCCGCCGCCCTGCACCTGCGGGGGTGCGGAGGAGCCGCCTCCGCCGGGGCCGCCGCCCTGGCCGCTGTCGCCGTTGCCGCTTCCGCTGCCGCTTCCGCTGGTGGAGCTTTCCGCGCGGCCCTGGGTGAAGGAGCCGTCGACCTTGGTGACGTTGAGGGTGAGGGCGCCGACCGCGTTCGCCACGCCCTTCTGCGCGCCGACCTGTGTCACCAGCGAGGACTTGAGGGTCTGGCCGCCCTGGGTCATCACCCGGTCCGAACTCTGCTCGGTGTCGTCGTCCTCCGCGGAGGCGTCGAACTCGAACCTCGGGCCGCCGGAGCTGTCGCCCGTGGGGGCCGTGCGGGCCTTGGTCACGGTCATGTCGGTGCCGAGGCCGTACAGCGACTGGAGGACCTTGTCCTGCGCCTGTGTCATGCCGGCCGACACCGAGTTGACGGTGATGACCAGGGCGATACCGAGCGCCAGACCCAGTGCGATGACCAGGGCCGCCTTCTTGCGCCGGCCCAGCTCGCGCTTGAGATAGATGCCAAACATCCCGTTCCTCGAAGGTTCTTGGCGCCCGCTGTGGGCGCGGCCCAAAACTAGGGATGAACCTTTGAACGGGACTGGGTAAGGGATGTGCGCGAACTGAGAATGTGAACGCCGGTGCGCGGATGCGCCGGTGTGGTGTGCGGCAGCCGTCCCACGGTCCCGGTGCGTACCCCGCGGTTCCTTGCGGTCCCGGCGAGGTCCACCCCCACCCGGTGCCGTGGGACGGCTGCCCCTCCCCCCTCGGTGTGGTCCGGTGGCCCGGTGGTCCGTTCAGCGGGGCTGAGCGGGCGCTTCCACTCCAAGTGTGAAGTTCTTGTGGAGAGAGTTGAGCATAAGTCCGCTACCGGCTGCAATGGTGCGGATGGGAAAATTCCGGTTGTGCAGGTTGAGCAGTTGACGACCTGTGGGCGCGGGACGGGTCCGGCTAGCCCCGGCCGACGTACGGCATCCCCGTCGCCAGCACCGTCGCGAACTGCACGTTCGCCTCCAACGGCAGCTCCGCCATGTGCCGTACCGTGCGCGCCACATCGGCGACGTCCATCACCGGTTCCGGGGCGATCTCGCCGTTGGCCTGGAGCGCGCCGGTCCGCATCCCGGCCGTCATCCCGGTGGCCGCGTTGCCGATGTCGATCTGCCCGACCGCGATGCCGTACGGCCGCCCGTCCAGGGAGAGGGCCTTGGTGAGGCCGGTCAGGGCGTGCTTGGTCGCGGTGTACGGCGCCGAGTGCGGGCGGGGCGTGTGGGCGGAGACGGAGCCGTTGTTGATGATGCGTCCGCCGCGCGGGTCCTGCTCCTTCATCTGCCGGAACGCCGCCTGCGCGCACAGGAACGCGCCGTTGAGGTTGGTGTCCACCACGTGCCGCCAGGCGTCGTAGGGGAGTTCCTCGAAGGGCACGCCGCCGGGTCCGAACGTCCCGGCGTTGTTGAACAGCAGGTCCAGCCGCCCGAACCGGTCGCGTACGGCGGTGAAGAGCGCGGTGACGTCGTCGGGCCGTGAGACGTCCGTCCGTACGACGAGACACGCGTCCTCGGGCGCGGTCGCGGCCGTCTCCTCCAGGGGCCCGGTGCGCCGGCCCGCGAGCGCCACCGACCAGCCCGTGCGCAGCAGTTCGGCGGCCACGGCGCGGCCGATGCCGGAACCCGCGCCGGTGACGACCGCGACCTTCGTTGTCCTCAAGGCATCCATGGGCCGCAGCGTAGAACCGACGCCGGTCTTCACATGGTGTCCGGCGGTGGCCAGGCGTCGCCCCAGTCCGCGTCCCGGGCGGCCCGGTACAGCAGGCCGTGCTTCTTCGTCACCGTCGTCCGCTCCAGCCGTTCGCCGGCCTCGCACAGGTCGAGCAGGACCTGCCCCTTGCGGATCTGCGGCCGCCGCACGACGCGGGACGCGGCGGGGGAGACGGGGAAGCGGGCGGCGGCGACGTAGGAGAACTTCTCGTCCTCGTACGGCAGGGAGCCGCCCTTGACCTGCCGGTGCAGGGACGAACGGCTGACCCGCGCCGAGAAGTGGCACCAGTCCGTGCCGGGCACGATCGGGCAGGCCGCGCTGTGCGGACAGGGCGCGGCGATTCGGAAGCCGGCCGCGATCAGCCGGTCGCGGGCCTCGATGATCCGGGCGTAGCCGTCCGGGGTACCGGGCTCCACGATCACCACGGCCCGGGCTGCGGCCGCCGCCGTGTCGACGAGGGCGGCGCGGTCGGGGGCGGCGAGTTCGTTGAGCACGTAGGAGACGGTGACGAGGTCGGTGCTCTCCAGGGCCAGGGCCGAGCCGATCCGGGCCCGCTGCCAGCGGACGTCCGCCAGGGCCGGGTTCGCGGCGGCGATCTCACGGCCCAGGGCCAGCGCGGGTTCCGCCCAGTCCAGGACCGTCACGGGGCGCGTCCCCGGCCAGGTCGCGCCGGCCGCCCAGGTCGCCGCGCCGGTCCCGCCGCCCACGTCCACATGGCTGCCCGGCGTCCACTCCGGCACCGCGTCCGCGAACGCCTCCAGCGCCGCCCGCACCGCCTCGAAGGTCGCCGGCATCCGGTACGCGGCGTACGCGGCCACGTCGGCGCGGTCGCGCAGGATCGGGGCGTCGGTCGGCGTCGCCCCCCGGTAGTTGGCGATGAGCCGCTCGACAGCCTGCGCGGCCTGCCGCGACGGCAGCCCGTCGAGCAACTCCGCCAGGGCGGCACGGAGGATCTCGGCGGCGGATACGGAGACGTTCACCTGGCGATTTTACGAGGCCCGCACCCCGGCTCGACGCCGACGGCGGCACCGCCCTCCGACGCACCCCTCACCGCACCCCCATGGCCACCCGAGTCCCCGCCAACGCCCGCGGGGCGCTGTCCGGGGCCCTGCGGACCGGGTGGACCGTGTTGGCCAGGAGGATCAGGAAGGTGTCCGTGGCCGGGTCGAGGACCAGGGATGTTCCCGTGAAGCCCGTGTGGCCTGCCGCGCCCTCGCCCGCCAGCTCGCCCATGAACCACGGCTGGTCCACCGCGAAGCCCAGGCCCGGGGCCGTCAGGAGGAGTTCCACGAAGTCGGGGCCGAGGATGCGGGCGGGGCCGTAGGAGCCGCCGGCGAGCAGGGTGCGGCAGAACACCGCGAGGTCGCGGCCGGTGGAGAACAGGCCCGCGTGCCCGGCGACGCCGCCCAGTGCCCAGGCGTTCTCGTCGTGCACCTCGCCCCGCAGCATCCCCCGGTCCGCCTTGGCCCACGGCCGCCGCTGGTCCTCGGTGGCCGCCGCGCCGGGGCAGGGGCCGAAGTCGGTGGCCGTCATGCCGAGCGGCCGGGTGATGCCGTCGTGCACCAGGACGTCCAGGGTGCGGCCCGTGAGGCGTTCCAGGAGCTGCTGGAGCAGGAGCATGTTCAGGTCCGAGTACCGGTAGGTGCCCGGGGCGGACTCCGGTGCCTCCGCGCGCAGCGCGTCCAGGCGTTCCGTGTCGTCCGCGTACGTGTAGAGGGGCAGCTCGGGGCGGAGTCCGGAGGTGTGGGTCAGGAGCTGCCGTACGGTGATGCCGGCGGCGGCCGCGGCCCGGAAGTCCGGCAGATACGCGCCGATCCGCGCGTCGATGCCGAGCGTGCCGCGCTCGATCTGCTGCACCGCCGCGACCGACGTGAACAGCTTGGTGAGGGAGGCCAGGTCGAACGGGGTGTCGACGGTCATCGGCACCCACTCCTCCTTCGGCAGCTCCACACCGGCGTCGGCCTCCGGGTCGTAGGCCGAATACCGCACGGCCCAGCCCACCGCCTCGCGCACGGCGATCACCGGGCCGCGCCCGGCCACCACCACGGCGCCCGGCGCCCAGGGCCGGTCGCCGGTCGTCAGGTCCGTCACGTCGCGCACCAGGAGGCGCATTTCCTCGGGGTCGAGCCCGGCCCGTTCCGGGGTGTCGACCCGTAGTTTCGGTGCGCTCAGTTCCCTGCTCCTTCCGCCCCCGACGCTGTCCAGGGACGGCACATAACCACGAAGAAGGCCAGCGCCACCAGTGCGGCCACCAGTTGGACCACGGCCATCGGCACGGCGGTGTGCTCCCCGGCGATCCCGACGAGCGGCGAGGCGATCGCGCCGACGAGGAACGACGACGTCCCGAGGAGCGCGGACGCGGACCCGGCCGAGTGCCGCACCCGCATCAGGGCGAGCGTCTGCGCGTTGGGCAGCGTCACGCCCATCGCGGACATCAGCACGAACAGCGCGACCGCCACCGGCGCCAGCCCCACCTCGCCGAACACCCCCGCCGACATCAGCAGCAGTGCCGCCGCGGCCAGCGTCACCACGGTCAGGCCCGCCGCCAGCACCCGGTCCAGGCGGACCCGGCCCACCAGCACCTTGCCGTTGATCTGCCCGACCACGACCAGCCCGACCGAGTTCGCGGCGAACAGCAGGCCGAACGTCTGCGGGGAGGCGCCGTAGATCTCCTGCACCACGAACGGCGAGGCCGAGATGTACGCGAAGAGCGCCGCGAAGGAGAAGCCGCCGGTCAGCATGTACCCGGTGAACCGGGCGTCGGACAGCAGGCGGCGCATCGCGCGCAGCGTCTCGCCGAACCCGCCCGCGTGCCGCTCCCCGGCGTCCAGGGTCTCCGGCAGCCGCGCCCACACCAGGGCGGCCAGCGCCAGCCCCACCGCCGTGAGCACCACGAACACGCCCCGCCAGTCCGTCGCCCGAAGGATCTGCGCGCCGATCAGCGGGGCCACGACGGGCGCGACGCCGGAGATCAGCATCAGCGTGGAGAAGAAGCGGGCCATCGCCACACCGTCGTAGAGATCACGGACGACGGCCCGCGCGATCACGATGCCCGCCGCGCCCGCGAGGCCCTGCACCAGCCGGCACGCGACGAGCAGCTCGACGGTCGGGGCGAGGGCGCACAGGGCGGTCGCCAGGACGTACACCAGCAGCCCGGCGAGCAGCGGCCGTCTGCGCCCCCACCGGTCGCTCAGCGGGCCCACCACGAGCTGGCCCAGCGCCATCCCGGCCAGACAGGCGGTCAGGGTGAGCTGGACGGTCGCGGCGGGGGCGTGCAGATGGCGGGTGACCTCGGGGAGCGCCGGGAGGTACATGTCCATCGACAGCGGGGGAGTGGCGGTCAGGCCGCCGAGGATCAGGGTGACCAGCAGCCCCGTCCGGCGTACGGCACGCGCGGGCGGTGCCACGGCGGCGCGGGTCGCGTCGCTCGCACCGGCCGTACCGGCCGTACCGGTCGCCTCGGGTATCACCCCACCGCCCTCGGGCATCCGCTCGCCCCTCCCTCTCTCTCCCTCTCCGACATCAGCGGCACCTATGCTCTCAGCTCGGACAGGGTGCTGGTACGGGCGGGAGGACGGGCGGGACATGACGACGGACACGGTGCGGTGGGGGATCCTGGCGACCGGCGGGATCGCCGCCGCGTTCACGGCGGACCTGGTCGACCTGCCGGACGCGGAGGTCGTCGCGGTCGCCTCGCGCACCGAGACCTCCGCGCGGGCGTTCGCCGAGCGGTTCGGGATACCCCGCGCGTACGGCGGCTGGGAGGCGCTGGCCGAGGACCCGGACATCGATGTCGTCTACGTCGCCACCCCGCACTCCGCGCACCGGGCCGCCGCCGGGCTCTGTCTGAAGGCCGGGCGGGGCGTGCTGTGCGAGAAGCCGTTCACGCTGAACGTGCGCGAGGCCGAGGAACTCGTCGCGCTGGCCCGGCAGGAGGGCCGCTTCCTGATGGAGGCGATGTGGATGTACTGCAACCCGGTCGTCCGTCGCCTCAAGTCCCTGATCGACGACGGCGCCATCGGCGACGTCCGCACCGTCCAGGCCGACTTCGGTCTGGAGGGCCCCTTCCCGCCCTCGCACCGCCTGCGCGACCCGGCGCAGGGCGGCGGCGCCCTCCTCGACCTGGGCGTCTACCCGGTGTCCTTCGCCCATCTGCTGCTCGGCGAGCCCGACCGGATCTCCGCGCAGGCCGTGCTCTCCGCCGAGGGTGTCGACCTCCAGACCGCGCTCGCCCTGTCCTGGGACTCCGGCGCGCTGGCCGCCCTGCACTGCTCGGTGACCGGCGGCACGGGCACCACGGCCTCCGTGACCGGCTCCCGCGGCCGTATCGACATCCCGGCCGGGTTCTTCCACCCCGACCGCTTCGTCCTGCACCGCACCGGCCACGACCCCGAAGAGTTCACCGCCGACCCGGCCGACGGCCCCCGCACCACCCTGCGCCACGAGGCCCACGAGGTCATGCGAGCCCTCCGCGCCGGCGAGACGGAGTCCCGCCTCGTCCCCCTGAACGGCACCCTCGCCGTCATGCGCACCCTCGACACGGCCCGCCACCAGACCGGCGTCCACTACCCGGGCGAACCGACCTGAGGTCAGGCGGGCGCCGCGGAGCAGCCCGGCTTCACCTGAGCCTGCCTGCCGAGCCCCGCCCAACCGAGCCTGTCGGGGGCCGATCCGACCTGGGCCCCGGGGGCAGGCGAGCGGACCTGAGCTCACTCAATCCTTCCGGCCCGGCCCGACCCCGTCGCCTGCTTCTCTCCGCCGAACCGGCCCTGCGTAGCGGCTGGTTCGTCCCGCCCCGCCACAACGGCCCGCCCCGCCACAACGGCCCGCCCCGCCACAACGGCCCGCCCCGCCACAACGGCCCGCCTCGCCGCACCGGCCTGCGGCCGGGCGCCTGCCGCGTGCCCGGTCGCGCTCACCCGGGATCACCCGATCCACCCGGGTCGGCGCCCTCCCCCCGAGCCTGCGGACCGCCTTCGACCTGCCGGTCCGGCCCGAGCCTTCGTCAAGGCTTCGACCTGGCGAGCCGGGATAGCGCCGCGGCGGCTTGCCCGTCCCGCCGAAGCGGTGCGCGCGCCCCCGCCCACCAGCCTTCTCACCCGAGCGCACCTGGGCCGCCCCGAGCCCGCGGACCGCCTCCGCCTGCCGGACCAGCCCGAGCCCGCGTCGGCTGTTTCGCCCTGCTGAGCCGGACCCCGCGTCGCCGCCGGTCTGCCCGCCCTGCCGAACGGGCCTGCGGCGTGCCAGGCCCGCCGTGCTCACCCGGGGTCGCCCGACCCACGCGAGCCCCGAGTCAGCCCCCCGCGGCCGGCTTGCCCACGCCCGCCGGACCGGCCTGCGAGCCCCGCCCCCCCCAGCTCCGCCCGAGGCGCCGCCTCCGCGAGACCCCGCGACACGCCTCGCACGCCAGGCAACGCATCGCGCGCGACATCGCACCCCACCGCCCGGACAGCCACCCCACGCGAGACGCCCCGTCTCATTCGCTTGGTACCGTCCTCCTATGGTCACCAAGCCGGCCAAGGCCGCCCCCGATACCGCGCGTCGTAGTGAGAGGTCACGGCGTGCGATCTACGACGCCGCGCTCGCTCTCGTGGGGGAGGTGGGGTATCCGCGGACCACCATCGAGGGGATCGCCGCGCGGGCCGGGGTCGGGAAGCAGACCATCTACCGGTGGTGGGGGTCCAAGGCCGACGTCCTGCTGGAGGCGTTCCTCGATCTCGCCGCCGCGCCCGCGGCGGAGCCGTACGCGATCCCGGACACCGGGGACCTCGCCGCCGACATCAAGGGCGTGCTGCGGGCCACCGTCGACCAGATGACGGACCCGCGGTTCGACGCGCCCGCGCGGGCCCTGGCCGCCGAGGGCGTGGTCGACGCCGAGGCCGGACGCAGATTCACCGCCGCGCTCATGGAACCGAACATCCAGCTCTACGTCGACCGGCTGCGCGCTGCCCAGGAGGCCGGCCAGGTCCGCGCCGGCATCGATCCGCGGATCGCCCTGGAGTTCTTCATCTCCCCGCTCGCCCAGCGCTGGCTCCAGCACACCGGGCCGATCTCCTACGAGTACACCGACACCCTCGTCGACTACGCGCTGTACGGGCTGGCTCCTCGGTGACCCGACCCGACCCGGCCCGGCCTCGTCCCGCCTGAGTGTTCCGTCCCACCTGCCCCGATTGGGTGCTCCCCACCCCCGATGCGCAGGAAGGTGGGACGATGAGGCATGCTGGCCGCATGACGGCGGGACGAGGGACAAGAGGGGACCGAGGGGACAGATGAGCGCGGAGTTCGGCGGCCCGAAAGACCCGAGCGGCCCGAGCGGCCATGGCGGCCCGACCGGTCCCGGTGGTCTGCGCGGCAGACTCACCCGGTGGCTGCGCGGCGGCGACCCGGCCGGACCCACCGCCGAGGACGACCGCGTGACCCTGCTCCTCGCCGCCGCCGAGGCCGGACTGCCGCTGGCGCCCGCCGCCCACCCGGCCGCCGGCTACGGCTGCTCCTGCGACCGGGTCGGCTGTCCGACCCCCGCCCGGCACCCGGTGTCGTTCGCCTGGCAGACGCAGTCCACCACCGACCGCGCCCAGATCGAGCGCTGGGCCCGCCACCAGCCGGGGGCCAACTTCATCACCGCGACCGGCATGACCCACGACGTCCTGGACGTGCCGCTGGAGGCCGGCCGTGAGGCCCTGGAGCGGCTCCTCGCCGCCGGTGTCGAGGTCGGCCCGGTCGCCGAGAGCGACGACGGCCGCATGCTGTTCTTCACCCTCACCCGGGGCACCCCCGAGGACGAGGACGAGTGGTGGCCCTGCGAGCTGGACTGCCACCCCGAGACCATGGACGAGCATCCCGGCCTGCGCTGGCACTGCCGGGGCTCCTACGTCCTCGTCCCCCCGGCCCGGCTCCCCGGCGGCGACGGCGACCGCCAGGTGCGCTGGGTACGCGGCCCCGAGCACCCCTTCCCCGAGCCCCTGACCCTCCTGGAGTCCCTCACCGACGCCTGCGCGCGGCACGCGGCCGAGCAGGGGCACGACCAGGACCACGCCACCGGTCCCGCCTGGCCCAGCCGCCGCTGAGGGGCCGGGTCACAGCCACAGGGACCCGCTGGCCACAGGGACCCGCTACTCGCCCTTCGCGCCCGTGAGCCCTTCGAGCCGGCTCAGGACCGTCACCTTGCCGCCCACCGTCGCCGGGTCCAGCGCGATGCCGTTCGCGACGAACTCCATCGTCAGCGACTGCTTGATCTCCCCGGTCGTCAGCGCCCGCACGCTCTGGTTCGGGGCCGGCACCGACGCCCCCGCCGCGGCCGTCTGCTTGACGTAGTGGTGCGTGGAGAAGAACACCAGCGCCCCGCCGTCCGCCGTGCGCAGCGCCAGCGGCGCGAAGTCGCCGTCGGTCAGCGACTCGTCGATGTACTGCTGCACCAGCCCCGGCTTCGTGGAGTTCTTCGCCCGGGTGGTCCGCAGCGTCGTGGTGTACGCGCCGTCCTTGAACGTGTCGCCGCCGGACTTGAGATAGGTGGCGTACTCCTTGCTCATGTCCCGCGGGGGAACGGCGAGTTCGGGGGCGTCGGCGGGCACGTCCCGCGCCCAGCCGTCGGCGTCCTCGGAGAACTCCGGCAGCGCGCCCGGCGCCACCAGCGTCAGATACGCCGCCTGCCACGGCTCGGACAGGTCGTCGCGGGTGAAGACCAGCACCCAGCGCGCCGAACCGCCCTTGTTGGACTTGGCGTCGGCGACGAACCAGCGCGGCCAGCCCGCCTTCTTCGGGATCGTGTACGTCACGTCCGACAGCACCAGCGGGGTGTGCTGGGGGTTGCCGCCGGGGTTGTTGGCCTTCCCGGCCTTCAGCCGCGCCGCGTCGATCGCCCCGAGGGCACCGGTGGTGTGCTCGGCGTCGAGCGAACCGTCGTACGCCGCGTCCGCCTCGTTGTACGCGGCGGTGAACTGCTCCAGCGCCTTCGCCGCCTCGGCCCGGGTCGCCGAGGGCAGCACCTCGCGCTCCCCGTGGACCACCACGCACCCGCTCGCCGTCAACGACAGGACGGCGGCCGCCGAGACGGCCAGCAGCGCGCCCCGGTCACGGCCGCGGAGTGTCCGAGGGCCGCGCCGCCCCCTGCTCCCCGGATGCGTCTCCACGTGCCTCATCAGGTGTCTTCACCTTCCCCTTCCCGGAGCCGAACCCTACCGGGGCGAGGAACAGGGCGAGTGTCGGGACCAGGTACAGCAGCCACACCGTGACCTGGACGACGGTCGGGTCGGGCTGGAAGTTGAACACGCCCTTGAGGAGCGTCCCGTACCAACTGTCGGGCGGGATCGTGCCGCTGACGTCGAACGCCTTGTCCGTCAGCCCCGGCACCCAGTCGGCCTCCTGGAGGTCGTGGACGCCGTACGCCAGCACGCCCGCGGCCACGACGACGAGCATGCCGCCCGTCCAGGTGAAGAACTTCGCCAGGTTGATCCGCAGGGCGCCGCGGTAGAACAGCCAGCCCAGCAGCACCGCCGTCGCGAGGCCGAGCGCCACGCCGATCAGCGGGCGCGGGGTGCCGTCGCCGGCCGCGTGCACGGACGCCCACACGAACAGGGCGGTCTCCAGCCCCTCCCGGCCGACGGCGAGGAAGGCGGTGGCCACCAGTGCGCCGGTGCCCATCGCGAGGGCCGCGTCGAGCCTGCCGTGCAGCTCGGACTTCAGATGCCGGGCGGTGCGCCGCATCCAGAACACCATCCACGTCACCAGGCCGACCGCGAGGATCGACAGCGAGCCGCCGAGCGCCTCCTGGGCCTTGAACGTCAGTTCCTGGGAGCCGAATTCGAGGACGGAGCCGAAGCCCAGCGCGAGCAGCACCGCGATGGCGATACCGCCCCACACGGGCCCCAGGGCGTCCCTGCGGTCGGTCTTGACCAGATAGGCGATGAGGATGCAGACGACGAGCGAGGCCTCCAGGCCCTCCCGCAGTCCGATCAGGTAGTTGGAGAACACGGGCTACGCCTCCTCGGAGAACAGCGTCCGGCCCCACCAGTCGTCCTGGTCGCGGACGCCGGGCGGGATCGCGAAGACCGCCGAACCCACGTGCTGGATGTACTCGTTGAGCGCGTCGGTGGCGAGGTTGCGCTGCACGCGCACGAACCCCTCGCGCACATCGCGCTGGTAGGCCAGGAAGAACAGGCCCGCCTCCAGCCTGCCGAGGCCGTCGGTGCCGTCGGTGAAGGAGTAGCCGCGCCGCAGGAGGGTGGCGCCGCCGTTGGAGTCGGGGTGGGCGAGCCGGACGTGCGCGTCGGGCAGCATGGCCTTCAGGAACGGCTCGTCGCGTTCCTTCGCCTTGCCGACCGGGGCGCCTTCGCCCTTGTCCCGGCCGAAGATGTCCTCCTGCTCCTGGAGCGAGGTGCGGTCCCAGGTCTCGATGTGCATCCGGATCCGCCGGGCGACCAGGTACGAGCCGCCGGTCATCCACGCCGGGCCGTCCTTCTCGCCGACCCACACGAACTTCTCCAGCCGGCCGGTCTCGGTGCCCGCGATGTTGCGGGTGCCGTCCTTGAAGCCCATGAGATTGCGGGGGGTCTGCGCGTCGGGCGTCGTGGACGAGGTCTTGCCGAAGCCGAGCTGCGACCAGCGGATGACGACCTTGCCCATGCCGATCCGGGCCAGGTTGCGGATCGCGTGCACGGCGACCTGCGGATCGTCCGCGCACGCCTGGACGCACAGATCGCCGTCGGAGCGGGTCGCGTCGAGCGCGTCCCCGGCGAACCGGGGCAGGTCGATCAGCGCGTCCGGCCGCCGCGCGTCGAGCCCGAACTTCCGGAACAGGGACGGTCCGAAGCCCACCGTCAGCGTCAGCCGGGACGGCTTGAGACCGAGCGCCTCGCCGGTGTCGTCCGGCGGGGCCTCGGGCAGACCGCCGAACGCGCCCTCTCCGACGGCCTTTCCGGCCGTCATCCGCCGGGCCGCGTCCGTCCAGTCCTTCAACAGCCGTACGAACTCGGCGCGATCGGTGGTCGTCACGTCGAACGCGGCGAAGTGCAGCCGGTCCTGGACCGGGGTGGCGATCCCGGCCTGGTGCGGGCCGTGGAAGGCGACGGCGGCGCCCGCCCCGGCGTCCGGGGGACCGGAGTCCTCGCCGCCGCGGGTCACCGCGACCGCGCCGCCCGCCGCGGCGGCACCGAGCGCGAGCCCGGCACCGCCCCAGCCGATCAGCGCCCGCCGCGACGGCCCGTCGCCCTGACTCTGCGTCATGTCGCTCATCCCTCGCTGCCCTTCGCCGCTTCTCGTCCCCGTCCCGCGCTACTTCGCGACGGCGGCGGCGAGCTTCGACAGCGGCTCCGCGAGCGCGTTGACCGCGTCCGACAGCTCCTTGCGGTCGGCCGCGCCGACCTTGTCGTAGGAGGTGAACTCGTACGACGTCGTGTTCGGGCGGTACTTGTCCAGCAGCGTGTTCAGCGCGGCGAACTGCTTGTCCAGCTCGGTGACCAGGGCCGCGTCGTTCTCCTTGGCGACCGGCTTGAGCAGCTCGTACGACTTCTGCGCGCCCTCGACGTTGGCCTTGAAGTCGACCAGGTCGGTGTGCGAGTAGCGCTCCTCCTCGCCGGTGACCTTGCCGGTGGCGACCTCGTCGAGCAGCTCCTTGGCGCCGTTGGCCATGGAGGTCGGGGTGATCTCGGCCTTGCCGACCCGGTTCTGCCAGTCGGTCAGGTCGGTGATGAGCTGGTCGGCGAGCTGCTTGTCCCGGTCGGTGATCTTCTTGTCCTGCCAGAGGGACTTCTCCAGCCGGTGCCAGCCGGTCCAGTCGGTGGCCGGGTCCTGGCCCTCCTCCAGACCGTCCGCGCGGACGTCGACCTTCGGGTCGATGTCACCGAAGGACTCGGCGACCGGCTCGGTGCGCTCCCAGCCGATCCGGGAGGGCGCGTACGCCTTCTTGGCGGCCTCCAGGTCACCGGCCTTGACCGCCTCGGCGAAGGTCTTGGCCAGCGGCAGGGTGGCGTCGGCCTGCTCCTGCGCGTACTTGCGGTAGGCGGCGACGGCCGCGTCGAGCCGCGGGTCGCGCGCGGCGGCCTTGCCGCCGGTGACCTTGAGGTCCTGGCGGATGCCGTCGCCCTTCATACCGGGCTTGCAGGCGATCTGGTAGGAACCGGCCTTCACCTCGGCGGTGACCCGCTGCTTGGTGCCGGGGCCGATGTTCTCGCGCTCGGTGACGACCCGGTCGTCCGGGAAGAGGATGTAGACCTCGGTGACCTTGGAACCCTTGTTCTCGATGGCCAGTTCGACGTGCCCGGCGGAGATCTCCTTCGCCGAGGTCTCGCACTCGCTGTCGGTCGCGGTCACCGTGATCACCCGGTCGCCGCTTTTCGCGTCGCTCTTCTCGGTGCAGCCGGTGACGGCGGTGAGGGCCGACACGACGGCGACGGCGGTGACGGCGGACAGTCTGGCGGCTCGCATGCGCGCTCCCGGCTGGCTGAAAATCGAGTGACAGGGCCCACCCGGGGTGAGTGAGGCTTGCCTAACTTATCCAAGCCTTACCTGCGAAGTACCCTGCCGTGCAGTGATTCAGCTCTCATAGACACCCGTATGGGAACGACCCGATCACGGTGACCGAAAGCGGACCCCAAGGGCAGGTCAAAGGAGATTCAAAGGTTCCGTTCGAGGTCCCTGTCGGGGTCCCTGTCGAGATCCTTGTCGGGGTCCCGTTCGGGGGTCACCAGGAGCGCTCCGGTCCGCGGGTGCGGAAGCACCTCCACCGGCTGGTCGTACACCTCCGACAGCAGCCGTCCGGTGAACACCTCGGCCGGCGGCCCGTCCGCCGCGACCCGTCCCTCGTGCAGGACGGCGACCCGGTGCGCGTAGGCGGCCGCGAGCCCCAGATCGTGCAGGACGACCACGACTGCGTCGCCCTCCCGGGCGCGTTCCCGGCACAGCCGCAGCACCAGCTCCTGGTGCTTGAGGTCGAGCGCGGCGGTCGGCTCGTCCAGCAGGAGCAGCGGCGCGCGCTGGGCGAGCACCCGGGCGAGGGCCACCCGGGCCCGCTCGCCGCCGCTCAGCGCGGAGAACGGCCGTGCGGCGAAGTCGGTCACCTCGGTCGCCGCCATCGCCTCGGCGATCACCGCCTCGTCCTCGGCGGGCGAGGAGTCGTGCGGCGCGCGTCCCATCCGGACCACGTCCGCCACGGTGAACGGGAACGACAGCACCGCCGCCTGAGGCAACACGGCCCGCCGCAGAGCGAGTTCCGGCGCGGACCACCCCCCGGCGGGCCGCCCGTGGATCCGCACGGTACCGCTCGACGCCGGCAGATCGGCCGCGAGCGCGGCGAGCAGCGTCGACTTCCCGGCCCCGTTGGGCCCGACGAGCGCAAGCACCTCCCCGGCCCGCACCCGCACATCGACCCCCCGCAACACCTCCCGCCCCCCGAGCCGCACCCACACCCCATCGGCCTCAGCGACGACATCCCCCCGGGCAACACCCTCCGGAGGCAGGGCCCGACCACGAAGAACTCTCATACAAGGACTCCTGAAAAGAGGGGGAGGGAGGGGACATCGGCAGATGGGGGCCAGGGCCCGAAGGGCCCGCCCCCCAGGGGCGCGGGGAACTGCGCGCCCGGCCACGACGCACCCGCACCCGCCGCCTGCCCCCGGGTGGCACCCCGTTCCGCGTGGCCCCGACGGATGGCTGGGGGCCGGAGGTCCCCTAGGGGCGCGGGGAACTGCGCGACCAGCCACCACGCACCCGCACCCGCCGTCCCACCCCCCGCCGCACGGCGAACCGCGCGAACCTGGACCGGGGTCACGCCCAACCCCCCTGCCGCCGCCGCGTCCTCCGCAGCAGCCAGAAGAAGAACGGGCTCCCCAGCAGCGCCGTGAGAACACCCAGCGGCAACTCCGCCGGAACGGCAACCGTCCGCGCCGCCAGATCCGCCGCCAACAGCACCAGCGCCCCCAGCAGCGCACTCCCCGGCACCAGGAACCGATGCCCCGGCCCCGCCGCCATCCGCAGCAGATGCGGGATCACCAGCCCCACGAAGCTGATGATCCCGGACACGCTCACCGCCGCCGCCGTCAGCAGAGCGATCACCAGGATCAGCACGATCCGCAGCCGCTCCACCTCGACCCCCAGATGCCGCGCCGGCCGCTCGCCGAGCGCCAGCAGGTCCAGCCGCCGGGAGTACAGCGGCGCCAGCCCGAGCCCGATCGCCGCGCACGGCAGCACCGCGAGGACCTTGGGCCAGGTCGCCTGGGAGAGCGAGCCGAGCTGCCAGAAGGTGATCTGCTGGATCGCCGCCGCGTCCGCGAAGAACAGGCACAGCCCGATCAACGCCCCCGCGAACGCGTTGACGGCGATCCCGGTGAGGATCAGCGTCACCACCTCCGACCGCCCCCCGGACCGCGACAGCGCGTACACGAGCAGCACCGTCCCGAGCCCGCTGAGAAACGCAAACGCGGGCACGCTCCAGTTGCCGAGGAAGGTGAAGCCGAACGCGATCGAGGCGACCGCCCCCACCGCCGCGCCCGAGGAGATGCCGATGACCCCCGGCTCGGCGAGCGGATTGCCGAACACGCCCTGCATGAGCGCCCCCGCACACCCCAGCGACGCGCCCACCAGCAGCGCGAGCACGATCCGCGGGAAGCGCACGTTCCACAGCACCGACTCGGCGACCCGGTCCAGCTCGCCGCCGCCCAGCCCGATCCGGTGCTGCACCGAGGACAGCACGTCCCCGACCGGGATCGGATACGCGCCCAGCGCACCGGCCACCGGCACCAGCACGGCCAGCGCCACCACCAGCCCGGCGGTGAGCAGCCAGGCGGTGCCGCGCGAGCCGCGGGGCACCGTCGCACGGGCCACGGATTCGACTTGCTTGTCCAGGACGGTCACGAGGGAACCTTAGGTGAGGCTTACCTACATCAAGACAGGTGGGCGGGCGGTGTTTCAATGCCCGGGTGACTGATTACGACGTGCTCCGCGTGTTCTGCGCGCCGAACCGGGGCTACGGCAACGAACTGGCCGTGGTCCGCGACGGTTCCGTCCTGCCCGACCGCCGGGACCGCCAGGAGTTCGCGGCGAAGCTCGGCTTCAGCGAGACGGTGTTCGTCGACGACCCCGAGCGGGGCGTCATCGACATCTACACGCCCACCCTGCGGCTGCCCTTCGCCGGCCACCCCTGCGTGGGCACGGCCTGGCTGCTCGACGTGCCCGAACTGGTCACCCCGGCCGGGGTGGTCGGCGTCCGGCTGGACGGCGAGTTCAGCTGGATCGAGGCGCGGGCGGAGTGGGCCCCGCCGCGCACCCTGCGCCAGTACGGCAGTGCCGCCGAGGTCGACGACCTGGCGGTGCCGCCGCCCGGCGAGTGGATCTACGCGTGGGCCTGGGAGGACGAGCCGGCCGGCCGGATCCGCGCCCGCGGCTTCCCCGGCCGCGACGACGGCGTCGAGGAGGACGAGGCGACCGGCGCGGCCGCCCTGCTGCTCACCGAGCGACTGGGCCGCGCCCTGAACATCACCCAGGGCGCCGGCTCCCAGATCCTCACCGCCCCGCAGCCGTACGGATGGGTGGAGATCGGCGGCCGCGTCTTCCTGGAACGCTGATCACGCCGACCACGCTGGTCACGCGGAGAGCGGGAACTCCTCGCCCAGCGCTCGGAAGACGGCCGTGTTCAGCGCGAAGGCGCGCTTGCACTCGGTCACGATCCGCTGCTTCTCCAGGTCGTCCGCCCGTACCCCGTCCAGCAGTTCGCGGTAGTCGCGCTTGAACGCGGCCGGGTTGCCGATCTCCTCGAAGACGTAGAAGCGGACGCCGTCGCCCTTCTTCTCGAACCCCCAGGTCTTCTCCGCCTTGTCGCGGATGATCTGGCCGCCGGAGAGGTCGCCGAGGTAGCGGGTGTAGTGGTGGGCTATGTAACCGGCGGGCCACTGCTCGGCGCACTCGCGCACCCGGTCGGCGTAGACCCGGGTGGCGGGCAGCGCCGACAGGCCCGCGCGCCAGTCGGGGCCCCGCAGATGGGCCAGGTCCCGTTCCAGCGCGGGCAGCCGGTACAGCCGGGGCTGGACGAAGGGGCCCGCCACCGGGTCCGACGCCAGCCGGCCGGCGCCGGCCTCCAGTGCCTCGTACACGAACCAGAGCTGCTCGGTGTAGCGCGCGTACGCGTCCACGCCGAGTCTGCCGCCGAGCAGGTCGCTCATGAACGTCGAGGTCTCCGCCTCCACGTGCTGTTCGTGGGACGCGGTGCGGATGAGTGTCGAGAACGAGTCCATGGGGCAGATTTTCTATGGTTAGGCTTACCTAAGTCAATGCCTTGCCGACCTTCTGTCGGTAACCTTTCCGACAAGCGGTCGGTAAAAACGTACCCGGACGCCGAAAGGCCCGCCCTCCGAGTGGAGAGCGGGCCTTCTTGCGGCAGGGGAGTGGGGTCAGGGCAGCGTGAGGATCTCCGCGCCGGTCTCCGTCACCACCAGCGTGTGCTCGAACTGGGCGGTCCGCCTGCGGTCCTTGGTGACCACGGTCCAGCCGTCGTCCCACATGTCGTACTCGTGCGTGCCCAGCGTCAGCATCGGCTCGATCGTGAACGTCATCCCGGGCTGGATGACCGTGGTCGCGTGCGGGCTGTCGTAGTGCGGGATGATCAGGCCCGAGTGGAACGACGAGTTGATGCCGTGACCGGTGAAGTCCCGCACCACGCCGTACCCGAAGCGCTTGGCGTACGACTCGATGACCCGCCCGATGATGTTGATCTGGCGGCCCGGCTTGACCGCCTTGATCGCACGGTCCAGGGACTCCCGGGTCCGCTCGACCAGCAGCCGGCTCTCCTCGTCGACGTCCCCCACGAGATACGTGGCGTTGTTGTCGCCGTGCACCCCGCCGATGTACGCGGTCACGTCCAGGTTGACGATGTCGCCGTCCCGCAGCACCGTCGAGTCCGGGATGCCGTGGCAGATCACCTCGTTGACGCTCGTGCACAGGGACTTCGGGAAGCCGCGGTAGCCGAGCGTGGAGGGGTAGGCGCCGTGGTCGCACATGTACGCGTGCGCCACCTTGTCCAGCTCGTCGGTGGTCACCCCCGGCGCGATCAGCTTCGCGGCCTCCGCCATGGCGCGCGCCGCGATCCGCCCGGCGCGGCGCATCGCCTCGATCGTCTCGGGCGTCTGCACCTCCGGACCGGTGTACGGCGTCGGCGCGGGCTTGCCCACGTACTCGGGACGGCGGATGTTTCCGGGCACGGAACGGGTGGGGGACAGCTCCCCTGGAACGAGCAGCGACTGGCCAGACATGCCGGCGAGTCTATCGAGCGGCGGTGGGGGAACATGTGGGGTGGCGAGAGGAGCAGGTCATGCCGCTGTTCAAGAAGCGCGTCACGGGAAAGCCGGGCGAGTGGTTCTACTGCCTGGAGCACAAGAAGGTGGAGGAGGGTCCGGACTGCCCCGGCAAGGACCGCTTCGGCCCCTACGCGTCCCGCGAGGAGGCCCAGCACGCGATGGACACCGCCCGCGAACGCAACCTCCAGTGGGAGAACGACCCCAAGTGGCACGACACCCCGACGGGCACCCAGGAGGAGGACTAGCCCCTTACCGGGGGCGAGGCGGCCCGCCAGGGCGGCGCGGCTGCCGGGCAGGGTCCGGCGGGCGCGGCCTGGCCCGGACGGGCACGGAGCCCCGCCGGGGCGCGGGGTGCGGTGCGCGGTCGGACTGTGGGGTTTCCACCGGCCGCCTCGCCGGTGGGTGGGGCCCCGGACAGGGGGAGTCCCGCCGGGGGCGCCCGGGGCGGCGTGTGGCTGGGTTGTGGGGTTCCTGTAGGCCGCCTCGGCGGTGGGCGGTGGACCCTGACAGGGGCTGAGCCCCCGCCGGGGCACTAGCCCTTTGACTGGGGCGCGGTGAGTCCGCCAGGGCGGTGCGGCTGCCGGGCAGGGTCTAGCGGGCGCGGCTGGGCCCGGACGGGCACTGAGCCCCGCCGGGGGCGTGCGGCGCGGCGCGCGGTCGGGCTGTGGGCCACTCGCCGGTCGCTTCGCCGATGGGCGGGGGCCCGGGGCTGAGCCCCGCCGGGGGCGTCCGGTGCGCGCGTGGCTGGGTTGTGGGTTCCCGTCGGCCGCCTCGGCGGTGGGCGGGGGACTCCGGCGGGGGCTGAGTCCCCGCGGCCGCCGCGGACGGAGAGCACCAGCTCCGCGCGCGGCCCGTCGTCGAGGGGGCGTCCGCCTGGCCTCCGTGTCGGTCGACCCGAACTGTCACCAGGGCGGTGGCGGTGGGGCCGTCAGGGATTCTGCCAGGGCGGCCAGGCGGGTGCGCAGGGTGTGGCGGGGGCGGCCGGGGTGGCCGGGGTGGGGGTTCTCGCCCGTTGCCGCGCTGACCAGGTGCTGGACCGTGTCCAGGTCCAGTTCCGAGCCGTCCGGCACCGGGAGCGACTCGTGGGCCAGGGACGTCAGGTCGGGCTCGGGCGGGCCGAGGGCGAGGACTGTCACGCCGGCGCGACGGGCGTCCGCCACCCGGTCCAGGAGCGGCGCGTCCGCGGCCGGTGAGGCCACCAGCAGGGTCTCGCCGCGCCGGGCCGCGCCGATCCGGCCGAGGCCCACCGCCAGGTGCGGGGGGTCCGAGGGGCGCGCGTGATGGCGTACCAGGGTCGGCGCCAGTTCCGGCGTACCGGACCAGGCCGCCTCGTCCACCAGATGCGCCGCGAGATGCCACGGCTCGTACTCCGCCGTGCCCACCAGCAGCAGCCCGCCCCCGTGCGAGACCACCGAGCCCCGCAGCACCGCGGCGAACCCGCGGGTGGCCCCCAGCCACTCGGTCCCGGCGAGCACCTCGCGCAGCAGCGCGACCCGTACGGCGTCCATGCCGCCGCATCCTGCCCCAATCGGACACCGGCCGTGGGCGGTTCGCCGCACCTTCACCCGGCACGGCGAAAGCGGCCCCGCGCGCCCCACGTAAAGTCGGCCCATGACCTCTACCGACAGTGCACAGAACGCTCCCGCGAAGGCCCCCGCCAAGGACCCCTGGGACCTGCCCGACGTCTCCGGACTGGTCGTCGGCGTGCTCGGCGGCACCGGCCCGCAGGGCAAGGGGCTCGCCTACCGCCTCGCCAAGGCCGGCCAGAAGGTGATCATCGGCTCGCGGGCCGCCGACCGCGCGCAGGCCGCCGCCGAGGAGATCGGTCACGGGGTCGAGGGCGCCGACAACGCCGAGACCGCCCGCCGCAGCGACGTCGTGATCGTCGCCGTACCGTGGGACGGGCACGGCAAGACGCTGGAGTCGCTGCGCGAGGAACTCACCGGCAAGATCGTCGTCGACTGCGTCAACCCGCTCGGCTTCGACAAGCAGGGCGCCTACGCCCTGAAGCCCGAGGAGGGCAGCGCCGCCCAGCAGGCCGCCGCCCTGCTCCCCGGCTCCCGGGTCACCGCCGCCTTCCACCACCTCTCGGCGGTCCTGCTCCAGGACCCGGAGATCGACGCGATCGACACCGATGTGATGGTGCTCGGCGAGGAGCGCGCGGACGTCGAGATCGTCCAGGCGCTCGCCGGCCGCATCCCCGGCATGCGCGGCGTCTTCGCGGGCCGGCTGCGCAACGCCCACCAGGTGGAGTCCCTGGTCGCCAACCTGATCTCCGTCAACCGCCGCTACAAGGCGCACGCGGGACTGCGCGTCACCGACGTCTGAGCGGACGGGGCGGATGGGGGACACTGGACGGCACCACCCAGTGTCCCCAGCAGGCACGACCGACAGGAGAGACCCCCATGCCCCGCCTCGCCCTCTTCACCCTCGTCGTCTGTCTCCTCGCCGTGACCGCCGCCGTGATCTCCTTCGCGCGGGGCAGCCTCCTGGGGATCGTGTGGGTGCTGCTGGCGGGCCTGTCGTCCAACATGACCTGGTACTACCTCAAGCGCGAGAAGGCCCGGAAGTCCGTCACCGGATGACCGCGCAGTACTCGTTCGACTCCTCCCAGAACCGGTAGAGGTTCTCGCCGCAGTAGCGGTGGACGTCGTCCACCCCCAGGCCGTCGAGGAGGGCGTAGATCGCCTGGAAGAACTCCCGGTTCACCGCCGGCACCATCAGCAGCGCGAACACGAACAGCAGCCCGAACGGCGCGAACGGCGCCACCTGACGGCGCACCGAGTACGACAGCCAGGGCTCGATCACGCCGTAGCCGTCCAGCCCCGGCACCGGCAGGAAGTTCAGCAGCGCCGCCGTCACCTGGAGCAGCGCGAGGAACGCGAGCGCGTACCGGAAGTCGCGCGGGACGCCGTCCAGCGCGTCCAGCCAGAACGGGGCCGTGCACACCGCCGCGAACAGCACGTTCGTCAGCGGGCCCGCCGCCGAGACCAGGCTCTGCCGCCAGCGGCCCTTGATCCGCCCGCGCTCGATGAACACCGCGCCGCCCGGCAGACCGATCCCGCCCATGATCACGAACACCACCGGTAGCACGATGCTCAGCAGCGCGTGCGTGTACTTCAGCGGGTTCAGCGTGAGATACCCCTTCGCGCCCACCGAGATGTCCCCGCTGTGCAGGGCGGTGCGCGCGTGCGCGTACTCGTGCAGACAGAGCGAGACGATCCAGGCGGCCGTCACGAACAGGAACACGGCGACCCCGGGCTGCTCGGCGAAGCCGGTCCAGGTCGCCCAGCCGGTGACCGCCGTGACGGCCAGGATCCCGAGGAAGACGGGACTGATCCGTCGCTCGCCGCGGCGGGTGATGGCGGTGGTCATGGGGCTCCCCCGGGGACTCGTGCGCACGCTCCGAACGGCCCGACCGTACCGGGCACCGGGCGCACCGGGAAAACGTCTCGCGGTGCCCCCCGGGTTCCATGGAAGGCTGGGGGACCGCCCGCACCGCACCGAACCGCTCGCCCCACCGGCGGATCCCCGTGACCGCCCGCCACGCCACCGGACAGAATGGACCCCGTGCGCTACCGCATCCTCGGCACCACCCAGGCGCTCCGCCCGGACGGCACCCCCGTCGCCGTCGGCGGGGCGCGGCTGCGTGCCCTGCTGACCGTGCTGGCGCTGCGGGCCGGACGCACCGTGCCCGCCGGCACCCTGGTGGACGAGGTGTGGGCCGGCGACCCGCCCGCCGACGCCACGGGCGCGCTCCAGGCCCTGGTCGGACGGCTGCGCCGGGCGCTGGGCCCGGACGCCGTGGACTCCACGGCCGGCGGCTACCGGCTCACCGCCGCGCCCGACGCGGTCGACCTGCACCGCTTCGAACGGCTCACCGCGGACGGGCTGCGCGCCCTCGCCGACGGCGACCCCGCCAAGGCGGCCGGCCTCCTCGACGACGCGCTCGCCCTCTGGCAGGGCCCGGCCCTCGCCGACCTGCCCGACCGCGCCGCGGAGGCGGCCCGCCACGAGACGCGCCGCCTCGACGCGGTACGGGCCCGGCACACCGCGGCGCTCGCCCTCGGCCACGCCGCGCAGTCGCTCCCCGAACTCACCGCCCTGTGCGACGCCCACCCCCTGGACGAGCCGCTCCAGACCCTGCGGCTGCGCGCCCTGCGCGACACCGGCCGCCCCGCCGAGGCCCTCGCCGCCTACGACGAGGTCCGCCGCCTCCTCGCCGACCGCCTGGGCTCCGACCCCGGCCCCGCACTCCGCGCCCTGCACGCGGAACTCCTCAGCCCCGAGGAACGGCCGCCGGCCGACACGAACGCCGGGACCGACACCGGCCTCACGGAGTCCGCCGCGGCCGTCGCCGTACGGGTCGATGCGCCCTCGGGGGAGCGGACCCCGGACCCGGCCGCGGACCTCCGGGTGCCGTCGGCCCCCGCCCCCGACGCCACCCCCGCCCCCGACACCACCCCCACCCCCGGCAACCTCCGTGCCCGGCTCACCTCCTTCGTCGGCCGGGAGGCCGATATCGAGGTGATCCAGGGTGATCTGGCGGGAGCCCGGCTCGTCACCCTGCTCGGCCCCGGCGGCGCGGGCAAGACGCGGCTGTCGCAGGAGGTCGGCGAGGCCGTGCGGCGGCATCTGCGGGACGGGGTGTGGCTCGCCGAGCTGGCCCCCGTGTCCGACCCGGACGCCGTGCCGCAGGCCGTCCTGACCGCCGTCGGAGCGCGCGAGACCGTGCTGTACGGCGCCGGTGCCGAGGAGATGCGGGCGGTGGCCGAGCGCCACGACGACCCCGTGGAACGGCTCGTGGAGCACTGCGCGCGCCGCCGCATGCTGATCGTCCTCGACAACTGCGAGCACGTCATCGAGGCCGCCGCCCGGCTCGTCGCCCGGCTCCTCGAACGCTGCCCCGGTCTCGTCGTCCTCGCCACCAGCCGCGAACCCCTCGGTGTGCCGGGCGAGTTGGTACGGCCCGTGGAGCCGCTCCCTGAGCCGGTCGCGCTGCGGCTGCTCGCCGACCGGGGCGCCGCCGCCCGGCCGGGGTTCCGTACCGAGGACGACCCGGAGGCGTGCGCCGAGATCTGCCGGCGGCTCGACGGTCTGCCGCTCGCCATCGAACTGGCCGCCGCCCGACTGCGGATACTGACCCCGCGGCAGATCGCCGACCGGCTGGACGACCGCTTCCGGCTGCTCACCTCCGGCAGCCGTACCGTCCTGCCCCGCCAGCAGACCCTGCGCGCGGTCGTCGACTGGTCCTGGGACCTGCTGGACGAGGACGAACGCGACGTCCTGGCCCGGCTGTCGGTCTTCGCCCGCGGCTGCGACCTCGCCGCCGTCGAGGCGGTCTGCGGCGGCGGCGACGCCCTCGACCCGCTCTCCTCCCTCGCCTCCCTGGTCGACAAGTCCCTGGTCGTCGCCGCACCCGCGGCCGACGGCGCCATGCGCTACCGGCTCCTGGAGACCGTCGCCGAGTACGCCGCCGAACGGCTCGACGAACGCGGCCACCGGATCGCCGCCGAGCGCGCCCATCTCACGTACTACCGTGAACTCGCCCGCACCACCGAGCCGTTGCTGCGCGGCTCCCGGCAACTCGAGGCCATCGAACGCTTCCAGGCCGAGTACGAGAACCTGCGCACCGCGCTGCGCCGGGCCGTCGACGCGCGCGACGAGCAGGAGGCGCTGGTGCTCGCGCTGTCCCTGGTCGGCTACTGGCAGATGCGTGATCTGCGCATCGAGGCCCGCAACTGGTCCCGCGCGGTGATGGAGCTGGGGCCCGACCCCTTCACCGATCCGGTCCGCCCCGCCGCCCCCGTGCGTGAACCCGTCATCGCCACCCCGCCGCCGCTGACCGGCGAGATCCTGCTGGAGGCCCGGCGCGGTATCCACCTCTCCCATCTGGCCTGTATGGACATGGAGTTGGACGCCTGGGACAACCCGGCCGCGCAGAACAAACTGCGGGTCGTCGGCGAGACCTACGCCCCCGGCCTGCCGCAGACCTGCCGCGCCCCCGGCCTGCTCTGGTTCTACGCCGTGATGCTGACCGGCGACATGGACCGCATCCGCGTCATCGTCGACGCCAACGTCGAGACCTGCCGCGCCACTCCCGGCTACGAGCACGAGCTGGCCACCTGCCTCCAGATGCGCGCCAACCTCCTCGCCAACCGGTCCGACTGGGCCGGGGACGCGGGCCGGGACGCCGACGAGGCCCTGGAGATCTTCGGCCGGCTGGGCGACTCCTGGGGCGCGGCCGAGGCGTACTCGGCGCGCGCCGAGGCGAGCGAGCGGCTCGGCGCCTACCGGGAGGCCGCCGTCGACTATCAGGCGGCCATGGACCACGCCGAACAGCTCGGCGCCCGCCACCAGTTGGCGGTCCTCGGCGCCCGGCTGGGCAGCGCGCTGGTCGAGGCGGGGGACACCGAGCGGGGCGAGCGGATGCTGCGCGATGTCATCGACAGCCGGTGGGGCATGGCCAACGAGGCGATGCCGGTCGCCCGGCTCTTCCTCGCCGGCTGGCTCGGCCTCACCGGCCGCCGGGCCGAGGCCCGCGAGCAACTCCTGCTGCTGCGGGAGGAGTTCGGCATCGCGCACTTCGTCGTCTTCGACGCCTTCATCCTCGGCGCGGAGGCATGGCTGGACGTCCTCGACGGCCGGTACGAGAGCGCGCTGGCCGCCGTCCGCAAGGCCCTGGAACGGGCGGCCGACAAGCTGTCCATGAACATCGCCCCGCATATGCGCGCCTTCTACCTCGTCATCGCCGCGGCCGCCCTCGCCGGGGCCGACGGCGGCCGCCGGGCCGTGGACGCCGCCCGCTGCCTGGGCACCGCCGACACCCTGCTCCCGCCCCACCACGTCGCCGTACGGCTGGAGCGCGAGGCGCACCGGCTGGCCACCGAGCGGGCCAGGACCGCGCTCGGCGATCCGGCGTTCGACGCCGCGTACGCCGAGGGCGGTGGCCTCTCGTACGAAGAGGCCACCGCCCTGGTGTGAGCGCGGAAGGGCACAACCGGCCCCGGACACTCAGGTCTTGGTGCGGAACTTGTGGATCGCGACCGGCGCCATCACCGCGGTGAGCCCCACCGACCAGGCCAGGGTCACCCACAGGCCGTGCGCGACCGGACCGCCGACCATCAGTCCGCGCGCCGCGTCGGCGAGCGAGGACAGCGGGTTGTACTCGGTGAAGTTCTGGAGCCAGCCCGGCATCGACGCGGTCGGCGCGAAGATCGACGAGCCGAACTGGAGCGGCATCAGCACCAGGAAGCCCATCGCCTGCACCGACTGCGCGTTCTTCATCGTCACACCGAGGGTGAGGAACACCCACATCAGCGCCGAGCCGAACACGGTCGCCAGGCCCACGGCGGCGAACAGCCCCGGCCAGTGGGTGATGTCGAAGCCCACCAGCACGCCCACGATCATGAGGATCACGCAGGCGACCAGCATGCGCATCAGCTCGACCACGATCTTGGCGAACAGCACCGAGCCGCGCCCGATCGGCAGCGACCGGAAGCGGTCCATCACACCGGAGTTGAAGTCGGTGTTGAAGCCGGTGCCCACGCCCTGGGCCATGTTCATCCCCATCATGGCCAGCAGACCGGGCACGACGTACTGCACGTACGCCTCCTGGCCGCCGCCCAGCGACTGCCCGATGGAGCCGCCGAAGACGTACACGAACAGCAGGGTGAAGATCACCGGGAACAGCACGGCGTCGAACATCGACTCCGGGTCCTGCCGTATCCACAGCAGGTTGCGGCGGATCAGCGCGCCGGTGTGGCGCAGATGGCTGCGCAGCGTGATGCGCGAGTCGGCGAGGGCGGTGGTCTCGGCGCCGGCGTCCGCGGGGGCGCTCGCGGGGGTGATCGTGGGGGCGCTCATACGGCGACCTCCTCGCGGGTCTCGGAGGGGACGGTGTCCTGCGGACCACTGGCGCGGTGGCCGGTCAGCGACAGGAACACCTCGTCCAGGCTGGGCAGTTCGGTGGTGAGGGAGGAGAGCGTGATGCCGCGCGCGGTGACCGCGCCGACGACGGCCGTCAACTGCTCGTCGCTGAGCACCGGCACCAGCACCGAGGCCCGCTCGGTGTCCACGACGGTCGCGGCCAGGCCCGTGATGCCCAGGTCGTCCAGCGCGCGGGCCAGCGGGCGGAGCTGGAGCGGGTCCGCCGGGCGGATGCGCAGCGTGCGGCCGCCGACCTTCGCCTTCAGCTCCTCGATGCCGCCCTTGGCGATGACCCGGCCGCGGTCCACGACGGTCAGCTCGGAGGCGAGCTGCTCGGCCTCCTCCATGTACTGGGTGGTGAGCAGGACGGTCACGCCGTCCCCGACCATCGCCTTGACCTCGTTCCACACCTCGTTGCGGGTGCGGGGGTCGAGGCCGGTGGTCGGCTCGTCCAGGAACAGCACGGCGGGCCGGCCGATCATGGAGGCGGCGAGGTCCAGCCGGCGCCGCATACCGCCGGAGTAGGTGCCGGCGGGACGGCGGGCCGCCTCGGTCAGCGAGAACCGCTCCAGCAGCTCGTCGGCGCGGGCCCGCGCGTCCTTGCGGGACAGGTCGAGCAGCCGCCCGATGAGGTACAGGTTCTCCCAGCCGGGGAGCTTCTCGTCGACGGAGGCGTACTGGCCGGTCAGGCCGATCACCCGGCGGAGCTGGCGGGGCTGGCGTACGACGTCGTAGCCGACGACGGTGGCCTGGCCCGAGGTGGGGGCGAGGAGGGTGGACAGGATGCGCACCAGGGTGGTCTTGCCGGCGCCGTTCGGGCCGAGCACGCCCATCACGGTGCCCTCCCGCACATCGAGGTCGACACCGTCCAGTGCCCTGGTCTCGCCGTAGTGCTTGACCAGCCCCCGAACGGTCACGGCGCTTCCGGCGCCACTGGGGTTCGTGTCGATTCGCTTCATGCCGACAACGATGCGGGGCCCCGCCGACAAACCACCGACATGCCGCCGACAGCCTCACCTACAGCCTGCCGACAGGCGGTGTCGGCGGGATGTCGGCGGGATGTCGGTGGAACGCGCGGCAGCCCGCCGACGGGGGAAGATCGGCGGGCTGCCCTGTGCGCGGAAAATGGCTCAGTGGGACGGGAACATCGGGGTACGGCTCAGTGGACGGAGTGCTCGTCCAGCGGGAACGTGCCGCCGACGACGTCCTCGGCGAACGCCTTCGCCGCGTCGCCCATGACCCGGCGCAGGTCGGCGTACTGCTTGACGAACTTCGGGACCCGCCCGCCGGTCAGACCGAGCATGTCGGTCCACACCAGCACCTGCGCGTCCGTCTCGGGCCCGGCGCCGATCCCGACCGTCGGGATGTGCAGCACCCGGGTGACCTCGGCGGCCAGCTCGGCCGGCACCAGCTCCAGGACCACCGCGAACGCGCCCGCGTCCTGCACGGCCTTGGCGTCCCGCAGAAGCTGCGCGGCCGCCTCCTCGCCCCGCCCCTGCACGCGGTAGCCCATCGCGTTCACGGACTGCGGGGTCAGACCGATGTGGGCCATGACCGGGATCCCGGACTCGACGAGCAGCTCGATCTGGCGGTGCGAGCGCTCCCCGCCCTCCAGCTTCACGGCGCCGACCCCGGCCTCCTTGACCAGCCGGGTCGCCGAGCGCAGCGCCTGCACCGGGCCCTCCTGGTAGGAGCCGAACGGCAGGTCGCCGACGATCAGGGCGCGCTGGGTGCCGCGCACGACGGCCGCCGCGAGCATGGTCATCTCGTCGAGGGTGACGGGGACGGTCGTCTCGTACCCCAGATGGCAGTTGCCCGCCGAGTCGCCGACGAGCATGACCGGGATCCCGGCCTCGTCGAACACGGACGCGGTCATCGCGTCGTAGGCGGTGAGCATGGGCCACTTCTCGCCGCGCTCCTTGGCGAGGGCGATGTCCCGGACGGTGATACGGCGTGTGCCCTTCCCCCCGTACAGCGCCTTGCTGCCGTCGGTGGGCGTCTGCGGTGCAGTCTGGGCAGCCGAAAGCTGCGTCATGGCAACGGCTCCTTCGTCATCTCGAGGCGCCCTCACGGCGTCCCCGGACCACCTCCCATGGTGGCACCTCGTGCCACCGGGGACCAGACCGCCCCCTGTGGCCAAGGTCTCGCCGGTCCCGCCCTCCGTGCGTCCGCACGGGTAAGGTCTCCGTAAAGGATTCCGATACGAGACGGTTCCGTATCGGAAGTGGCCTAGGCTCGCTGCCATGACTACTCCTGCCGTCCACCGGATCCCGGAAGAGGTGCACCGGCGCCGCTGGGCCATCCTCGGTGTGCTGATGCTGAGCCTGCTGATCGTGGTGCTGGACAACTCGATCCTGAACGTCGCGATCAAGACGATCTCCACCCCGGCTCCCACCGGCCTCGGCGCCACGCAGAGCGAGCTGGAGTGGGCCATAAACTCCTACACCCTCGTCTTCGCGGGCCTGCTGTTCTCCGCCGGTCTGCTCGGCGACCGCCTCGGCCGCAAGAAGGTGCTCCTCGGCGGTCTGGTCGTCTTCGGCATCGGCTCCGCGCTCGCCGCCGAGTCCGGCTCCCCGGCCCAGCTCATCGCCTTCCGCGCGCTGATGGCCGTCGGCGCCGCGTTCGTGATGCCGGCCACCCTCGCCGTCCTGATGAACGTCTTCGAGCGCGAGGAGCAGCCCAAGGCGATCGGCGTCTGGGCGGGCGGTGTGGGCATCGCCATCGCGATCGGCCCGATCACCGGCGGTCTGCTCCTGGACCACTTCTGGTGGGGCTCGGTCTTCCTGGTCAACGTCCCGATCGTGCTCATCGCCATCGCGCTGATGATCTGGCTGGTCCCCGACTCCCGCGACCCCAAGCCCGGCCGGATCGACCCGATCGGCGTCGTCCTGTCCGTCGTCGGCCTGGTCCTGCTGGTCTACGGCATCATCAAGGGCGGCGAGCTGGCCGACTTCACCGACCCGACGGTGCTGGTGACCATCGGCGCCGGTCTCGCGGTGCTCGCCGCGTTCGTCGTCTTCGAGGCGCGCAGCGACCATCCGTCCATCGACGTCACCTACTTCAAGAACAAGGTGTTCTCGGCCGCCATGGCCGTCATCACCCTGGTCTTCTTCGCGCTGATGGGCGTGACGTTCTTCTCGGTCTTCTACACCCAGAGCGTGCGCGGCTACTCGCCGCTGGAGACCGGTCTGCTCCTGCTGCCGCTGGCCATCGCCCAGATGATCTTCGCTCCGCGGGCCCGGCTGGTCGTCGACCGGATCGGCGTCCGGGCCACGACCACGGTCGCGATGCTGGTGCTGGCCGCGAGCCTGCTGGCGTTCGCCCTGTTCGACCGGGACACCCCGCTGTGGGTCCTGGAGATCGTCTTCTTCGCCATGGGCGCCGGCATGGCCCATGTGATGACGCCGACCAGCGTCGTCATCATGCAGGCGCTGCCCCGCGAGAAGGCCGGTTCCGCCTCCGCGCTCAGCAACACCTTCCGCCAGGTCGGCGGCGCGCTCGGCATCGCCGTCCTCGGCTCGGTGCTCTCCACGGCCTACCGCAACGGCATCGAGGACAAGCTCGGCGGTCTGCCGCCCGGTCTGCGGGACACCGCGGGCGAGTCCATCGAGGCCACCCTCGGGGTCGCGGCGAAGCTCGGCGACCGGGGCAAGGCCCTCGTCGGGCCCGCCGACGACGCGTTCCTGCACGCCATGCACATCACCGCCGTCTGGGGCGCCGCGATCGCGCTCGTCGGCGCGGTCGTCGTCGCCCTGTTCCTGCCGGGCCGCCCGAAGACCGGCCCGGAGACCGCAGGGGACACCGGGGACGCGGGGGAGGAGGAGGCGCTGGCGCGCGTGGAGTCGTAGCCGGAGCCGACGAAGGCCGCCGGCCGGCGTGGAGCCGCGGCGGCGGCCGGGCGACAATCACACCAGGGGACGACGGCGCGACGGCCGGTGTGCCGCGCCGACCGACGAAAGGACCGATGGACGTGAGCCTCGCCGACCGTGGAACCGCCGCGGAGCCCCCCACCCGGGGCCGCCCCCGCAGCGAGGCCGTGGAACGGGCCATCATCGAGGGCACGATGAAGCTCCTCGAGGACGGCGTCCCGCTCGCCGAGATCTCCATCGAGCGCATCGCCCGCACCGCCGGCGTCGGCAAGGCCACCATCTACCGGCGCTGGAGCGGCAAGGAGGAACTCTTCGTCGACGTCCTGCGCGCCGCCGAGCCCGACGACCCCGAACTCCCCGGCACCTCCCTGCGCGACGACCTCGTCGTCCTGCTGGAGGCCCTGCGGGTGCGCGGCCTCGCCAACCGTTCCTCGGCGATCCTGCACAACGTCCACGCCCAGATGAAGTCCAGCCCCAAGATCTGGGCGGCGTACGACAGTTCGGTGATAGCGCCCCGGCGCAGGATGGGCCTCGAAGTCCTGCGCCGCGGCCGGGAGAACGGCGAACTGCGCGCCGACGTCGACCTGGAGCTGGTCAACGACATCGTCGTCGGCCCCATGCTGGTGCGCAGCGTGCTGCGCCCCGACGCCGACCTCACCGACGACCGGCTCGCCGAGCGCATCGTCGACACGCTCCTCGAAGGGCTGCGGCCCGCCGACGGAACGGCCGGCCGCACCACGGCTTGAACGTGCGTGACCGGCCGTCCCGTCGGCGGGTCGCGCCACCGTCCGAATGTGCGCGTTCCGTCACAGAGCGCCCCTCCGCCGCCGGGGCCGGAACCCCCTGCGCCGCACCGCTCGTCCTCGTGCCCGTACGGCCGTCACGCGACGGCGAGAACCGAGCCGTTCATCCCCTAGGGTCGTACCCGCGGAGGACGTACGGTGTGCACGGCAGGCAGTGAGGCGACGGTATGGCGCAGCAGGCGTACATGACGGAGACGGACGGCGACGGCGGCTCGGGACCCGAGCGCCAAAGAGCCCGGCTCCGGCGCCTGGTGGGACGCCTGACCGCCCGGCTGTCGGCGGGCTGGCGCGGCGACCCGCGGATCTGGCGGCGCGGGCTGGTCCTGGCCGCCCTGGCGCTGCTGTTCTCGCTGGTGATGCTGGTGCACTCCCGCATCCCCAACCGGTTCGGCAACCTCGGCTCCCTGACCGAGACGTTCCTGCCCTGGATCGGGCTGTTCATCCCGCTGCTGCTTGTGCTCGCGCTGGTGCGTAAATCGGCGACGGCGCTGATCGCGGTCGTGCTGCCCGCGGTGGTGTGGCTGAACCTCTTCGGTGGGCTGCTCACCGAGAAGACCGGCGGCGGCGGGGACCTCACCGTCGCCACGCACAACGTCAACGCCGACAACCCCGACCCGTCCGGCACCGCCCGGGACGTGGCCGCGTCCGGCGCGGACGTGGTGGCGCTGGAGGAACTCACCGCGTCGGCCGTGCCGGTGTACGAGAAGGCACTCGCGACGACGTACCGGTACCACTCGGTGCAGGGCACGGTGGGGCTGTGGAGCAAGTACCCGCTGAGCGGCGTGAAGCCCGTCGACATCAAGCTCGGCTGGACGCGCGCGATGCGCGCCACGGCGGCCACGCCCGAGGGCGACGTCGCCTTCTACGTCGCGCATCTGCCGTCGGTCCGGGTCAAGCTCCAGGCCGGCTTCACCGCCCGCCAGCGGGACAAGAGCGCGGACGCGCTGGGCGAGGCCATCGCCGACGAGCGGATCGACCAGGTGGTGCTGCTCGGCGACCTCAACGGCACGATGAACGACCGCTCGCTCAACGCCGTGACGTCCCAGATGCGTTCCACGCAGGGCGCGGCGGGCCACGGCTTCGGTTTCAGCTGGCCGGCGTCGTTCCCGATGGCGCGGATCGACCAGATCATGGTGAAGGGCGTGGAGCCGGTCACCTCGTGGACCCTGCCGCAGACGGCCAGTGACCATCTGCCGGTCGCGGCGCGTGTGAAAGTCGCCACAACGGACTCCTGAACGAGGGCTCGGGCCGAGTTTGTTTCGCCAGTGAACATATGCTGGGGGACCCTCGACCCGAAAGCTGAGCCCCTCATGCCTCTGGCCCTGCTCGCCCTCGCCGTGGGCGCCTTCGGCATCGGCACCACCGAGTTCGTCATGATGGGCCTGCTGCCCGACGTGGCGGCCGACCTGCACACCTCGATCCCCACCGCCGGGCATCTGGTCTCCGCGTACGCGCTCGGCGTCGTCATCGGCGCCCCCGTACTGGCCGCGGTGACGGCACGCCGGTCCCGCCGTGCGGTCCTGATGGCGCTGATGGGCCTGTTCGTGGCCGGCAACGCCCTGTCGGCGCTGGCCCCCGACCACGGCTGGCTGCTCGCCGCCCGCTTCCTCAGCGGGCTGCCGCACGGCGCGTTCTTCGGCGTGGGCGCGGTCGTGGCCACCAACCTGGTGGCGCCGGAACGCAAGGCGCGGTCGGTGTCGCTGATGTTCCTCGGCCTGACCGTCGCCAACATCGCGGGCGTCCCCGCCGCCACGCTCGTGGGCCAGCACCTCGGCTGGCGGGCCGCCTTCCTCGGCGTGAGCGTGATCGGCGTCGCGGCGATCGTCTCGCTCGCCCTGCTGATCCCCCGCACCCTGCCGGGCGCGGCGGCCCCCGGCGGACTCCGCGGCGAACTGTCCGCCCTGCGCTCCCTCCCCGTCTGGCTGGCCCTGGGCACGACGGTCGCGGGCTTCGGCGCACTCTTCTCGGCGTACAGCTACATCGCGCCGATGCTGACAGACGCCGCCGGGTACGCCGACTCCAGCGTGACGCTGCTGCTCGCCCTGTTCGGCGTCGGCGCGACGGTCGGCAACCTGCTGGGCGGCCGCCTCGCCGACCACGCGATGCGCGCGACGCTCTTCGGCGGGCTCACCTCGCTGGCGGCGGTCCTCGCCCTCTTCCCGCTGCTGATGCGCACCCAGACGGGCGGCGCGCTCGCGGTCGTCCTCCTCGGCGTCGCGGCGTTCGTCGCGGGCAGCCCGCTCAACCTGATGGTCATGGAACGCGCCACCGCGGGCCCGTCCCTGGCCTCCTCCGCCAACCAGGCCGCCTTCAACCTCGCCAACGCGGGCGGCGCGTGGATCGGCGGCCTGGCCCTCGCAGCGGGCCTGGGCGCGACGTCGCCGGCCCTGGCGGGTGCGGGCCTCGCCCTCCTGGGCGTGGCGGTGGCGACGACGGCGTACGTCGTGGACCGCCGCCGGGTCGCGCCGTTGCCGGCGACACACGACCGCGTCATCGCGACGCACGTCCCGTCGATTCCGCAGCATCAGCCACAGGCCTGACGGGGGGCATGTGCGGGCCGGTGGGGGTTGATCGCGCAGTTCCCCGCGCCCCTGGTGGGCAGAGCGGAACGGCGCGATCAGCTCCCCCCCGGCCCCACGGGCTTATGGCCTGGGCGCAGACCAGCCGTCCAGGGGCGTGGGGTGCTGCGCGATCGGCCCTGCTGCGGGCGTGGTTGACGACTCTGCACCTGACGCCTCTTGACGGGCCGACCGATCCGATAGCCGACCAGGTAGCCCCGGTCGATGCAGTTGCACGAGCCTGCTGAGCCGGTCAGTCGAACTCGCGTAGGGCGGCGACGAGTTGATGTACCTCCGGAGCGCCCCGGCGCAGCAGCAAGGCGGCCGTGGAGTGGAGTTCGTTCCAGGCGTGCGGGCGGCCGACCGCGGAGGCGTCCGGGACGGCCTCCAACGCGACGGTGAGGGCTGGCGCCGCCTCGCCCGCTCCGGCGTACGCGTGCGCCAAGCACGCCCGGTACCAGGTCCGGTCGCGCCGGTACTCGTCCGGCAGGGCGGCCAGGCCGATGGTGAGATGGTCGACGGCGGCCCGCCAGTCCTTGAGATGCAGAGCGGCCATGCCCCGCTGGAGCGTGAACCAGGTCTCGCCGTAGAAGTACATCCAGACCGGCTCGTCCTCGGGATGGTCGGCGGCGGTGCTGATGAGCCCCTGCGCCTCGTCCAGGAGCCGCGCGGCGGAGTCACCGTCACCGTTCAGGGCGTGGCCCCGGGCGGCCATCTGCGCCGCCATGCCCTGCACCCCCAGCGAGGCGCCCGGCGCCGACCAGCGGGCAGCCTCGGCCAGCCGGACGGCCCGGTCACCCCGGCCGCCCGACCAGGCCATGTGCGCCTTCATGCTCAGCGTGGTGGCGGCCATGTTGGCGTCGCCGGCCTCCAACGCCCACTCGTGGCTGCGGTCGTACCAGGCGAGCGCGGCGGCCGTCTGCCCCTGGTCCTGCGACATCCAGGCCAGAAACTGCGCGTGCTCGGAGGCGAGCCGGACGACACGGTCGGCCAGCGGCCCCCGGGCCCCGGCGTAGAGATCGACCACGGTGCGCAGTTGCTGCCTCATCACGCCGACCAGCGGGCGGGAGCCGATCTCGTCCTCGGCACGGCGGTGCTCGGCGAGGAGCCGGTCGAGCCAGTCGAGCGTGGGGGTGTCGACACGGTGCTCGGACTCGATCACGCTCGTGACGCGGGTCAGGAGATCGTCGTCAGGGCCGGGGCCGGGGAGCACTAACCCGGCGACCGGAGCGGCCGGAGCCTCCGTGTGCCCCTGGAGGAGCCCGGCCGGGATACCGAGACCGGTCACGATGCGCTGGCGGACCTCGGTGGAAGTCACCTTGCGCTGGCCCCGTTCGATGGCGGACACGTCGGGCTGGACGAGGCCGACGCGCTCACCGAGCTTGGTCTGACTCAGTCCTGTGATCTTGCGGTACGCACGGAGAACCGCGCCCCAGTCCTCGGCGGCGACGGCGGCGATGAGCTGCGGATGAGACCAGAGGTCCGGTGCCAAATCCCCCACGTCATAAACGATATAGGGCCTCCCCATAGGGCGGCCCAATTGTGACGGATCGGGCGGCGCACAAGGGTTGACGCGTAAGGACCCCGGCGGCCTGGCAGGGCCCCGGGGCGTGGCCGACGCTTCAAGGGAGCGACGACATGACCGAGCGTACGACCCACCCGCCGACCGGGGCAGGGGCACTGCCGTTGGACCTGGACACGATGAGGGCCAGCGCGCGGAGACTGCTGGCGGAGGACGCGGAACCGCCCCGCCAGGAGGAGTTGGAGACGCTGACGCTCACCCTGCGGGGGCACATGATGCTGCTCATCCCGGCAGTGGAGGACGCGGCCAGGAAGTTCCCGAGGGACGACATCCCGGCCACATGCGCACGGGCGTGTGTGGGCGAGGCGCGCATGCGGCTCGGCCTGGAGCCGAGGAACGGGCTTCCCGCCGGGATCGCCCACGCCCAGCGGCTCTCGCGGTCGGTGAACGCCCTGTGCGACCACGTGATCAACCTGGTGGGGGAGAGCCGGTGACCGCCCGCGTCTGCCGTGCCTGCGACGAGCCGATCACCGACCCCGACCTGCTGAGGATCCTGCTGCGGATCTGGGCGACGCACACGGAGGTGTAGTCCCAACAGTACGAAGCCCGGCCAGTGTTGATACCCGGCCGGGCTTTGCCTCGCTGTCGTCGGTGCGCTCCGAGGGGTGGCCTAGTAAACCGAGGGCGGGGAAGCGGGCTCACCTGCGCGTGCCCCCACCAATGCGCAAGTGGAAGGAGATTCACGCACCAGACCCAGTCCGGCCGTGACCTGCCCGGGCAGACCCTTGTTCGTCGGGCAGCCGGGTGGATGAAGCGCCACCGCCTCCTTCTCGGCCCAGCCGCACGGCTGACGGGAGTTGGGGGCTTGGGCGCAGCCCAGCCATCCAGGAGCGCGGGGAACTGCGCGACCCACGCTCCCTACCCCCACCCCCCTCACACCTCGACCCGCTCCAGATCCCGCAACCACGCCTCCGCCGAGCTGTCCGACGGCGCCCGCCAATCCCCCCGAGGGGACAACGAACCCCCCGCCGACACCTTCGGCCCGTTCGGCATCGCGGAGCGTTTGAACTGGGCGAACGCGAAGAAGCGGCGGCAGAAGACCTCCAGCCAGCGTCGGATCTCCGGCAGGTCGTACGCCACCCGCTCCCCTTCGGGGAAGTTCGGCGGCCAGGCGCCGAGCTTCGGGTCGTGCCACGCGTGCCACGCCAGGAACGCGATCTTCGACGGGCGGAACCCGTACCGCAGCACATGGAACAGCGTGAAGTCGTGCAGCGCGTACGGCCCGATCCGCGACTCCGTGGACTGCATCTCCTCACCCGGCACCAGCTCGGGACTGATCTCCGTGTCGAGGATCGCCGCCAGCGTCCGCCCGGTCTCCGCGTCGAACTGCCCGCTGCTGATGACCCACCGGATCAGATGCTGCATCAGCGTCTTCGGCACACCGGAGTTGACGTTGTAGTGGCTCATCTGGTCGCCCACGCCGTACGTCGACCACCCGAGCGCCAGCTCGGACAGATCCCCCGTGCCGAGCACGATCCCGCCCCGCTGGTTGGCGAGCCGGAACAGATAGTCGGTGCGCAGCCCGGCCTGGACGTTCTCGAAGGTGACGTCGTACACCGGCTCGCCGGAGGCGAAGGGGTGGCCCATCTCCTGGAGCATCAGCCGCGCGGTCGGCGTGATGTCCAGCTCGGCCGCAGTGACCCCGAGGGAGTTCATCAGCTTGTGGGCGTTGCCCTTGGTGTGGTCGCTGGTGGCGAAGCCGGGCAGCGTCCAGGCCAGGATGTCGCTGCGCGGCCGCCCCGCCCGGTCCATCGCCCGCGCGGCGACGATCAGCGCGTGCGTGGAGTCCAGCCCGCCGGACACCCCGATGACCACCTTGGGCCCGCCGATCGCCGCCAGCCGCTGCTGAAGGCCCTCGACCTGGATGTTGTACGCCTCGAAGCAGTCCTGGGCGAGCCGCTCGGCGTCCGCCGGTACGAACGGGAAGCGTTCAAGGCGGCGTCGCAGCCCCAGATCCGTGGACGGCGGGGCGAGTTCGAAGGACACCGTCCGGAAGTCATCGGTGCGTGCCTTGTGCGTACGGCGGTTGTCGTCGAACGTGCCCATCCGCATCCGCTCCTGCCGCAGCAGGTCGAGGTCCACGTCGGCCACCGCGCGCTCGTCGTCCAGCGGGAAACGCTCGGTCTCCGCCAGCAGCGCGCCGTTCTCGTAGATCATGGCCTGCCCGTCCCAGGACAGGTCGGTCGTCGACTCGCCCAGCCCGGCCGCCGCGTACACGTACGCCGCGAGACAGCGCGAGGACGCCGAACGGCACAGCAGCTTGCGGTCCTCGGCCCGCCCGACGGTGATCGGACTGCCGGAGAGGTTGACCAGGACGGTCGCCCCGGCGAGCGCGGCCTCCGCGCTGGGCGGCACCGGCACCCACATGTCCTCGCAGATCTCGGCGTGCAGCACGAGACCCGGCACGTCGTCCGCGGCGAACAGCAGATCCACCCCGAACGGCACGGACGTACCGCCGACCCGGATCGACCCGCCGCGCTCGTCGGCGCCGTCGCCGATCTGCCGGCGCTCGTAGAACTCCCGGTAGTTCGGCGGATACGACTTGGGCACGACCCCGAGGATCCGGCCGCGGTGCACGATCACCGCGCAGTTGTAGAGCCGGTTGCGATGGCGCAGCGGGGCGCCGACGACCAGCACCGGCAGCAGGTCCGCCGAGCCGGCCACGACCTCCCGCAGCGCTGTCTCGACGTCGTCCAGGAGCGCGTCCTGGAGCAGCAGGTCCTCGATGGAGTAGCCGCACAGCCCCAGCTCCGGGAAGACGGCGACGGCCACCCCCTCCTCGGCGCACCGGCGCGCCTGGCGCAGGACCGCCTCGGCGTTGGCGGGCGGATCGGCGATGACGGTGTGACCGGTGCAGGCGGCGACGCGCGCGAAGCCGTGCTGATAGACCGACCAGAAGTTCGACGGAGGCACGCGCCCATTGTAATCGTCAGAGCGACGCGATGGGGGGCGCGGGGCTGCCGCGCCCCCCCCCACGCCCCCCCACGCCCCCCCACGCCCCCCACACCCAGCTCTACGGCTGCTCAGCGCCGCCGGTACGACTCGACATAACCGTTCCCCGGTGTCCCCACGCCGGTGACGTCGTCGTACCCCTTCACCGCGGACAGCGAACTGTCCTTGCCGAGGCCCCGGACGGAGGTCAGCAGACCCTCGGAGGCGTCGACGCCGTTGGCGAAGTCGACGCGGGCGACCGCGAGGCCGGACGCGCGCGTCGGACGGTCCGTGACGTCGTGGTAGACCCGCGAGCCCGCCTTCGCGTAGATCGCCGGGTTGGCGAACCCGATCGCCCTGCCGCCGCGCGCCTCCTGCGCCAGCGCCTGGACGGCCGCGATGACCGGCGCGGCCAGCGAGGTGCCGCCGATGCGGTACTCGGAGTACCGCTCGACCCCGTCCGGGAAGGTCTGGGTCTGGCCCACCCGGAACCCGGTGTTGGGGTCGGCGATCGCCGCGATGTCGGGCACGACCCGGTTGCCGGCCTTGCCGTTGGCCGTGGCCAGCGCCTTGGGGACGACACCCTTCTGGTAGTACGGCGCGGGCACGGTCCTGCTGGTGCCGCCGCCCGCACCGGAGGTGAACGCGCCGGGGAAGCCGGTCCAGCTCTTCCCGTCGTCCGACAGCGACGCCTTCTCGGTGCCCCAGCCGGTCTCCCACAGGTACCTGTCGCCCTTGCCGACCGCCAGCGAGGTGCCGCCGACCGCCGTCACCCACGCCGAGTTCGCCGGGGTGTCGACCTGCTTGGTGCCGGTGGCCGCGACCTCGTCGCCGTCGTCGCCGGAGGAGAAGTAGAAGCCGATGCCCTCGACCGCGCCGAACTGGAAGACCTGGTCGTAGGCGGCCGCGAGGTCCGGCGTCTGGTTGGCCTCGATGTCGCCCCAGGAGTTGGAGACGATGTCGGCCAGATGCCGGTCGACGATCTTGCTCAGCGCGTCGAGCAGATCGTCGTCGTAGCAGGAGGCGCCGCCCACGTACGTGACGTTCGCGTCCGGCGCGACCGCGTGCACGGCCTCGATGTCGAGAGTCTCCTCGCCGTACCAGCCGGCCGCCCCGCACTCCTCGGTCCTGGTGTACTCCGAGGGCAGCACCTGGGTGAGCTGGCCGGTCTTCCACGCCTTGTCGCCGTGCGCCTTGGCGTAGGTGGCCGCGTCGAAGGCGATCGTCGGCGAGGCGTACGCGTCGGTGATCGCGATGCGCACGCCCTTGCCGGTGCGCTTGCCGGCGCCGTAGGCGGCGCGGAGCTGCTTGCCGGTGTACCCCCGCACGGCGTACGGGATCTTCGCGCCGTACGCGGACGGCAGGGTCCGCGCGACGTTCGATCCGTAGTACGAGGAGAACGGCCCGGCATTCTTGAACACCGCATCCGGCGGCGGGAGTTGGTCCTTGGAGGCCGCCTTGTGCGGCGCGTTGTCCAGACCGGTCACGGTGAGGACGGCGCCGTCGAGACTCGCCGGTGCGGAGGCGGTCTTGGCGGGGGCGCGGTAAGTCCGGCCACCCTTGGCGTAGTTGTGGAGCTGGGTGCCGAACGCCCGCTCGGCGGAGGTCACATCACCGCTGACGGACACGTAGTGCGTCGTCGTGGCGGTGACCTTCAGCCCGGCCGCCGTCAGCCAGGACTTCACCGCCGCCACCTGGGCCGCGGTGGCGCCGAAGCGGGCCTGTGCCTGGCGCGCGGAGAGGTACTTCCCGTACGCGGCGGACCCCGGGTCGGAGACCGCCTTGGCGTAGGCGGCGAGGCCGGTGGCGTCCCGGCCCGCGAGGTAGACCCGGGCCCGTACCTGGGCGCCGTCCGCGGTCGCGCCCCGGTCCGCCGCGGCCGTGGCCCAGGCCGGCCGGGTCCCGGCCAGCGTGTCCCGGGCCGGGCCGTCCGCGGCGTGCGCCGCGGGTATGCCGAGCGCCAGCGCGCCGGCGATCATGGGCAGTGTCGCCGCCATGCTCACCGAGGCGCGCAATGCGGCACGGTTGGATCTCATAGGGCCCCCTGTGATTCGGCCTGTGAGTGATGTCGACGCGAGTGGATCACTCGCCCCGGCCACTCTGGCCCTGAACCGTTCATGTCAGGGGAATGGGGACCTCAAGAGGCCGCCAAGTAACTTCTAGGAATGGTGAACTGAGGATCCGTCACCGGGCCTCGGCCTGGCTCATGGCCTCGGCGCGGCACCCCGCTCCTTCAACATGTCCGTCATCAGCAGGATTTCGGACTCCTGCGCCTCGACCATCCCCTGCGCGAGCCGCTTCTCCACACCGACCGTGCACTTCTCGACGCACCCCTGGGCCATGTGGACGCCGCCCTTGTGATGGTCCGTCATCAACTGGAGGAAGAAGACCTCCGCCTGCTTGCCGTTGAGCGTGCCGAGCTTCTTCATCTCGGCATCGGTCGCCATACCGGGCATCAGCGCGCCGTCCTCGCCGCCGGCCATCCCGGCCATGCCCATCCAGCTCATGGGCCCGTCGGACGACACCTTCGGCAGCCCCCACAGATCGAGCCAACCCAGCATCATGCCGCGCTGGTTGGCCTGCGTCTGCGCGATGTCGTAGGCGAGCCGGCGGACGTCCTCGTCGTCGGTGCGGTCGCGCACGATGTACGCCATCTCCACGGCCTGCTGGTGGTGGACCGCCATGTCCCGGGCGAACCCGGCGTCGGCCGAGCCGGCGGCGGGCGGTTCGGTGCCCGACCGGCCGTCCTCGGCGACGGAGTACGTGACCGCCCCGGCCGCGACCAGCACTCCGGCCACGGCCACGGCGACGCCCGCATACCTCACTGCGGCAGACCGCCCGTGCAGGTCGCGCCCATCTCGGGCGTCTGCTCGCCCTGCACGAACTTCTCGAAGAACGCGTCCACGGCCGGGTCGTCGGCCCCGGTCACCGTCCGCTGGTGCCCCCAGGCGGTCAGCATGATCGGATCGGCCTGCCCGTCGTCGGGGCTCATCAGCGTGTACGGCGTCTTCTTCACCTTCGCCGCGAGCGCCTCGACGTCCGCCTTGGGGGCCTTGTCGGTGTACGTCACCCAGACCGCGCCGTGCTCCAGGGAGTGCACGGCGTTCATGTTGTTCAGGGGCTCGGTGTAGACGTCGCCGTCGCAGTTCATCCAGGCACGGTCGTGGTCGCCGCCGACCGGGGGCTCCACCGGGTAGTCCACGGTCTTGGTGACATGGGTGCGGCCCAGCGTGCCCTTCCAGGTCTTCACCCCGTCCGCGCCGGTGACGAACTTCCCCGCGGTCTTGCCGTCGGCCGCGGTGGACTTGTCGTCCGACTGCGACTTCACGACGAACACACCGCCGGCGACGAGTGCGGCCACGGCGACGACACTGCCGGTGATCACGAGGATCCGGTTGCGCCGCTCACGGGCCTTCTCGGTCCGTCGCATCTCCTCTATGCGCGCCTTGCGCGCCGCACTGCTGGTCCGGTCGGCGGAACCCATGGGGCCTGTCCTTCTGGGGAAAAGGTCGGAACGGTCGGGACGTTCGGGGTGTTCGGGTCCGCTGATCGTAATGGGGGAGAAGGGGAAGTCGTAGGCGGGTCACAGCCAAGGCCGTCGTCCTGGCCAAATTTGAAGGACAGATGCGTATTATCTACGCTTCTCCCATGCGGCTGCTGCGATCCACCGACCTGGCCCTGCGCGTCCTCATGCGGCTCGCGGTGGCGGACGGGACCACGCCCACGACGCGGGACGTGGCCGCCGCGATGGAGGTCCCCTACACGCACACGGCCAAGGTCGTCGCCGAGCTCCAGCACCTGGGCCTGCTGGAGGCCCGCCGGGGCCGGGGCGGCGGCCTCGCCCTGACCGAGAAGGGCCGTACGGCCTCCGTGGGCGGCATCGTCCGCACCTTCGAGGGCGACGGCGACGTGGTCGACTGCGAGGGCCCCACCCCCTGCCCCCTGAACTCCGCCTGCCGCCTGCGCGGAGCCCTCCGCCGGGCCCAGGAGGCGTTCTTCGCCACCCTGGACCCGATCACGGTCACCGACATCGCGGCCGCCCCGACGGGCCCGCTCCTCCTGGGCATCTCGAAACTCCCCTGACTCCGGGGACGGGCGAGCCGCTTCGCGCGCCGCCCCGGCAACACTGGGCGCGCCTGCCCCCGACGCAGGGCGGATCGGGTGGCCCTGCTCTGCAGGCGGCCCGTGTGGTCCCGCCCGGCCTGGCGTCCCCGTGCGGCTCTGCCCGGCGCCGCGCGCCCGCGCGTAGGGGGCGTGCGCCGTCGCGCCTCGGCCCGGTCCTTGCCTCGCTCCTGCCTGCCGCGCCTCGGCCCACGCCCGCCCGCCCGGCCTGCTTCGGCGCCGCTCGGTCCGCCCGCCCCGCCCTGGCTCGGCCCCCTCCTCCTGGGCATCCCCAAGCTGTCCTGACCCGGAAGCTTCCCTGACCCGGGGGACGGCCGCTGTCGGTCAGGCCGAGGCCAGCCACAGGTCCGGGCCGAAGACCTCGTAGTGAATGTCGGCCGGGGCGACGCCCTTGGTGAGGAGTTGGGCGCGGACCGCGCGCATGAAGGGCAGCGGGCCGCACAGGTACGCGCGCGTGCCGGGCCGTACCGGTACGTCGGTGAGGTCGGCGAGGCCCGTCGCCGCGCCCTCCGGGGCCTCACGTTCGTACCAGAGGTGGACGGACGCCTCCGGGAGCTTCGCCGCGTACGCCTCGTGGTCGGCCCGCAGGGCGTGGTCGGCGGGCGAGCGGTCGGCGTGCACGACGGTCACCGGGGTGCCGTGGCCGCGGTCCGCGAGGTGGGCCAGCATCGCGACGATCGGCGTGACACCGATGCCCGCCGAGGCCAGCAGCAGGGGCGCGCCGTCGGAGTCGTCGAGGACGAGGTCGCCGTAGGGCTCGGAGAGCTGGACCCTGTCGCCCACCCGTACGCGCGTGTGCAGGTGGTGCGAGACCTCGCCCGCCGGTGTGGCCGCGTCGCCGGGGATCCGCTTGACGCTGATCTGCCGTACGTCCGAACCCGGCGCCGCGGACAGGCTGTACTGGCGTGACTGGCGGGCGCCGTCGGGGAGTTCCACGCGTACGGAGACGTACTGCCCGGCCCGGAAGTCCCCTACGGGGAGGGGGTCGCCGTCGAGCGGGCGCAGCCGCAGGGTGACGACGTCCGCGGTCTCCGGGACGCGCTCCACGACCTGCCAGGTCCGCCAGCGCGGGCCGCCGCTCTCCTCGTAGAGCCGCCGCTCGATCGCGATGAGGGCGTTGGCCATCAGCCAGTAGACCTCCGTCCAGGCGGCCGCGACCTCGGGGGTGACCGCGTCGCCGAGGACGTCGGCGATGGCGGCGAAGAGGTGCTCGTGCACGACGCCGTACTGCTCGGGCGTGATGCCCAGGGAGGCGTGTTTGTGGGCGATGCGGCCGAGCATCGCGTCGGGCCGGGTGTCCGGGTGGTCGAGGAGGTGGACGGCGAACGCGGCGATGGAGCCGGCCAGGGCCTGCCGCTGGGTGCCGGCGGCCTGGTTGCCGCGGTTGAAGAGGTCCCGCAGCAGCTCGGGGTGGGCGGCGAAGAGACCGGCGTAGAAGCGCTCGGTGATCTCGCCGATGGCCGCGCCCACGGCGGGCAGCGTGGCGCGGACGGTGGCTGCGGACTGCTCGGACAGCATCGTGCCTCCTCAGGCTCGTCGGCGCACTCGGGCCGACGCTCGACTGGGCGGCACGCTAATAAAACTTGCATCTGAGATGCAAATTAAGTGGGCGAGAACGAGACGGAGGGGGGTCGGGCATTACGGATGTCAGTCCGAGCAGGCAAGATGGGCGCAGAGCTGTACATCGGCCGGACGCGATGCGTTCAGGCCGAGGTCGCAGAGGCGATCATGGTCCGCAACGCGCACGAAACGGTGTTGTGGTGGGATGCTCAGGTGCCCGACCGCCTCTCCGTGGGACGGGAAGCAGGCGGCCTGACCAGCAAGGATGGGGAAGCGGAAGATGGACAAGCAGCAGGAGTTCGTGCTCCGGACGTTGGAGGAGCGCGACATCCGGTTCGTACGCCTGTGGTTCACGGACGTGCTGGGCTTCCTGAAGTCCGTCGCCGTGGCCCCGGCCGAGCTTGAACAGGCGTTCGACGAGGGCATCGGCTTCGACGGCTCCGCGATCGAGGGCTTCGCCCGTGTCTACGAGTCCGACATGATCGCCAAGCCGGACCCGTCCACCTTCCAGGTCCTGCCCTGGCGCGCGGAGGCCCCCGGCACCGCCCGCATGTTCTGCGACATCCTCATGCCGGACGGCTCCCCGTCCTTCGCGGACCCGCGCTACGTCCTCAAGCGCGCCCTCGCCCGCGCCTCCGACCTGGGCTTCACCTTCTACACCCACCCCGAGATCGAGTTCTTCCTGCTGAAGGACAAGCCGGTCGACGGCTCCCGCCCCACCCCGGCCGACAACTCCGGCTACTTCGACCACACCCCGCACAACGTCGGCATGGACTTCCGCCGCCAGGCGATCACCATGCTGGAGTCCATGGGCATCTCGGTCGAGTTCTCCCACCACGAGGGCGCCCCCGGCCAGCAGGAGATCGACCTGCGCTACGCCGACGCGCTCTCCACCGCCGACAACATCATGACGTTCCGGCTGGTCATGAAGCAGGTCGCGCTGGAGCAGGGGGTCCAGGCGACCTTCATGCCCAAGCCGTTCTCCGAGCACCCCGGCTCCGGCATGCACACCCACCTCTCCCTCTTCGAGGGCGACCGCAACGCGTTCTACGAGTCGGGCTCGGAGTACCAGCTCTCCAAGGTCGGCCGCTCCTTCATCGCGGGCCTGCTCAAGCACGCCGCGGAGATCTCGGCCGTCACCAACCAGTGGGTCAACTCCTACAAGCGCATCTGGGGCGGCTCCGAGCGCACAGCGGGCGCCGGCGGCGAGGCCCCCTCGTACATCTGCTGGGGCCACAACAACCGCTCGGCCCTGGTCCGCGTCCCGATGTACAAGCCCGGCAAGACCGGCTCGGCCCGTATCGAGGTCCGCTCCCTCGACTCCGGCGCCAACCCCTACCTGGCCTACGCCATGCTCCTCGCCGCCGGCCTCAAGGGCGTCGAGGAGGGCTACGAGCTTCCCCCGGGCGCCGAGGACGACGTCTGGGCCCTCTCCGACGCCGAGCGCCGCGCCATGGGCATCGAGCCCCTCCCGCAGAACCTCGGCGAGGCCCTCACCCTCATGGAACGCAGCGACCTCGTCGCCGAGACCCTCGGCGAACACGTCTTCGACTTCTTCCTCCGCAACAAGCGCAGCGAGTGGGAGGAGTACCGCTCCGAGGTGACCGCCTTCGAGCTGCGGAAGAATCTGCCGGTGCTGTAGCGCGCGGCCGGGCCGTCACACCCCCGTGGGGGACGTGACGGCCCAGGTCGTTCACTGCGCCGCGAGGTCCGCCAGGACCTGGTGGAGCGGCTCTGTCGCGCGGCGGCGGTACTCCTGGACGGCCCAGCCGTTGCCGTCGGGGTCCTTGAAGTACATGAAGGTGGCGCCGTCGTCCGGGGTGTACTGGACCGGCTCGGAGACCTCCAGGCCGCGTTCGACCAGTTCGGCGTGGGCCGCCTTGATGTCGGTGACGCACAGTTGCAGGCCCTGGTAGGAGCCCGGGGCCGGGCGGGGGCCGTCCATCGCGTCCCAGATCGTGTCGCCGAGCGCGATCGAACAGCCGGAGCCCGGGGGCGTGAGCTGGACGATGCGCATGCCCGGCATGACCTCCTGGTCGATGTCCACATGGAAACCGACCCGGTCGCGGTAGAAGTCCCGCGCCCGGTCGATGTCGCTCACGGGCAGCGGGATCACTTCGAGCGTGTAGAGCATGTGCCGGTCCTCCCGGTCGTCTCCGAACCTGCCGAATCTGCTGAACCTACCGACCCACCGAAGCGGAAAACCGGCTGCGGCGCCACCGCGTGGACCCGGGTGTCGCCGGGCGAACTCGTCGGCGGCGCCCGCTCAGGAGCCGCACCCCCGTACTCCGGTTAGGCTCGGTCAGTACGACCTTGATCCGATGGGCCGACGGGAGGCCGGGGATGATGGCTCCGGGGCGCAGGAGCAGTACCTTCACACGGCTGCTGCGGCACGGCTTCACCGATCCCTCGGCCGCCGAGCGCCTCCTCGACGGGCCCGAGCTGTCCCTGGTCCGCGACGACCCCTTCCTGCTGGAGGCGCTGGGCGCCACCGCCGACCCCGACCTCGCGCTGCACGGACTCGTACGGCTCCTGGAGGCCCAGCCCGGCCCCACCACCGCCCGCCGTGAACTCCTCGACACGCTGATAGCGGCCAAGCCCCTGCGCGACCGGCTGCTCGGCGTCCTCGGGGCGTCGGCCGCGCTCGCCGACCATCTGGCCCGCCACCCCCGCGACTGGGAGGCGCTCGTCATGTACGAGCCCCGGGACCTCCACCCCGGGGTGGAGGAGTTCGAGCGGGGGCTCGCCGAGGCCGACGACCCGGTCGCGCTGCGGGTCGCCTACCGGCGCTGCCTGCTGTCCATCGCGGCCCGGGACGTGTGCGGCACCACCGACGTCGCCGACACCGCCGCAGAACTGGCCGACCTCGCCACCGCGACCCTGCGCGCCGCGCTCCGGCTGGCCGCCGCGGCCGCGCCGGACGACGCCGCGCTGTGCCGGCTCGCCGTCGTCGCCATGGGCAAGTGCGGCGGCCATGAACTCAACTACGTGTCCGACGTCGACGTCATCTTCGTCGCCGAGCCCGCCGACGGCGCCGACGAGGGGAAGGCGCTGCGCGCCGCCACCAAGCTGGCCTCGCACATGATGCGGGTCTGCTCGGAGACCACCGTCGAGGGCTCGATCTGGCCCGTCGACGCCAATCTGCGGCCCGAGGGACGCAACGGCCCGCTCGTGCGGACCCTGAGCAGCCATCTCGCCTACTACCAGCGGTGGGCCAAGACCTGGGAGTTCCAGGCGCTGCTCAAGGCGCGGCCGGTGGCCGGCGACCTGGAGCTGGGCGCCGCGTACATCGAGGCGGTGGAGCCGCTGGTCTGGCAGGCCGCCGAGCGCGAGAACTTCGTCGCCGACGTGCAGAAGATGCGGCGCCGCGTGGTGGAGAACATCCCCGTCTCCGAGGTCGAACGGGAGCTGAAGCTCGGGCCCGGCGGACTGCGGGACGTCGAATTCGCCGTACAGCTCCTCCAGTTGGTGCACGGGCGCACGGACGCCTCGCTGCGGAGCGGGACCACGCTCAACGCGCTCCAGGCGCTCGCCGCCGGCGGATACGTGGGCCGGGTCGACGCCGTCCAGCTCGACGACGCCTACCGCTTCCTGCGGTCCATGGAGCACCGCATCCAGCTCTACCGGCTGCGGCGCACGCATCTCGTGCCCGTCGCCGAGGAGGACCAGCGGCGCCTGGGACGGTCGTTGGGCCTGCGGGCCGATCCGATCACCGAGCTGAACCGCGAGTGGAAACGGCACGCGGCCGTCGTACGACGACTGCACGAGAAGATCTTCTACCGGCCGCTGCTCGACGCCGTCGCCCAACTCGCCCCCGGCGAAGCCCGGTTGAGCGCGAAGGCGGCCCGGGAACGGCTCGTCGCCCTCGGGTACGCCGACCCCGCCTCCGCGCTGCGCCACCTGGAGGCGCTCGCCTCCGGCGTCACCCGCAAGGCCGCCATCCAACGCACCCTGCTGCCCGTGCTGTTGGGCTGGTTCGCCGACTCCGCCGATCCGGACGCCGGACTGCTCAACTTCCGCAAGGTCTCCGACGCCCTCGGCAAGACCCCTTGGTACCTACGGCTGTTGAGGGACGAGGGGGCCGCCGCCGAGAACCTCGCCCGCGTGCTCTCCGCCGGACGCCTCGCCCCCGATCTGCTGCTGCGCGCCCCCGAGGCGGTCGCTCTCCTCGGCGACGGCGACGGCGGCGGTGACGGCGGCACCGGCGGAGGCGGCAGCGGCGGCCTCCAGCCGCGCGGCCGCGCCCAGCTCGAACAGGAGATCCTCGCCGCCGTCGGCCGGGCCGAGAGCGTGGAGAAGGCCGTCACCGCGGTGCGCGGCGTGCGGCGCCGCGAACTGTTCCGTACGGCCGCCGGGGACATCGTCGGCTCCTACGGCACCGAGGCGCGGCCCGCCGAGGCCGACCAGGGGGCGCTGGTGGACCGGGTGGGCGCCGCGGTGTCCGACCTGACCGCGGCGACCCTCGCCGGGACGCTGCGCGCCGTGGTGCGCGACGGATGGGGCGAGACGCTCCCGACCCGGTTCGCCGTGATCGCCATGGGCCGCTTCGGCGGGCACGAGCTGGGCTACGGCTCCGACGCGGACGTGCTCTTCGTCCACGAACCGCGCGACGGCGTGGACGAGCGGGAGGCCGCGCAGGCGGCCAACCGGGTCGTCAGCGAGATGCGGCGGCTGCTCCAGATCCCGAGCGCCGACCCACCGCTGCTGATCGACGCGGACCTGCGGCCCGAGGGGAAGTCCGGGCCACTGGTGCGGACCCTGAACTCGTACGCGGCCTACTACCGGCGGTGGTCGCTGGGATGGGAGTCGCAGGCGCTGCTGCGGGCCGAGGCGGTCGCCGGGGACGAGGAGCTGGGGCGCCGGTTCATCGAGCTGATCGACCCCCTGCGGTACCCGGCGGACGGGCTCGGCGAGGACGCCGTACGGGAGATCCGGCGGCTGAAGGCGCGGATGGAGTCGGAGCGGATGCCCCGCGGCGCCGATCCCAAGCTGCACACCAAGCTCGGGCCGGGCGGGCTGTCCGACGTCGAGTGGACCGTGCAGCTCCTCCAGCTCCGGCACGGGGCGGCGGAGCCGGGGCTGCGCACCACCCGCACCCGCGAGGCGCTGGCCGCGGCGCGAGAGGCCGGGCTGATTTCCGAGGAGGACGCGGCGACGCTGGACGAGGCGTGGGTGCTGGCCACCCGCGTGCGCAACGCGGTGATGCTGGTGCGCGGGCGGGCGGGGGACACGTTCCCCTCCGAGAGCCGGGAGCTGGCGGCGGTGGGCCGCTATCTCGGGTACGGCCCCGGACACGTCGGCGAGCTGCTCGACGGTTACCGGCGGACGGCCCGGCTGGCCCGGGGAGTCGTGGACGAGCTGTTCTACGGAGGGTGACAGCACCGAAGGCCACAAGGGCCAGAAAGATCTACGTCTTCCCAGGCACCGTCCGCGGCAACGCATACGGCTGCACCCCGTACCAGAGCCGCGCCACCGCGAAGCCGAAGGCGAGGCAGAGCAGACCGCCCACCGCGTCCAGCCAGAAGTGGTTGGCCGTGGCGACGATCACCACCAGCGTCGCCACCGGGTACAGCAGGCCCAGGATCCGCACCCACGGCAGACTGGCCAGCGCGAAGATCGTCAGACCGCACCACACCGACCAGCCGATGTGCATGGACGGCATCGCCGCGTACTGGTTCGACATGTGCTTCAGATCGCCCGAGGCCATCGAGCCCCAGGTCTGGTGGACCATCACGGTGTCGACGAAGTCGCCGCCGGTCATCAGGCGGGGTGGCGCGAGGGGATAGAGGTAGTAGCCGAGCAGGGCCACCGCCGTCGTCGCGAACAGGACAAGACGGGTGGCCGCGTACCGGCCCGGATGACTGCGGAAGAGCCACACCAGGACACCCAGTGTCACCACGAAGTGCAGGGTCGCGTAGTAGTAGTTCATGCCGACGATCAGCCAGGTCACCGAGTTCACGGCGTGGTTGACGGACTCCTCGAAGGCCATCCCGAGGTGGTGTTCCATCCGCCAGAGCCAGTCGGCGTTGTTCAGCGCGGCGGTGCGCTGCTCCGGGACCGCGTTGCGGACGAGGGAGTACGTCCAGTAACTCACCGCGATCAGCAGGATCTCGAACCACAGGCGCGGCCGGCGGGGGGTCCGCAGCCGGCCGAGGCGACGCGGGCGGGGCGGTGGAGCGACGTCCGCCCCGGCCGTGACGGAGGGCCGAACGACCTGGTCACGGCCTTCCCTCGGCGTCACGGTCTGCTCACCCATAGGCACAGAGTTTGCCAGAAAAGCCATCTCCCCCCGATCATCCCCCGGGCGGGTTCACCCCGCACGTTCTCCACCGGGTGGAGTCCATCGTCTCCTACCGGCGGTGGGGAGGAAAGCCCTGCTTCTCCGCCTCAGGGACGATTTCGGTCCCCGGGGGCCGAAGCGGTCGAACCGCGCACCACCAGTTCGGGCATGAACACGAACTCGCTGTGCGGGGCCGGGGTGCCGCCGATCTCCTCCAGCAGCGTGCGCACCGCGGCCTGGCCCATCGCCGGGACCGGCTTGCGGACGGTGGTCAGCGGCGGGTCGGTGAAGGCGATCAGCGGGGAGTCGTCGAAGCCCACGACCGAGATGTCCCGCGGGACGTCGAGGTCGCGCTGCCGGGCCGCCCTTATCGCGCCGAGCGCCATCATGTCGCTGGCGCACACGATCGCCGTGCAGCCGCGGTCGATCAGCGCGTTGGTGGCCGCCTGGCCGCCCTCCAGCGTGTACAGCGAGTGCTGGACCAGCTCGGACTCGATCACCTCCGCGCTCAGCCCGAGCTGCTCCTGCATGGTGCGCACGAAGCCCTCGATCTTGCGCTGCACGGGCACGAACCGCTTCGGACCGAGCGCGAGGCCGATCCGGGTGTGCCCCAGCGAGGAGAGGTGGGTCACCGCCAGGGTCATCGCGGCGCGGTCGTCCGGGGAGATGAAGGGCGCCTGGACCTTGGGGGAGAAGCCGTCGACGAGGACGAAGGGGACGCCCTGCGCGCGGAGCTGGTCGTAGCGCTGCATGTCGGCGGTGGTGTCCGCGTGCAGCCCGGAGACGTAGATGATGCCGGCGACCCCGCGGTCCACCAGCATCTCGGTCAGCTCGTCCTCCGTGGAGCCGCCCGGGGTCTGGGTGGCGAGGACCGGCGTATAGCCCTGGCGGGTCAGCGCCTGCCCGATGACCTGCGCCAGGGCGGGGAATATCGGGTTCTCCAGCTCGGGCGTGATGAGCCCGACGAGGCCCGCGCTGCGCTGGCGCAGACGGACGGGGCGCTCGTACCCGAGGACGTCCAGCGCGGCGAGCACGGACTGACGGGTGGTGGCGGCGACGCCAGGCTTGCCGTTGAGGACGCGGCTGACGGTCGCTTCGCTCACCCCCGCCTGGGCGGCGATGTCGGCAAGCCGTGTGGTCACAGGGGTGGACTGTACCGGCCAGGTCGCGCCTTGCACACCAATCGGGCGTCGTGGACGATTCTTCGGCCTGCCGCGCCCGGTCTGCTGTGTCATCGCGCTCCCTCGTGATCCCTCATGAAAGTGATGGCAAGAGCTTGCAGAGTCTTGCACAGGCGGTCGCCCCGTGTTCGACGGGCGTAAACAAGCGTCTCATGGCGGTCGCCTTCCGGTCACGCGCGGGTAACACCGGAGACCTCTTTCACTTTTTTTCTGCAAGGTCTTTCGCAACGCTTACATGGCTGTTACGTTCACGTCGCCCGGCGGCGGCAACGGCGCAGTCGGCACAAGTCGACAGGAACGGCGGACGGGGCCGTCTCCTGTAGCTATACGGGCTTTCACCCTCAAGGAGAAACTCATGCGGCGTGGCATAGCGGCCACTGCGCTGGTGGCGTCCCTCGCCCTCGCGGCGACGGCCTGCGGCGGAGACGACAGCGGCAGTGACAAGTCTGACGGCCCGGTGACCATCACCTGGTGGGACACCTCCAACGCCACGAATGAGGCGCCGACCTACCAGGCTCTGGTCAAGGAGTTCGAGGCCGCCAACAAGGACGTCAAGGTCAAGTACGTCAACGTCCCGTTCGACCAGGCGCAGAACAAGTTCGACACGGCCGCCGGTGCCTCCGGCGCCCCGGACATCCTGCGCTCCGAGGTCGGCTGGACGCCCGCCTTCGCCAAGAAGGGCTACTTCCTGCCGCTGGACGGCACCGAGGCCCTCGCCGACCAGGACAAGTTCAAGTCCAACCTGATCGAGCAGGCGAAGTACGAGGGCAAGACGTACGGCGTGCCGATCGTCACCGACACCCTCGCGCTCGTCTACAACAAGGCGCTCTTCGAGAAGGCCGGCATCGCCGAGGCCCCGAAGACCTGGGAGGACCTGAAGTCCGCCGCCGCCACCATCAAGGCGAAGACCGGCGTCGACGGCTACTGGGGCTCGACCCAGGCCTACTACGCCCAGTCCTTCCTCTACGGCGAGGGCACCGACACCGTCGACGCCGACGCCAAGAAGATCACGGTCAACTCGCCCGAGGCCAAGAAGGCGTACGGCACCTGGCTGGGGCTCTTCGACGGCAAGGGCCTGCACAAGGCCGACACCACCGCCGACGCGTACGCCCACATCCAGGACGCGTTCGTCAACGGCAAGGTCGCCGCGATCATCCAGGGTCCCTGGGAGATCACGAACTTCTACAAGGGCTCGGCCTTCGCCGACAAGAACAACCTCGGCATCGCCACCGTCCCGGCCGGCTCCGCCGGCACGGCGGGCGCCCCGACCGGCGGCCACAACCTCTCGGTCTACGCCGGCTCGGACAAGGCCCACCAGGCCGCCGCGCTGAAGTTCGTCAACTTCATGACCTCCGCGAAGTCCCAGGCCACGATCGCGCAGAAGAACTCCACCCTGCCGACCCGTGACGACGCCTACACCGACGCCGTCAAGGCCGACCCGGGCATCGCCGGCTACGGCACCGTCCTGGCCGCCGCGCAGCCGCGCCCCGCGCTGCCCGAGTACAGCTCCCTGTGGGGTCCGCTGGACACCGAACTGCCCAAGATCGCGGGCGGCAAGGTCTCCCTCGACAAGGGCCTGAGCACCGCTGAGACGTCCATCGCCAAGCTGGTGCCGGACTTCAGCAAGTAAGCCCGGTGTGGCCGTCGGATCTCCCTGATCATGGGGGGTGAGATCCGACGGCCACCCCGCTGTACCCCCTCAGCCCACCCTCGGTCTCCCTGATCTTCCAGAAGGTGTCGAACCATGACAGTCGCCATCGACCGCGCGACCGGCAAGCGCCGCGGTGACCGCGCGCCCCGGCCCGGGCTGGGGCAGCGCCTGAAGCACGGCTACCACAAGCACTGGTACGCGTACGCGATGATCGCCCCGGTGATCGTCGTGCTCGGCGTCCTCGTGCTGTACCCCCTGGCCTACGGCTTCTACCTCACCCTCACCGACGCCAACAGCCTCAACACCGCGCGCACGATCGGCGTCAACGAGATCGAGGCCACCTACAAGTTCATCGGTCTCGACAACTACGCGGACATCCTCTTCGGCGAGACCGCCTACGACCGCTTCTGGTCGCACTTCATCTGGACGATCGTCTGGACGGTCGCCTGTGTCGCCCTGCACTACACCATCGGCCTCGGCCTCGCCCTGCTGCTCAACCAGAAGCTGCGCGGCCGCACCTTCTACCGGCTGATCCTGGTCCTGCCCTGGGCGGTCCCCACCTTCGTCACCGTCTTCGGCTGGCGGTTCATGCTCGCCGACGGCGGCCTGATCAACTCCATGCTGGAGACCCTGCATCTGCCGACACCGCTGTGGCTGGAGGACACCTTCTGGCAGCGGTTCGCGGCGATCATGGTCAACACCTGGTGCGGTGTGCCGTTCATGATGGTCTCGCTCCTGGGCGGCCTGCAGTCCATCGACTCCTCGCTCTACGAGGCAGCCGAGATGGACGGCGCCAACGCCTGGCAGCGGTTCCGGTTCGTCACCCTGCCGGGTCTGCGGTCCGTCAGCTCCACCGTCGTGCTGCTCGGCATCATCTGGACCTTCAACCAGTTCGCCATCATCTTCCTGCTGTTCGGCGACACCGCCCCCGATGCCCAGATCCTGGTCACCTGGGCGTACTACCTCGGCTTCGGACAGCAACCGCGTGACTTCGCCCAGTCGGCGGCCTACGGCATCCTGCTGCTGGCCATCCTGATCGTCTTCACCTCGTTCTACCGCCGCTGGCTGAACCGCAACGAGCAGCAGCTCGCGATCTGAGGCAGGAGTTCCCATGAGTACGAGCACCGTCGAGACCTCCGCCGCAGTGACCGAGCCCGGCACCGCCGGCCCCCGCAAGAGCAAGGGCCGGCGCGGCCTGGCCACCGCCCTCGCCTCCCACGGCCTGCTGAGCGTCGCCAGCCTGATCGCGCTGTTCCCGATCGCCTGGCTGGTCTACCTCTCCCTCGGCCCCGACAAGGACGACTACCTCCACCCCGGACGCATCTGGTCCAAGATGACGTTCGACAACTACGCGTTCGTCCTCCAGAACACGAACTTCTTCGACTGGCTGAAGAGTTCGCTGATCGTCTCGCTGGGCACCACGGTCATCGGCGTACTGATCGCCGCGACCACCGGCTACGCGGTCTCCCGTATGCGCTTCCCGGGCTACCGGAAGTTCATGTGGGTGCTGCTGGTCACCCAGATGTTCCCGATCGCCGTCCTCATCGTGCCGATGTACCAGATCCTGTCGGAGCTCCAGCTCATCGACACCTACTTCGGCCTGATCCTCGTCTACTGCTCGACCGCGGTGCCGTACTGCGCCTGGCTGCTCAAGGGCTACTTCGACACCATCCCGTTCGAGATCGACGAGGCCGGACGCGTCGACGGCCTCACCCCCTTCGGCACCTTCGCGCGGCTGATCCTGCCGCTCGCCAAGCCGGGCCTCGCGGTCGCCGCGTTCTACAGCTTCATCACCGCCTTCGGTGAGGTCGCCTTCGCCACCACGTTCCTGCTGGACGACCAGAAGTACACGCTCGCCGTCGGCCTCCAGAGCTTCGTCAGCGAGCACGACGCCCAGCGCAACCTGATGGCCGCCACGGCGGTGCTCATCGCCATACCGGTCTCGGCGTTCTTCTACCTCGTGCAGAAGAACCTGGTCACCGGACTCACCGCCGGCGGCACCAAGGGGTGACCCCGGTGATCCGGTGACAACGACTCCCGCGCGCCTGACCGCGCGGGTGGCGGCCGCGGGTCCATCCGACCCCGCCGGCCCGCGGCCGCCTCGTCACTCCCCTCCGGACCCCATGAGCCCGGCCCCACCCGACAGCCCCCGAACACCACCTCGTCACGTATCAAGGACGCCATGAGCCAGCAGCACTCCGCAGCCCCGGCCCCGACCCCCACCTCCGCGTCGGCCGTCGCCACCGTCGCCAAGCGGCGCGACTGGTGGCGGGACGCGGTGATCTACCAGGTCTATCCGCGCAGCTTCGCCGACAGCAACGGCGACGGCATGGGCGACCTGGAAGGCGTGCGCTCCAGACTCCCCTACCTCCGGGACCTGGGCGTGGACGCCGTGTGGCTCAGCCCCTTCTACGCCTCCCCGCAGGCCGACGCCGGCTACGACGTCGCCGACTACCGGGCCGTCGACCCCATGTTCGGCAACCTGCTGGACGCCGACGCCCTGATCCGCGACGCCCGCGAACTGGGCCTGCGGATCATCGTCGACCTCGTCCCCAACCACTCCTCCGACCAGCACGAGTGGTTCAAGCGGGCGCTCGCCGACGGCCCCGGCTCGCCGCTCCGGGAGCGCTACCACTTCCGCCCCGGCAAGGGCGACGACGGCGAACTCCCGCCCAACGACTGGGAGTCCATCTTCGGCGGCCCCGCCTGGACCCGGGTCACCGAGCCCGACGGCACCCCCGGCGAGTGGTACCTGCACCTCTTCGCCCCCGAGCAGCCCGACTTCAATTGGGAACACCCGGCGGTCGGCGACGAGTTCCGCTCCATCCTGCGCTTCTGGCTGGACATGGGCGTCGACGGCTTCCGCATCGACGTGGCCCACGGCCTGGTCAAGGCGCCCGGTCTGCCCGACCTCGGCTCCCACGAACAGCTCAAACTGCTGGGCAACGATGTCATGCCGTTCTTCGACCAGGACGGCGTCCACGACATCTACCGCCAGTGGCGGCTCATCCTCGACGAGTACTCCGGCGAGCGCATCTTCGTCGCCGAGGCGTGGACCCCCACCGTCGAGCGCACCGCCAACTACGTCCGCCCCGACGAGCTGCACCAGGCGTTCAACTTCCAGTACCTGGGCACCGCGTGGGACGCCGAGGAGCTGCGCGCGGTCGTCGACCGCACCCTGGAGGCGATGCGCCCGGTGAACGCGCCCGCGACCTGGGTGCTGTCCAACCACGACGTCACCCGGCACGCCACCCGCTTCGCCAACCCGGCCGGCCTCGGCACCCAGATCCGCACCGCGGGCGACGTCGCACTCGGCCTGCGCCGGGCCCGCGCCGCCACCCTGCTGATGCTCGCCCTGCCCGGCTCGGCCTACGTCTACCAGGGCGAGGAACTCGGTCTGCCGGACGTCGTCGACCTGCCCGACGAGGTGCGCCAGGACCCGGCGTACTTCCGCGGCGCGGGCCAGGACGGCTTCCGCGACGGCTGCCGGGTGCCGATCCCGTGGACCCGCGAGGGTTCGTCGTACGGCTTCGGCGACGGCGGAAGCTGGCTGCCGCAGCCGGCGAGCTGGGCCGAACTGAGCGTGGAGGCGCAGGACGGCGTCGAGGGCTCGACCCTGGAGCTGTACCGCGCGGCGCTGCGACTGCGCCGCTCCCAGCCCGACCTGGGCGCGGGCGACGCGGTGGAGTGGCTGAAGGCTCCGGAGGGCGTCCTGGCCTTCCGGCGCGGCGAGTTCGTGTGCGTCGCGAACACCTCGGGCGAGTCGGCCCGGATCCCGGCGTACGGCCGGGTCCTGCTCGCCAGCGGTGAGGTCGCGGAGGTGGACGGCGAGGCGAAGCTTCCGGCCGACACCACGGTCTGGTTCACCACGGCCTGACCGATCGTCACGAGGGGTCGCCGTTCTTGGGGGAACGGCGGCCCCTTCCGCATGCCCGGGGTAACTTCTTGCGAATCCTTCACAACCTCACGGTGCCGTTTTCGGTCACGCGCCCTTAACATCACGCCACCGCAAGGTTTCTGAAAGATTTCAGCAAGAGCCTTCAACGACGAAGGAAACCCCACACATGGCACGCAAGAGAATCGTTTCGGGCGCCGTCGCGCTCTCCGCCACGACGGCCGTCCTGATGGCACCCGGTGTCTCGTACGCCTCCCCGCCCGGCACCAAGGACGTCACCGCCGTCCTCTTCGAGTGGAACTTCGCCTCGGTCGCCCGCGAGTGCACCAACACCCTCGGCCCGGCCGGCTACGGATATGTCCAGGTCTCCCCACCGGCCGAGCACATACAGGGCGGGCAGTGGTGGACCTCCTACCAGCCCGTCAGCTACAAGATCGCCGGACGGCTCGGCGACCGCACGGCCTTCCAGAACATGGTGAACACCTGCCACACGGCCGGTGTGAAGGTCGTCGTCGACACCGTCATCAACCACATGGCGGCCGCGAACGGCACCGGGACCGGCGGCTCGTCGTACACGAAGTACACCTACCCCGGCCTGTACTCGTCCTTCGACTTCGACGACTGCACGGCGCAGATCACCAACTACGCCGACCGCTGGAACGTCCAGCACTGCGAACTCGTCGGCCTGGCCGACCTGGACACCGGTGAGGACTACGTCCGCAAGACCATCGCCGGATACATGAACGACCTGCTGACCCTGGGCGTCGACGGCTTCCGGATCGACGCGGCCAAGCACATCGACACCGCCGACCTCGCCAACATCAAGTCACGGCTCACCAAGCCGGGCGTGTACTGGAAGCAGGAGGCCATCTACGGCGCCGGCGAGGCCGTCCAGCCCACCGAGTACACGGGCAACGGCGACGTGCAGGAGTTCCGGTACGCCTACGACCTCAAGCGGGTCTTCAACAACGAGAACCTCGCCTACCTGAAGAACTACGGCGAGGGCTGGGGGTACATGAGCAGCTCGGTCGCCGGTGTCTTCGTCGACAACCACGACACCGAGCGCAACGGCTCCACCCTCAACTACAAGGACGGCGCGAACTACACGCTGGCCAACGTCTTCATGCTGGCCCACCCCTACGGCGCCCCGGACGTCAACTCCGGCTACGAGTGGTCCGACATCGACGCCGGTCCGCCCAACGGCGGTGCGGTGAGCGCCTGTTGGCAGAACGGCTGGAAGTGCCAGCACGCCTGGCCCGAGATCCTGCGCATGGTCGGCTTCCGCAACGCGACCCGGGGCCAGGCGGTGACGAACTGGTGGGACAACGGGGGCGACGCGATCGCCTTCGGCCGCGGCACCAAGGGCTACGTCGCGATCAACCACGAGACGTCGTCCCTGAACCGCACCTACCAGACCTCGCTCCCGGCGGGCACGTACTGCAACGTCCAGAACAACACGACGGTGACGGTGAACTCCGGCGGACAGTTCACCGCCACCCTCGCCGCGAACACGGCCCTGGCGATCTACGCGGGCAAGTCGAGCTGCTGAACGGCCATCTGCGCTACTTCCAGGTGTCGTTCGCGCTGTAGCCGGACGAACCGCCCGTCGTGTACGTGCGGTTCGTGCCGGACTCCCAGGTCACGTTCCCGGACGCGTTCTTCTTGATGTACTTGTACTCGAACGACGTGTTCTTCGGGACGATCACCGTCCTGCTCCAGACGGGGTAGGACGCCGAGGAGAGCGGGATCGCGTCGGCCGGGTTCCAGGAGCCCAGGGAGGCGATCGAGCCGACGACGTAGACGTTCGTGCCCCAGTCGGTCGTCGCGGTGGCGTTGAAGGTCACATCGGTCGCGTTCGCCACGTTCCAGGAGCCCTGGAGCGTGAGCGCCGACGTGCCGCTCGTGGCGGTCCGGTCGGCGCCGGACTCCCAGGTCACGTTCCCCGCGGAGTCCTTCTTGATGAACTTGTAGGTGAAGGCCGTGCCGGCCGGGACGCTCGCCGTCCCCGACCAGAGCGGGTAGCCCGAGGACGACAGCGGGACGGCCTTGGCGGTGTCCCAGCCACCCAGCGCGGCGATCGAGCCGACGACGTGGACGGTGGTGCCGGACGGGGTCGGGGCGTACGCCTGGAAGGTCGCCGTCACCGTGGAGGTGCCGTCGTCCGGGTTCTCGCAGGAGGTGTCGCAGGGGGTGAACGCGCCGTCGTGGAAGGCGATCGCGCCCTTCGCCGGGAGCGTGAGGGTGGCGTTGCCGCCGGACACCGTGACCGTGGTGGCGCCGTTGTCGACGACATTGGCGTAGGTGCCGTCGGCCATCCCGGTGGCGAAGGTGTACGTCGCCGCGGCGGAGCCGTTGTTGAGCGCGAAGTAGCCGGCGGTGCCCCGGCCGAAGCCGATGACCTGGGACGACTTGGTCGACCAGTTCGTGACCGCCGCCGAGCCGACCGCGTTGTGCCACTTCACCAGGCCGGTGACGGCGGTGTCGCGCTGGAGGCAGTACCAGCCGGAGCCGCAGGTGGTGTCCGTGACGAAGCCGCCGGAGTGCGGCGGGGCCTGGTCGGAGGAGGAGAACTCGAAGCCGGAGTACACGGTCGGCGTCGACCACTGGTAGGCGAGCTGGAAGAGGTTGGCGAGCCGGTAGGCGTCGCCGTCCTTGTAGCTCAGGTGCAGACCGTTGCGCTCGGTGTCGTGATTGGTCACGAAGGACACCGAGTTCGCCGGGGTCAGCACCCCGGAGGAGGGCAGGGACGCGAGGTCCGAGACGTTGCCCTGGAAGGCGGACTTCAGCCGGCTCGCGTAGGTGAAGTCCAGCACGTCACCGGAGGCGTAGTAGTCGGAGGCGGCCGGGGTCGCGCCCGGGTACACCTCCTGGAAGACGTACGGCTCCGCGCCCGAGGTGGTGGTGTGCAGCTTCGCGCGGATCGCGTTCAGGTCGGCGACGGGCATGTGCTTGGCGGCGTCGACCCGGAAGCCGTCGACACCGAGGGCGATCTGCGCGTTGAGGTAGGCCGCGATGCCGGAGCGGACGTGGTCGTCCTCGGTCTTGAGGTCGGGCAGGCCCAGCAGTTCGCAGTTCTGGATCTCGGACAGATTCGACCAGTCGTCGATGATCAGGTCGGAGTCGTTGCACTGCGCCGAGGTGTGGTAGTCCCCGGGGTCCCAGTCGGGGGTGTCGTACTTGTTCGTCAGGGCCGTGCCGGCGTATCCGGTGCCGGTCTGGGCGGCGGTGTGGTTGATCACCGCGTCGGTGTAGACCTTGACGCCCGCGTCATGGCAGGCGCCGATCATGTCCGCGAACTGGGCGGCGGTCCCGAACCGGCCGTTCAGCGCGTACGAGTAGGGCTGGTAGACGTCCCACCAGAAGAAGTTCGACTGCTTGAGGGACTCGGACGGCGGGGCGACCCAGACCGCGCCGTAGCCGTTCGGACCGAGGACGTTCTCGCACTCGGCCGCGACCGAGTTCCAGTTGTACTCCCAGAGGTTGGCGATCACATCGCCCGAGGCCGTGGCGTCCGCGCGGGCCGGGGCGGCGGGCAGGGCGATCGCCCCGGCGAGGGCCAGCGCGGCGGCTGCCACGGCACCGGCCGTACGGCGGACGGCACCCGGAGGTCGTCGAGTTCTCATGTGCGGCTCCGAAACGTTTGCAGTGCGGGAGAGGTGCAGTGTTCGGCCTTCAACTACCCGTGAGAGTGGGGGAGTTGAGAAGAGGGCGTCAAGGACTCGGGTGAAAGTTCTTTCCGTCGGTTTCAAGCCTCTTGCTGTAAAGCTTTCGTTAGCGATACGGTCGCGCGGGGCGCCCGGCAACGAAGCCGATCAGGCCACGCCGCGGCGCAGGGGTCGGACCCAGAAGAGCCGTAATCGCAAGGAGTTCACGCCTGTGATACCGAGATGGGCGGCGCCCTCGACGCGCCGCCGCAGCGCTCATGCCGGACGGGTCGCGACCGTCACCGTCGCCGCGCTCGCCGCGGCCCTCGTCCAGCCCCTGGCCGCGGGCGCCGCCGCGCCGCCACCGGCGCCGTCGGACGCCAAGCTCGCCGCCGCGCCCGCCCGGCACGACGCCACCCGCGAGCAGTTCTACTTCGTCCTGCCGGACCGTTTCGCCAACGGCGACCAGCGCAACGACCGCGGCGGCCTGACCGGCTCCCGGCTCAGCACCGGCTACGACCCCGCCGACAAGGGCTTCTACCAGGGCGGCGACCTCAAGGGTCTGACCCAGCGCCTCGACTACATCAAGGGCCTGGGCACCACCGCCATCTGGATGGCCCCGATCTTCAAGAACCGGCCGGTCCAGGGCACCGGCGACAACGCCTCGGCCGGCTACCACGGCTACTGGATCACCGACTTCACCCAGGTCGACCCGCACTTCGGCACCAACAAGGACCTGGAGACCCTCATCTCCAAGGCGCACGCCAAGGGCATGAAGGTCTTCTTCGACGTCATCACCAACCACACCGCCGACGTCGTCGACTACCAGGAGAAGTCCTACGACTACCTCTCCAAGGGCGCCTTCCCCTATCTGACGAAGAACGGCGAGCCCTTCGACGACGCCGACTACGCGTCCGGCGCGAAGCGGTTCCCCGCCGTCGACACCGACTCCTTCCCGCGCACCCCCACGACCACCGCGCGGTCCAAGGTGCCCTCCTGGCTCAACGACCCGACGATGTACCACAACCGCGGCGACTCCACCTTCGCCGGCGAGAGCAGCGAGCAGGGCGACTTCTCCGGCCTCGACGACCTGTGGACCGAGCGGCCCGAGGTCGTCACCGGGATGGAGAAGATCTACCAGCGCTGGGTGCGCGACTTCGACATCGACGGCTTCCGGATCGACACCGTCAAGCACGTCGACATGGCGTTCTGGACCCAGTGGGCCACCGCCCTCGACGCCTACGCCGCCAAGAAGGGCCGTGACGACTTCTTCATGTTCGGCGAGGTCTACTCCGCCGACACCGCCGTCACCTCCCCCTACGTCACCCAGGGCCGCCTCGACGCCACCCTCGACTTCCCCTTCCAGGAGGCGGCCCGCCAGTACGCCTCCCAGGGCGGCAGCGCCCAGACGCTGTCCCGGGTCTTCGGTGACGACTACAAGTACACGACCGACAAGGCCAACGCGTACGAGCAGGTCACCTTCCTCGGCAACCACGACATGGGCCGCATCGGGTACTTCCTGAACCAGGACAACCCCAAGGCCACCGACGCCGAACTCCTCGCCAAGGACAAGCTCGCCAACGAGCTGATGTTCCTCAACCGCGGCAACCCGGTCGTCTACTACGGCGACGAGCAGGGCTTCACCGGCTCCGGCGGCGACAAGGACGCCCGCCAGACCCTGTTCGCCTCCCGCACCGCCGACTACCTCGACGACGACCAGATCGGCACCGACCGCACCCACGCCCGTGACGCCTACGACACGAGCGCCCCGCTCTACCGGCAGATCAGCGCCCTGGCCAAGCTCCGCAAGGCCGACCCGGCGCTCGCCGACGGCATCCAGACCGAGCGCTACGCGGCCGACGGCGCCGGAATCTACGCCGTCTCCCGCACCGACGCGAAGACCGGCACCGAGTACGTCGTCGCCTTCAACAACGCCGGCACCGCCAAGACCGCGACCTTCGCGGCCGGTTCGGCAGGCATGACCTACCGGGGCATCTACGGCACCGACGCCTCCCTCAGGAGCGGCGCCGACAAGAAGCTCACCGTCACCGTCCCGGCCGGCTCCTCCGTCGTCCTCAAGGCCGCCGCCAAGCCCGCCAAGCCCGCCACCAAGCCGGCGATCACGCTGAAGGCCCCGGCCGCCGGCGCCACCGGCACCGTCGAGATCGGCGCCGACGTCTCCGGCGGCGGCCTCAACCGCGTGGTCTTCGCCGCACAGGTCGGCAACGGCACGTGGAAGACCCTCGGCTCCGCCGACCACGCCCCCTACAAGGTCACGCAGACCGTCGGCGAGGACGTACCGGCCGGCACCGCGCTGCGCTACAAGGCGGTCGTGATCGACTCCGCCGGCCGCACCGCGAGCGCGCTCGCCACGTCCACCACCGGCACCCCGCCCGCCGAAGAGGTGCCCACCGCCTCCTCGCGCGACTACGCGGTCGTCCACTACCAGCGCAAGGACGGCGACTACGACGACTGGGGCCTGTACGCCTGGGGCGACATCGCCGACGGCGAGGCCACGAACTGGCCGGACAGCCACCCCTTCACCGGCCGGGACGCTTACGGCGCCTTCGCCTACGTCAAGCTCAAGCCCGGCGCCTCCTCCGTCGGCTTCCTCGTCATCGACAAGCAGGGCAACAAGGACGTCTCCGCCGACCGCACGATCGACGTGACCCGCACCGGCGAGGTCTGGATCGAGCAGGGCGAGGCCGACGTCCGCACCGAGCGGCCCGACTACCCGGCGCAGGACAAGACCAAGGCCGTCCTGCACTACCACCGCGCCGACGGGAACTACGACGGCTGGGGCCTGCACACCTGGACCGGCGCCGCCCAGCCCACCGACTGGTCGAACCCGCTGAAGCCCGTGCGGACCGACGCCTACGGCGCCGTCTTCGAGGTGCCGCTCGCCGAGGGCGCCACCAGCCTCAGCTACATCGTCCACAAGGGCGACGAGAAGGACCTCCCGAGCGACCAGTCGCTGGACCTGCGGGCCAACGGCAACGAGGTGTGGCTGCTCGGCGGCCAGGAGAAGTACCTGCTGCCGCAGCCGGCCGGCTCCGCCGCCGCCCTCGACCTGACCACCTCCAAGGCGGTCTGGATCGACCGCAACACCGTCGCCTGGAACGGCTCCGACGCCGCCGCCTCCACCCAGCTCGTCTACAGCAGAACCGGCTCGATCGCCGTCGACAACGGCGCGCTGACCGGCAAGGACGAGCGCTGGCTGCGGCTGTCCAAGACCACCCTGAGCGACGCCCAGAAGGCGAAGTTCCCGCACCTGAAGGGCTACACCGCCTGGTCCGTCGACCCGCGTGACCGCGACCGCGTCCGCGAGGCGCTCGGCGGCCAGCTCGTCGCCTCCCAGCGCGCCGCCAACGGCGCCGTCCTCGCGGCGACCGGCGTCCAGATCGCCGGCGTCCTGGACGACCTGTACGCCCGCGCCGCCAAGGCGGACCTCGGGCCGGTGTTCAGCAAGGGCCGTCCCACGCTGTCCGTCTGGGCGCCGACCGCGCAGAACGTCGCCCTGGAACTGGACGGCCTCACCGTGCGGATGAAGCGCGACGACGCCACCGGCGTCTGGTCCGTCACCGGCCCCGCGTCCTGGAAGGGCAAGTCCTACCGGTACGTCGTCACGGTCTGGGCGCCCAGCGTCCGCAAGGTCGTGACCAACAAGGTCACCGACCCCTACTCGGTCGCCCTGACCACCGACTCCAAGCGCAGCCTCGTCGTCGACCTCGCCGACAAGTCGCTGGCCCCGAAGGGCTGGACGTCGTACACCAAGCCCAAGGCCGTACCGCTCAAGGACGCCCAGATCCAGGAGCTGCACGTCCGGGACTTCTCGGTCGCCGACCCGACGACCCCTAAGGGCGACCGGGGCACCTACCTGGCGTTCACCGACAAGAAGAGCGCCGGCTCCACCCACCTGCGGGACCTGGCGAAGGCCGGCACCTCCTACGTGCACCTGCTGCCGGTCTTCGACATCGCCACCATCCCCGAGCGCAAGGCCGACCAGACGGCCCCCGCCTGCGACCTCGCCTCCTACCCGGCCGACTCCGACAAGCAGCAGGAGTGCGTGGCCGCGGCCGCCGCCAAGGACGCCTACAACTGGGGCTACGACCCGTACCACTACACGGTCCCGGAGGGCTCCTACGCCACCGACCCCAACGGCACCCGCCGCACGGTCGAGTTCCGCCGGATGGTCAAGGCGCTGAACGAGGACGGCCTGCGGGTCGTCATGGACGTCGTCTACAACCACACGGCGGCCAGCGGCCAGGCCGACACCAGCGTCCTGGACCGGATCGTCCCCGGCTACTACCAGCGGCTCCTGGCCGACGGCTCGGTCGCCAACAGCACCTGCTGCGCCAACACCGCGACCGAGAACGCGATGATGGGCAAGCTGGTCGTCGACTCGGTCGTCACCTGGGCCAAGGAGTACAAGGTCGACGGCTTCCGCTTCGACCTGATGGGCCACCACCCCAAGGCCAACATCGTGGCCGTCCGCAAGGCCCTGGACGCGCTGACCGTGGCCAAGGACGGCGTGGACGGCAAGAAGATCATCCTGTACGGCGAGGGCTGGAACTTCGGCGAGGTAGCCGACGACGCCCGCTTCACGCAGGCCACCCAGAAGAACATGGCCGGCACCGGCGTCGCCACCTTCTCCGACCGCGCCCGTGACGCGGTGCGCGGCGGCGGCCCCTTCGACTCCGACCCCGGCGTCCAGGGCTTCGCCTCCGGCCTCTACACCGACCCCAACACCTCGACGGAGAACGGCACTCCGGCCGAGCAGAAGTCCCGGCTGCTGCACTACCAGGACCTCATCAAGGTCGGGCTCTCCGGCAACCTGGCCGGATACCGCTTCACCGACACCGACGGCAAGGAGGTCACCGGCGCCCAGGTCGACTACAACGGCCAGCCCGCCGGCTACGCGGCGGTCCCGGGCGACGCCCTCGCCTACGCCGACGCGCACGACAACGAGTCGCTGTTCGACGCCCTCGCCTTCAAGCTGCCGAAGGACACCTCGGCCGCCGACCGGGCGCGGATGCAGGTCCTCGCGATGGCCACGGCCGCCCTCTCGCAAGGCCCGGCGCTCTCCCAGGCGGGCAGCGACCTGCTCCGCTCCAAGTCGCTGGACCGCAACTCCTACGACAGCGGCGACTGGTTCAACGCCATCCACTGGAACTGCGCGGCCGGCAACGGCTTCGGCGCCGGTCTCCCGCCGGCCGCCGACAACGCCGACAAGTGGCCGTACGCCAAGCCCCTGCTGACCACCGTCAACGTGGGCTGCCCGCAGATCACCGGGGCCTCGGCCGCCTACCGCGACCTGCTCAAGATCCGTACGACGGAGCAGGCGTTCTCGCTCGGCACGGCCGCGCGGGTGCAGTCGGCGCTCTCCTTCCCGCTGTCGGGCAAGGACGAGACCCCCGGCGTGATCACCATGCGCCTCGGTGACCTGGTCGTCGTGTTCAACGCGACGCCCGACGCGCAGCGCCAGCGCGTGGCCGCCGCGGCCGGTACCGGCTACCGACTGCACCCGGTGCAGGCGGCGGGCACGGACGCCACCGTCAAGTCCGCGTCCTACGAGAAGAAGTCGGGCACGTTCGACGTCCCGGCCCGTACGGTCGCGGTGTTCTCCCGGACCTCCTGACAGGGGCTGGGCAACAAAGGGAGGGGGCGGTCCCGGTCGGGGCCGCCCCCTCCTCCTGTTTCCGCTGTTTCTGTGACGGTGGCAGGCGCGCCTAAGGTGAACTCCCCGGACCACCCCCGACACCGGACCACCCGCCACAGGAGTGCCCCCATGCCGCAGATCACCGTCGACCACTCGGCCGAGCTGAGCGCCGCCCTCGACCGGGGCGCCTTCGCACGGGCGCTGCACACCGCCGTCGTCGAGATCGCGGCCGCCAGGCCGGAAGCCTGCAAGACCCTGTTCCGCGCGGCCGACTTCACGGCGTACGGCTACGAGGACCCCGAGGAGGGCCGGCACGCGATCGTGCACGTGACCCTCGGACTGCTCGCCGGCCGCACCGACGCGACCAAGGAGAAGCTCATCGAGGCCGTCCTGGAACTGCTGCGCACGCAGGTGAAGGACGACGGGATCGTGCTGCACGCCTCCGCCGAGATCCGCGATCTCGACCCGTCCTACCGCAAGTTCGAGCGCTGATCAGGACACGAGCGCGATGAGCCGGGCCGCCAGGTCCCCGAACGGCCCGCCGGCCGGCTCACCGTCGAGCACGGGCCGCAGCAGCGCCCGCGTCTCGGTGTCGTAGGCGGCGCTCACCGCCATCAGCGCGGCGAAGTCCCGCACGAGCTGCACCTCCAGCTCCTCGCGCGGGATGCGCCGCCCGTCCAGCCAGATCAGCGCCGTCGACTCGGCGAGCGAGATCCACGAGCGCACCACCAGATCCAGCCGGGCGGGCGGGTCGGCGATGCCCAGGTGCGACAGGATCTGCTCGTAGGCGGCCTGGCGCACCGAGTCGATGAGGGCGTTGGTGGTCGAGACATGGCTCATCGAGTCGACCCCGCCGACCGACACGGCCGGCCCGCCGCGCATCAGCGCGGAGAAACCGGGGCCGTGCTCGTCGACGAAGTCGAAGTAGCGGCCCATCACCCGCAGCAACCGGGCGCCCAGCGGCCCTTCGTGGGGCTCCACGAACCGGCTCGCGAGGTCCTCCGAGGCGCGTTTCAACGCGGCCTCGTACAGGCTGATCTTGCCGGGGAAGTAGTGGTAGACGAGGGGCCGCGAGATACCGGCGGCCGCCGCTATCTCGTCGATGGACACCTCGTCGGGCGAGCGCTGGGCGAAGAGTTCGAGGGCGACGCCGATCAACTGCTGCCGCCGCTCCTCGACTCCCATTCTGCGGCGAACCCCGGTTGTCATACGAACACCTTACCGATCGATTCAGGCCGCGATCGGCCCGGACCGGCCAGGGGCGTTCACATGTCGAGCACCAGCCGCTCGGTGTGCGCCCGCGACACACAGATGAGCATCGAGTCGCCGCGTTCGTCGTCGGTCAACAGCTCGTCGCGGTGGTCCACTTCGCCCTCCAGGACCCGCTGCTGGCACGTCCCGCAGAAGCCCTGCTCGCAGGAGTAGAGCGTGCCCGGCAGCTCGGCACGGACCGCGGACAGCACCGACGAGTCCGCCGGGACCGTCACCACCCGCCCGGTGCGCCGCAGTTCGACCTCGAAGGCGCCACCGGCCGCCGCCCGCGCCCCGAACCGCTCGATCCGCACGGCCGGGAACCGCTCGGCCACCGCCGCCATCAGCCCCTCGGGGCCGCAGCAGTACACCGCCGTCCCCTCGGGCAGATCCGCCGGCAGCACGTCGGCGTCCGGGCGCCCCTCCACCACGGTCACCCGCTCCCCGCCGAACGCCTCGATCTCCGCCAGGAACGGCATCGAGGCGCGCGTCCGGCCCGCGTACACCAGCCGCCAGTCGGCGCCCTCGGGCAGCGCCCGCAGCATCGGCAGGACCGGCGTGATCCCGATGCCGCCCGCGACGAACACGTACGACGGCGCGGCGACCAGCGGGAACCGGTTCCGCGGCCCCCGGACCTCGATCTCCGTGCCCTCCAGCAGCTTCTCGTGCACCTCCCGCGAACCGCCCCGCCCGTCCGCCACCAGCCGGGCCGCGATCGTGTACGACCCGGTGTCCGCCGGGTCCCCGCACAGCGAGTACTGCCGCACCAGCCCCGACGGCAGCACCACGTCGATGTGCGCCCCCGGCTCCCAGCGCGGCAGGTCCCGCCCTTCGAGCCGCAGCCGTACGACCCCGTCGGCCGCGGTCTCGCGCGCGGCCACCCGCAGCCGCAGCGCCCGCGAACGGGGCCGCCCGGACACCGGCTCCGCCAGCGCGGGCATCGGCCACAGCGGCGAGCCCTCGATCCGGCGCCGCAGCGCCCGCCGCACCAGCCAGGCCGCACCGGCGACGGCCACCACGGTCATCGGCCTCGGCATCACAGGACCCCCTTCTCGGCCTTCTCGGCGGCCAGTGCCGCGGGCGAGGACGCCAGATACGCCACCGCCTGCTCCGTCGAACCCTCCTGCGAGGGGTGGTAGTCCCGGCTCAGATAGCGCGGGACGGACTTCAGCAGCGCACCGGTCGCGGGCAGCGTGCCCCGCCGGCCCCGCAGGTAGAAGTCGCGGAAGCGCGCCCTGCCGTCGACCAGCGTCGGGTCGTTCGCCATGAAGAAGCGCGCCCCGCGCTGCCACAGGAAGAGCAGCGCCCCGAACGCCACGGCCCAGGTGCGCACCCGGCGCCGGTAGTCGCCGTCGAGGTGCATGAACAGGTCGAAGGCGACCGAGCGGTGCTCGACCTCCTCCGCGCCGTGCCAGCGCAGCAGGTCCAGCATGGTCGGATCGGCGCCCCGGCGGTCCAGCTCGTCGGCGTTGAGCACCCAGTCGCCCAGGAAGGCGGTGTAGTGCTCGATGGCCGCGATCAGCGCCACCCGCTCCTTCAGCCACCAGCGCCGCGCCCGCCCCGGCGGCAGCGTGCGGTCGCCGAGCAGCTTCTCGAAGAGCCAGTCGACCTGCGCGGTGTACGGCGTCGGATCGAGCCCCTGCTCCTTGAGGTGCGGCAGCACCTCGTCATGGGCCTGGGAGTGCATGGCCTCCTGGCCGATGAACCCGATGACGTCCTCGCGCAGCCGCTCGTCCCGGATGAACGGCAGCACCTGCCGGTAGACGTGCACGAACCAGCGCTCGCCGGCCGGCAGCAGCAGATGCAGCACGTTGATGGTGTGCGTGGTGAACGGATCACCGGGGACCCAGTGCAGCGGGGTGCCGTCCCAGGAGAAGGACACCTTGCGGGCCTTGAGCGGTATCCGGTCCTGCTTGTTAGACATGCTGTCAATGTACTGATGGGTAAGCCCGTGGTGAAGCCCTGTGCACGGATCAACGGGGATCAGCGGGGATCAGTGCGGATCAGCGCGGATCAGTGCGGATCAGCCGAGGCCGTCGACCGTCGTGCCGTCCGCCAGCGTCCCCTTCAGGCTCGCCTCGGCGCCCTGCTCGGCCTTCACGGTCAGCAGATTGCCCTGCGCCGAGCCGCTCACCCCGCCGCTCGCCCGCACCGACCGGGTCCCGCGGTCACCGGCGGCCAGCAGGTACCAGGTGCCGCCCTGCGACTTCCACAGCACCCCGGCGAGCACATGCGGTGCGCGCGGACCGCAGGCCGGCACGTCCCCGGCCTTCGCCACGGCCGCCCCGAACAGTCCGCCCGGCGTACGGAACTGGGCCAGCACCCTGCTGCCGTCGCCCCGCCAGGTCTCCGCCCGGGTGCACACCCAGGAGGCCGCCCCGCTGCCGTCGGGCAGCGACTGCCGCGCGTACGCCCAGGCATTGACCGTCCGCACGCCCTGCCCGCGCACATCGGCCAACGAGCAGGCGAACGGCGCCCAGGTGCTCAGCGCCTCGGCGCCCGTCGCGCGCTTGGTGGAGGACGGCCTGCCGGTGGTGAGCCGGGCCGGGACGAGTTCCCCGAGGTCGGTCAGGAGCTGGCTGCCGTCGGCGTCGGTGACCTGGAGGACGTTCCACGTCGTGCAGGTGCCGGTGCGGGTGGCGGGGCTGGCCTGCGGCGAGGTGATGCCGTCGGTCAGCGTCAGGTCCATCACCCCGGCGCCCGGCTTGGACAGGTCCCGCTCACCGGCCGAGGTGATCCAGGGCGCGGTGAGATAACGGACGTTGCCGTCGGCCCGGCCAAGGACCAGCGCCCCCGACTCGGCGCGGGTCGCGCCGTCGACCCGCGCGAAGTCCAGCGCCGCCCCGGCCGTGCCGTCCTTCGGCTCGGCGTAGCGGGCGATGCGCAGACCGTCGTAGAGGATCACCACGCGCGCGGTGTCGACCTCGCCCGCGTACAGCAGGTGGGGCGGGCCCGCGGGGCCGCCGGACGGGGTCTCGGGGGTCGCGGAGACCCGGACCGTCTCGCCGGGGCGGGCCCAGACGGCGAGGGCGCGGCGCAGCAGCGCGGTGTCGCCGGTGAGGGCGCCGCGGGCGGGCCAGACGGAGAAGTCGAGGCGCGGGGAGGTCTTCCAGGCGCTGGGGGAGACCTTGATCAGCCGGCCGGGGTCGAGCGCGGCCTCGGCGGCCGGGTTCTGCGCGTACGCCGGGGCCGCCGCGCCGTCGGGTCCCCAGCCGTCGCCGGGCAGCGCGACCAGGGCGCCGCACACGGCGAGCGCGGCCGCGGCGGCGAGCGCCGCCCTGATGTGCCGGCGGCGGCGCATCAGATCGGTGGGCCGGGCCTGGAGCGTGCAGGCATCGAACTCGGGGGAGTCGAGGAGCGCATACCGGGCGGCCGGGACCGCGTCGGCCTCGTTCAGCGCGGCGCCGACGTTCTTGACGCCGGCCTCGGTCAGCACCTTGCGGACCTCGCCGTCGGGCAGCTTCTCCAGACCGCGCAGCACATAGGCGGCGCGGGCCGGTCCGGCCAGGGTGGACAGGTGCTGGTCCAGGGCGAGTTCGTCGGCGCCGCCCGGACGCGGGAACAGCCGCAGGCCCCACACCTGGGGGAGCAGCGGCGGCAGTTGGGCGCGCCTGGGCCAGGCCGTGGGCCGCAGCGGCCGTCCCGCCTCCAGCGCGGAACGGACCACCTGGAGGCGGACGTAGGCGTACCCGGGGTCGCCGTCGCGGCCGGTGGACTGGGCCGGGATGACCGGGGCGGAGGCGCGGCCGCGGGGCAGGGCGCGCTGGGCGAGGGCGTGCGCGGTCAGGACGCGGCGGCCCCGGCCGAGTCCCGGCGGGAGCACCAGGTAGGCGAGCCGGACGAGGCGCGGGTAGTGCTCGACGAGCGCGGCCTCGGCCTGCTCGACGTCGACGATCCGGCCGGCGGCGGGACCGTGGGCGGGGCGCGGGCGCTGGGCGACATCCTGTGGCTGCACGTCCAGCGCAACGAGCCGGACGGTGGATGGTCACCCGCCGGCCGGGTGAATCACCCCACCGGGTCGGTCAGCGCGCGGGCGTAGTTGGCCATCGACCGCTGGTAGCGCGGCAGATGAGGGGCCAGCGCGCCCAGCACCAGCGCCAGTCCTTCGCGGTCGCGGCCCAGGCTCGACAGACACAGCGCCAGGGTGGCGCGTACGGCGTCGTCGAGTTCGTCGGACGGGCCGTCCAGCTCGGGGGTCAGCAGCGCGACGCCCTCCTCGGCCAGGCCGGTGTTGCGCAGGGAGCTGGCGAGCTGGATCCTCGCCCGCCGGCCCTTGTACCCGGACAGACCCCGGGCCAGGGCCTCCCGGTACAGCGGGACCGCCCGGTCGGAGTGGCCGGTCGAGTCCCAGGCGCAGGCCCGCTCGAAGGGGCCCAGCGGGCTGTCCGGCGGGAGTTCGGCGACGAGCGTGTCGACGACGGCCCGGAAGTCGGCCGCCCGCTCGGGCGGATATGTGTCGAAGGTCGCCCAGGCGGCGGTCACGCGGTCTTCCCAGTCGTCGTTCACCGGGTCACCTTCGCACGGGTGCGCGGGCGGGGGCACCGGTATTTTGAGCGGACCGCGCCCGGGAGCCGTATCCAGGACGAGGCTCTCGCAGGGAGGACAGATGAAGGTGACCCGACCGATGCTCGTGGCGGCGGCCGCCGTGGCGGCGCTGGCGCTGACCGGTTGCGGCGGCTCCGACGGGGGTTCGAAGGAGAAAGCGGTGCCCGAGACGGCGACCGGCAGCCTGGAGCACCTGGCCGCCGAGGTCAAGTGCACCCCGAACATGCAGACCGACGCGGACGAGATCCGCCAGGCCATCTGCAAGAACGGCGACGGCAAGTTCATCCTGGCGACGTTCGCCACCGACCGCGGCCAGCGCGAGTGGATCAACGGCGCCAAGGACTACGGCGGCCACTACCTGGTCGGCCGCAAGTGGGTGGCCGTCGGCGAGACCAGCACGGTGACCGCGCTGCGCGAGACGCTCGGCGGTGACCTCGAGGAGGGCATCGACCACTCCGGACACGGGGCGGGCGGCTCGGCCGGGGGCGCCACGCACTCCGGGCACTGAGCGTGCTCTGAGCACCGGCCGTCACGACAACGAAGAGGCCGGCGGTGAGGATTCCTCACCGCCGGCCTCCTTTCGTGGGGCCGGTCAGGCCGTCACTGGCAGCGCCTGCCGGAGTTGATGCAGTTGACCAGCTTGTTCATCGTGTTCGTGGAGAAGAAGTTGATGAAGTCGTTGTGGTCGGTGATCGGCTTGTGCAGGTTCTCCGGGAACGAGTCGACCGCGTAGGGGTTCACGACCGTGCCGTTCTGGATCCTGGGGGCCGGGACGTTGTAGACCAGCCGGACCTGGAGCTGGGGGATCGCCTTGAAGCCGTTGGCGCAGGTGCCGTCCGCCTGGACGAACGCCACGTGCGTACGGTGGTTGGCGCTGTCGATGTTCTGACCGTCCCAGCAGCTCTGGAAGTTGGTCGTGCGCACCACCTGGCTGCCGCGCGGGCAGATCGGGTACTTGTCCTTGAGCTGCACCCTGTTCTCGAAGCCGGTGCAGCTCCAGTTCACGTTGGCGTTGGCGTTGCCGTTGACGAACGCCTTGGCGTCACCGGTGATGATGCGCAGCGCGGTCGGCATCGCGACGACGGGGCCGCGCTTGTTGCCGACGAACTTGAGCTGGGCCTGCGCCGGCTGGAGGATCTTGCCGACGTTGCCCTCCTTGCCGCCGCCGTCGTTGTTCTGGTCGAAGTCCTGCGTGCCGTTCTGGAGACGCAGCACCGGCCAGAAGTACGACGACTTGTCGCCCTGGTTCTGGCACGAGGTCTGGGCCCCGGCCAGTTCCTGGTCGCTCGCGAAGGCGTCGTTGTTCTGGTTGCCGACGTAGTCGTGCAGGTGGTGGGCGCCGTTGGTGACACCGGGGGCCACGATCACGTTGTCCGTGTTGTGGTTGTCGTTGCCGTTGGTGCCGCACTTCGTGGTGAAGGTGCCGCGCGAACCGCCGTTGCCGTTGGCCGCGAGACCGTTGGCGCCGACGCCGAGCTGGGCGTTGCCCTGGACCTTGGTGATGTCCACGAAGTCCGCCGCGACCGGGCCGTTGCCGCCCTGACCGCCGCCGCCCTGCTGGCCGCCGTTGTTGTTCTGGCCGCCGTTCTGCTGGCCGCCATTGTTCTGCTGGCCACCGTTGTTGTTCTGCTGACCGCCGTTGTTCTGCTGGCCGCCGTTGTTGTTGTTCTGGCCGCCCGCGTTGGTCTGGTTGGCCGGGGTGGCGGTGCAGTTGATCAGGGAGTCCAGGTTCTGGGGCGTGGTGCCGCCGGCCCGGCCGACCTCCAGCCTGATGCGGTCGAAGATGACCTTCCGCCGCTGCTGGAGCGGCACGAGGATGCTGTTCTGGACGAAGCTCGCATCTCTGGCCTGGGCGTCCCGGGTGGTGGCGAGGCGCTGGTACGCCTCGGTGATCTGGCTGTCGAGATTGGCCAGTTCACCCCCGACCTCGTCGCGGGCCTGCCTCGGCACATTGGTCAGCTTCTGCCCCACGTCCGGGCAGGAGATGGTGGCGACCCAGCCCGCCGAGGCGGCCTTCGTCGCGTTCTGTCCCGACCTCGACTCGTGCGCCGAGGCGTAGAAGTTCGCCCAGATCAGCCCGCCCCCACCGAGCGCTAGGGCCGCCGATGCTGCCACGGCCTTGGTGGCCATCGACGAACGGCGTTTACGTGTGTTGCGTCCCATGGAACTCCTCTGACTTCCTTGCGGGGCAGCATCGAGGCGCCCGACAGGAGTGAAGCTGCCCCCTCCCATACGCACGTCGAGTCACAGGCGTTCAGCGGACTCAGGAATTGATGAGAGACCCGTACGACAAAACAACCCCAACAGCCTCACACTTCACGTGAGTTGGGGTGGTCACCGATCACGGTCCAGATAGGCCAGCACCGCCAGTACCCTGCGGTTGTCGTCGTCGGAGACCTCCAAACCCAGCTTCACGAAAATGTTCGCGGTGTGTTTGGCGACGGCCCGCTCGGTGACGACCAGTTTGCCGGCGATCGCGGTGTTCGACCGGCCTTGCGCCATCAGTTCGAGCACCTCCCGCTCCCGAGGTGTGAGGCGGCTCACAGGACTCTGTTCGTCGCCGGAGCGCCGCGCCAGCAACTGCTGGATCACCTGGGGGTCCATCGCCGTCCCGCCCGCCGCGACCCGCCGTACGGCGTCCACGAACTGCTCCGCGTCGAACACCCGGTCCTTCAGCAGATAGCCGACGCCGCCGCTGCCGTCGGCGAGCAACTCCCGCGCGTACAACTGCTCGACGTGCTGGGAGAGGACCAGCACCGGCAGCCCGGGCCGGGCGCGGCGCGCCTTCAGCGCGCACTGGAGGCCCTCGTCCGTGTGCGTCGGCGGGAGCCGGACGTCCACCACGGCGACGTCCGGCTCCAGTTCGGCGAGCGCCCGCTCCAGCTCGGGCCCGCTCTCCACGGCGGCGGCGATCTCGAAGTCGTACGCCTCGAGCAGTCGCACCAGCCCGTCCCGCAGCAGGAACAGGTCTTCGGCTAGGACAACACGCAAGGAATCTCCAGGGTCACCATGGTGGGGCCGCCCACCGGGGAGCTGACGGCCAGGACGCCGTCGAATGTACCCAGCCGCCGTTCGACCCCGGCCAGTCCCGAGCCGGCCCCGACCGCCGCGCCGCCCCGGCCGTCGTCGGTGACCGAGATCCGCAACAGCCCGTCCGCGTGGTGCAGATCGGCCCAGATCCGGCCGGCGCCGGAGTGCTTGACCGCGTTGGTGAGGATCTCGCTCACCGCGAAGTAGGCCGCCGACTCCACGGGGGCCTCGGCCCGGCCCGGCAGATCCACCACGACCTCGGTCGGCACCGGCAGCCTGAGCGCCAGCGCCCGGACCGCGTCGCCCAGACCGCGTTCGGCCAGCACCGGGGGGTGGATCCCGCGCACCAGGTCCCGCAGTTCGGCGAGCGCCTCGGCGGAGGCCCGGCGGGTCTGCGCGAGCAACAGCTTGGCGCGCTCCGGGTCCTTGTCGACCAGCGCCTCGACCGTGCCGAGATCCATGCCCATCGCCACCAGCCGGGCCTGCGCACCGTCGTGCAGATCCCGTTCGATACGGCGCAGTTCGGCGGCCGAGGTGTCCACGGCGTCCCGCCGCGTCTCCGTCAACACCCGCACGCGCTCGGCCAGTTCACCTTCGGGTGAGGCCAACAGGGCGCGGGTGAGCCGGAAGTGGAGGAGCAGCAGCGCCGGGGTGAGCCGGTAGGCGGCCACCAGCAGCACCGCGGCGGTCGCCCCCGCCCCCAGCGCGGTCGGCTGGTCGCTGACCGGCACGAAGCCGTACCAGTACGTCCCGTCGCCGGCCAGTTCCCGCCACAGCCCGGCCGCCACCGCGAACCCCTCCACCGGGTAGAGCAGCAGCACGGCCGGCAGCAGCGCGGTCACGAACCCCGCCGTCATGTCCACCGGCAGCCAGCGCACGTCCCGCCAGGTCTGCGGGTCGCGGAGCAGCTCGACGGTGCGCGTCCAGGGGCGGGCGCCCGGCGTCAGCGGCCGGTACACCACCGGTATCCGCACCCCGCACCACTCCTCGGCGAGCCGTCGGCGGGTGGCGGCGAGGGTGCGCACCAGGGCGAGCACCGCCGGGGTGGTGACGAGGCCGATCCCGAGCGGGATCAACGCCAGGGAGAGCAGGGTCAGTACGAGGCCCAGCACGGCGAACGGCAGGACCACCAGCGCCAGCACCAGCCCCTGCACGGCGGCGAGCACGACGGCCCGGGTCCGTGAACCGCCGCCGTTCTCGATGGTCCCCGGCCGGGTCGTGTCGGTCGTCTCGGTGTTCATGCCGCCAGTCTGTCCGACCGGCGGCGGCCGGGCACTGGCCCGAACCCCCCGGTCAGGGGGTGGTGCCAGATACACCCCCGACATTGTGCGTGCCGGCCAGCACCCGTGCCTCCACCTCCGGGTCCAGCCCCTTGACCGTACGGTCCGGGCGCTGCGGGGCGACCCCGCCGAGGGACTCCAGCCAGCGCCAGGTGTCGGCGACGGTCTCCTCGACCGGACGGCAGGACAGCCCCGCCGCCACGGCCCGTGACACGTCGGCCGAGTGCAGCGCGTCGTGCAGATCGCTGCCCGGCGGCACCCAGGCCGGGAGCTGGGTCCACGGCTCGATGCCCTCCTTGAGGACGATCTCCGGCTCGGTCCAGCGCAGTTCGGCCCCGGCGGCCGTGTCCGCGCCGGTGGCCCGCACGCACGCCTCCAGCAACGCGCCCATGGTGGCGTGTCCTTGGGGGCTGATCAGATTGAACGGCCCGCTCACCTCACGCTCCACCGCGCCGAGGATCCACTCGGCGAGGTCACGGACGTCGATGTACTGGAGGGGCAGTTCACGCGGACCGGGGGCGAGGACCGGGCCGCCGCGGGCGATCCGGTGGAGCCACCAGGGCAGCCGGCCGACGTTCTCGTACGGGCCGAGGATCAGCCCGGCCCGTACGAGCACGGAATGCTCCGCGCCGAACACGTCGACGGCGGCCAGTTCGCCGCCCCGCTTGTCGCGGGCGTAGTCGGTCGCGTCGGCGTCCGGCGCCGCGCCCTCGACCAGGGGCGCGTCCTCGGTGTACCCGGCGGGCGGGGCCCAGGCGTACACCGAGCAGCTCGACACGTACACGTACCGGCGGGCGCGGCCCCGCAGCAGCCGCGCCGCCTCGTGCACCGCCCGGGGCGCGGACGACCAGGTGTCCACGACCGCGTCCCACTCGGCCCCCGAGGGCAGGTCGATGCCCTCGGGCGCGGTCCGGTCGCCGATCAGGGTCCGGGTTCCGGGGACGGGTGCGTGCCGTCCCCGGTTCAGGACCGTGACGTCCCAGCCACGCCCGAGGGCCGTCTCGACGACGGCCCGTCCCACAAACTCCGTACCGCCCAGCACCAGAAGTCTCATGCCGGTGACTCTGCCCGGCCGGGCCGCGGAAGGGAACCGTGCTCTGCCCAGGGCAGAGCCGGGGGCCGTCCTGGGGGTCAGCGCCCGGTCGGCGGGGTGTACTTGTAGCCGACCCGGCGGACCGTCTGGATCGTCCGGCGGTGCTCCGCGCCCAGCTTGCGGCGCAGCCGGGCGACATGGACGTCGACCGTACGGCCGTCGCCGACATGGCCGTAGCCCCACACGGTGGTCACGAGCTGGTCGCGGGTGTGCACCCGGTTGGGGTGCGCCACCAGATGCGCGAGCAGCTCGAACTCCAGGTAGGTCAGGTCGAGTTCACGGCCGTCGACGGCGGCGGTGCGCTGCACGGTGTCGATCCGCACCAGCGGGTCGGCCGCGTCCGTACCGGGCCGGTCCGGCACGGCCACCGGGAGGAACGGCGGCTGCTGGTCGGCGGGGACGAGCACCAGGTAGCCGATCATCGGCGGCTGGCCGGGCAGGGTGGGCAGGGTGTGCTGCGGTGCGGGCAGCCAGGTGGCGCCCGGCGGCAGGAAGTCCGCGACGTCCACGACCTCGTCCCGGTCGACGGCACGCAGTCGGTGCCGGGCGGGAGCGGTCGGGGCGGGGGCGGGTGCCAGGGGAGCGGAGGAGAGAGAACGGGTGGTCGCCATGAGAGGTCAGCTCTTTCGCGCGAGAAAGTTCGTCGGAGAGGACGACGGCCGCGATTCGTGGTCGGGCTCGCCGAGGGACGTACGTCGTGCGCGCTGGCCGAAGGCCGGGGTGTACGGCTTTAGAGGGCCCGCGCGTTCCTCACGCGGCAACACACCCGGTCGAAATCGTGGTGCTGACGGGAAGGCCAGAACGGCTCGAGGTCGTGGCGACCCGTCGCGGTGTCCTTCTGGAAGCTGGCCATACCCTTATTGAAGCAGACACGCGCCCGTGACAGGACCCTCCTCTCACAGCTTGGACGAATCCTTGCGGAGGAACGCCGAAGGGGCGCCCGCCGATTCGGCGGGCGCCCCTTCGTGAGGTGCGGGGTGGATCAGACCTGGCCGGCCTTCTCCAGGGCGGCGCAGCAGGTGTCGACCAGCAGGCGGGTGACCACGTACGGGTCGACGTTGGCGTTGGGACGGCGGTCCTCGATGTAGCCCTTGCCGTCCTTCTCGACCTGCCACGGGATACGGACCGAGGCGCCGCGGTCGGAGACACCGTAGGAGTACTCGTTCCACGGGGCGGTCTCGTGCAGACCTGTCAGACGGTCGTCGATGCCGGCGCCGTAGTTCTTGACGTGGTCGAGCGGCTTGGAGCCCTCGCCGAGCGACTCGGCGGCGGTGATGATCGCGTCGTAGCCCTCGCGCATCGCCTTGGTGGAGAAGTTGGTGTGCGCGCCGGCGCCGTTCCAGTCGCCCTTGACCGGCTTGGGGTCGAGGGTGGCGGCGATGCCGAAGTCCTCGGCCGTGCGGTAGAGCAGCCAGCGGGCCACCCAGAGCTGGTCCGAGACCTCGAGCGGGGCGAGCGGGCCGACCTGGAACTCCCACTGGCCGGGCATGACCTCGGCGTTGATGCCGGAGATGCCGAGACCGGCGGCGAGGCAGTTCTCCAGGTGGGCCTCGACGACCTCACGGCCGAAGATCTCGTCGGCGCCGACACCGCAGTAGTAGCCGCCCTGGGGGGCCGGGAAGCCGCCCTTGGGGAAGCCCAGCGGGTAGCCGTCCTGGAAGAAGGTGTACTCCTGCTCGATGCCGAAGATCGGCTCCTGGGCGCCGTAGCGCGCCTCGACCTCGGCCAGCGCGGCACGGGTGTTGGACTCGTGCGGCGTCATGTCGATGTCGAGGACCTCGCACAGGACGAGGATGTCGTCGCCGCCGCGGATCGGGTCGGGGCAGGTGAAGACCGGCTTGAGGACACGGTCCGAGGAGTGGCCCTCGGCCTGGTTCGTGGAGGACCCGTCGAAGCCCCAGATCGGCAGCGCGTCCAGACCGACGGGCTCGCCCGTGATGATCTTGGTCTTGGAGCGGAGCTTGGCGGTCGGCTGGGTGCCGTCGATCCAGATGTACTCAGCCTTGAAGGTCACGGGCCACTTCCTTCGGGGTGTCTCTGACGCACTTGCGGGTGCTGCGGCGCTGCGGCACTGGGGCGCCGCCTTGTCTGCCCGGCAGACTGCCAACAGGCGATTTCCCGGTCATTGCTCGAATGTGAACCCCGTGTTACCTGGTGGTTCTGTGGTGCGAGTCACCGTGTGAGGGGTGCCGGGAGGCACCGGCGGGGCCGGTCCGGCACCGTTCGCGGAAGCACACTCGGGGCGGCCGGCGGCTCGTATGCGACGGGAATACGGGGGTGGGGGAGAGGGGGACGCGGGCGCGCGGGTGCGGGGCGGACACGCCGTCTGTTCCTCCTCGACCCCGGCCGTGCGGTCCTGTGGTGCTGTGGTCCGCCGGGTTCGAGACAGCGTGTCCGCCCCGCACATGCGGGCCCCGCCGCTCGTGGCCGCGAGCGGCGGGACCCTGTTCTCATCGTTCTCGTCGGCCGCCGGGGCCGGCGATCACCCCACCTTCTCGATCACGGCCCGGCGGATCAGGAACTTGCCGGGCTCGCGGACCTGCTCGAAGGCGGCGTTGTTGAGCAGCACGCAACTGCCCGACACCGAGGTCACCTCGACGGTCGTGGACTTGTTGTTGTCCAGGTTGGTGACCTTCAGCTTGGTCCCCGCCGGGAACTGGTTGCTGGAGGCCGCCGGGGCACCGCCCTCGCCGGAGAGCGTGACGGTCGAGCCGTTGCAGACCTGCTGGCCGGCGGCGGCACCGCCACCGTTGCCGGCGTTGCCAGCACCCGCGTCGTTACCGGCACCGGCACCGGCACCGGCGTTCCCCGCACCGGCCTCACCGGCGCCGTTGCCGGCGTTCCCGGCGCCCGCGCCGTTGCCCGCGTTGCCCGCAGGGGCCTCGGGCTGTGCCGCCTGGGAGCCCTGAGCCGACTCCCCAACGACGCACCCGGACGCCTTCTGCTGGACCTTGATCTGCGCGATGACGGCCTCGCGGTTGGCGATCCGCGCCTCCGACTGGGCGTCCGGAGCGGCCCGCTGGCCCTCGATGAACTTCTCGTTGTTGCCGAGGGCGGTGGCCAGCCCCTGACAGACGCTCGACTCGGCGGCCGTCTGCGCCGGCTGCGCGGCGTTCGAGGTGGCCGCCATGACAAACGCGCCGCCTCCCGCCACCGTCGCGGCACTCACCAGCAGGGCGAGCTTCTTCTTGGTGCTGAGGGTTCTCCTGCGCGACATCCGCGCCTCCTGAGCGGTAGGGAGCGTACGCCGGTATGTACGAGATACCGAACCGAGTTACTCAGCGGACACACAAGTCGGCTGTGGTGGCGTGCGTCACACGGCAACTCGGCGCCGGAGAACGGCCGTTGGCCACGGTGAATGACGGTCGGCTACCGCGACAACGCGTCCCGTACGGCCTCGTCGGTGCGGGCGACGACCGCCGTGCCGTCGTCGGCGGTGATGATCGGACGCTGGATGAGCTTGGGGTGCCCGGCGAGCGCAGCGATCCACCGGTCGCGCGAACCGGCGTCCCGCGCCCACTCCTTGAGCCCCAGCTCCTTGGCGACGGCCTCGCCGGTGCGGGTGATGTCCCACGGCTCCAGCCCGAGCCGGTCGAGGACGGCCCTGATCTCGTCCTCGCTCGGCACGTCCTCCAGATAGCGCCGGACCGTGTAGTCGGCCCCCTCCGCGTCGAGAAGGGTGAGGGCGCTGCGGCACTTGGAACAGGCGGGGTTGATCCAGATCTCCATGCCCCTCACGGTAGCGCCCGAAGGTGCCGAATGCCCTTGTGGCCAGGGGCTTTTGTCAGTGGGGGACGGTAGAATAGAAGCAGTGTTCGAGGGTTCCGCCGGACGTTCCGGACCGGGACCTTGACCGCGACAGGAGGATGCCCGTGCCCGCTGCCGCACTCCGTTCGAAGCCGCTGCCGACCCAGTCCACCGCGAACCACCCCGTCCAGCTCGACCTGCCGTACGTGCCCGTCGCGAAGCGGCCGCTGCCGCCCGGCCGGCCGCGTGAGTGGTACGCCACGCACAACCGCCGCCTCAAGGCGATGCGGCTCGCGATCGCCCTGCTCGACCTGGGCGTCTACCTGCCCGACCAGGCCCGCAACGAGAAGATCCGCAGCACGGCGGAACTGATCGGCATACACCCGCCGTCGGACACGACGTGTCACATGGTGCGGGCCCTGATGCGGTACTCCCGCTGACCCGACCCCGCCGGATGGCCGCCCCCCAGGGGGCGCCCCCCAGGGGGCGCCATCCGGCGGGGCGCCATCCGGCGGGGCGCCATCCGGCGGGGCGCCATCCGGCGGGGCGCCATCCGGCGGGGCGCCATCCGGCGGGGCGCCATCCGGCGGGGCGCCATCCGGCGGGGCGCCATCCGGCGGGGCGCCATCCGGCGGGGCGCCATCCGGCGGGGCGCCATCCGGCGGGGCGCCATGCCGCTCCCCCCGGGCGGCGCGTTTCTTACCGCGTCCAGCTCTGCCCGTCACCCCGTCTCACCGACCCAACTCCTTCTCCACCGGCGTCCGGAACCGCGGTGTCACCCGCGTGGTGCCGAGCCACGCCGTCAGGCGTTCCGCCTCCGACGCGATCGCCGTCTCCGCGTCGCGGCCGATGCCGCCCGCACCGTCCGCCCCCGTTCCCTCCCCGGTCAGGATCCGCCAGACGATCTCGCCGTCCGGACGCTGTGCCCAGCCGCCGACGATCCGGCCGTCCCACCACACCGTCGGACCGATGTTGCCGCTGTAGTCGAACAGGGCCGGCCGCAGCTCCGGGTCCAGATACCAGTCGCGGCCCTGCCAGCCCATCGCCGTGGGATCGAGCGCGGGCAGCAGCGCGGCCCACGGCTCCTGAGGCCCCGTCACCGGATCGCCGTCCTCCGCGAGGACGTACCCCGTGCCCTCGTCCAGTGACACGGCCCGCGCCCCGATCGCCGCCAGCGCCCGCCGTACGTCCGTGACCCGCCACCCCGTCCACCACTTGAGGTCCGCCTCCGTGGCCGGACCGCACGCCGCCAGCCAGTGGCGCAGCAGCTCCGCCTGGGCCTCGGCCGGGGGCAGTTCGGGATGCTCGGGGGCCAACGCCCAGCGGAACTGGCTCGACGTCCAGGAACCCAGCGGCCGCCCCCGGACCACCTTCCCCTCCACGCCCAGCACCCTCAGCAGCCGCGTCCCCACGGTGTGGACCCCCTCGTACGGCTTCCCGGCGGCGTACACGAACCGCTCCCGCAGCCGCGGCTCCGCCTCCGCCAGCTCGGACGCCGTGGCCTGGCCCAGCCGGCCCAGTGCCGCCAGCGCGCTCTCCTCGGTCTCCTTGAGCCACACCGCGTCCGGCGCGCCCGCCTTCGCCATGTCCTTGACCAGCGAGGCCCGCTCCCGCGCGGCCACGGCCAGCCCGGTCGAGGCGTGCACCACCGCCGTCAGCCCGGCCGGGAACGCGAACACGGTGTGCCGCATGCCGTGCATCCGCACCAGCGTCCGGTCCCCGTACAGCGCGCGGTCGGTCTCCGCGACGGTGCCCGCCGCGTCCGTCAGCCGGGCCCCCACCGCCAGATACACGGCCGCCGGGTCGCTGCCGTGCAGCGCGACCAGCGCGTCCGCCACCTCCTCGGGCGTCCCGGCCCGCGCCGCCGGGGCCAGCCGGTGCCGCAGTCCCAGCCGCGCCCGCCGCTCGTCCCCGCCGATGTACCGCACACCGTCACCCATCCCGGCCTCCGCCCGCCGTCCCCCGCCGGCCTTCGCCCGCGCTCCCTTCCGATACTCCCCGACGCCACTGACAACGGGACCGCCCGCGGGCCGTCCGCGTCACCCGTTCGCCGTATCCGGCATGCACACCACCCCCCGGGCCCACTTCACTGCCAACAGGAGGCGGTGCGACGGAGGGAGGACACGTGCAGGGACGACTCGTGCGGGGACGGCGCATGCAGGGCCGGCGAACGCGGGGGCGGCGCACGCCGGATCGACGCATTCAGGCACGGCGCACGCCGGATCGGCGCACGCCGGATCGGCGCACGCAGGCACGGCGCACGCAGGCACGGCGCACGCAGGGGCACCCCCGATGACCACCCCCGCGGAGCGGGCCCGGCGCGGCCGGGACGCGCGGGGGCGGATGCCCCGCTCCGGGCACGGACGCTGGCTGCCGTCCGTCGACCGGCCCGACCCCGTCGCCGTACTGGAGCGGCAGGGGCGGGACCGGCTGTCCGAGCTGCTGCCCGTCCGGTACGGGCGGATGACCTCGTCGCCGTCCGCCTTCCTGCGCGGTTCGGCCGCCGTGATGGCCGCCGACCTGGCCGCCCGCCCGCACACCGGGCTGACCGTGCAGCTCTGCGGCGACGCCCACCTGCTCAACTTCGGACTCTACGGCGCGCACTCCACCGCCCGCCGCACCCTGCACTTCGACCTCACCAACTTCGACGAGACCTTCCCCGGCCCCTTCGAGTGGGACGTCAAGCGGCTCGCCGTCTCCGTCGCCGTCGCCGCCCGCGCCAACGGCCACCCGGAACCCAAGGTGCGCCGCGCCGCCCTGGAGGCCGTCGCCGCCTACCGCACCGCCGTGCGCCGGCTCGCCGGGCTCGGCGAACTGGCGGTCTGGTACGACCGCGTCGACGCCGAACGCCTGCTGCCGCTGCTCCGCTCCGCGCACCGCCGGCACCGCGCCGGGGCGAGCCTCGCCCGGGCCCGCCGCCGCACCAGCCTCCCGGCGCTCGGCAAGCTCGCGGAGGTCGTCGACGGACGGCACCGCATCATCCAGGACCCGCCGCTCCTCCAGGCCGCCGGAGCCTCCGACAGCGCCGCCCTGCGCAAGATCTTCAGCGACTACCGCTCCACCCTCCCCGAGGAACGCCGGCTGCTCCTCGACCGCTACCGGTTCGTCGACGCGGCCCGCAAGGTCGTCGGCGTCGGCAGTGTCGGCCTGCGCTGCTTCGTCGTCCTGCTCGCCGGGCGCGACGCCGACGACCCGCTGTTCCTCCAGCTCAAGGAGGCCCGTACGTCCGTCCTGGAGGACCATCTGCCGACCGGCCCGTACACCCACCCCGGCCACCGGGTCGTCGCGGGCCAGCGTCTGCTCCAGGCGGCCGGCGACATCTTCCTGGGCTGGACGACCGGGCCGCAGGGGCGCGCCTACTACTGGCGGCAGCTCCGGGACGTCCAGGGCGCGGCGGACGTCGACGGCATGGACCCCGCCGACCTGCGCGCCTACGCCCGGCTGTGCGGCACCGCGCTGGCCCGCGCGCACGCCCGCTCCGGCGACCGGTTCGCCCTCGCCGGGTATCTCGGCCGCGCGGACACCTTCGACCGGGCCGTCGCCGAGTTCGCCCTCGCCTACGCCGACCAGAACGCCGCCGACCACGGCACCCTGAGGGCGGCGGTCGCGGCGGGGGTGGTCACGGCGGCGCCCGACGTCTGACACCGGCGGCCGCCCCGACGCCGAAAAGCGGATGCACTCTGCGTGACGGTGTCCCTACCCTCGATGTCATGGGCACCATCGTCTTGACCGGGACCGTGGTCCTGGTCCTCCTGGGATTCGGAAACCCCCTCTACTGGCTCGCCGCCGTGGCCCTGCTCCACCTGTACGTACGCCACGGACGCGGCCCGTCCACCACGGGCACGGGCACCGGCACCGGCACCACCAGCAAGGGCACCGGCGCCGCGACCGCGACCGGCGCCGCGCCGACGTCGTACAAGGCGTACCGCGACCGCCGTGACCAGCAGGCCAAGTGGGAGCGCCGCTACCGCCGCGAGCGCGGCCTGTAGGACCTGACCCGGCCCGTCGGGTCTCACAGGCCGGGCGCGCCCCACACCGGGAACCACCGGCTCAGATCGGGCTCCAGGCGAAGATCGTCCTCCAGGACCGCCTTCACCTGGAGTTCGAGGGCGTTGTCGCGCCGCTGCTCCGGCCCGGGCAGCGGCGCGAACGGATAGAACGTGCCGCGCTTGTAGAGGTACACCAGCGCCAGCGGACGGCCGCCGGTGTCGGTGAACCCGGCGAGCGAGCACAGCAGTTGCGGTCCGAAGCCGTTGACCTCCATCGCGCTGTTCACCGCGTGCAGGTCGTTGACCAGCAGGGACAGTTCGTCGGGGGAGCGGTGCGAGACCAGCCAGGAGTAGCCGTGCTCGTCGCGCAGCAGCCGTACCGGGGGACCGGTGCGGTCGGTGTCGGCGTCCAGGAGCGCCTGGACCTCGTGGTGCGTCTGCTCGAACGCGGCGCCCTCCACGGTCGCGAAGCAGACGGCGCCCCGCCCGGTCGGGGTGAACCCGGTCGCCGCCTCCAGCGTCACCGCCGCCGAGGGCAGTGCGAACAGCCGGTCCAGATCGGGCGCGACCGGTTTCGTACGGCCGAGCAGGATGTCCAGCAGCCCCATGGTCAGCCCGCCTTCCCGGGCTCGGCGGCCCGGCCCAGCTCGGCCGAGATCCTGCCGAGCTGGTCGAGCCGCTGCTGCAGGCTCGGGTGGGTGGAGAAGAGCCGGGAGAGACCGGGCTCGGCGCCCAGCGCCGGGGTGAAGTAGAAGGCGTTGAACGCCTGGGCCGTGCGCAGGTCCTTGGTGGGGATCCTGGCGATGTCCCCGGAGACCTTCGTCAGCGCGGAGGCCAGTGCCGAGGGCCGCCCGGTGAGCAGCGCGGCCGCCCGGTCCGCGGCCAGCTCCCGGTACCGGGACAGGGCCCTGATCAGCAGGAAGCTGATCGCGTACACGGCCGCCGACACCCCCATCACGGCCGCGAAGACCACCGCGGTGTTCTGGTCCCGGCGCCCGCCGCCGAAGAGCTGCGAGTAGAAGGCGAACCGGACGATCAGCCCGGCGATCACCCCGAGGAACGACGCGATCGTGATCACCGCGACGTCCTTGTGCGCCACGTGCGCCATCTCGTGCGCGAGGACGCCCTCCAGCTCGGCCGGTTCCAGCCGCCGCAGCAGGCCGGTCGTCACGCACACCACGGCGTTGTCGGCGTTGCGCCCGGTCGCGAACGCGTTCGGCATGTCCATATCCGACACGGCCACCACCGGCTTCGGCATGTCCGCCATCGCGCTGAGCCGGTCCACCACGGAGTGCAGCCCGGGATACTCCTCCCGCTCGACGACCCGCCCGCGCATCGCGAACAGCGCGATCCGGTCCGAGAACCAGAACTGGGCGCCCAGCATCCCCGCCACGACCACGACGACCAGCACCCATGACTTCAGAAACACGATCAACGCGACGACGAACGCCACGTAGAGCAGCCCCAGCAGAAACATCGTGACGGTCATCCGCACGGTCAACTGCCGGTCGCTCCGAAATCGACTCCGCATCTGCATCACCCCGCACCAAGGCCAGGCCCTACTGCCAGTGTGCACCGCCCCCACCCCATGAAGGGCCCCAGAGCGCCCCCACTCCCGGCAAAGCCCCGGCGGCGAGGCGAAAAATCAGTACGTCGACATCAGTACGGCGCCCGGAACCGCACATACCCCAGCAGCAGGATCACCGCCGCCACCACACCGAGCACGATCGTCGTCGACAGCCAGGACGATCGGCGGGGCGCGGACGGGCCGGGGTCGCCGCGGAACGGCACCGGGCGCGGCGGGTTCTCCTTCCAGCGGGCGGCCAGCATGCGGGCCCGCGCGGACGGCTCCTTGTGCTCGGCCCGGTCCGCCCAGCGGAGGTCGAACTCCCGTTCCTCGTCGTCCTGTTGAGCCATCGCCGTGCCCCGCTCCCCGTTACCGCGACTCGAACATCCGTACCTGTCACGATACGACGGTGCCCCCGCCCCGGGAAACCGGGACGGGGGCACCGTACGGGCCGATCACACGTCGAAGTACAGCTCGAACTCGTGCGGGTGCGGGCGGAGCTGGAGGGGGGCGATCTCGTTGTTGCGCTTGTAGTCGATCCACGTCTCGATCAGGTCGGACGTGAAGACGTCGCCGGCGAGCAGGAACTCGTGGTCCGCCTCCAGGCGGTCCAGGACGGCCGGGAGCGAGGTCGGGACCTGGGCGACGCCCGCGTGCTCCTCGGGGGCCAGCTCGTAGAGGTCCTTGTCGATCGGCTCGGCCGGCTCGATCTTGTTCTTGATGCCGTCGAGGCCCGCCAGCAGCAGCGCGGAGAAGGCCAGGTACGGGTTGCCGGAGGAGTCGGGCGCGCGGAACTCGACGCGCTTGGCCTTCGGGTTCGAGCCCGTGATCGGGATACGCATCGCCGCGGAGCGGTTGCGCTGCGAGTACACCAGGTTCACCGGCGCCTCGAAGCCCGGCACCAGACGGTGGTACGAGTTCACCGTCGGGTTGGTGAAGGCCAGCAGCGACGGGGCGTGCTTGAGGATGCCGCCGATGTAGTAGCGGGCCAGGTCCGACAGGCCCGCGTAACCGGCCTCGTCGTAGAACAGCGGGGAGCCGCCACTCCACAGCGACTGGTGGACATGCATGCCCGAGCCGTTGTCACCGAAGATCGGCTTCGGCATGAAGGTCGCGGTCTTGCCGTTGCGCCAGGCCACGTTCTTCACGATGTACTTGAAGAGCTGGAGGTCGTCGGCCGCGGCGAGCAGCGTGTTGAACTTGTAGTTGATCTCGGCCTGGCCGGCGGTGCCCACCTCGTGGTGCTGGCGCTCGACCTTGAGGCCGGACGCGGCCAGCTCCAGGGAGATCTCGGCACGCAGGTCGGCGAAGTGGTCGACCGGCGGGGTCGGGAAGTAGCCGCCCTTGTAGCGGACCTTGTAACCGCGGTTGTCCTCGATCGCACCGGTGTTCCAGGCGCCGGCCTCGGAGTCGATGTGGTAGAAGGACTCGTTCTCCGAGGTCTTGAACCGCACACTGTCGAACACGTAGAACTCGGCCTCGGGACCGAAGTACGCGGTGTCGGCGATACCGGTGGACGCCAGGTACGCCTCCGCCTTCTTCGCCACGTTGCGCGGGTCACGGGAGTACTGCTCGCCCGTGATCGGGTCGTGGATGAAGAAGTTGATGTTGAGCGTCTTGTCGCGGCGGAAGGGGTCCACACGCGCGGTCGACAGGTCGGCGCGCAGCGCCATGTCGGACTCGTGGATGGCCTGGAAACCGCGGATCGACGAACCGTCGAACGCCAGCTCCTCGTCCGGGTCGAACGCCTCGACGGGCAGCGAGAAGTGCTGCATGACGCCCGGCAGGTCGCAGAAGCGGACGTCGACGAACTTGACGTCCTCGTCCGCGATGAACTTCTTGGCTTCGTCGGCGTTCTGGAACATCCAGCTCCTCCTACTCCCGACCGCCCGGCCGGGGTGGTAGTTCGTTCGTGCGGCCAGTGCGGTGGCACACGCTCTGCCCGACCCTAGGGACGCGTGATTTCTCGGGCGTGACCCATTTGTTTCGCACAAGTTAACCGCCCGCCCCTCCACCGTAGCCCTGACACACCCCGCCGTCCCCCGCGCGTCGGGGCGCGCAGTACCGTGGTCGGGTGGACAACAGGCAAGCACTCGGATCGTGGCTCTCCGGACCCCGCGCGGCCATGGAGGACGCCGGTGCCGACTTCGGATACCGGGGGGAGCAGCTCGGTCTGCCGGAGCACGGACCGGGCTCCCTGGCCCGCCCCGGCCGGCGGCTCGGCGCCCTCGCGGTGGACTGGGGCCTGTGCCTCTTGATCGCATACAGCTTGATCACGGACGGCTACACGCCCTCCACCAGCAACTGGACCCTCCTGGTCTTCCTGGTGACGAGCCTGCTCACGGTCGGTACGGTCGGCTTCACCCCGGGCAAGCGGCTCTTCGGCGTGCGCGTGGTGTCCGCCGACACCGGCACCGTCAGCCCGCTGCGCTCCGCGCTCCGCTCGGTGCTGCTCTGCCTGGCGATCCCGGCCCTGATCTGGGACCGCGACGGCCGCGGCCTGCACGACCGGCTGGCCCGCACGGTCGAGGTCCGCATCTGAGACCGACCGCGACGCCGTGGTACGACGATGGCCCCGTGGTACGACGATGGCCGTGGTACGACGATGGGGGCGCCCGGATCACTCCGGGCGCCCCCATCGTCGTACCACGCAAGGTCGAGGGTCAGCGGGCCTTCGGGCCGCCCTTCGGCAGGCGCATGCCCTTGGGCATCGGCCCCTTCGGCAGCGGCATGTTGCTCATCAGGTCGCCCAGGGCGCGCAGCCGGTCGTTGGTCGCGGTCACCTGGGGGCCGGTCAGCACGCGCGGGTACTTCATCAGGGTCGTCCGCAGCTTCTTCAGCTCGGTCTGGCCCTCGCCGGTGCCCACGAGCACGTCGTGCACCGGGACGTCCGCGACGATGCGGTTCATCTTCTTCTTCTCGGCGGCCAGGAGGGTCTTGACCCGGTTCGGGTTGCCCTCGGCGACCAGCACGATGCCGGCCTTGCCGACCGCGCGGTGCACCACGTCCTGATTGCGGTTCATCGCCACCGCGGGGGTGGTCGTCCAGCCCCGGCCGATGTTGTCGAGGACGGCCGCGGCGGCGCCCGGCTGGCCCTCCATCTGGCCGAAGGCGGCCCGCTCGGCCCGGCGGCCGAACACGATCGCCGTCCCGAGGAACGCGAGCACGAAGCCCAGGATGCCCAGGTAGACCGGGTGGTCGATCAGGAAACCGATCGCGAGAAAGACACCGAAGATGATGAGAAAGACACCCGCGAGGATGAGACCGATCTTCTTGTCGGCCCTCCGGGTCATCTTGTACGTCAGGGCGATCTGCTTCAGTCGCCCGGTGTTCGCGGCCTCCGCCGCACTGTCACTTCTCGCCATGCCAGGAAGTCTACGTGGCCCGGGAAGTGCCGACGACGGCAGTGCCCGTCGGCCGGGAGCCGACGGCGGTGCCCGTCGGTCAGGAACGGACGGCGGTGACCGATTCGATGACGCGCTGCGTCTCGACCCGGTCCTTGGCACGACGGCGGTCCTCCAGCACGGAGGTCCACGCGTTGCGACGGGCGGTGCGCTGTCCGCTGCTCATGAGGAGCGACTCGACGGCGCGCAGGGCGGTGCTGAAGGACGGGATCGCGGTGGCGCGAACGGGCGCGGCCTGCATGGGAGAAGCCCCCTCGTACGGCGGTGGGTACGGGTCCGGTCGGTTCTACGTGGTGTGACACCAGCGTCACTGTTCGGTGTTACCAGGGCGTGACCGACCGGTCAAACGCCCATGAAGCCTTGTCACGGGGCCTTCGCGCGCCCGGGGACGACGACGCGGTCCCGACCGGGGCCCTCATCTGCGAGGACGGTCGGGACCGCGTCGTATCGGACAATACTGATCGGTAATATCTTGTGCGCGAGTTCACACGGGTGTCCCGCACTCGTACGGAGCAAGCGGGACGAAGGCTGTCGCCCAGGTCACACGGCAGTCACACGGCCTGAACGGCCACGAAGGCGCCGCGCTTCTCGATCGCCATCTGGTAGAGGCGCCCGGCGCGGTACGAGGAACGCACCAGCGGGCCCGACATCACGCCGGAGAAACCGATCTGCTCGGCCTCCTCCTTCAGCTCCACGAACTCCTGCGGCTTCACCCAGCGCTCCACCGGATGGTGGCGCACGGACGGACGCAGGTACTGGGTGATGGTGATCAGCTCGCAGCCCGCCTCGTGGAGCTGCTTCAGCGCCTCGCTGACCTCCTCACGGGTCTCGCCCATGCCGAGGATCAGGTTCGACTTGGTGACCAGGCCGTAGTCGCGGGCCTCGGTGATCACCTTCAGGGAGCGCTCGTAGCGGAAGCCGGGGCGGATCCGCTTGAAGATCCGCGGGACCGTCTCGACGTTGTGCGCGAAGACCTCGGGGCGGGAGGCGAAGACCTCGGCCAGCAGCTCCGGTACGGCGTTGAAGTCCGGGGCGAGCAGCTCGACCTTGGTGCGGCCGGCCTCACGGGCGGCGGTCTGCTCGTGGATCTGGCGGACCGTCTCGGCGTAGAGCCAGGCGCCGCCGTCCTCCAGGTCGTCGCGCGCGACGCCGGTGATGGTGGCGTAGTTCAGGTCCATGGTGACGACGGACTCGCCGACCCGGCGGGGTTCGTCACGGTCGAGCGCCTCGGGCTTGCCGGTGTCGATCTGGCAGAAGTCGCAGCGCCGGGTGCACTGGTCGCCGCCGATGAGGAAGGTGGCCTCGCGGTCCTCCCAGCACTCGTAGATGTTGGGGCAGCCGGCCTCCTGGCACACGGTGTGCAGGCCCTCGCTCTTCACGAGGTTCTGCATCTTCGTGTACTCGGGGCCCATTTTCGCCCGGGTCTTGATCCACTCGGGCTTGCGCTCGATGGGGGTCTGGCTGTTGCGGACCTCCAGGCGCAGCATCTTGCGTCCGTCGGGTGCGACTGCGGACACGACCGGCTCCCTAGCGATTGATTCTTCGGCGTGCTCCAGCGTACGCCCGTGGATTTGAAAGTCAGCCGCCCGTGTCAGGCCGCCGGTGTCTTCTCGGTTACTTTTTCGACCGCCTTCGGTTCGATCACCCTCGGCCGCAGCTCCGCGGTCGCCATGACCTCCGTCAGATGGCGCTCCACGACCGGCAGCACCTCGGCGATGGTGACGTCGCGGCCCAGTTCGTTCGCCAGGGACGCCACGCCCGCGTCGCGGATCCCGCACGGGATGATCCGGTCGAACCACTTGTTGTCGGGGTTCACGTTCAGCGCGAAGCCGTGCATCGTCACGCCCTTGGCCACCCGGATGCCGATGGCGGCGATCTTGCGGTCCTCGCGGCGCTGCCCGGCGTTGGAGGGGGCGTACTCCGGGCCGTTGAGCCGCGGGTCGAACTCCTCGTCGGTGAGCCGGGGGTCGAAGTCCAGGGAGAGGCCGCCGAGCGCGGGCCGTCGCTCCACCGGGTCGCCCAGCACCCAGACCCCGCTGCGGCCCTCGACCCGGGTGGTCTCCAGACCGAACTCCGCGCAGGTGCGGATCAGGGCCTCTTCGAGGCGCCGTACGTGCGCGACGACGTCGACCGGGCGCGGCAGCTTCTGGATGGGGTAGCCGACGAGCTGGCCCGGACCGTGCCAGGTGATCTTGCCGCCGCGGTCCACGTCGACCACCGGGGTGCCGTCGAGGGGGCGCTCGCTGTCGGCCGTGCGCCGGCCGGCCGTGTAGACGGGCGGATGTTCCAGGAGCAGCACGGTGTCGGGGATCTCGTCGGCGAACCGGGCCGCGTGCACCCGGCGCTGCTCGTCCCAGGCCACCTGGTACTCCACGGCCTCGGCTCCGAAACCCCTACGGACGAACCGCAACTCACTCACGGCAAGCGCCTCCCTGGACGTCGTAAGGCGCGTGACGCGCCAACGCCACTGTACGTCCGCGCGCTCCCCGTCAGCCCGGTGGTCGATTCTCACACGATCGGATGAATGAGCGTCGAGATGTGCGATCGGTTGGCTACGCTCAGCTACATTCGCGCCGTTCGCGAGGCCAAAAGGGCTGATCGCACCCATCAGGGCACTTCAACCGGGCACGTCAGAGGCCCGGGAGGCAGGAGACCGCACCGCAGATGACGGAACGACCCGCGCAGCGCACTCCCAACCGCCAGCTCGCCGCGCTCATCGCAGAAGCGGGCTTCTCCAACGCGGGACTGGCCCGTCGCGTCGATCAGCTCGGGCTGGAGCACGGGCTGGATCTCAGATACGACAAGACCTCCGTCACCCGGTGGCTGCGCGGGCAGCAGCCCCGGGGCACCACCCCGGCCCTGATCGCCGAGGTCTTCACCCGGCGCCTGGGCCGCCGGCTCACCGCCCAGGACCTCGGCCTGGACGCCTGCGCGCCCGTCTACGCGGGCCTGGAGTTCGCCGGCACCCCCGAGGAGGCCGTCGACATCGTCGGCGGGCTGTGGCGCAAGGACTCCGGCAGCCACGCCGAACTCCGCAAGATCGCCTTCACCCCGGCGGGCCTGGTGGTGCCGAGCCGCGACTGGCTGATCGGCCGGGCCGACGACAAGGTGGCCCGCGGCGAACCGCAGCCGCGGGTGCCCGTGCAGAACCGCCCGGCCCCCAAGGCGCCCCCGGCCGTCCCCCGGCAGCGCGGCACCGTCGAGCGCGGCCCCGGCCAGCGGGTCACCGGCGGCGACATCTCCGCGCTGCGCTCGGTCGGCGAGCTGTTCCGCACCCTCGACAACATGTACGGCGGCGGCCACGCCCGCCAGGCCCTCGTGCGCTACCTGGAGCACGAGTGCGAGCCCATGCTGCGCGGCACCTACGGCGAGCAGACCGGCCGCCGGCTCTTCGCGGCCACCGCCGACCTCACCCGGCTGGCCGGCTGGACCTCCTTCGACATCGCCGCGCACGGCCTCGCCCAGCGTTACTTCGTCCAGGCCCTGCGGCTCTCCCAGGCGGCGGGCGACCGGCCGTACGGCTCCTTCGTGCTGGTCACCATGAGCCGCCAGGCCGTCTACCTCGGCCACGGCCGGGAGGCCGTGCAGCTCGCGCGCGTGGCCCAGCAGGGCGTCGGCACCGGCGCCCCGCCCGTCGTCCAGGCGCTGCTGCACGCCGCCGAGGCGCGCGGGCACGGCGTACTCGGCGAGGTGCGCGCCTGCACGGCCGCCCTGGTGCGGGCCGAGCGCGCCCTGGAGGCGGCCCGCGCCGGGGACGAGGTGCCGCACTGGGCCCGGTTCTTCGACGAGGCGCAGCTCGCCGACGAGTTCGGGCACTGCCACCGCGACCTCCAGCAGTTCCGGGCCGCCGTCCAGCACGCCGAGCGCTCCCTCCAGTTGCGCCCGGCGGCCTACGCCCGCAGCCGGCTGTTCTGCCGGGTCGTGCTCGCCTCCGCCCGGCTGGGCCTCGGCGAGCTGGACCAGGCGTGCCAGCTCGCCGCCGAGGCGGCGGGACAGGCCGCGGAGATGCGGTCGGTCCGCGCCGTCGAGTACGTCAGGGACTTCGAACGGCGCCTGGAGCCGTACAAGGACGCGGCCCCGGCCCGCAGCTACCGGGACAAGGTGGCGGCCCTCGGCTGACCCGGAGGCGCGCCCACGCGCCCTGTACGGCCTGTACGGCGCCCTGCGCGCGTCCTACGCGGCCTGTACGGCGGCCGTCGCGGCGGTCCGCTCGGCGCCGGGCGCGGGGTCCGCGCGGTGCAGCGACCCCGTCGCCCCGAGGTCGGTCACGATCGCGGCCGCCGCCCGGTGCGCCGAGTGCAGCGCGCCCTGGACCGTGCTGGTGTCCCGGTGGTCGCCGCACACGTACAGGCCCGCCAGCAGCCGTACCGGACGCCGCGGGTCGTGCGGCGGCCGCATCGCGGGCACCGCCTCGGCGGTGTGCTGCACGGCGAGCGTCTCCCAGCGCGTGGTCGGCACCCCGTAGAGCCGCGACAGATGCATCCGTACGGCGGTGTCGACGCCGTCGGGCGGGGTGCCGAGGACCGTGGAGGAGATCAGCGCACGGCCCGCGGGCGCCCGGCTCGGGTCGACACCGCTGACCACGGCGGTGTGCGCGACCGGGCCGCCCCGGTCGGCGTCCAGCAGCAGCGAGGCGCCGGTCGGCGGCGGCTCGTCCGTGGTGTGGTGCAGGACCGTCACCGGGTGGAAGCCGGGCACCCGCAGGCCCGGCAGCAGCTCCGCCGCGGAGCGCGCGTCGGTGGCCACCAGGACGGCCCGGCAGCGGAACTCGCCGTGTTCGGCGGTGGTCACCGAGGTCGTGGAGACCGAGGTGACCCGCACGCCCGTGTGCACGGTGCCCGCGGGCAGGGTCCGCGCCAGCAGCTCCGGCACCACCTCGGCGCCGCCCTCCGGCAGACACAGCCGGCCCGCCGCGAACGACCGCAGCGCGAGGTCCGCGCACCGGCTGGAGGTGGCGAGGTCCGGGTCGCAGAGCAGCGCGGCCAGCAGCGGCCGCAGAAACCCGTCGAGCGTCCGGGCGGGCAGACCGCGCGCCGCGAGCGCCTCGGCGGCCGGGGACTCCGGGCGCCGCAGCAGCCGTTCGACGGAGGTGGCCGCGAGCCGGGTCAGCGCGGCGCCCAGCCGGGCCTGGTCCACCGCGGTGCCCAGCGGGGCGCCCGGCCGGACCCGGGGCGCCGGCACGGGCCCGGCGCCGGGGCGCGGCCGGGGCAGCGCGCCCGCCCGAGGGGCGCTCGCGAGGGCGCGTACGGCGTGGAGTGCGCCCCTTGCGCTCCCCGCGCCCGCCTGCGCGCCCGCGCGGTGGTGCCGTCCGTCGCTGTGCAGCAGCACCCCGGGGGCGAACGGGCGCAGGACGAGCCCCTCCAGCCCCGGGGTCAGGCCCAGTTCGGGCCACTCCGTGGACAGCAACTGTCCGATGCGGTCGAGCCGGAAGCCGTCGACCTTCTCGGTCGACATACGGCCGCCGACGTACGGGGCGGCCTCCAGGACTGCGGTCGTCACTCCTGCGCTGATGAGCCGATGCGCCGCGGCGAGACCGGCGACTCCGGCTCCCACGACGACGACGTCTGCCTGGTACGCGGGCTCAAGCACGTGCCCCTCCTCGAGGTTGCGCGGCCGGTGGAGACGTCATGCCCCCAACTGGCGTGTGGGATACCCGAGTTCGGGTCGAGGTTAGGGCCGGGACCGGTCGGGGACAGTCGCGCATGGACAGGGCACGGTCGCACGACGGTCGCACATGGCCGATTGCGGTCGCACCCGGTCGTACGGCCGCCCGGGTCCGTTCACGCCGCCCGGATCGCGTCCTCGATCCCCGGGAACGCGAAGACGAACCCCGACTCCAGGAGCCGCCTCGGCACCACCCGCGCGCTGCCCAGCACGTCCCCGGCCATCTCGCCCAGCGCCGCGCGCAGCACCGGGGCCGGCACCGCGAACACGGTCGGCCGGTGCAGCACCCGGCCCATCGCCTCGGTGATCTCACGGTTCGTCAGCGGCTCGGGCGCGGTCAGGTTGAAGGGGCCCGACAGATCGTCACGGTCCAGCAGATGCCGGATCGCGGCCACCTCGTCGTGCAGCGCGATGTACGACCAGTACTGGCGGCCGTCGCCCAGCCGTCCGCCGAGCCCGGCGCGGAAGAGCGGGAACAGCCGCCCCCACGCGCCGCCGTCGCGCGCCACCACCAGCCCGGTCCGGGTGAACACCGTGCGCACCCCGGCGTCCCGGGCCGGATCCGCGGCCGCCTCCCACTCCACGCACAGCTCCGGCAGGAACCCGCTCCCGGCGGGCGCGTCCTCGTCCACGACCCGGTCGCCGGTCTCGCCGTAGAAGCCCATCGCGCTGCCGTTCACCCACACCCGCGGCGGCTCGTCGAGCGCGGCGACGGCCTTCGCGAGGCCCGCCGTGGCGTGCACCCGGCTGTCGTGGATGCGCCGCTTGTAGGCGTCCGTCCAGCGCCGGTCCCCGACGCCGGCCCCCGCCAGATTGACCAGCGCGTCGCACCCGTCGAGCCCCGCCGCGTCCACGCGCCCCCGCTCGGGGTCCCACCGCACCTCCCGCTCGCCCCGCGGCGCATGCCGCACCAGCCGCACCACCTCGTGCCCGTCGGCGGCCAGCGACCGCACCAGAGCACCCCCGATCAGACCGGACGCCCCGGCCACCACGATCCGCCTACGCTCCTGAGCCATGAACCCATCCTGCCCACGCCCCACCGAAAGGCGCGCGAAGACCCGGCTGGACGCCTGACCAAGCTTCGCCGCCGAAAATCCCGGTAGGGATCCCGTACGCGCGTTCTAGGGTGGCGCGCATGTCCGGATCCAGTGCACCCAGTGCACCCAGCGCACCTCGTGTTCGTCCCGCTGTCCTCGCCGACGGTGATGTGCTCGCTCTCATCGACCGGGTCACCTGGTCGCCCCTGCACGCCGTCACACCGGAGCCGCAGCCGCCCTACGCCGACTTCTTCGACGCGCGGCATCCGCCCGAGGAGTACCTGGTCGCCGAGAGCGGCGGGCGGGTCGTGGGGTATGTGCGGCTCGGGCGGTCCACCCCGCTCGACTGCAACGCGCACGTCCGCCAGATCCAGGGCCTCGCCGTCGCCGACGAGGCGCGCGGCCGGGGCGTCGGGCGGGCGCTGGTCCGCGCGGCCGTCGAGGAGACCCGGCGGCGCGGCGCCCGCCGGCTCACGCTGCGCGTCCTCGGCCACAACGCCCCGGCCCGCCGGCTGTACGAATCCGAGGGGTTCGCCGTGGAGGGCGTCCTGCCGGGGGAGTTCCTGCTGGCCGGGGAGTACGTGGACGACGTGCTGATGGGGCGGGCGGTGTGACGCTCAGGAGCTGGTGAGGCGGCCGGTGTCCACCGGCCTCGTCGCCGTCGCCGCCCGCTTCGCGTCGGCGGCGACCTCGGCGGCCGTCAGCACGTACCCCGTCTCGTCGTCCGAGGTGGAGCGGGCGAACACCACGCCGTACACCTTGCCGTCGGTGGTCAGCAGGGGTCCGCCGGAGTTGCCGGGGCGGACCGTGGAGCGGATCGAGTAGATCTCGCGGGTGACGATCTCGTCGTTGTAGATGTTCCGGCCGGTCGCCTTCACCCGGTTCGCGACGGTCGCCGCCTGGAGGTCGAGGTCGCCGTCCTGCGGATAGCCCGCCACCACCGCCTCCGCGCCGCGTTTCGCGTCGTCGTCGAAGCGCAGCAGCGGCGCCTCCAGCTTCGGCACGTACAGCACGGCCACGTCCTTGTCCGGGTCGAACAGCACCACCCGCGCGTCGTACGGCTGTCCGACCCCGCCGACCTTCACCGTCGGGTCGTCGATGCCGGCCACCACGTGCGCGTTGGTCATCACATGCTCACGCGCGTACACGAACCCGCTGCCCTCGCGGCCCTGGTCGCCCGCGACGCCCTCGATCTTGACGGTGCTCAGCTTGGCCGCGTTCGTCGCGCGCGCGGTGACGCTGTCGCCGGTGGGCTTGGCGACCTCGGCCGTCGACTCGTTCTCGAACGGGTTGAAGACCTGCGGGAAACCCGCCTGGGTGAGCGCCGAGGTGGCGTCCGAGAACCAGGCCGGGGTGGTGTCCGGCATCGCGTCCTGCACGGCGCCGAGCAGCCGGGAGTCCCGGATCGCCGAGGTCACCAGCGGCGACGAGGACGCGGCCAGCACGCTCGCCGCCACCCACGCCACGATCAGCACCGCCAGCGCGTTCGCCGCGGCCCCGCCTATGCCGTCGGCGACGCGAAGCGGCCCCCGGTCCAGCTCGCGCCGCAGCCGCAGCGCCAGCCGGCCCGCCAGCTCGTGCCCCACCACCGCCGGGACCAGGACCGTGAACACCGCCGTCACCGTCGCCGCCGTCGTCCCCGGGGTCACCAGGTCCATCAGCCAGGGCAGCACCCACACACCCACCGCCGCCCCGCCCACGAAGCCGGCCAGCGAGACACAGCCGGCCACCAGTCCGCGCCGGTAGCCCGAGCCGGCGTAGGCCAGGATCGCCAGCACCAGCAGGATGTCGAGCAGGTCCACGGAGCCGCCTTTCTATGGGCCCCCTCATACGTGGGGGACGGGCCCGGTGATCAGCACGCGGGACACGTACATCCCGGGAAACGCCGTGGACCGGGACGATGGTTCCACCAGGTGGCACAGCACACATCGCGGACGGAACGGATCCGGCCGACAGTGGGTCCATGTGTGTCAAGCGACCGGTCCACCGCCGATCAGGGGGAACCCGAAGGCGGCGCCCGCCCCGGATACCGGGCCCGCTCCTGGTGCTGCTGGCCTGTCTGCCGGGCCTCGCCGCCGTCACCGCCCTGGGCCTGTGCGCGAGCGGCGTCGACCGCGTCGCCACCGCCGGCCTCGCCGCGCGCGCCGTGGCCCAGGACGCCGCCCGCCCCGCCGCGGCCGCCCACACCGCCGCCAAGCCGCGGATCGTGCCCCGCACGGTGTGGCTGGACGACGCCAGCCGCCGCAGCCAGCCCCCGCCGCGCTACGACGACAAGGTCGTCGCCGTCTTCGTGCACCACACCGACTCGCCCAACGGCTACGACTGCGCCGACGCCCCGCGCATCATCCGCTACCTGTACGCCGGCCAGACCGGCGCCCGGGACTGGGACGACATCGGCTACAACTTCCTGGTCGACAAGTGCGGCACCGTCTACGAGGGCCGCGCGGGCGGGGTCGACCGGCCCGTCACCGGCGCCCACACCCAGGGCTTCAACCACCGCACGGCCGGGATCGCCGCGCTGGGCACCTTCACCGCCGGGGTGCCCGTCCCGCAGGCGATGGTGGACGCCATAGCGGCGGTCGCCGCCTGGAAGCTCGGCATGGCCGACGTGGACCCGCGCACCGACGTCCGGCTGACGTCCAGCAACAGCCTCAGCCGCTACCGGTCCGGAGTCACCGCCACCCTGCCCGCCCTCGCCGGGCACCAGGACGGCTACATGACGAGCTGCCCCGGCGCCGCGCTCTCGGCCCGCCTCCCGGAGATCCGGCAGACCGCCGCCCGCCTCCAGGGCCGCCCGGTGACCGCACCCTGAGGCGGGCGGGCCCTCGCACGTGCGGGAGCCGCGTCAGTCCTTGAAGCGGCTCCACAGCCGGGGATACCGCTCGGCGAGCGCCCGCTCGTTCTCGAAGTCGACCGGGGTGCCCTCGGGTTCGGCCGGGGCGGGCGGGATGCCCAGATCGGGGGCGACGGTGCCGGTGAGCTGCTCGTACGCCTCGTCGGCCGCGTAGCCGAGGTCCTCGCCGTCGCCGTCCAGCTCCTCGTCGAACTCGCCCAGCAGATCGGCGAGCGCGTCCGGATCGTGCACCGCGCCCTCGAAGACGTCCCGGCCCTGCCCGATCAGCCAGCAGCGGAAGAAGTCGAAGGCGTCGTCGCTGGCGCCGTCGAGCAGCACCCAGGCGGCCCCCCACAGGTCCCAGGTGTAGGCACGGCCGTAACGGGCCTCGAAGTGCCGGGCGAAGTCGAGCACGGACTCGGGATCGAGCCGGGCCAGCCGGTCCACGAGCAGGTCGGCCTGGTCCTCCGGGTCGCCCTCGGCGCCCTCGCGGGCGGCGTCCACCAGCTCCCAGAACTCCGTCTCGTCCATCACGCGTCCAGCATCGTGCCTGGAGGGGTGCCGCGCACCCGGAGTGCCGGGGATTGTCACGCGCGTCCGTCACGTGCCGTACAGCTCCGCGAGCCGGGCCGCGTCCCGTGCGAACCGGGCCCGCAGCGAGGCGGGGGAGACCACCTCCGCCTCGGCGCCGAGCGCGGTGAGCTGGGTGTGCGCCACGTCCTCCGACTCCACGCCCAGGGTGAGCGTCACCCACCCGCGCGCGTCCGGCTCCCCGGCCCGCGCCAGGGCGTCGCGCGCGGCCACCGGATCCACGGCGTGCGGCAGCGCGCGCACCCCCGCCGCCGAGAGCCGCACCACGACCTCGGCCCGCAGGATCGACCGGGCGAACCGTTCCGCCTGCGCGTCCCAGAAGCCGGGCAGATCGAAGGACTCGTCTCTGCTGAAACGATCCTTCAGAACCTTCACGGCGACGAACCGGTCGATCCGGTACGTCCGGAAGACCCCCGCGTCGGCCACCCGCGCGCACAGGTACCAGACCCCCGCCTTCAGCACGAGCCCGTACGGCTCCAGCTCCCGCGCCACCTCCTCGTCCCCGCGCGCGTACCGGACGCTCACACACCGGTCGTCCCACACCGCGTCCGCCACCACCGCCAGCAGCCGGGGCACCTCCGGCTCCCGGAACCAGGCCGGCGCGTCCAGATGGAACCGCTGCGCCGCCGCCCGCGGCGCGTCCCGCAACGCCGGCAGCAGCGCGGCCGACACCTTCAGCCGGGCCGCCGACGCCACGTCCTCCAGACCCATCTCCCTGAGCGCCCCCGGCACCCCGCTCAGGAACAGCGCCTCGGCCTCGCCCCGGGCCAGCCCGGTCAGCCGGGTCCGGTACCCGCCGACCAGCCGGTATCCACCGGTGCGCCCGCGCTCCGCGTAGACCGGCACCCCGGCCTCCGACAGGGCCTGGGCGTCCCGGGTCACGGTCCGCTCGGACACCTCCAGTTCCTGGGCGAGCTCGGCCGCGGTCATGGCCGGCCGGGACTGGAGGAGCAGCACCATCTTGATGAGGCGGGCAGCGCGCATGCGCCCCATGATGCCGGGACCCGCCGACAGCGAAGGGGCACGGCGCGACGCCGTGCCCCTTCGACCTCCGCAGCGCCTTACAGGCCGTAGCGCTCCCGGGCCTCCTTCACCGCGGTCGCCTTGACCTCACCGCGCCGGGCGAGCTGCGCCAGCGCCGCGACGACGATCGACTCCGCGTCGACACCGAAGTGCCGGCGGGCCGCCGCCCGCGTGTCGGAGAGGCCGAAGCCGTCCGCGCCCAGCGAGGACCAGTCCTGCTCGACCCACTGCGCGATCTGGTCCGGGACCTGGCGCATGTAGTCGGACACCGCGAGGACCGGGCCCTCGGCGCCGTTCAGCGCCTGACGGACGAACGGCACCCGCTCCTCACCGCGCAGCAGGGCCGCGTCGGCCTCCAGCGCGTCGCGCCGCAGCTCCGTCCAGGAGGTCGCGGACCACACGTCGGCGGCCACGCCCCACTCCTCGGCGAGCAGCTTCTGCGCCTGGAGCGCCCAGTGGATCGCCGTACCGGAGCCGAGGAGCTGGATGCGCGGGGCGTTGGCGGCCGGGCTGAGCCCCGCCGACTCCGCCGTGTTGAAGCGGTACAGACCCTTGACGATGCCCTCGTCGACACCCTGGCCGCCCGGCTTGGCGGGCTGCGGCAGCGGCTCGTTGTAGACGGTCAGGTAGTAGAAGACGTCCGGGTCCTCGCCCGGGGCGGCCTCGCCGTACATCCGGCGCAGACCGTCCTTGACGATCGCGGCGACCTCGTAGGCGAACGCCGGGTCGTAGCTGAGGGCGGCCGGGTTGGTGGCGGCGATCACCGGGGAGTGCCCGTCGGCGTGCTGGAGGCCCTCGCCCGTCAGCGTCGTACGGCCCGCCGTGGCACCGACCAGGAAGCCGCGGCCGAGCTGGTCGCCGAGCTGCCACATCTGGTCGGCCGTGCGCTGCCAGCCGAACATCGAGTAGAAGATGTAGAACGGGATCATCGCCTCGCCGTGCGTCGCGTACGACGTCGAAGCGGCGATGAAGTCGGCCATCGAACCGGCCTCGGTGATCCCCTCGTTGAGGATCTGGCCGTTCTTGGCCTCCTTGTAGTACATGAGCTGGTCACGGTCGACCGGCTCGTACGTCTGGCCCTTGGGGGAGTAGATCCCGAGCGACGGGAAGAGCGACTCCATGCCGAAGGTGCGCGCCTCGTCGGGGACGATCGGCACCCAGCGCCGGCCCGTCTCCTTGTCGCGGACCAGGTCCTTGATCAGACGGACGAAGGCCATGGTGGTGGCCACGTTCTGCGAGCCGGAGCCCTTGTCGAAGGAGGCGAACGCCTTCTCGGCGGGGGCCGGCAGCGGGCCCACCGGGTGGACGCGGCGGGCCGGGGCCGGACCGCCGAGCGCCGCGCGGCGCTCCTGGAGGTAGCGGACCTCGGGGGAGCCGGCGCCGGGGTGGCCGTAGGGGACCTGGCCGTCGGCGAACGCGCTGTCCGCGATCGGCAGCTCCAGCAGGTCGCGCATCGCCTTGAACTCGTCCACCGAGAGCTTCTTCATCTGGTGGTTGGCGTTCTTCGAGGCGAAGCCCGCACCGAGGGTGTGGCCCTTGACCGTCTGGGCCAGGATCACGGTCGGCGCGCCCTTGAACTCCAGCGCGGCCCGGTACGCGGCGTACACCTTGCGTGCCTCGTGGCCACCGCGGGAGAGGTGGAAACACTCCAGGATCTTGTCGTCGCTCAGCAGCTTCGCCATCTCGACGAGCGCCGGGTCCTTGCCGAAGAAGTCCTGGCGGATGTAGGCGGCGTCGCGCGTCTGGTACGTCTGCACCTGGGCGTCCGGCACCTCGCGCAGCCGGCGGACCAGCGCGCCCGTGGTGTCGAGCCGGAACAGCTCGTCCCAGGCGGTGCCCCACAGCGTCTTGACGACGTTCCAGCCGGCGCCGCGGAACTGGGCCTCCAGCTCCTGCACGATCTTGAAGTTCGCGCGGACCGGGCCGTCGAGGCGCTGGAGGTTGCAGTTGATGACGAAGGTCAGGTTGTCCAGACCCTCGCGGGAGGCCAGTGCGAGCGCCGCCGTCGACTCGGGCTCGTCCATCTCGCCGTCGCCGAGGAAGGCCCAGACGTGGGACGCGGAGACGTCCTTGATGCCGCGGTTGGTCAGATAGCGGTTGAAGCGTGCCTGGTAGATCGCCGACAGCGGGCCGAGACCCATCGACACCGTCGGGAACTCCCACAGCCAGGGCAGCCGCCGCGGGTGCGGGTAGGACGGGAGGCCGTTGCCGCCGGACTCCTGCCGGAAGTTGTCGAGGTGGGTCTCGTTCAGCCGGCCGTCGAGGAAGGCGCGGGCGTAGATGCCGGGGGAGGCGTGGCCCTGGATGTAGAGCTGGTCGCCCGAGCCGTCGGCCTCCTTGCCCTTGAAGAAGTGGTTGAAGCCGGTCTCGTAGAGCCAGGCCGCCGAGGCGAAGGTGGCGATGTGGCCGCCGACGCCGTGTTTGGCGCCCCGGGTGACCATCGCGGCCGCGTTCCAACGGTTCCACGCGGTGATCTTCCGCTCCATCTCCTCGTCACCGGGCGCGGACGGCTCGGCGGCGGTCGGGATGGTGTTGACGTAGTCGGTCTCGAGCAGCTTGGGCAGCGCGACGCCGTTGCCCTCCGCGCGCTCCAGCGTGCGGCGCATCAGGTACGCGGCACGGTGCGGGCCGGCCGCCTTGGCGACCGCGTCCAGTGAGGCCTGCCATTCGGCGGTCTCCTCGGGGTCGCGGTCCGGGAGCTGGTCGAGCTCGCTCGGCTGGATGGCGTGGGGGTCGGTCATGTCGCCGCCTTCCTCAGTCGAAGGGGGTTCCCTCATCGGTAAGGGTTCGGGGGTGCCCTTGGTCTTTGGCAGGACAGGGCAGGGGCTCTGTGGTGGGAGCCCGTCGGCGACTGTAACCCCCTGATCGATGATCGATCAAAGGGTTGAAGGGGAAAACCTCTCGATTCCGGGAAAGTAGGCACAGGGTGTCCCGGCGGGAGGCACGGCGTGCCGCGTCAGGAGGGGTGTTTTCGCAGGTGAGCGGGGGCGCGCTCAGGGGGTGACCGGGCGGTTAGCGGTCGTCGTCATCGTCATCGTCATCGTCGTCGGAGTCGTCGTCCGGCTCGTCGTCATCGTCGTCGTCGGGCTCGTACGCGTCGTCGTCCGCGTCCTCGTCGTCATCGTCGTCGTCCTGCGAGGCGGTCGCGGCCGGGCTCGGGGCGGTCGGAGGCGGTGTGGGTGCGGGGGTCTCGGCCACCGGGGGAGGAGGTGCGGGGGCGGTCGGCTGCTCGGGGTCCGGGGTCCGGGGCGCCGGGGTCTCGACGGCCGAGGTCTCGCCCGCGGGCCCGGTCCGGTCGGAGCTGAACGTGATGCCGTCGGTGATCATCGACATCACCAGCAGGACGCCGAGCAGGAGAAGCCCCGCGGCCGCGGCGGTGACGGCGGTGGCCCGGCGGTCGCCCAACTGCTCCCACAGCCCGGTGCGGGGCGCGTCGGGCCGCTCGGCGGGGGCGGGGGGCCCGGGCGGCGCGGTGTCGAAGGGTTCGCCCGCCATGGTCCGGGTGGTCCGGTTCCCCTGGCGTGGATCGGGAGTGCTGGACACGGTGCCCTTTCTCTCGGTCGGGTTCTCTCGGTCGGGGAAGACGGCCGTCCGGCGGTCCGCCGGGACGGCTGGGGCACCACCCTAGGAGACCGCCGGTAGGGGAAGAACAGCGTTGTGACAGCGGATCGTTAAGGAACGGCCAACCCTTGTCGGGCCTGAACGCCGGACCCGTTCCGTGCGTACTCGACGGCGGGACACCCGGTCCCGCGCGCGCCGCACCGCCACTCCACCGTCACCTCCCAGGACTTGTGAGTCTGCCGATATGCGTGTCTTGCTGATCGAGGACGACGACCGGGTCGCCGGTCCGCTGACCGAGGGGCTGAGCCGCTTCGGATTCACCGTCGACCGTGCCCGCTCCGGGGCGGAGGGACTGGCCGCGGGGGAGCCCGACACGGTCCTGCTGGACCTGGGGCTGCCCGACATGGACGGCATCGAGGTGTGCCGGGCGCTGCGGTCCCGCTCCCAGGTGCCCATCATCATGATCACCGCGAGGAGCGACGAGGTCGACCGCGTCCTCGGCCTGGAGATCGGCGCCGACGACTATGTGTCCAAGCCGTTCGGCGTCCGGGAGCTCATCGCCAGGATCCGGGCCGTCAGCCGCCGTACGCAGTTCGGCCACCCGGGCCGGGCCGCCGCTGGCCACCCCGGCCGGGGCGAGTACGCCGCGTTCCCCGGGTCCGCGGGGCCGCCCGCGCCGCCGCTGTCCCAGACCCAGGCCCGGCCGCCCTCGTCCTGGCCGTCCTCGCCCGACGCGGCCGCCTTCGTCCAGCGGATCGGCCCGCTGACGATCGACCGCCGCACCCACCAGGTCCATCTGGACGGCACCCCGATCGCGCTGTCGCCGAAGGAGTACGACCTGCTGGCCTGTCTGGCGGGCGACCCCGGAGCCGTCTGCACCCGGCAGCACATCCTGGACATCGTGTGGCAGCCGAACTACTTCGGCCCGACCAAGACGCTCGACGTGCACATCGCCGCGCTGCGCCGCAAGCTCGGCGACTCCGCCTGGATCGACACCATCCGCGGCGTGGGATTCCGGCTCCGGCCGCCCGCCGGCGCGCCCGCGGCCGTCCCCGGGTGGCCGGGGCCCGAACAGGACGCTCGGTGACCCGCCGTCTCCTGCTCAGCTATCTCAGCCTCACCCTCCTGCTCCTGCTCGGTCTGGAAGTGCCGCTCGGCTACTACTTCGCGCGCGGCGAGATCTCCCGCTTCACCGGCGACGGCCGCCACTCGGCCGAGATCCTGGCGGGGATCCTCGAACAACGGGTCGAACGGCAGGAGGCGGCCGACGTCCCCGCGCTGGTGACCGACTTCGTCCACCGGTCCGGCAGCCACGCCGTCGTCGTGGACGCCGACGGCAGGCTCCTCACCGACTCCCGCGACACCCTCGCCCCCGGCACGGACCTGTCCGCCGAGCCCGGTATCGCCGCCGCGCTGCGCGACCGCACCCTCTCCACGACCCGCGAGGACCTCGCCGGGAGCGGCGACACCTACACCGTCACCGTGCCGTGCTCGTCCGGGGCCGACGTCCGCTGCGCGGTGCGCGTCTCCTATCCCGTCGCCCCGGTGACCTCCCGGATCCAGCGCACCTGGCTGGCCCTGGCCCTGATCGGCCTGGGCGTGCTGGTGGCCGTGGCGGCGATCGCCCTGGCGCTGGCCCACTGGGTCACCCGTCCCGTACGGGCCCTGGAACGCGCCACCGCCGAACTCGCCGACGGCAGCCTCAAGGACCCGCCCACCATCACCCAGGGGCCGCCCGAACTGCGCCGCCTCGCCTCCACGTTCACCCGGACCGCACGGCGGCTGCAGCATCTGCTCCAGGCCCAGCGGGCGTTCGCCTCCGAGGCCTCCCACCAGCTCAAGACCCCGCTGACCGCGTTGCGGCTGCGGCTGGAGAACTTCGAGCCCTACCTCGACCCGCGCGCCCACGACAGCCTGGACGAGGCGGTCGGAGAGGTGGAGCGGCTCGGCCGTATGGTGCAGGGGCTGCTCGCGCTGGCCCGGCTGGAGAACTCCGGGAGCACGCCGGAGCCCGCCGACCTGGACGCCGTCGTCGCCGACCGGGCGCTGACCTGGGCCGCGTTCGCCGCCGAGCACTCCGTCGACATCGCGGTGACCGGGGAGCGGGCCGGCCGGGTGTGGGCGATCCCCGGCGCCCTGGAGCAGGTCGTGGACAACCTGCTCTCCAACGCGCTGCGGGTGTCGCCCCCGGGAACCACCATCACGCTCGCCAAGAGACCCGCAGGGGACGCGCGGACGGGCGGGGCCGAACTGCATGTGATCGACCAGGGGCCCGGGATGACCGAGTCCGAGCGCGCCCGCGCCTTCGACCGTTTCTGGCGGGCCGCCGACTCCTACCACGACGGCACGGGACTCGGCCTGCCCATCGTCCAGCAGCTCACCCGGGCCGGCGGCGGTGACGTGGTGCTCCACGCCGCGCCCGGCGGCGGCCTGGACGCCGTCGTCCGGCTGCGGACCGTCGAGGAACGGCACCCGGCACCGCAGCGCGGCGCACGGTCCGCGGCCCGCAGGGCGAGGGTGTCGGCGTTCTGAACGGCCCCCGGCCGTACAGGGCTTGGCCAGCGCAAGGTTAAGAGCGACAAGGTTCGGCGAGCGGGCCGCCAACGTTGCGGTCCACGCCCGGAATTGCCCTCCGCACCGCCCAATACTCACTGGCGTCACAGCAATCGACGCGAAGGAGTCGGCCATGCGGAAGAGGAACGCACTCGCGGCCATCGTGGTGAGCGGCATCATGGTGGGCGGTGCCGGGATCGCCATGGGCGGTGAGGTGGCGCAGGACTCGGCGTCCGCGCCGCACCCGTCCGTACAGGTCCGCACCGACAGGTCGGCGGGGATCGGAACCCGGGCGCAGACAGGTGCCGAGGGCGCGGGGCTCGCGGTGGGCACCGTCGCCGAGGCCACGGACGCGATCATCCGCAACCTGGGCGACGGCCGGGTCACCGAGGTGGCGCTCGCCCAGGAGAACGGGCGCACCGTCTGGCGGGTGACCATCGACCAGGGCAAGGGCCCGGTCCGGGTCACGCTCGACGCCACCACCGGACAGATCCTCCGCAGCGCCGCCGCCCTGTCCTCCGAGTCCTCCGACGACTGCGCCGGAGCCCCGGGATCCGGCACGGGCGCGGGCGGAGGCGGCGACATCGACGACGACGATGACGACGACAGCGACGACGACAGCGATGACGACGATGACGACGGCGATGACGACGACGGCGGCCCGGTCCGCGAAGGCGTCGACCCGAACAAGTAGGCCGCACAAGCCCGTTCACCGCACGCACGCCGCCATCCGCCCCGCACGCGCCCCGCCGTCCGCCCCGCACTCGCCCCGAAAGGCCGGGAGACATCGTCGTGAACCCGCCGGACCGTTTTGTCAGGATCCTGTACGTGGAAGGCGCGGGACTTCTCGCGTCGGACACCTACGGCCGCGTCCATCTGCTCGACGAGGAGCTGCGGACCGTGGCGTCGTCGCCCTTCGTCCGGCAGGGCCGGCCGCTGTACGGGCTGGCCGCCGCCGAGGGGTGGGTGATCGGCAAGGACCGTATGGGCGCGGTGTTCCGCTGGTCGCTCGACACCCTGGACCTGGTCGACCGGCTGGACCCGGCGACGGCCTGCGACCGGGCCGGGCTGCTGCCGCGCGAGGAGCCCTCACCGTGCAGTTCCCGCGGCATCGGCGTCTGGGACGGCAGGGTCTTCGTCACCGGCGGCTACCACCGCCAGATGCTGGTGCTGGACCTGCACACCTTCGAGGTGCTGGAGATCCGGCCGAACATCACCGGCGACAGCCCCCTCGAGTGGGCCTGCACCGAGCACCCCACCCGGCACGCCGTCTCGGACAAGCACGGCAACCTGCGGTTCGGCTCCTTCACGGACGGCGTCTTCCCCGAGCTGGTCAAGCTGGACGACGGCAACATCCACCGGGTGCGCTACGACGCTCGGCACGACCGGTTCTGGGCCACCCAGGACTTCGGCGAGGGCGACAACGCCGACATCGCCAACGGGGTCGTGGTGGTCGGCATGTCGGGGGAGAAGGAGGGCGAGCTGCTGTTCGCCCGTGACGACGTCGAGTTCGTCGCCTTCTCGCCCGACTTCGGCCGGGCCTACGCCGGCGGGTTCGACGGCGAACTGCACCTCTTCGACAACACCCGGCGCGCCCTGCGCGTCGAGCGCACCGTGACCGGCTTTCCGCACCAGCTCAGCGATCTGACCGTCGGCCCCGGCGGCGAGGTGTACGTCCTGTGCCAGGACGGCACGCTCCTCGAACTGGACGCCGCGGGCGCCTTCGTCCGTGAACGCGGGCACCGGCGGCAGGCGGTGTGGGACGTCCAGCCGTCCCGGGAGGACCCGCGCACGCTGTACTGCGCCACCGACTCCGGGGTCGCCGTCGCCCGGGTGGAGGACTCCGCGACCGGACCCATGCTCCGGGTGGAGGCCGAGCATCCGACCGAGTGGGGGTTCACCCGGCGGGTGGCGCCGGTCGCGTCGGGCTGGGTCGGCGTCACCCGCGACCGGACGGTGTTCCGCGCCGACCGCGACGGGACCGTGCGCTGGCACCACCGGCTGCCGGACCTGCCGCACACCGTCGCGGTCTCCCCGGACGGCGGCCGGGCCCTGGTGGCGACCAACGGCGGCGCCGTCGAACTCGACACCGCGGACGGCCGGCGGCTCGCCGACCTCCAGGTGGACGGCGGCCTGCCCGTCTGGGCGACCGCGTATCTGCCGGACGGCGACCGGGTCCTGATCACCAGGAACGGCGTCATCGCCGTCCTGGACGCCGGGGACGGAAGCCCGCGCTGGCGCTTCGACCAGGGCGAATACCCCAAGCGCGCCTGGACCCAGGACGACCGGCTCTACGTCGTCGGGGACGGCGGGCTCAAGGAGATCGAGATCGGCGTGGGCGTGGCGGCCCGCTGGTCGCGGCTGCTGTCCAACACCGTCGAGAACGCCGTCGTCGCCGACGGGCTGGTCTGCGCCTCCTCGTACGGCATGCAACTGGCCGCCTACGAGCACGGCACCGCGAAGTTCGTCGGCCTGCTGGAGGACCTGGCCGACTACCCCAAGGCGCTCGCCGTGATCCGGGACGCGGACGACGCCCCGCACCTGCTGGTCGGCTGCCGTACCGGCCTGCTGTCCCTGTACCGCCTGGGCGAGGGCCCCGGCCGCCGGGTCTTCACCAAGCTCCGCGACCACTGGCTGCCGCGCCGCCCCGCCCACTACACGCTGCGCCACCACGACCACCCCGACGCCCCCGGGGCACCCCGGCCCGCGTCGGCCGGCGCGGTGAGCTGAGCCCCTGCCCCGCAACACCCCCCGAACCGAGGGAGAGGACCGACCCTTGCGCACCATCGATCTGCGGCCCGGACCGACCGGGCACGCCGCACCCGTCACCGACGTGGCCTTCCGGCCGGACGGCACACGGCTCGCGACCTGCTCGTACGACGGGACCGTGCTGCTGTGGGACGTGACCACGCCCGCGCGGCCGCGGCAGCTCACCCGGCTGCACCACCGCCGCCTGGTCAACGCCGCCCGCTGGAACCCCGTCCACACCGATCTGCTGGCCACCGCCTCGGCGGACAAGACGGTCGCCGTCTGGCGGATACCCGAGTGTCCGGACACCGGTCGGCTCGCCCCGCTCACCGTCCTGGCCCGGCACACCGACGACGTCAACGCGGTCGACTGGATGCCCGACGGCCGCCGCCTGATCTGTGTCTCCGAGGACGGCCGGGCCACCCTGTGGGACACCCGCACCGGCGCCTTCGCCGGCGAGGTGGGGTCCCACGCGGCGCACTGCATGCGGGTGTCGGTCAGCCGCGACGGCCTGGTCGCCACCGTCGGCGAGGACGGCATGATCGCCGTCTGCGACCCCGACCGCCCCGGCAGCACCGTCGTACGCCACCGCGCCGCCTCCGTCGAGGGCTGCGCGTGGTCGCACTCCGGCACGACACTGGCGGTCACCCGCGACGACGGTGTGGTCGAACTCCTCACCCCCGGACTCGCCGTGCGCCGGACGGTCACCGTCGCACGGACGGCCGCCCGCTCGGTCGCCTGGGCCGAGGACGACACCTCGTTCGTCGTCGGCGCCTACGACGGGGCCCTGCACGTGTTCGACGCCGAAGGACGACGGCTGCACCGGGTGCACGACGCCCGTATGTGGCCGCGGTCGGCCGCCGTCGCGCGGGGGCTGGTCGCGGTGGGCGGCTTCTGGAACGGCCCGCACCTGCTGGACCTCGCGACGGGGACGGCCCTGGCCGAGCCGTCGGCGCCGAACCACGGTCCGAACGCGATGACCGTGCTCGACGGCGAACTCCTCGTCGGCTGCGACTCGGGCACGGTCGTCGCCTTCGACCCGGACCTGAACGACACGGACGGCCCCGACGGCGCCGTCCTCGGCGCCCCGCCGCCGGTGCGGCTGCTGCCCGTCTCCGACAGCCCGGTGCTGTCGCTCGCCGCGGACGGGCAGGCGTTCTACGCGGGGACCTACGCCGGACAGGTGCACCGCTGCAACGCCGACGGCGAACTGACCGCCGTCACCGACCGGTCGGACACCCCCGTGACCGCCCTGTGCCGGACCGCGGGACTCCTGGTCGCCGGCGCCTACGACGGCGCGCTGACCGGCCTGGACCCGGCCTCGCTGGCCGAGACGGGCCGGGGCGGGCCCCACGACGGCGCGGTCAAGTCGCTGGAGCCGTTCGGCGACGGCTTCGCCTCCGCCGCCACCGACCGCACCACGGCGGTCGGGGGACTGCGCCACCGGACCACGCTGTGGGAACACGGCAACCTGGTCAACGCGGTCGCCACCCTGGGCGGCCGGGTCGTGGCGACCGCGTCCCGCGACCACACCGTCAAGGTCGGACTCCTGGAGCGCTCCCCCGAGCAGGACACCTGGGAACCGCTCCACCGCCGGACCCTGCTCGGCCCCGACGAGTCGGTCAAGTGCGTGACCCTGCTGGGCGATCCGGACCGTCCGGTGGTGCTCGCCGGGTCGTACGACTTCGGCCTGTACCGGTGGCGGATCGACTGGGACGACGACACCGGCCTCGGCTCGGGCCGCCGGGTCGACGAGTTCCGGCAGGGGGTGTCCTGCATGTGCCGCCTCGACGCACGACGGGCCGCGGTCGCCGGCTGGGACGGGCAGATCCTGATCGTGGGCCTGGACGCCGAGGACGAGGTGCGCGTCCTGCGCCGCTTCGACCTCGACACGCTCGCCCTCCGGGCCAGAAAGAGCCTCTGGGCGGGGAAAAGCCTCTGGGCGGTGGCCGGTTGACCGCCCGGACGGCCGCAGGACCGGCGACGGTGCGGGCCCGCGTACCCGTCGTCCTGCACCGAGCCCGGGGGCGGACCGCCGAACTGGTCACCTTCCGCGGCCTGCCCGACGACGGCGAGCACCTCGCCTGCCTGGTGCCCGCGCGCGACCCGCGGCGGACACCCCTGGCACGTCTGCACAGCGAGTGTCTGACGGGCGACGTGCTCGGCTCCGCACACTGCGACTGCGGCCCTCAACTCGACGAGTCCCTCGCCCTGTTGGCCCGGCACGGCGGCGTCCTGCTCTATCTGCGCCAGGAGGGCCGGGGCATCGGCCTCTACAACAAACTCGACGCCTACCTCCTCCAGCGCCGCGACCCCGGCACCGACACCTTCGAGGCCAACCGGCTCCTCGGCCGCGGCGCCGACGAACGCGACTACCTGACCGCCGCCGTCATGCTGCGCACGCTCGGTCTGCACCGCGTCCGGCTGCTCACCAACAACCCCGACAAGGTAGGGCAGTTGCGCGCCCATGGCATCGACGTCACCGAGACCCTGCCCACCGGGGTGCACCGGACGCCCGAGAACACCGCCTACCTGGAGGCGAAGGCCCGTGACGGCCACCACCTCCCCGCCCACCGCCCTGACACGGAGGTACCCGCATGAGGCTGGAGGACGTCGCAGGCTCCCCGCACTTCCAGGAGCACGCCGAGCCCGCCGACCCGCGGCGGTTCAGGCCCGCGCCCGAGGCCGCCGCCCGGCTCGCCGGGGCCGGCCCGCGGGAACTGGCGGCGCTGGTCGAGGACGGCTCGGCCGCCCTGCCCGACCGGCTCGCGGCGGGCGGCGTCCTGGCCCTGCTCGGGGACCCCCGCATCACGGCCGTCCCCGCCGTGTGCGCCGTACCGGGCGGCACCGTCGAGATCGGACTGCCCGAGGAGGACGTCCCCTCGGTCGTCGAGCGGTGGGCGCACGTGGGCGTGGAGCGCGAGTGGATCGAGAAGGAGACCCCCGTCCACCGCACGGAGCTGGCCGACTACCGGATCACCGTCCACCCGGTCACCAACGCCGAGTACCAGACCTTCCTCCACGCCACCGGGCACCCCGTCCGCCCCACCACCTGGTACCTGGGCGCCTACCCCTACGACCGCGCCAACCATCCCGTCGCCGGGGTCAGGGCCGCCGACGCCGACGCCTACGCCGCCTGGCTCGCCGTACGCACCGGGCTGCCCTGGCGGCTGCCGACCGAGGCCGAATGGGAGTACGCGGCCAAGGGCCCCGACGGGCTCACCCACCCCTGGGGCGACACCTTCGACCCGGACGCCGCCAACACCCGCGAGACCGGCCTCCACACCACCACCCCGGTGGGCGCCTTCCCCGCCGGCCGCTCCCCGTTCGGCGCCCTCGACATGGGCGGCAACGTGGAGGAGTACGTCGCCGACTCCTACCGCCCCTACCCCGGCGGACCGTACGTCCCCGACCACCTCGTGCAGAGCATGGGCGAGTACCGGATCGCCCGCGGCGGCAGCTTCTGCCGCCACGGCGACCTCACCCGCACCCGCCGCCGCCACGGCCCCTTCCCCGGCCCGCTCTACCCGGTCGGCTTCCGCCTGGCCCTGAGCACCCCGCCCCGGCCGCCCTCCCCGACAGGGGCAGACGGATGACCCGTGACCTGCCCGGCGACCTGTGGAAGAAGCTGACCAGCACCGTGGGCCTGGTCTGCGTCCGGCACGACGGCGGTACCGACGTCATGGCGGCCGAGTGGTCCTACTTCGTCAACAAGCGGCCCCTCTGCGCGGCCGTGGTCCTCGGCCCGCGCGCCGCCAGCCGCCGGTTCCTGGAGTCCGCGGGCGAGTTCTCGGTCACCCTGTGCGCCGAGGAGCAGGCCGCACTCGCCGACTTCGCCGGCAGCTTCTCCGTCACGGACGTCGACAAGACCGGCAGCGACCTCGTCCGCCTCGGCGCCCCGGAGGCGACCGCCACCCCCTGGGTCACCGGCGGAGTCCTGGCCGTCGAGTGCCGGCTGCGCCAGGCCGTCCCCCTGCCCGTCCACACCCTGTTCATCGGCGAGGTGGTCGCCGCGCACCTCCCGGAGCGTCCGCCCCGGCCCCTGGTCAAGCACGGGGCGATGCACACGCTGGGCGAACCCGTCCGGCGCACCGAGATCGTGGCGGCCGCCGAACTCCGCCACGGGGACGGTGACGTGCTGCGCGTGGCCGCCACCGGTCCGGCCGCAGACGGGCCGGGGGAGTGGCGGGTGACCCTGCTGGACACCGACGGCACCCCCACCCCGCTCGGCTCCCACCCCTCCACCCGGTACGACGACCTCCTGGTGGACATCCCCCTGCCCGCCGGCATCGAGCGACACCGGCTGCCCGGCCACCGGGTCCTCGTCGAGCGGGCGGGCGCGCAGCCCGGACGCACGCGCATCTCCGGAACCGGCCGATGAGCACGCCCCCGGCGGACGGCCCCCTCCCGGACACCCCTCTGCGCGTCGCGGCCGTACAGAGCGCGGCCCGGCCGCTCAGGACCGCCGACAACGCGCGCGCCGCGGCCGCCGGAGCCGCCGAGGCCGCGCACCGGGGAGCCCGTCTGGTCGTCCTCCCCGAACTCCACCTGTCCGCCTACGACCTGCCCGGCCTCGCCCGGCACAGGGGTGACGCGGACGACGCGGCGGTGCGAGCCGACCGCGCACGGCACGTCACCGACCACCGGCTGACCCCGCTCGCCGACATCGCCGTACAGCACCGGATCACCGTGGTCGTCGGCGCCGCCGTACGCCATCCCGACGGCCGGCTCACCAACTCGCTGCTGGCGGTGCACCCCGGCGGCACCGTCACCGTCCCCTACGACAAACAGCACCTGTGGCACGACGAGGAGGCGGCCCTGTTCTCCCCCGGCACCCGGGACGCGGCCCTGACCGTCGACGGCTGGCGGCTCGGACTGGGCGTCTGCTACGACATGTCCTTCCCCGAACACGCCCGCGCCGCCGCCCTCGCGGGCGCCCACGCCCTGCTGTACCCGGCCGCGTTCGCCACCGGGACCGAGCACCGGGCCGCCGTCTACCTCAGGGCCCGCGCTCTGGAGAACACCGTCCACACCGTGTTCGCCAACCCGGTCGGAGGCCCCGCGGACCGCCCCTGCGACGGCACGAGCGCGGTGTACGGCCCCGACGGCGGCACCCTGTCCCGGGCCCCGGCGGGCCGGGACGCCACGATCCTCGCCGACCTCGACCCGGAGAACCTCGCCCGGGTGCGCGGCCGGCTGCGCATGCTGGCGGAGTGCAGGGCATCGGGGTGACGGCGCGGGGACCGCTCAGGCGCGCGGCGCGCACCCCAGGACGTGGGCCTTCACCAGTTCCGCGATCCTCGGGTCGCGCCGCCGGAACGCCTGGACCAGCTCCTCGTGCTCCTCCGCGTAGGACTGCTGGACGGTCCCCAGCCAGCGGATGGACAGCGCCGTGAACACCTCGATGCCGAGCCCCTCCCAGGTGTGCAGCAGCACGGAGTTCCCGGCCGCCCGTACCAGCTCCCGGTGGAAGCCCACCGTGTGCCGCACCTGGGCGGTGCCGTCGGCGTGCCGGTCGGCCTCGTAGAGCGCGGCGACATGCGGCTCCAGCGCCGAGCAGTCCTCCGCCAGCCGCTGCGCCGCCAGCTCCGCCGCGATCGCCTCCAGACCGGCCCGCACCGGGTAGCTCTCCTCCAGGTCGGCCGCGGTGAGGTTGCGCACCCGGACGCCCTTGTTCGGCGCGGACTCGATCAGCCGCAGCGACTCCAGCTCGCGCAGCGCCTCCCGCACCGGCGTCTGGCTGACCTCCAGCTCGGTGGCGATCCGCCGCTCCACGATCCGCTCGCCCGGCTTCCAGCGCCCGCTGACGATCCCCTCCACGATGTGCTCGCGGATCTGTTCGCGCAGCGAGTGGACGACGGGCGCGGTCATGAGTGCTCCTTAAGGAGGGGCCGCCCGGCCCCGGGGGCGTTTTGACGTTAAGACAATACGGCCGCGAGCGCTTCCGGGAGGGGCGCACAACGGGGCTTTTACGCAGGTGAGACGAGACTTACACGCCGCTCATGGGCGCCGGGCGCCGTGCGCAGCACAAAGGCCCCCGCCCGGAGAAGCTCCGGACGAGGGCCCATGCGGTACGGCCACGAGGGGGTTACAGGCCGAGTTCGACCTCGAACTCGCCGGCCTCCAGGATCGCCTTCACCGCGGTCAGGTAACGGGCCGCGTCGGCGCCGTCGACCAGGCGGTGGTCGTAGGACAGGGTCAGGTACGTCATGTCGCGGACGCCGATGACCGTGCCCTCCTCCGTCTCGATGACGGCCGGACGCTTGACCGTGGCACCGATGCCGAGGATCGCGACCTGGCCCGGCGGCACGATGATCGTGTCGAAGAGCGCACCGCGCGAACCGGTGTTGGAGATGGTGAAGGTCCCGCCGGACAGCTCGTCCGGAGTGATCTTGTTGCCGCGGACCTTGCCGGCCAGGTCGGCCGTGGCCTTGGCGATACCCGCGATGTTGAGGTCGCCGGCGCCCTTGATGACCGGGGTCATCAGGCCCTTCTCCGAGTCCACCGCGATACCGACGTTCTCGGTGTCGAAGTAGGTGATCGTGCCCTCGGCCTCGTTGATCTTGGCGTTGATGACCGGGTGGGCCTTCAGCGCCTGGGCCGCCGCCTTCACGAAGAACGGCATCGGGGAGAGCTTGACGCCCTCACGGGCCGCGAAGGAGTCCTTCGCCTGGGCCCGCAGCCGCATCAGACGCGTGACGTCGACCTCGACGACCGACGAGAGCTGCGCCTGCTCGTGCAGCGCCTTGACCATGTTGTCGCCGATGACCTTGCGGATGCGGGGCATCTTCACGGTCTGGCCGCGCAGCGGGGACGCCTCGAGCGCCGGCGCCTTGCGGGCGGCGGCGGCCGGGGCAGCGGCGGCGGGCGCCGGGGCGGCCGCGGCCTTCGCGGCCTCGGCGGCGGCGATGACGTCCTGCTTGCGGATCCGGCCACCGACGCCGGTGCCCTTGACGGAGGCCAGGTCGACGCCGTTCTCGGCGGCGAGCTTGCGCACCAGCGGGGTGACGTAGGCGCCCTCGTCGGTGTCCTGCGCGGCGGGCGCAGGGGCGGCCGGGGCCGCGGCGACCGGCGCGGGGGCCGGAGCGGGGGCCGGAGCGGCGGGAGCCACCGGAGCCGGGGCGGCGACCGGCGCGGGAGCCGGGGCCGGAGCGGCCGGGGCGGGCGCGGGGGCCGGAGCCGGAGCGGGCGCCGGGGCAGCGGCGGCGGGCGCCGGAGCCGGGGCGGCCGGGGCGGGGGCGGCGGCCGGAGCCGCGCCCGGGGTGCCGATGACGGCCAGCTTGGCGCCGACCTCGGCGGTCTCGTCCTCGCCGACGACGATCTCCAGCAGCACACCGGAGACGGGCGCCGGGATCTCGGTGTCGACCTTGTCGGTCGAGACCTCCAGCAGCGGCTCGTCGGCCTCGACGCTCTCGCCGACCGACTTCAGCCAGCGGGTGACGGTGCCCTCGGTGACGGACTCGCCGAGCGCGGGCAGGACGACGTCCGTGCCCTCGGCGGAACCGCCGCCGGTCGCGGCCTCGGCGGTGGGAGCGGGCGCCGGGGCGGCCTGCTCGGTGGACGGCGCGGCCTGGGCCGGCTCGGGGGCGGGCGCGGCGGCCGGCTCGGCGGCCGGGGCCGGGGCGGCGGCGGGAGCGCCGGTGCCGTCGTCGATGACGGCCAGCTCGGCGCCGACCTCGACCGTCTCGTCCTCGGCGACCTTGATGGAGGCCAGGATGCCCGCGGCGGGGGAGGGGATCTCGGTGTCGACCTTGTCGGTCGACACCTCGAGCAGCGGCTCGTCGGCCTCTACGCGTTCACCCTCGGCCTTCAGCCAGCGGGTGACAGTGCCCTCGGTGACGCTCTCGCCGAGCGCCGGAAGGGTTACGGAAACCGCCATGGTTTCGGTTGCTCCTTACGAGTTGCGGAAGTCTGTGTCGTCGCTTCGTCGACCGAGGGGTCAGTCGTGCGAGTGCAGCGGCTTGCCCGCCAGGGCCAGGTGGGCCTCGCCGAGCGCCTCGTTCTGCGTCGGGTGGGCGTGGATGAGCTGGGCCACCTCGGCCGGCAGCGCTTCCCAGTTGTAGATGAGCTGGGCCTCGCCGACCTGCTCGCCCATCCGGTCGCCGACCATGTGGACGCCGACCACGGCGCCGTCCTTGACCTGGACGAGCTTGATCTCGCCCGCGGTGTTCAGGATCTTGCTCTTGCCGTTGCCCGCCAGGTTGTACTTCAGAGCGACGACCTTGTCCGCGCCGTAGATCTCCTTGGCCTTGGCCTCGGTGATGCCCACGGAGGCGACCTCGGGGTGGCAGTACGTCACCCGCGGGACACCGTCGTAGTCGATCGGAACGGTCTTCAGGCCGGCCAGACGCTCCGCCACCAGGATGCCCTCGGCGAAGCCGACGTGCGCGAGCTGGAGGGTCGGGACCAGGTCACCGACGGCGGAGATGGTGGGGACGTTCGTCCGCATGTACTCGTCGACCAGGACATAGCCGCGGTCCGTCGCGACGCCCTGCTCCTCGTAGCCGAGACCGGCGGAGACGGGCCCGCGGCCCACCGCGACCAGCAGGATCTCGGCCTCGAACTCCTTGCCGTCGGCCAGGGTGACCTTGACGCCGTCGGCGGTGTACTCGGCCTTCGAGAAGAAGGTGCCCAGGTTGAACTTGATGCCGCGCTTGCGGAACGCGCGCTCCAGCAGCTTGGAGCTGTTCTCGTCCTCGACCGGCACCAGGTGCTTGAGACCCTCGATGACGGTGACGTCCGCGCCGAAGGACTTCCACGCCGAGGCGAACTCGACGCCGATGACACCGCCGCCCAGGATGATCGCGGACTTGGGCACGCGGTCCAGGACGAGGGCGTGGTCGGAGGAGATGATCCGGTTGCCGTCGATCTCCAGACCCGGCAGCGACTTCGGCACGGAGCCGGTCGCCAGCAGGACGTGACGGCCCTGGACGCGCTGTCCGTTCACGTCGACGGAGGTCGGGGAGGACAGTCGGCCCTCACCCTCGATGTACGTCACCTTGCGGGAGGCGACGAGACCCTGGAGGCCCTTGTAGAGGCCGGAGATCACGCCGTCCTTGTACTTGTGGACCCCGGCGATGTCGATGCCGTCGAAGGTGGCCTTGACGCCGAACTGCGCGCTCTCGCGGGCCTGGTCGGCGACCTCGCCCGCGTGCAGCAGGGCCTTGGTGGGGATGCAACCCCGGTGCAGGCAGGTACCGCCGACCTTGTCCTTCTCGATCAGGGCGACGTCCAGACCAAGCTGCGCCCCGCGCAGGGCCGCGGCGTAACCGCCACTACCACCGCCGAGGATCACTAGGTCGAAAACGGTGCTGGCGTCGTTCGCCACGTCACGTCCTCCATGCATGTGCGCCGTGCGCCGGTCGTCGCTGACCGCCGGCGGCTGGTGTCCGGCCGCTCTTTCTTCGGCCCTGTGGTGGGGGCCCTGTCCTGCCGAGCCCCATCCTCGCACTTGTCGGAGGCCGACGAGACACGGGGCACCTATGTGAGACGCCCCACGTATCGAGCCCAGGGGCGCGGGGCTGTGCCGATCAGCGGCTCCGCCGCGCGAGCGCGACCGGCCACGTGATCAGGCGCACAGTCCCCGCGCCCCGAAGTGCGGGCTAGCCCAGCTCCCCCGCGGCGGTCAGCTCCGCGAGCCGCACGAGCGTCCGCACCGCGGTGCCCGTGCCGCCCTTGGGGGTGTACCCGAAGGGGCCACCCTCGTTGAACGCGGGACCCGCGATGTCGAGGTGCGCCCAGGTGATGCCCTCGCCCACGAACTCGCGCAGGAACAGGCCGGCCACCAGGCCGCCGCCCATCCGCTCGCCCATGTTCGCGATGTCGGCGACGCTCGAGTCCATGCCCTTGCGCAGGTGCTCCGGCAGCGGCATCGGCCAGGCCGGCTCGCCGACCTCCTCGGCGGCCTCGAACACCGCCGTGCGGAACGCCTCGTCGTTGGCCATGACACCGAACGTCCGGCTGCCCAGCGCCAGCATCATCGCGCCGGTCAGGGTCGCCACGTCGACGATCGCGTCCGGCTTCTCCTGCGAGGCGGCCCACAGCGCGTCGGCCAGCACCAGCCGGCCCTCGGCGTCGGTGTTGAGCACCTCCACCGTCTTGCCGCTGTACATGCGCAGCACATCACCCGGGCGGGTGGCGGAGCCGGACGGCATGTTCTCGGCGAGGGCGAGCCAGCCCGTGACGTTGACGTCGAGGCCCAGCCGCGCGGCGGCGACGACGGCGGCGAAGACCGCCGCGGCGCCGCTCATGTCGCACTTCATCGTCTCGTTGTGGCCGGCCGGCTTGAGCGAGATGCCGCCCGAGTCGTAGGTGATGCCCTTGCCGACGAAGGCGAGGTGCTTGTCCGCCGTGCCCGAGGTGTACGACAGCTTCACCAGACGCGGGGCGGACGACGAGCCGGAGCCGACGCCCAGGATGCCGCCGTAGCCGCCCTTGGCGAGCGCCTTCTCGTCGAGCACCTGCACCTTGATGCCGTGCTCCTTGGCCGCGGTCTGCGCGAGCGCGGCGAAGGCGGCCGGGTCGAGGTCGTTCGGCGGCATGTTGATCAGGTCGCGGGCGCGGTTCAGCTCCTCGCCGACGGCGACGGCGCGGGCGAGCGCGGCCTTGTGGGCGGCGTCGCGCGGCTTCCCGCCGAGCAGGGCGGCCTCGGCGAGCGGGGCCTTGCCGTTGCGCGCCTTGGCGTCCTTGGCGCTCTCCTTGTAGGCGTCGAAGGAGTAGGCGCCGAGCACCACGCCCTCCGCCACGGCGCCGATGTCACCGGCGTCCGTCAGGGGCAGGGCGAAGGCGGCCTTCTTGGAGCCGGTGAGGGTGCGCGCGGCGACACCGGACGCGCGGCGCAGGGCCTCGGCGTCGAAGGAGGCGTCCTTCTCGGGCTCCGCGCCGAGCCCCACCGCCAGCACGAGCGGTGCCTTGAAGCCGGCCGGGGCGGGCAGCTTCGTCACCTCGCCCTCGGCGCCGGAGGCCCCGAGGGTTTCCAGGACGCCGGCCAGCCGGCCGTCGTACGCCTGGTCGACGGCCTCGGCGCCCGGGGCGACGACCGGGCCCTTCGGACCCTTGGCGACACCGATCACGATCGCGTCGGCCCGCAGGCCGGGCGCCGCGGCGGTGCTGAGAGTGAGAGCAGTCACGGTGGTGAAATCTCGCTTCCGATGTGGAGTTGCAGTGGCCGGAATGTGGTGGGTCGACCGGGCCCGAGAGCCGACCCTAGATCCGGGCCCCGAAAGCGGTCGTCACCGGGGTCGACCCCACCGGCGCGGCGAACCGGCAGACCCAACCCGCAACGAGCCTACGCGTGCCGCTCCGTCCACTCATGCACGCAGCCCCACCTCACCCCGAATCCCACGCCCCCGACAACGCCCGAACCCCATCCGGGACCCGCGACGCCAGAACACACGAGCGTGCGAAGAACCGCCCTGCCGCGCCGCCCGCGCAGGGTCCCGGCCGCCGTGCCGGGCCGGGGCGCTGTGTCGACCCGCCGGTGTGCGCGGCGTCCAAGCCCGCGGCGCCAGGCCGCGCGCGTGCGGGGACCGCTCGCACCGCCCCGCCCACCGGGTCCCGGCACCCCGCCCGGCTGGGGCGCTGTGCCGGCTCGCCCGTGTACGTGAGGCCCGCGGGGCCAGGTCACGCGCGCGTGGGGGACCGCCCGCAGCGCGCCTCCCGGATCCCGGCGCCCGGCCGCTGTGCCGACTTGCCGGGGTGCCGCGTCCGGGGCCCTGCGGCGGCAGGTCACGCGCGTGTGGCGGGAACCGCCCGCCCTGCCTCGCCCACCCAGGCCCCGGCGGCCCGGCCGCTGCGCAGATCCGCTCGGGCGGTTCGGCGGCCCGTGGCGGCGCGCGGGCTTCGGCGGGGGTGTCCGTGTGGGGGCCTCCAGGCCGGCCACCGGTCTGAAGTCACGGGAGGGTCAGGACGGGCCCAGTGCCGAGATGACCAGTACCGTCGTCGCCGCCGTTTCCGCCAGTGCGCCGAAGACGTCGCCGGTGATGCCGCCGAAGCGGCGGCTGCAGTGGCGGAGGAGGAGTTCGGTGGTGGCGGTCGCGAGGAGGAGTGCCGCGGCCGTGCGGAGGGCGTCGGACGGGGAGGACAGGACGCCCAGCGCGGCCGAGGCCAGGACGCAGGCCGCCGTCACCGCGAGGGCGCCCGGCAGCGGGACCACGCCGGCCACCGCCGCGCCCAGGCCCTCGGGGCGGGCCGGCGGGACGCCCTTGCGGGCGGCCAGGGTGAGGGCCAGTCGGGCCGCGACCGCCGAGACGAGCGCCGCGATCGCGCCCCGCGTCCAGGAGTCGTCGTAGAGCTGCGCCAGCGTCGCCACCTGGGCCAGGAGCACGAACACGAGGGTGAGCACGCCGAACGGGCCGATGTCCGACTGCTTCATGATCCGCAGCGCGTCCTCCGCGGGCCGGCCGCTGCCCAGCCCGTCCGCGGTGTCCGCGAGCCCGTCCAGATGCAGACCGCGGGTGAGGACGGCCGGTACCGCGGCGGAGCCCACCGCGGCCGTCAGCGGGCCCGCGCCCAGGAACAGCAGCAGCAGACCGAGCCCGGCCGCGACGGCGCCCACGACCAGCCCCACGAGCGGCGCGGCCGTCATGCCGCCGCGGGCCGCCGTACGGTCCCAGCGCGTCACCCGGACGGGCAGCACGGTGAGGGTGCCGAAGGCGAATCGGAGGCCGTCCAGCGGCGGGATCTTGGACACGCGCGCAGAGTAGCCCGGACGCCGTCACGGACGGGCGGCCCACCCCGTCCGCCGGGAGACTGGGCCCATGGGCCAGTGGCTTCAGCGCAACATCATCGAACCGGGCAAACTCCCGCTGCTCCTCGCCCTGACCGCGTTCGTGCTCACCTTCCTGATCACCCGGGTCATCACCCGCCTCATCCGGGCCGGCAAGGGACCCTTCGGCAACATCAGCACCGGCGGGCTGCACATCCACCATGTGGTCCCCGGCGTCGTGCTGACGGTCGCCGGGGGTTTCGGCGCGGTGGGGAGCGGTCAGCGCCCCGTCGGCGCGGCGGTCTTCGCGGTCGTCTTCGGCATCGGCACCGGCCTGGTCCTGGACGAGTTCGCGCTGATCCTGCACCTGGACGACGTGTACTGGTCGGAGGAGGGCCGCAAGAGCGTGGAGGCCGTGGTGCTGACCGCGGCCCTGGTGGGGCTGCTCCTGGTGGGCGCCTCGCCGTTCGGTGTGGACGACCTGAGCGACGACGAACTCCAGGACCGCGGGACCGTGATCTCGACCATCGTCGTCAACTTCCTGTTCTCGCTGGCCGTGCTGACCAAGGGCAAGTTCTGGACGGCGGTCTTCAGCGTCTTCGTGCCGCTCCTGGGACTGATCGGGCTGATGCGGGTGGCCCGGCCGGGCTCGCCCTGGGCCCGGCGCTTCTACCGGCGCCGTCCGAAGGCACGCGCGCGGGCGATCCTGCGGGCCTACCGGCACGAACGCCGCTGGCTGCGGCCCCGCCGGATCGTGGGGGACTGGCTGGGCGGCAAGACGGACGAGGAACTCACCGCGTCCGCCGGCCCCCGCTGACGCCCCCGGCACCCCCGCCAAGGCCCCCGCCGACGCCGTAGCAGCCGCGCGCCCGCGCACAGCGCCAGCACCGCCGCGAGCGCCGCCAGATGCTCCTTGCCCGCCAGGTTGGGCTTGACCAGGACCTCGACGATCATCGCGAGGACCACCGCCGACGCCGTCACGTACGCGTGGTGGCGCAGCGACACGAACACCGCCAGGCCCACCACCGCGGCCGACGGACCGGTGTCGACCACCTGGGCGTCGGAGGCCGGCAGCACACCGAGATGGATGCCCACACGCGCGTACAGCGTGCCCGCGAGGGTCGCGGCGTACGCGACGGCGAGCGTGCGCCACCGGCCCAGACAGATCTCCGCGATCCCGAACACCAGCAGGATCTGTGCCAGCGCGCCCCAGACCGGCAGGTCGAGCGCGGGCACGAACAGCGACAACGGGGTGCGCAGCAGGGCGAGCCAGAGAGGGTCCTCGGCGCGTACGGCCCCCAGGTCCTGGACCGGCCGGTAGCCCCAGGGCCGGTTCTGGACGACCTGTATGACCGCCGTCAGACACACCGCCGCGAGCGTCATCGGCACCGCCCGCCACCGCCGCCGCACCAGGGGCCCGCGCACGGCCTCGTACAGCGGCCCCCACTCGGCGCGGGCCCAGCGGGCGGGGCGGTGTCTCATGCTCGGGTCTCCAGATGCTCATGTCGTCGGGTCGTCAGAGGCTCGCGGTACGGCCGCTTCCCCTCGCGGTACGGCCACTTCGGCAGCGCCGGCCCGTCCAGGAACCCCTCGGCCCGGGCGGACGCGACGCCGATCCGGGGCAGGTCCGCGCTCTTCTCGAAGAGCAGGAACCGCGGCTCCCAGACCGGCCGGTACTTGGCGTTGGCCCGGTACAGCGACTCGATCTGCCACCAGCGGGAGAAGAAGCCGAGCAGCGACCGCCACAGCCGCAGCACCGGTCCGGCGCCGAGCCGGGCGCCCCGTTCGAAGACCGACCGGAACATCGCGAAGTTCAGCGAGACCTGCGTGATCCCGATCTCCCCGGCCCGCCGCAGCACCTCGATCACCATGAACTCGATCAGCCCGTTGTCGGAGTCCCGGTCCCGCCGCATCAGGTCCAGCGACAGCCCCCCGGGCCCCCAGGGCACGAAGGAGAGCAGCGCCCGCAGGCGGCCGTCGCCGTCCGTGCACTCGACCATCACGCACCGGCCGTCCCGGGCGTCCCCGAGCCGCCCCAGGGCCATGCTGAAGCCGCGTTCCGTGGCCCCGTCCCGCCAGTCGTCGGCGCGCCGTACCAGGGCGGCCGTCTCGTCGGCCGGGATGTCCACGTGCCGCCGCACCCGCACGGTGTACCCGGCCCGCCGCACCCGGTTGTGGGCCTGGCGCACGGTCCGCATGGCGCGCCCCTCCAGGGTGAACCCGGCGACGTCGACGATCGCCTCGTCGCCGAGTTCCAGGGCGTCCAGGCCGTGCCGGGCGTACACCGTCCCGGCCTCCTCGCTGGCGCCCATCACCGCCGGGATCCAGCCGTGCGCGCGGGCCTCGGCGAGCCACGGCGCGATCGCCCCGGGCCACGCCTCCGGATCGCCGAGCGGATCCCCGGACGCCAGCGAGACCCCGCCGACGACCCGGTAGGCGACGGCCGCCTTCCCGGTCGGCGACCAGCACACGCTCTTCTCGCGGCGCAGGGCGAAGTAGCCGAGCGAGTCCCGCTCGCCGTGCCGGTCGAGCAGCTCCCGCAGCCGTTTCTCGTCGTCGTCGGTGAGCGGGTCGACGGCCCGCCGGGAGCGGAACGCGGCGTACAGGACGGCGAGGACCAGGGCCGTGCTCAGCACGTTGACGGTGACGTCGACCCAGGTGGGCGGCGCGATCCCGGCGACGGAACGGTCCTCGGCGGCGACGGAGACGAGCCGGAGGGTGCCGTAGCGCCAGCGGTCGAGGAAGGTGACGAAAGTGGAGGGGGCGCCCGAGCGGTCGGTGACCGTCACCAGCAGGGCGGCCAGCAGCGAGGCGCCCAGCAGCCCGCCGGCGCCGACGGCCGCGGCGAGCCGCGGGTTGGAGCGGTCGCCCTTGGCGTAGAACTCCCGCCGCCCGGCGAGCAGCGCGGCCACGAAGACGGCGGTCAGCCCGAGCGAGACCCAGTTCTGCGGCTGCCGCCGGATCTCCGGGAACGCCATGGCGAACGCCAGCAGCGCCAGAAACGCCCCGCTCAGCGCGAGGTTGAGGATCCAGGCGGCCCGCTTGCGCCGCCGCATGGTGACGGCGAGGAACGCGGTGAAGACCCCGGAGGCGAATCCCGCCGTCAGCAGATACGGCGTGAACAGATCCGCCTGGTTGTGCCGCCGCACGTCCTGCCCCAGCGAAACCCACACCGCGCTGAGGAAGTTGACGAACGCGACGGCACGCAGATACCAGACGGCGACGGAGGCGGCGACCCGGGAATGTCCCATGAAGGGGGATGATATGTCCCGTTTTCGCCCGCCATCCCGCTAGGCGCGACGACCCGTCAAGCGACGACCCGTCAAGAAACCTCGGTCACTCCGTCTCCGTCTCCGTCCCCGCCTCCGGTTCCCCGTCCGCCGTTTCCGGCTCCGGCTTCTCCTCGGGCCGTTCGCCCAGCTCCGCGGCCAGCGCCGCCGCGGCCTGCACCAGGGGCAGGGCCAGCAGCGCGCCCGCGCCCTCGCCGACCCGTACGCCCTGGTCGAGCAGGGGCTCCAGCGCCATCCGGTCCAGGGCCTTGGCCTGCCCCGGCTCCCCGCTCTTGTGCGCCGCCAGCCACCAGTCCGGCGCCCGGAACGCGATCCGCTGCCCGACGAGCGCGCACGCGGCCGCGACCACACCGTCCAGGACGACCGGCACCTTCCGCACCGCGCACTGGAGCAGAAAGCCCGTCATCGCGGCGAGGTCGGCGCCGCCCACGGTGGCCAGCAGCCGGAGCTGCTCCCCGAGCACCGGCCGCGCCCGCCGCAACGCGTCCCGGATCGCCGCGCACTTGCGCATCCACGCCAGGTCGTCGATGGCCTCGCCGCCCCGCCCCGTCACCACCGACGCGTCGGTCCCGCACAGCGCGGCCACCAGCACCCCGGCGACCGTGGTCCCGCCGACGCTCACATCGCCGAGCACCACCAGATCCGTACCGGAGTCGGCCTCCTCGTCGGCGATCGCGACGCCCGCGAGGAACGCCGCCTCCGCCTCTTCGGGCGTCAGCGCGTCCTCGATGTCGATCCGGCCGCTGCCGCGCCGCACCCGATGGCGCGTCACATCCTGCGGGAACACGTCCGGTTCGCAGTCCAGCGCCATGTCGACGACTCGCACCGGCACGTCCAGCCGCCGGGCGAGCACCCCGACCGGACGGCCGCCCTCGACGATCTCCCGCACCAGCTCCCCGGCGCTGCCCGCGGGCCGCGCCGACACGCCCAGCTCGGCGATGCCGTGGTCGCCCGCGAACAGCACCACCCGCGGCCGTACGACGGGACGCACCGGCACCGAGCCCTGCGCCGCCGCCAGCCATTCACCCAGGTCGTCCAGGCGCCCGAGCGCTCCGGGCGGCACGATCCGACGCTCCCGGCGCGCCGCCGCGTCGCGGCGCACTCCGCCGTCCGGGCGCTCGATCAGATCGGTGAAGTCGTCGAGATTAAGCGAGCTCATTCGCCGAACAGTACCGGCCCCGATCGAACGTCATGGCGCCACAGGGTGACCACACCCCGGCGACGTCATTGCACCCAAGATCCGTATCCCATACGTTCCGCTTTGCTGCTGAATGTCGCCACCCGCACACGCTGTCCCCCTCGTCCATCCTTCCCGGAGCCGCTCATGCCGTCCGCCCGGCCCAGGCCCATCCACGACCCGCGCCGCGACGACTGTCCCTGGTGCGGCTCCCGACGCCTGCGCACCCGGCTGCGGTCCCCGGACCTCCGCCACCGCCGCCCCGGCACCTTCGTGGTCGACGAGTGCCAGGACTGCGCCCACGCCTTCCAGAACCCGCGCCTCACCCCCGAGGGCCTGACGCTCTACGAGGCCGACGGCGACCGGAGACTCAGCCGGCGGCGGCTGCGGGCGACGGCCCGCGTGATGCTGCCCTTCCCGGAACCGGAGAGCTGGCTGGACGTCGGCACCGGCGACGCGTCCTTCCCCCTCGCGGCCAAGGAACTGTTCACCTACACCGCGTTCGACGGCCTCGACCCCACCCCCCGGGTCGAACGGGCCCGCGCGGCGGGACGTCTGGACGAGGCCCACGTCGGCCGGCTGACCGCCCCCGAGGTCCTCGCCCGGCTGCGCGGCCGCTACGACGTCGTCAGCATGCTCCACCACCTCGAACACACCCGGGACCCCAAGGAGGAACTCGCCGCCGCCCTCACCGCCCTGCGCCCCGGCGGCCATCTCCTCCTCGAACTCCCCGACCCCACCAGCGCGTCCGCCGCCGTCCTCGGCAAGTGGTGGCACCCCTACGACCAGCCCCGCCACCTCCACCTCATCCCGCCGGCCAATCTGCGCACCGAACTGGAGGCCCGCGGCTGCGTCGTCGTCGCCACGGACCGCCGAACCCCGCACACCCCCGACGACCTCGCCACGGCCGTCTCCCTGTGGCTGGCCCACTCCCCGCTGCGCGCCCTGACCCGCCCGGCCACCGCCGCGGCCGCCGCCCTGGACCACACCCTGTCGCCCCTGCTGCGCCGCACCCGCTTCTCCAACGCCTACCGCGTCATCGCCCGCAAGGCCCCCTGACCGCCCCTCCCGGCCTCCCCGGGCGCGCGTCCCTCACCCCCGCAGCACCACCGCCTGCCCCGCGACCACCAGCACCACCTGCTCGCACTGGCCGGCCACCGCCGCGTTCACCCGGCCCAGTTCGTCCCGGTAGCGGCGGCCGGAGGCGGTGGCCGGGACGATGCCCGAGCCGACCTCGTTGGAGACCAGGACGACCGTCCGCCGGGCGCCGCGCACCGCCGCCACCAGGTCCGCCACCCGGGACCGCAGGGCACGCTCGCCGCCGTCCGCCCAGACCGCGTCGTCCCAGGCTCCTACGGCGTCCATCGCGTCCGTCAGCCACAGCGACAGGCAGTCGATCAGCAGCGGGGCCCCGTCCTCGGCGAGCAGGGGGACGAGGTCGCAGGTCTCCGCCGTCCGCCAGGACCCCGGCCGGCGCTCCCGGTGCGTGGCGACGCGTGTCGCCCACTCGGTGTCCCCGCCCCGCGTCCCGCCGGTGGCCACGTACAGCACGCCGGGGAAGGACTCCAGCCGCCGTTCGGCCTCCACCGACTTGCCCGACCGGGCCCCGCCCAGCACCAGCGTCCGCCGCGGCACCTCGGACACGTCCGGCGTGTCCTCGTAGCCGCCCACCACCAGCGTCGTCCCGTCCGGCACCGCCCGCGCCCCCGCCGCGGCCAGCCGCCGCCGCAGCTCCGCGCCCGGCGGCACGTCGTGGTCCAGATGGACGGCGACCACGTCCGTGGCGGGCGTGACGGCACCCACCGCCCGCAGCTTGGCCAGCGCGTCCGGGCGTCCCACGACATCCGCGACGACCAGGTCGTAGCGCTCGGCGGAGCCCTCCTCGAGACCGGCCGGCGCGCCGCCCGGCGGCAGATACAGCAGGCGCTGCCCGTCCGGGCCGGTCACCGCGTACCCCGTGCCCGGCGCGTCCATCGCCACCGCCCGCACCCGGTGCCCCGTCAGCAGCGCCAGCTCCCGCCCGTCCGGCACCCGGCCGGGCTGCGGCAGCCCCGCCGGCACCTCCACGGCGGGACCGTCGTGCGGATGCGACAGCAGCACCTGCCCCACCCCGCCCAGCGAACGGCCCGCGCGCGCCGCCGCGAAGGCCGCGCCCGGGGTGAGGTCGAGCAGCAGCGCCCCGTCCACGAGCAACGCGGTCGCCGCACGCGCGTGTGCGGCGAGGGACAGCGCGCACACCGCGCAGGAGCAGTCGGGGCGGGGCAGTCCCGCGGGAGCGCCGGTACCGAGCAGAGTGACTTCCACGGACAGATTTTCGCCTGTCTGACCTGGTCTTGCGCATCCGACTAGGCTGCACAGCAGAAGCCGGACCAAGATCCGGCTTCTGCTCTGCACGTGTTCACATCAGGGAGGCGTACATGGCGGCATGGACGTGGCGGTTCGAGAAGGCCGACGGGACGGAGGTCCCGCCCGCGGTGCAGCCCGAGGAGTTCACCACCCAGGGGGACGCCGAGTCCTGGATCGGGGAGCAGTGGAAGGAACTCCTGGAGGGCGGCGCCGACCAGGTGCGGCTCTTCGAGGACGCCACCGAGATCTACGGGCCGATGAGCCTGCACGCCACCGATTCGTAACCGCGGCCACGGTCGCTTGATCCGGGGGCCGCAGAGCTGCTCCCGCCCCCGGATCTAACCCCGCACCCCGCACAGATGCAGCAGCGCCGCCACGCTCCGGTACGGATCCGTGCGCCCCGCGCGTTCCTCCACGGCCAGGAGCGTGTCCACGTCCTGCGGGATCTCCGCGCCGTCCGGTGCCGTGTCGGTGAAGACGCGTACGCCGTACCAGGACTGGAGCGGCGCCCCGATCCCGGCCAGCGCGTCGGTCAGTGTGGTCAGCCGGTCCGCGCGGACGTCCAGGCCCAGACGGTTGCGGTACGCCACCGAGTCGAAGGAGGCGAGCGCGCCCGCCCAGTCGCCGTCCAGACCGGGCCGCAGGGCCAGCGCGTCCGCGTTGCGCACCAGCAGCGACAGCAGCCCGCCCGGGGCCAGCATCCGCGCGAGCCCCGCCAGCAGGGCGTCCGGCTCCGCCACGTACATCAGCACGCCGTGGCACAGCACCACGTCGAAACTGCCGGGCAGGAAGTGCACTCCCGTGTCCCGGCCGTCGCCCTCGATGATCCGCATCCGCTCCCGGATGCCCTCGGGCTCGCCCGCGAGGGCGTCCCGCGCCGCCGCGATCATCGTGGCGTCCCGCTCCAGGCCGGTCACCTGATGACCGAGCCGGGCCAGCCGCAGCGCCTGCGTGCCCTGGCCCATCCCGACGTCGAGCACCCGCAGCCGCTGCCCGACCGGATAGCGCGCGGCTATCTGCTCGTCGAGCTGCCGGGCCACCAGCTCCTGTCGTACGACGTCACGCAGCCCGCCCAGCTTGTTCAGCCAGGCCTCGGCCGCTCCCCCGGAGAAAGCCGCAGTGCTCAGGGTCGCTCTCCGCGCTTGACCTGCGGCTTGGGCAGCCGGAGCCGACGCATCTGGAGGGAGCGCATCAGCGCGTAGGCCACCGCGCCCCGCCGGTTGTCGTCGGGGAAGCGCTCGGTGAGCTTCTTGCGCAGCCGGAAGCCCGTGAGGATCGAGTCGAGCACGATGAGCACGATCACGACCAGCCACAGCAGCAGCGCGATGCTCTGGAGCGAACCCACCCGGATCATGCTGAGCACCAGGATGACCACGGCCATCGGCAGGAAGAACTCCGCCACGTTGAAGCGCGAGTCGATGTAGTCACGGGCGAACTTGCGCACGGGACCCTTGTCGCGGACCGGCAGATAGCGCTCGTCGCCGCCCGCGAGGGCCTGGCGCTGGCGGTCCATCTGGGCACGGCGCTCGTCACGCTGGCGCTTGGCGGCCTCCTTGCGCGTCATGGGCGTGTTGGCCACGCTGCGACGCTGGGATTGGGCCTCACTCCGCTTGGGCGTGGGCCGGCCCTTGGGGGCCTGCGGATGACGGGGCTGACTGGAGTCGGTCACCACGGCCTTGTCGGCGGGGGCCTTCTCTTCCTTGGCACGGCTACGGAACACAAAACCCAAGGGTAAGCGCTCCCCGGGCATGGACCCCAGTCCCGTGGGGAACGATCCGGCAACACCATTCGTCTGTAGTGGGGACGGACCCGGTGGATCCGAGCGCTCACCCCTGAAGGTCACCTACTCCTTGCGCCGGAGCAAAGCCGTGGTCAGTCGTCCTTGGGGATGAGCACATCCGTCCCCGAACAGTGCGTCAATGGATGCAGGGCCCGTACTCTGGGTCCTGTCGCAGACCTGTGGAGCTGTCCGTCAGAAGGGGGCGCGCGAAGCCCATGAGCGGTGTCATGAAGCGTATGGGGATGATCTTCCGCGCGAAGGCGAACAAGGCCCTTGACCGGGCCGAGGACCCGCGCGAGACCCTCGACTACTCGTACCAGAAGCAGCTCGAACTGCTCCAGAAGGTCCGCCGGGGTGTCGCCGATGTGGCCACCTCCCGCAAGCGGCTGGAGCTCCAGCTCAACCAGCTCCAGTCGCAGTCCGCCAAGCTGGAGGACCAGGGGCGCAAGGCCCTCGCGCTCGGCCGGGAGGACCTCGCCCGCGAGGCGCTGTCCCGCCGCGCCGCCCTCCAGCAGCAGGTCACCGACCTGGAGACCCAGCACGCCACGCTCCAGGGCGAGGAGGAGAAGCTCACCCTCGCGGCCCAGCGGCTCCAGGCCAAGGTCGACGCCTTCCGTACGAAGAAGGAGACCATCAAGGCCACCTACACGGCCGCCCAGGCGCAGACGCGCATCGGCGAGGCGTTCTCCGGCATCTCCGAGGAGATGGGCGACGTCGGCCTGGCCATCCAGCGCGCCGAGGACAAGACCGCCCAGCTCCAGGCCCGCGCCGGCGCCCTCGACGAACTGCTCGCCTCCGGCGCCCTCGACGACCCGACGGGCATCGCCAAGGACGACCTCCAGGCCGAGCTGGACCGCCTCTCCGGTGGTACGGATGTAGAGCTGGAGCTTCAGCGGATGAAGGCCGAGCTGGCCGGCGGCCCCTCCGCGGGGCAGCAGGCCATCGAAGGCGGCACCAACCAGGCGCAGCCCCAGCAGCAGCCGCAGGACACCCCGCGCTTCGACAAGCAGTAGACGGCAGGCAGGAGCCGCCGTCCGGCGCCGGGGCCCGGAGCCGAGGAGGCCGATCATGATCGTGCGGATCATGGGGGAGGGCCAGTGGAAGCTGGCCGACTCCCACTTCGCCGAGCTGAACACGCTGGACGACGACCTGCTGCAGGAGATGGAGAGCGGCGACGACGCGGGCTTCCAGCGCACGCTCGGCGCTCTCCTCGACGCCGTCCGCCGCCTCGGCGACCCCCTGCCGGACGACGCCCTGGAACCGTCGGAGCTGATCCTCCCGGCCCCGGACGCGAGCCTCGCGGAGGTCCGCGAGATGCTCAGCGACGACGGACTGATCCCCGGCTGACTCCGGACTGATTCCCGGGTGACTCCGGGGGGATCCCCGGGCGGCTTCCGGGGGATCCCCGGGGGCTCCAGGGGGTTCCCCGGGTGGTCCCCTGAGGGGTCGCGGCGAGGTGCTGGGCGCGCGCCCCCGGACCCGGCACGGAAAGCGACGGTAGCTCCCCAGTGACCCCCCTCGCCCGAGCCCAGCGCCAGCTCACGGCGCACCCCCTCGCGGCGGACGCCGCGCTCGCCGCGGGCGTCCTGCTGTGCATGCTCGCCGGCTCCTTCGTGGACCCGCACAGCGGCCACAGCGTGAGCTGGCGCATCCGCCCCCCCGACCCCCTCAGCCTGCTGCTGATGACCCTCGGCGCGGCCGCCCTCGTCTTCCGGCGCCGCGCCCCCATGGCCGTCCTCGCCGTCACCGGCACCGTCTCCGTCGCCGAGTCCGTCACCGGCGACCCCCGCGCCCCCGTCGCGATGTCCGCCGTCGTCGCCCTCTTCACCGTCGCCGCCACCACCGACCGCCCCACCACCTGGCGGGCCGGACTGCTCACCATGACCGTCCTCACCGGCGCCGCCATGCTCGCCGGACCCCTGCCCTGGTACGCCCAGGAGAACCTCGGGATCCTCGCCTGGACCGGCATCGGCGCCACCGCCGGGGACGCCGTGCGCAGCCGGCGCGCCGTCGTGCAGGCCATCCGGGAGCGGGCCGAGCGCGCCGAGCGCACCCGGGAGGAGGAGGCCCGCCGCCGGGTCGCCGAGGAGCGGCTGCGCATCGCCCGGGACCTGCACGACGTCGTCGCCCACCACATCGCCCTCGTCAATGTGCAGGCCGGGGTCGCCGCCCATGTCATGGACAAACGGCCCGACCAGGCCAAGGAGGCCCTCGCCCACGTCCGCGAGGCCAGCCGCTCCGCCCTGAACGAACTGCGGGCCACCGTCGGCCTGCTGCGCCAGTCCGGCGACCCCGAGGCCCCCACCGAACCGGCGCCGGGCCTCGACCGCCTCGACGAACTCGCCGGCACGTTCCGCAGCGCCGGACTCCAGGTCGAGGTCGCCCGCTCCGACGACGGCACCACGCTCCCCGCCGCCGTCGACCTGGCCGCCTACCGGGTCATCCAGGAGGCCCTCACCAACGTGCAGAAACACGCCGGCCCGGCCGCCAGGGCCGAGGTCAGCGTCGTCCGCGTCGGACCGAGCCTGGAGGTCACCGTCCTGGACGACGGGACAGACGACGGCCCTCAAAGCGCGCCAGGACCGCAGCAGGGCGGCGGTCACGGTCTGCTCGGCATGCGCGAACGCGTCACCGCGCTGCGCGGCACCCTCACCACCGGGCCCCGCTACGGAGGCGGCTTCCGCGTCCATGCGATCCTGCCCGTCAAACCCCGCACCGCCGACGCGAAGGACCCCGTATGACCATCCGTGTCCTGCTCGCCGACGACCAGGCCCTGCTGCGCAGCGCGTTCCGGGTGCTCGTCGACTCCGAGCCCGACATGGAGGTGGTCGGCGAGGCGTCCGACGGCGCGGAGGCGGTCCGGCTGGCCGGGCGGGAGCGCCCCGACGTCGTCCTCATGGACATCCGGATGCCCGGCACGGACGGCCTCGCCGCGACCCGGCTGATCAGCGCCGACCCGGAGCTGGCCCAGGTGCGGGTGGTCATCCTGACGACCTTCGAGGTCGACGACTACGTGGTGCAGTCGCTGCGCGCGGGCGCCTCCGGGTTCCTCGGCAAGGGCAGCGAACCCGAGGAACTGCTGAACGCCATCCGGATCGCCGCCGGCGGTGAGGCGCTGCTCTCGCCGGCCGCCACCAAGGGGCTGATCGCCCGTTTCCTCGCCCAGGGCGACGCGCTGGGCGACCATCGCGACCCGGCCCGCGCCGAGCGCCTCGACGCGCTGACCGTCCGCGAGCGCGAGGTCCTCGTCCAGGTCGCCGGCGGACACTCCAACGACGAGATCGCCGAGCGTCTGGAGGTCAGCCCGCTGACGGTGAAGACGCACGTCAACCGGGCCATGGCCAAGCTGGGCGCGCGGGACCGGGCCCAGCTCGTGGTGATCGCGTACGAGTCCGGGCTGGTACGCCCGAGGGTGGACTGACCGCTCGCCGCGTACTGCGGGCGGAGTAGGAGCCGGATAAGGAAATGGACCTGGGGCTTACGGATCGGCGTCCGGCGATGGCCCAGGGTGTGAGAACCACATCCGTCCCCCGGCACCGACCGGACCCGTCCCCCCGCCACGCCTGCCGAAGAGAGACCCGCCGCCCATGTCCTGGCTGTCGAGATTCAGTCTCGCGCAACGGTCCCTGATAGCCCTGATGTCCCTCGTCGCCCTCGTCTTCGGCGCGATCGCCATCCCGCAGCTCAAGCAGCAGTTGCTGCCCACCATCGAACTGCCGATGGTGTCCGTGCTCGCCCCCTACCAGGGCGCCGCCCCGGACGTCGTCGAGAAGCAGGTCGTCGAGCCCATCGAGGACAGCCTGGAGGGCGTCGACGGCATCACCGGCGTCACCTCCACCGCCAGCGAGGGCAACGCGCTCGTCGTGGCGTCCTTCGACTACGGCAACGACACCGAGCGCCTCGTCGCCGACGTCCAGCAGGCCGTCAACCGGGCCCGGGTGCGGCTGCCCGACACGGTGGACCCGCAGGTCGTCGCCGGTTCCACCGACGACATGCCGACCGTCGTCCTCGCCGTCACCTCCGGCAAGGACCAGCAGGCGCTCGCCGACCAGCTCGACACCACCGTCGTCCCGGCCCTGAAGGGCATCGACGGCGTCGGCCAGGTCGCCGTCACCGGCGTCCGCGACCTCCAGGTCTCGGTCACCCCCGACCCGGCGAAGCTCGCCAAGGCCGGTCTGACCACGCTGTCCCTGAGCCAGGCCCTGGAGGCGGGCGGCGCGACCGTCCCGGCCGGCTCCTTCGACGAGGCCGGCGCCAACCGCACCGTCCGGGTCGGCGGCGGCTACACCTCGGTCGCCCAGATCGAGGACCTGCGCATCGCCCGCGCGAGCGGCGGGAAGCCGGTCCGGCTCGGTGACGTGGCCGCCGTGCGCCAGGAGGAGGCCCCGGCCGACTCCATCACCCGTACGAACGGCAGGCCCAGCCTCGCCGTCATGGTCACCATGGACCACGACGGCAGCGCCGTCGCCATCTCGGAGGCCGTCGAGGACAAGCTCCCCGCCCTGCGCGCGGACCTCGGCTCCGGCGCGGCGATCACCGTCGTCAGCGACCAGGGCCCGGCCGTGTCCCAGGCCATCGACGGCCTCACCACCGAGGGCGCGCTCGGTCTGCTCTTCGCGGTCCTGGTCATCCTGGTCTTCCTGGCGTCGGTCCGCTCCACCCTGGTGACGGCCGTCTCCATCCCGCTGTCCGTGGTGCTGGCGCTGATCGTCCTGTGGACGCGCGACCTCTCCCTGAACATGCTGACCCTGGGCGCGCTGACCATCGCGATCGGCCGGGTCGTCGACGACTCGATCGTCGTCCTGGAGAACATCAAGCGCCACCTCGGCTACGGCGAGGAGCGCCAAGCCGCGATCATCACCGCGGTGCGCGAGGTGGCCGGCGCGGTCACCTCCTCCACCCTCACCACGGTCGCCGTGTTCCTGCCGATCGGCCTGGTCGGCGGCATGGTGGGCGCCCTGTTCGGCTCGTTCAGCCTCACCGTCACGGCGGCCCTGCTGGCCTCCCTGCTGGTCTCGCTGACGGTCGTCCCGGTGCTGTCGTTCTGGTTCCTGCGCGCCCCCAAGGGCACCCCCGAGGACGCCGCGGAGGCCCGCCGCGCGGCCGAGGAGAAGGAGGCGAAGAGCCGCCTCCAGCGCTTCTACGTCCCCGTCCTGCGGTTCGCGACCCGGCGCCGGCTGACCAGCGTGGCCATCGCCGTCGTCGTCCTGCTCGGCACCTTCGGCATGGCGCCGCTGCTCAAGACGAACTTCTTCGACCAGGGCGAGCAGCAGGTCCTGACGGTGAAGCAGAAGCTGGCGCCCGGCACCAGCCTCGCCGCGACCGACGCCCAGGCGCGCAAGGTCGAGAAGCTGCTCGGCGCCACCGACGGCGTCAAGGACTACCAGGTCACCATCGGCTCCTCCGGCTTCATGGCGGCCTTCGGCGGCGGCACGGACACCAACCAGGCGTCCTACCAGGTCATGCTGGAGGACTCCGCGTCCTACGACGACGTCCAGGGCCGGATCGAGGACGGGCTGAAGAAGCTCGACGGCATCGGCACCACCACCGTCGCCGCCGGTGACGGCTTCGGCAGCCAGGACCTGAGCGTCGTCGTCAAGGCGGCCGACGCCGATGTGCTGCGCACCGCCGCCGAGCAGGTCCGCAAGACCGTGGCGGGGATCGACCACGTCACCGACGTGACCAGCGACCTCTCGCAGAGCGTGCCCCGCGTCTCGGTCAAGGCCAACGACAAGGCCGCCGCGGCCGGGTTCGACGACCGCACCCTCGGCGCGGCGGTCGCCCAGGCGGTCCGCGGCACCCCGGCGGCCAAGGCGATCCTCGACGACACCGAGCGCGACGTCGTGATCACCTCGGCGAAGCCCGCCACCACCCTGGCCGAGCTGAAGAACCTCCGCCTGGGCGCGGTGAAGCTGTCCGACGTCGCCACGGTCGAACTGGTCGACGGACCCGTCGCCATGACCCGGATCGACGGCCAGCGCGCCGCCACCGTCACCGCCCGCCCGACCGGCGACAACACCGGCGCGGTGAGCACGAAGCTCCAGGCCGAGATCACCGCCCTGAAGCTCCCGGCGGGCGCCACCGCCGAGATCGGCGGGGTCAGCCAGGACCAGGACGACGCCTTCGCCAACCTGGGCCTCGCGATGCTCGCGGCGATCGCGATCGTCTTCATGCTGCTGGTCGCGACCTTCCGCTCGCTCGCCCAGCCGCTGATCCTGCTGGTCTCCATCCCGTTCGCGGCCACCGGCGCGATCGGCCTGCTGATCGCCACCGGCACCCCGATGGGCGTCCCGGCGATGATCGGCATGCTGATGCTCATCGGCATCGTGGTGACCAACGCGATCGTCCTGATCGACCTCATCAACCAGTACCGGGCCCAGGGCTACGGCGTCGTCGAGGCCGTCGTCGAGGGCGGCCGCCACCGGCTGCGCCCGATCCTGATGACGGCGCTGGCGACCATCTTCGCCCTGCTCCCGATGGCGTTGGGCGTCACCGGCGAGGGCGGTTTCATCGCCCAGCCGCTGGCGGTGGTCGTGATCGGCGGTCTGATCACCTCGACCCTGCTCACCCTGCTCCTCGTCCCGACGCTCTACGCCATGCTGGAACTCCGCAAGGAGCGCCGGGCGGACAAGCGCGCCGCCAAGCGGCAGACGGCGGAGCCCGAGAAGACGCCGGAACCCGCCGGAGTCTGACCGGACTCCGGCCCCGGCCGCGCCGATGTCCCTTCCCCCGCACGGGTTTTCTATCCTGTGAACGCGAACTGCTCGGCGGGGGAAGGGAACAGGGGCGTTGCCGCTGCACAAGGACGATCCGAAGGCGCTCGGCGGACACCGGATCGTCGACCGCCTCGGCTCCGGGGGAATGGGCGTCGTCTACCTGGGCCGCTCCCGGTCGGGCCGTGAGGTCGCCGTCAAGGTGGTCCACGCCCAGTACGCGCAGGACGACGTCTTCCGCGCCCGGTTCCGGCAGGAGATCGCCGCCGTCCGCAGGGTCAGCGGCGCCTTCACCGCCCCGGTCGTGGACGCCGACCCGGAGGCCGAACGGCCCTGGATGGCCACCCAGTACGTGCCGGGACCGGCGCTGTCCGCCCGGATCCGCGACGGCGGCCCGCTCAAGGGCGCCGAACTGCGCCTGCTGGCCCTGGGGCTGGTGGAGGCGCTGCGCGACATCCACCGGGCCGGGGTGGTCCACCGCGACCTCAAGCCCGCCAACGTCCTGATGGCCGAGGACGGCCCCCGCGTCATCGACTTCGGCATCTCCCGCGCCGCCGGGAACCAGACCCTCACCGAGACCGGCCACGCGATCGGCACCCCGCCGTTCATGTCCCCGGAGCAGTTCACGGACCCCCGCTCGGTCGGCCCCGCCTCGGACGTGTTCTCCCTCGGCGCGCTGCTGGTGTTCGCGGCGACCGGCCGCGGCCCCTTCGACGCCGAGAGCCCCTATCTGACGGCGTACCGGGTCATGCACGAGGAACCCGAGGTGGACGCCGTCGCCGAGCCGCTGCGCGCGGTGCTGACCCGCTGCCTCGCCAAGGAGCCCGGCGACCGGCCCGAACTGGCGGAACTCGGACCGGAGTTCGCCGAGGCGCTGCCCGAACCGGCGGCGGACGACACCCGCACGGTGACTCTCCGGCTGCCTCCCGACCCCGCCGCCCGCGAGGAGCCCACCCAGGCCGGCGCCGCACCCCGCCCGGCCCGCGGGAGCCGGGCGCGCCGGTGGCCGGTCCTGGCGGGGGTGGCCGCCGTGCTGGCCGTGGCGCTCACCGGCTACCTCCTGTTCGACCCCTTCCGGCGGGGCGACGCGAACGCGGCGCCGGACGCCCCCGCCCGCCCCGCCGCCTCCCGCTGGGACCCGCTGCCGGCCGGCTGGAAGCCGTGGCGGACCTCGCTCTACGGGGCCGCGCTCTCCGGCGTGACCCGGCCGATGAACGACAACGGAAGCTCCCTCGGCACCAACCTGTCCTGCGCGATGGGCAAGGACGCCCTGTACTGCGGCGGCAACGGGGTGCTCCCCGTCCGTATCGACGCGACCGACGGCCGACGCGGCTGGCGCGCCGACTCGGTGCCCTCGGGCGTGCCGATGGACACGTACGACAGCACGGTCCTCGGGGAGCACGACGGGGCGCTGCTGGTCCTCCAGTCGGTGGTGAGCGACACCGGCGGCGACCCGACGGCCACGGTCCTGGCCCTCGACACCCGCACCGGCGAGCGGCTCTGGTCCCGCACACTGGGCGGACGGGAGGTCGAGCCCGCCCTCGTCGGCGCTCTGGTGCTCACTCCGGACGGCAAGCGCGTCACGGCCCGCGACCCGCGCGACGGCCGCGCGCGCTGGACCGCGGACCTGCCCGCCGGGCCGACCTACTCCTGCGCCTTCCACGACCTCGGGGGCGTGCCGTACGCGGGCTGTCTCGACGCCGGCTCACCGATGCGGAACGTGTTCTACGCCCTGGACCCGGACGACGGCACGACCCGCGAGGTGGCCGTGCCGGACGACCTCGAACACGTCGGGGTCACCGGCGGCGATCTGGTCTTCGTGGCGTCCGGCCGGCAGGACGAGCCGGTCTCCGGGGACTCGGTCCACAGCGAGGTCGTGCTGATCGACCCGGACACCGGGTCGGTACGGCGGCGGAACCTGCCGGACGGCACGCGCGGCGAGGCGACGGCGGCGGGCGGCGTGCTCTGCCTCGCCTCCTCCAGCGGCCGGATGACCGCCTACGCGCCGAAGACGGGCAAGCGGCTGTGGACGACCTCGACCACGCTCCAGCAGCCCGGCGGGATGGTCGCCGACGCGCGGGGCCGCACCCTGTTCGCGGCCAGCGCCTCCGGGCGGGTGGCCGCGCTCGACGCGGCGACCGGGCGACTGCTGTGGGAGTCCCCGGCGCGCGCCGAGCAGGTCATCGACACCAGCTACCACCAGGCACGGGTCTTCCGCGCCGACGGCGCCCTGGTCGTCCTCGCCCCCGACGGCACCGTCTTCACGCTGGACCCGCGTCACCCCGGCCGGGAGCCGGTCGCGGGGTGAGGCGGGTGCGCGGCGGTCCGGCTACGGCAGCGCCAGCATGCGCTCCAGGGCCAGCTTGGCGAACGCCTCGGTCTCCTGGTCGACCTCGATGCGGTTGACCAGCTTGCCGTCGGCGAGGGACTCCAGGGTCCACACCAGGTGGGGCAGGTCGATGCGGTTCATGGTCGAGCAGAAGCAGACCGTCTTGTCGAGGAAGACGATCTCCTTGCCCTCCGGCGCGAACCGGTTCGCCAGCCGCCGGACCAGGTTCAGTTCGGTGCCGATGGCCCACTTCGAGCCGGCCGGGGCCGCCTCCAGCGCCTTGATGATGTACTCGGTCGAGCCGACGTAGTCCGCCGCGGCTACGACCTCGTGCCGGCACTCGGGGTGCACCAGCACGTTCACGCCGGGGATCCGGGCGCGGACGTCCTCGACCGACTCCAGGCTGAACCGGCCGTGCACCGAGCAGTGGCCGCGCCACAGGATCATCTTCGCGTCACGGAGCTGCTGGGCGGTCAGCCCGCCGTCGGGCTTGTGCGGGTTGTAGACGACACAGTCCTCCAGGGACAGGCCCATGTCCCGCACGGCGGTGTTGCGGCCGAGGTGCTGGTCCGGCAGGAACAGGATCTTCTCGCCCTGCTCGAACGCCCACTCCAGGGCCCGCTGGGCGTTGGAGGAGGTGCAGATCGTGCCGCCGTGCTTGCCGGTGAACGCCTTGATGTCGGCGGACGAGTTCATGTACGACACGGGCACGACCTGCTCGGCTATGCCGGCCGCGGTCAGCACGTCCCAGCACTCGGCGACCTGCTCGGCCGTCGCCATGTCGGCCATGGAGCAGCCGGCGGCGAGGTCGGGCAGGACCACCTTCTGGTCGTCCGACGTCAGGATGTCGGCGGACTCGGCCATGAAGTGCACACCGCAGAAGACGATGTACTCGGCCTCCGGGCGGGCGGCCGCGTCCCGGGCCAGCTTGAAGGAGTCGCCCGTGACATCGGCGAACTGGATGACCTCGTCGCGCTGGTAGTGGTGGCCGAGCACGAAGACCTTGTCACCGAGCTTCTCCTTGGCCGCGCGGGCGCGCTCGACCAGGTCCGGGTCCGACGGCGAGGGCAGGTCGCCGGGACACTCGACACCCCGCTCGCTCTTCGGGTCGGCCTCACGGCCGAGCAGCAACAGGGCGAGCGGACTCGGCTGTACGTCGAGTTCCGTGGTCTGGGCGGTGGTCACGTCACGCACCCTTTCTGCTTTTCGTCTATCTGACGTTATCTATGATAGCTTGCTTCACGTCACTTTGACGATGGTCATTGCGTCGATGTGACATGAATCCCGGTGAGGACACCGCGGCCACCGTCGGGGGAGCGCACGGTCGCTGTTCGCTTCGGCGCCGGTGTGCGAGCATGAAGAGACAGGCGAAAGAGAAGTGCCCGGCCCGGAATGAATCCGCGGCCCCGTCGGTTGCAACCGTCGGCAAGCAGTCTCCGTACAACCCGGGAGAGATGTAGATGTCCGTATCGGACGAGACCAGCACCGTCACCGACGGCATCATCCTGTCCGACGCCGCCGCGGCGAAGGTCAAGGCCCTGCTCGACCAGGAAGGCCGTGACGACCTGGCCCTGCGCGTCGCCGTTCAGCCGGGCGGCTGCTCCGGCCTGCGCTACCAGCTCTTCTTCGACGAGCGCTCGCTCGACGGCGACGTCGTCAAGGACTTCGACGGCGTCAAGGTCGTCACCGACCGTATGAGCGCCCCCTACCTGGGCGGCGCGTCCATCGACTTCGTCGACACCATCGAGAAGCAGGGCTTCACGATCGACAACCCGAACGCGACGGGCTCCTGCGCCTGCGGCGACTCCTTCAGCTAAAGCTGCCGCGATCCACGCGAAAGGCGGCGGCCCCCACCTCGATGGGGGCCGCCGCCTTTTCCGTACGCCTCCGCGAAGGAGGGCCGGGTCACCGGGGCAGCCGCGCCCCCGGCTTCTCCAGCGGGATCGCCGCGCCGTCCGACCCGACGACCTTCCGGTCACCGAGCGGCTCGTCCAGGCGCACGGTCTCGTGGAACTCCTTGGCGATCATGATGCAGACCTTGTCCTTCCACGGCGTCTCGGTCACCGTGACCTTCACCTGGCCGCCGGACTCGACCGCCGTCGCCGCGTAGTCGCCGCACACCCCGCCGGTGAAGCTCACGACCAGCTCGTCGCCCTCGGCCGTGTATCCGTCGACCCGGACGTCACGCCGGTCCTCGCCCGGGGAGGCGCTGGGCGCCGGTGAGGGCTTCGAGGCCGACGCCGACTCCAGATACGCCGGCTCCACCGCCGGATGCGTCAGCCGGTAGCCGTCCGCCGCGCCCTTCGCCTTCACGTCGAACAGCCAGGTCGGCACGAGCACCTGCCGGCCGCCCGAGGTGTGCGGGGCGAGCCCGAGCACCGCGTCCTCGACCGTGACCGTCTCCCGCTTCGTGGCCGCGGGGTCCGTCGCCGTCCCGCAGGGGCTCTCCAGCTTGTCCTTCAGCGGCACCGGGCTCGCGCAGCCGCCGATGCCCATCCGGTGTTCCGTCCCCGGCGCCGCGTTCATCGCCGCCAGCGCCTCGTCGGCGCTCAGCAGCGGATACGCGGCACCCTTCACCGGCGCGCCGAGCTGCCCGTCGGCGCCCACGACCTCGCCCTGCGCGCTGACCGTGACGCCGGTCGTCCAGCCGTAGGAAGGCAGACCGCCGATGGCCGGATCGGCGTTCACGATCCGCTGGGAGCCCATCACCTGGCTCGCGTCCAGCTTCGCGTCCTCCTGCCCGACGGCCTTCAGGACCGGCGCCGCCGCCTTCTTCGCGGCCGCCTCGCTCACCGGGGCGGTGGCCGGGGCCGCCGGGTCCTTGGTGCACTTGGCGAGGGAACCGGTGCAGTTGTCGGTGCCGGGCGCGTACCGGCTGAACGACCAGGAACCCGGCGCCTCCCGGCGCACCCGCAGGACCGGACCCGAGCCGTCGTTGCCGGAGCCGACCTTCCAGGCGTCCCCGTCGGCCGTCGGCGTCCCGGCGACCCCGAGCGCCTTCGCCAGCCGGGCGACCTCGTCCTTGCCGACCGAGCCCGTCGCCCAGTACACGGGCGCCGTACCGGGGCCGTCGGGAAGGTCGCCGTCCGCCACGTACGTCACCCCGTAGGGGTTCGGCTCGCCGGGCGCGATGCCGGCCGTGTCACCGGGGGTGCCGTCGTCGGTCGCCTTGCCGGCGTAGTCGTCCAGCGAGAGCGCCGGGGGAGTGCCGTCCCCCGAGGGCGCCCCCGGCCCGCCCGAGCCACCGGTGGCCTGCGCGGTGAGATACGCCCCGCCCCCGCCCACCAGCAGCACGGCGGCGGCCACGGAGGCGACGAGCAGGGGGGAACGGCGGCGGGGCGCGGCCGGGGCGGCGTCGGGGGTGACATCGGCTTCGCCGACATCCCCGGCGCCGTCGGCCTCCGGCTTCTCGGCCGCGATGTCCTTGACCTGGGGCTGCTCGGCCGCTGCGGCTTCGGCCTCGGGCTTGTCGGCCGAGGTGTCCCCGGCCTCGGGCTTCTCGGCCGCCGCCGCTTCGGCCTGGGTCTTCCCGGCCGTGGCGTCCTCGGCACCGGACTCCGTGTCGGCCCCGGCCGAGCTCTCCGCCGAGCCCGGTGCCGTATCGGACCCGGATCCCGGTGCCGTCTCCGACTCCGCCCGTTCCGGCTCGCGCGCGGCGGCGGTGTCGTCGTCGTTCTCGGGTCGCTCGGTGTTCACCGCATCGCTCCTTCGGCTGCCCTGCTGTCGTACCCCACATCCCCTTTACGGGGGACAGCGATGGGACGCGGCGGGGGAGCGCACGGTTCCCTTCCGAGCGCCACAGGGATTACCTCGGAGCGCCGAAGGGGCTAGTTTCCGTAGTCCGGCATCGCTTCCAGCAGCCTCGCCGACCTCGCCGGGACGGAGACGCCGTGGATGAGGGAGGGGGAGACCGGGCGCGAGGCGTCCTTCTCCGGCGCCGCCCAGTGCGGAGCCATCCGGGCGCAGTCGCCCCACAGCGGCGCCAGGCCGCCTTCGAGGTCGGCCGGAGCGGTCGCGGGGAGATCGAGGTTCGTCATGGCGGAACCGTAAGCACGCTGGAGCCCGCGAAGAAAGATCTACTATCGGGTAGTTTCGACTGCTTCAACGGTGCCGCTCCACCGGGTAGCGTGAACTGTCAATCCCCCTCCCCTCACAGGAGAGTCCACGCCGTGCGCATCGCAGTCACCGGCTCCATCGCAACCGACCACCTCATGACCTTCCCTGGCCGCTTCGCCGACCAGCTCGTCGCGGACCAGCTCCACACGGTCTCGCTCTCCTTCCTGGTCGACCAGTTGGACGTACGGCGCGGCGGAGTCGGGGCGAACATCGCCTACGGCATGGGGCAGCTCGGCACCCGGCCCGTGCTGGTCGGCGCCGCCGGCTCCGACTTCGACGACTACCGTGCGTGGCTGGACCGCCACGGCGTCGACACCGAGTCGGTCCGTATCTCGGAGACCCTGCACACCGCCCGCTTCGTGTGCACCACCGACGCCGACCACAACCAGATCGGCTCCTTCTACACCGGCGCCATGAGCGAGGCCCGGCTGATCGAGCTGAAGACCGTGGCCGACCGGGTCGGCGGTCTCGACCTGGTCCTGATCGGCGCCGACGACCCGGAGGCCATGCTCCGCCACACGGAGGAGTGCCGCTCGCGCACGATCCCGTTCGCCGCCGACTTCTCCCAGCAGATCGCCCGGATGGACGGCGAGGAGATCCGCATCCTGCTGGACGGCGCGACCTACCTCTTCTCCAACGAGTACGAGAAGGGCCTCATCGAGACCAAGACCGGCTGGAGCGACGAGGAGATCCTCGGCAAGGTCGGCCACCGCGTCACCACCCTCGGCTCGCGCGGCGTCCGCGTCGAGCGGGCCGGCGAGGAGCCGATCGAGGTCGGCTGCCCCCAGGAGGAGCGCAAGGCCGAGCCCACCGGTGTCGGCGACGCCTTCCGGGCCGGCTTCCTGTCCGGTCTGGTCTGGGGCGTCTCCCTGGAGCGCGCCGCCCAGATCGGCTGCATGCTCGCCACCCTCGTCATCGAGACGGTCGGCACCCAGGAGTACCAGTTGCGCCGCGCCCACTTCATGGACCGCTTCGCCACCGCCTACGGCGACGAGGCCGCCTCCGAGGTCCGCAAGCACCTCGGCTGAGACCCCGGAGCCCGGACCCCGGGCTCAGGACACCCGGCGGACCACATAGGCGACACCGTGGTCCGCCGGTTCCTCACCCACGTACTCCTGCCCGCGCATCTCGCACCACGCCGGGATGTCGAGCCGGGCCGCCTCGTCGTCGGAGAGCACCCGCACCGTGCCGCCCACCGGCACGTCCCCGATGACCTTCGCCAGCTCGATGACCGGGATCGGGCACCGCCGGCCCAGCGCGTCCACCACGAGCGAGTCCGCGCGCACCTCCGCGGCCGGCGCCGCCACCGGCGCCCCCAGCTTCTCCCGCACCCCGGCCACCACCCCCGGCAGCACGTCCAGGAACCGCTCCACGTCCGCCTCGGCCGCGCCGAACGGCAGGGACACCCGGACGTTCCCCTCGCTCAGCACCCCCATGGCCCGCAGCACATGGCTCGGCGTCAGCGTGTCGCTGGTGCAGGACGACCCCGAGGACACCGAGAACCCCTCCCGGTCCAGCTCGTGCAGCAGCGCCTCCCCGTCGACGTACAGACAGGAGAACGTGACGATCCCCGGCAGCCTCCGCAGCGGATCGCCCACGACCTCGACGTCCGGGACCAGTTGGGGCACCCGCAGCCGGATCCGCTCCGTCAGTTCCCGCAGCCGTACCGCCTCCGCGGCGGCCTCGGCCCGCACCGCCCGCAGCGACGCCACGGCCGCCACCACGGCCGGCAGGTTCCCGAACTCCTCCGCCTCACGGACCGCGAACCGCACTCCCTTGCGCACCACCAGCAGCCCCACCCCCGAAGGCCCGCCCCATTTGCGCGCACTGGCGGTCAGCGCCGACCAGCCGCCGTCCACCCGCCCCCACGCCAGCGACTGGGCCGCGTCCACCAGCAACGGCACCCCCGCCGCCCGGCACGCCTCGGCGACGGCCGCGACCGGCTGTTCGGTGCCCACCTCGTGATTGGCCGACTGAAGACACGCCAGCGCGGTGTCGGGGCGCAGCGCCTCCGCGTACGCGCCGCTCTCCACGGCCCCGCTCCGCAGCACCGGCAGCCGGGTCACCGTGCCGCCGTCGGCCTCGAACGACTCGGCCGAACGGAGTACCGACGAATGCTCGACGGATGACACGATCAGGTGACGTCCGATCCGCCGTCGGCCCGTCAGCATCCCGGCCACGCCCGTCTGCACGGCCCGGGTCCCGGAGGACGTGAACGTCAGTTCGCCGGGACGGCAGCCGACGGCCTCGGCCGCCGCCTCCCGGGCGGCGTCGAGCAGGATCCGCGCCCTGCGCCCCTCCCGGTACAGCTTCCCCGGATCGGCCCACCCCTCGTCCAGCGAGGCCGACAACGCCTGGTGGGCCACGGGATGGAGAGGGGCGGCGGACGCGGCGTCGAAGTAGGCCATACGGCAACGGTAGAACGTACGGCAGGGGTTCACGGCCGCGGGGAACCGTACGAGAGCGGCGACAACGCGCCCGGACCGGCCAAAGCGCCCGAACCTCCGAGCTACTGGGCGCTTTCGGGTGACCCGCCGCGCGTATGCCACCCTCCCCGCGAACCCCCGGAAGGCGTCGGCTAGGGTTTGGTCCGCATAAACATCCAAACCCCTGCCCGACGCAGGGCGGCGACCGACCAGCGAGAAGGCAGGCCGCAGCCAACCGCGCGGGCGAGACTCTCGGGAAGGCGCTACGTGAGTCCCAACGGCTCCGACCTCCCCCACTGCCCGAATGGCGTGGGCGGGACCCCCAAGCCGCGGCGCCCGATGCGTCGGAAGCTGCTGCAGGCAATGACCGCGGGCCTGGTCCTGGCGACCGCCACCGGTTGCACATACAAGGACTTCCCCCGGCTTGGCATGCCCACCCCGGTCACAGAGGAGGCTCCGCGGATCCTCTCCCTGTGGCAGGGCTCCTGGGCGGCCGCGCTCGCCACCGGTGTGCTGGTGTGGGGCCTGATCCTGTGGAGCGCTTTCTTCCACCGGCGCAGCCGCACGAAGGTCGAAGTTCCTCCGCAGACCCGGTACAACATGCCCATCGAGGCGCTGTACACGGTGGTGCCGATCATCATCGTCTCGGTGCTGTTCTACTTCACGGCACGTGACGAGTCGAAGCTGCTCAGCCTCGAGAAGAAGCCCGACGTCACGGTCAACGTGGTCGGCTTCCAGTGGAGCTGGTGCTTCAACTACATCGAGAACGTCGACGGTTCCAGCGGGGACGCGAAGACCGACGCGAACCTGGCCGCGATCCCGGACCGGTTCAAGAAGGACTTCCCCGCCGACGCGGGCGGCGTCTACTCCTGCGGTGTCCCCAACGAGCGGAACCCGCAGACGAACAACCCGGGTCCGACCCTCTGGCTCCCCGAGGGCAAGACGGTCCGCTTCGTCCTCACCTCGCGTGACGTCATCCACTCCTTCTGGGTGGTGCCGTTCCTCATGAAGCAGGACGTCATTCCGGGTCACACCAACGCCTTCCAGGTGGTCCCCAACGCAGAGGGCACCTACCTGGGCAAGTGCGCCGAGCTGTGCGGTGTGGACCACTCCCGGATGCTGTTCAACGTCAAGGTGGTCTCCCCCGAGCGCTACGAGCAGCACCTCAAGGAACTCGCCGAGAAGGGGCAGACCGGTTACGTTCCCGCGGGCATCGAGCAGACCGCCCATGAGAAGAACCGGGAGACGAACAACCTGTGAGCATCCTCAACGACCCCCAGGGTGCCGCGGCAGCCGAGGGCTCCTACGAGAACGAGCTGCCGGTCCGGCGTAAGCAGCCCGGCAATGTCGTGGTCAAGTGGCTCACCACCACCGACCACAAGACCATCGGTACGTTGTACCTGGTCACGTCGTTCGTGTTCTTCTGCATCGGTGGCGTGATGGCGCTCGTCATGCGCGCCGAGCTGGCCCGTCCGGGCCTTCAGATCATGTCGAACGAGCAGTTCAACCAGGCGTTCACGATGCACGGCACGATCATGCTGCTGATGTTCGCGACGCCGCTGTTCGCCGGCTTCGCGAACTGGATCATGCCGCTCCAGATCGGCGCGCCGGACGTCGCCTTCCCGCGGCTGAACATGTTCGCCTACTGGCTCTACCTGTTCGGCTCGCTCATCGCCGTCGCCGGTTTCCTCACCCCGAACGGCGCGGCCGACTTCGGCTGGTTCGCCTACTCCCCGCTGTCGGACGCGGTCCGCAGCCCGGGGATCGGCGCCGACATGTGGATCATGGGCCTGGCCTTCTCCGGCTTCGGCACCATCCTCGGCTCGGTCAACTTCATCACCACGATCATCTGCATGCGCGCGCCGGGCATGACCATGTTCCGCATGCCGATCTTCGTGTGGAACGTGCTGCTGACCGGTGTCCTGGTCCTGCTGGCCTTCCCGGTGCTGGCCGCCGCGCTGTTCGCCCTGGAGGCGGACCGTAAGTTCGGTGCCCATATCTTCGACGCCGCCAACGGCGGCGCGCTGCTGTGGCAACACCTCTTCTGGTTCTTCGGCCATCCAGAGGTGTACATCATCGCGCTGCCGTTCTTCGGCATCATCTCCGAGGTCATCCCGGTCTTCTCGCGCAAGCCGATGTTCGGTTACTTCGGCCTGATCGCGGCGACCATCGCGATCGCGGGTCTGTCCGTGACGGTGTGGGCCCACCACATGTACGTCACCGGCGGTGTACTCCTGCCGTTCTTCTCCTTCATGACGTTCCTCATCGCGGTCCCGACCGGTGTGAAGTTCTTCAACTGGATCGGCACGATGTGGAAGGGCTCACTGTCCTTCGAGACACCGATGCTCTGGGCGACGGGCTTCCTCGTCACCTTCACCTTCGGTGGTCTGACGGGCGTCATCCTGGCCTCGCCGCCGATGGACTTCCACGTCTCCGACTCGTACTTCGTGGTGGCGCACTTCCACTACGTCGTCTTCGGAACCGTCGTCTTCGCGATGTTCTCCGGCTTCCACTTCTGGTGGCCGAAGTGGACGGGCAAGATGCTGGACGAGCGGCTCGGCAAGATCACCTTCTGGACGCTGTTCGTCGGCTTCCACGGCACCTTCCTGGTCCAGCACTGGCTGGGCGCCGAGGGCATGCCGCGCCGGTACGCCGACTATCTGGCGGCCGACGGGTTCACCGCCCTGAACACGATCTCGACGATCAGCTCGTTCATCCTGGGCCTGTCGATCCTGCCGTTCCTCTACAACGTGTGGAAGACGGCGAAGTACGGCAAGCCCGTCGGTGTCGACGACCCGTGGGGTTACGGCCGCTCCCTGGAGTGGGCGACCTCCTGCCCGCCGCCCCGGCACAACTTCCTCACCCTGCCGCGGATCCGCAGTGAATCCCCGGCGTTCGACCTGCACCACCCCGAGATCGCGGCGCTGGAGCAGTTGGAGCACGCCGGCCACGGTGCGGGCGCCATCTCGGGCAGCAAGGAGGCCGGCAAGTGAAGATCCAGGGCAAGATGTTCGTCTGGCTGAGCGTCTTCGTCCTCGCCATGGCGGTCGTCTATGGCGTGTGGTCGAAGGAGCCGGCCGGCACCACGGCGCTCTTCCTGGCCTTCGGCCTGTGCATCATGGTCGGCTTCTACCTGGGCTTCACCGCCCGGCGGGTCGACACCGGTGCCCAGGACAACAAGGAGGCCGACGTCGCGGACGACGCCGGCGAGCTGGGCTTCTTCAGCCCTCACAGCTGGCAGCCGCTGTCGCTCGCCATCGGCGGCGCCCTGGCCTTCCTGGGTGTCGCGGTCGGCTGGTGGCTGCTGTACTTCTCCGCCCCGCTGGTCCTCATCGGCATCTTCGGCTGGGTCTTCGAGTACTACCGCGGTGAGAACCGCACCCAGTAGGACCTACGCCGCCACAGGCGCCCAGTAGCACGCGCCGAGCGCACGGGAGCCCGGACACTCCGTCACGGAGGGTCCGGGCTCCGTCTTTTGCCGCAATGCGTGTCCTCCATCCGTGGCGTCCAGCGCGCCGCTGTTGACGCGGCTCCCTAGCGTGAAGTCATGAGCCACTCACCCCGCCCCCGCACCGTCGTCGGCTGCACGCTGCTGGTGACCGCCCTGGTCGCGGGCGCCAACGCCTGCGGCTCGAGCGACAACCCCCTGGCCGCCCGCCCCTACGACGCGAGCAGCATGGTCTCCTTCAACACCCCCGAGGACGAGGGCAAGAAGGCCGACCCCGACAAGCCGCTGGAGATCACCACCGCGGACTCCGACGACCGCATCACGGACGTCACCGCCGTGGACGCCACGGGCCGCTACGTGGCCGGCGAACTCGCCGCCGACGGCAGCCGCTGGCACAGCACCGAGCCGCTGGCCGCCGACGCCCACTACACGGTCCGGGTCAGCACCGAGGACGACAACGGCGCCCCCGGCCGCCGGGTCGTCACCTTCGACACCGGCAAGCCCAGCGGGAAGAAGCGCCTGAGCGTCGAGTTCGGCCCGGAGGCGGGCGACTACGGCGTCGGACAGCCCGTCACCGCCACCCTGAGCGAGCCCGTCAAGGACCCCGCCCAGCGGGCCGTCGTGGAGCGCGGCCTCAAGGTCGAGTCCACCCCGTCCGTGCAGGGCGCCTGGTACTGGGTGGACGACAAGGAACTCCACTACCGGCCCAAGGAGTACTGGCCCGCCCACGCCACCGTCCGCGCGCGCAGCAACCTGGACGGCATCAAGATCGGCGACCGGCTGTGGGGGAGCAGGAGCAAGGACCTGAAGCTGGCCATCGGCGACCGGGTCGTCGCCGTCACGGACGCTTCCAGCCACCAGATGACGGTCTACCGCAACGACGAGGTCGTCAACACGATCCCGGTCACCACCGGCAAGCCCGGCTTCGAGACCCGCAACGGCGTCAAGGTGGTCCTGGGCAAGGAGTACCTCGTACGGATGCGCGGTACCTCGATCGGGATCGCCGAGGGCTCCTCCGAGTCGTACGACCTCGACGTGTACTACGCCACCCGGGTGACCTGGAGCGGCGAGTACGTCCACGCGGCCCCCTGGAGCGTGGGCTCGCAGGGCTACGAGAACGTCAGCCACGGCTGCACCGGGATGAGCACGTCCAACGCGGCCTGGTTCTACGAGAACGTGCGCCGCGGCGACGTGGTCAAGGTGGTCAACAGCTACGGCGACACCATGGAGACCTTCGGCAACGGCTTCGGCGACTGGAACGTCGACTGGAAGAAGTGGACCGCGGGCAGCGCGTTGACGGGCGGTGGGAAGACGGTGGGACAGCACGACACGTCGACCCTGCGGCCCGTGGCGGTCTGAGCCGCCCCGCGGGCGCCCGGGCCCGGATCACGCACCGGACGGCCCGGGGAGCCCGCACGCGCCTCTCAGGCGCTCTGGAGCCTCTTCTGCCGCAGCAGGGCGGCCAGCGCGTCGGCGAACTCCACCGGGTCCACCGGCAGCGTCACCGCCGCGTCCGCACGGCTCCAGGTGGCCAGCCAGGCGTCCTGCGGCCGCCCCATGAGCAGCAGCACGGGCGGGCACTGGAAGACCTCGTCCTTGAGCTGCCGGCACAGGCCCATGCCGCCCATGGGCACGGCCTCGCCGTCCAGGACGACGACGTCGACGCCGCCCCGGTCCAGCTCGCGCACGACCGCCGCGGACGTGGCGCACTCCAGGAACTCGACCACGGGCACATCGGGGGCCGGCCGCCGGCCGGTGGCGAGGCGCACCTGCTCGCGGGTGTTGGAGTCGTCGCTGTAGACCAGCACCGTGGCGGTCGCCTGCATGCTTCCTCCGTGACATCGGCGTCGTACGGACAGAACCGTTGCGGCGGATGCTACTCCCTTGAACACCCCGTCAACACCGGTTGGAACACGACTTCGATGGGCCATCCGGGCAGTACACGACGTGCGAACACTCCGAACGGCACCCCCCGGAGTGAGGGCGGGATAAGCGACCGACATAATGTCGGTCGTGGCGACAGCAACGACAGTAGATACCGGGCACGCGCACCCGTCGGTCAATCGGCCGAACCTCACCAGCGTCGGAACCATCATCTGGCTGAGTTCCGAGCTGATGTTCTTCGCGGCCCTCTTCGCGATGTACTTCACCCTGCGATCGGTGACCGGTCCGGACTTCTGGAAGGAACAGGCCGACGCCCTGAACTTCCCGTTCTCGGCGACGAACACCACGATCCTGGTGCTCTCCTCCCTCACCTGCCAGCTCGGCGTGTTCGCCGCCGAGCGCGGTGACGTGAAGAAGCTCCGGGGCTGGTTCATCGTCACCTTCGTCATGGGCGCGATCTTCGTCGGCGGTCAGATCTACGAGTACACCGAGCTGGTGAAGCACGAGGGCCTGTCGCTCTCGTCGAACGCCTACGGCTCGGCCTTCTACCTGACCACCGGCTTCCACGGCCTGCACGTGACGGGCGGCCTGATCGCCTTCCTGCTGGTCCTCGGGCGAACCTACGCGGCCAAGAGGTTCACCCATGAGCAGGCGACCGCCGCGATCGTCGTGTCCTACTACTGGCACTTCGTCGATGTCGTCTGGATCGGCCTCTTCGCCACGATCTACATGATCAAGTAGCGGGACCGTTCCACGCGCCGCAGAGCGCACTTCCAGAAGCATCGACGCAGAAGATCCTGACACCGGGGTAATCCGTGAAAAAGCTCTCCGCACGACGACGCCATCCGCTGGCGGCGCTCGTCGTCCTACTCCTCGCGCTGGCGTGCACGGGGGGGCTGTACGCCGCGTTCGCGCCCGCGAGCAAGGCGCAGGCAGATGAAACCGCCCAGTCCCTGGCCATCGAAGAGGGCAAGAAGCTCTACGCCGTAGGCTGCGCAAGCTGCCACGGCACCGGCGGTCAGGGCAGTTCCGACGGTCCGAGCCTGGTCGGCGTGGGCGCCGCGGCCGTCGACTTCCAGGTCGGCACCGGGCGTATGCCGGCGGCGACCTCCCAGGGCGCCCAGGTGCCCAAGAAGAAGGTCATCTATTCGCAGGCCCAGATCGACCAGCTCGCCGCGTACGTCGCCTCCCTCGGCGCCGGCCCGAACGTCCCCACCGAGGCCCAGTACGGCCCGGAGGGCGCCGACATCGCCAAGGGCGGCGAGCTGTTCCGCACCAACTGCGCGCAGTGCCACAACTTCACCGGCAAGGGCGGTGCCCTCACCAAGGGCAAGTACGCCCCGACCCTCGAGGGCGTGGACCCGAAGCACATCTACGAGGCCATGCAGACCGGCCCGCAGAACATGCCCTCCTTCCCCGACACCACGCTGTCGGAGCAGAACAAGAAGGACATCATCGCGTACCTGCACGCGGTCAACAGCGACGAGACGGTGAACCCGGGCGGTCTGGAGCTGGGCGGCCTCGGCCCCGTCAGCGAGGGCCTGTTCGCCTGGATCTTCGGTCTCGGCGCCCTGATCGCGGTCGCCGTCTGGGTCGCCGCTCGGACCGCAAAGGCCAAGAAGTCATGAGTAGCCAAGACATTCCAGAAGAGAACCTGCCCGCAGAGCAGGACCACGCGCACGGTGCGGTCACCGTGGCGGACGAGAAGAACCCGTTCGCCGACCCGGGACTGCCGCCGCACGAGCACCGGATCCAGGACATCGACGAGCGGGCCGCCAAGCGGTCCGAGCGTGCGGTCGCCTTCCTGTTCACGCTCTCGATGCTCGCGACCGTCGGCTTCATCGCGTCCTTCGTGACGATCCCCGCCGACAAGTCGATCTTCGTGTTCCCGATCGGCCACATCAGCGCACTGAACTTCGCGCTGGGTCTGACCCTGGGCACGGCGCTGTTCACCATCGGCGCCGGCGCGGTCCACTGGGCCCGCACCCTGATGTCCGACGTCGAGGTCGCCGACGAGCGGCACCCGATCGCCGCCTCCCCCGAGGTGCGCGCCAAGGTCCACGCGGACTTCAAGGCGGGCGCCCAGGAGTCGGCGATCGGCCGCCGCAAGCTGATCCGCAACACGATGTTCGGCGCGCTCACCCTGGTGCCGCTCTCCGGTGTCGTGCTGCTGCGCGACCTCGGCCCGCTGCCCGAGGACAAGCTGCGCCACACGCTGTGGGCCAAGGGCAAGCTGCTCGTCAACATGAACACGAACGAGCCGCTGCGTCCCTCGGACGTCGCCGTCGGTTCGCTCACCTTCGCCATGCCCGAGGGCCTGGAGGAGCACGACGAGAACTTCCAGAACGAGATCGCCAAGGCGGCCCTGATGATCGTCCGGCTCCAGCCGGAGAACATCAAGGACAAGCGCGAGCTCGAGTGGTCGCACGAAGGCATCGTGGCGTACTCGAAGATCTGCACCCACGTCGGTTGCCCGATCTCGCTGTACGAGCAGCAGACGCACCACGTGCTGTGCCCCTGCCACCAGTCCACCTTCGACCTCTCCGACGGTGCCCGAGTGATCTTCGGCCCGGCCGGTCACGCCCTGCCGCAGTTGCGCATCGGCGTGAACGACGAGGGCTACCTCGAGGCGCTCAGCGACTTCGAAGAGCCCGTCGGTCCTGCCTTCTGGGAGCGCGGATGAGCACCACAGAGAACACCGAGGCCCGCGAACGCGGCAAGGCCCCGGCCGGCGAGCGCATCGCCGACTGGGCCGACGGCCGGCTGGGGATCTACTCCCTGGCCAAGGCCAACATGCGGAAGATCTTCCCCGACCACTGGTCGTTCATGCTGGGCGAAGTCTGCATGTACAGCTTCCTCATCATCATCCTGACCGGTGTCTATCTGACGCTGTTCTTCCACCCGTCGATGAACGAGGTGGAGTACCACGGCAGTTACGTCCCGCTCCAGGGACAGCTCATGTCGGAGGCGTTCAGCTCGACGCTGCACATCTCCTTCGACGTGCGCGGCGGTCTGCTGATCCGGCAGATCCACCACTGGGCGGCGCTGATCTTCCTCGCCGGCATGTTCGTGCACATGATGCGCGTGTTCTTCACGGGCGCGTTCCGCAAGCCGCGTGAGATCAACTGGCTGTTCGGCTTCCTGCTGTTCGTCCTGGGCATGTTCACCGGTTTCACCGGCTACTCGCTCCCTGACGACCTGCTCTCCGGCACCGGTGTCCGCTTCACCCAGGGCGCCATCCTGTCGATGCCGATCGTCGGCACGTACATCTCGATGTTCCTGTTCGGCGGGGAGTTCCCGGGCCACGACTTCGTGGCGCGGTTCTACTCGATCCACATCCTGCTGCTGCCGGGCATCATGCTCGGCCTGATGGTGGCGCACCTGATCCTGGTCTTCTACCACAAGCACACGCAGTTCGCGGGTCCCGGCAAGAACAACAAGAACGTCGTCGGCATGCCGCTGCTGCCGGTCTACATGGCCAAGGCCGGAGGCTTCTTCTTCCTGGTCTTCGGTGTGATCGCGATCATCTCCGCGGTCACCCAGATCAACCCGATCTGGGCGCTCGGCCCCTACCGTCCGGACCAGGTGTCCACCGGCGCCCAGCCCGACTGGTACATGGGCTTCGCCGAGGGTCTGATCCGCTTCATGCCGGGCTGGGAGATCAACATCTGGGGCCACACGCTGGTCCTGGGCGTGTTCATCCCGCTGGTGCTCTTCGGTGTCGTCCTCGCGGCGCTCGCCGCCTACCCCTTCATCGAGTCGTGGGTGACCGGCGACAAGCGCGAGCACCACATCCTGGACCGCCCGCGCAACGCGCCGACCCGCACCGCGCTCGGCGTCGCCTGGGTCACGATGTACATGATCACGCTGGTGGGCGGCGGCAACGACCTGTGGGCCACGCACTTCCACCTGTCGATCAACTCGATCACCTGGTTCGTCCGGATCTTCTTCTTCGTCGGACCGGTCATCGCGTACATCCTCACCAAGCGGATCTGCCTCGGCCTCCAGCGCCGGGACCGGGAGAAGGTGCTGCACGGCCGGGAGACCGGCACCATCAAGCGCCTGCCGCACGGTGAGTTCATCGAGGTGCACGAGCCGCTCAGCCAGGAGCAGCTCTACACGCTCACGGCCCACGAGCAGTACGAGCCGGTCGCGATCGGCGCCACGGTCGACGAGAACGGCGTCGAGCGCAAGGTGAAGGCCACCGAGAAGCTGCGTGCCAAGATCAGCGGCGCGTACTTCGGCGAGGACCAGCAGATCCCCAAGCCGACCGTCGAGGAGTACAAGGAGATCACGAGCGGCCACGGCCACCACTGATCACCAGGCGTCGCCACGCCCTGAGTGAAGGGCCCCGTCCGGTCTTCGGACGGGGCCCTTCGCCGTGTCCGCGGGCTGGATAGGGTGGGATCACACCCTGTTTGCGCGAGCCAGGCTCGCCCGTACGACACCCAGGAGCGGCTATGAGCGCTGTGACCCCCGCCGGAGGCGACACCGCGGCGGTCCGTTCCTGGCCCGCCCTGCTGAACGGCCTGCTGGCCGGCCGGGACCTGTCGGCGGACGACACCGCCTGGGCGATGGACCTGATGATGCGCGGCGAGGCGACCGACGCCCAGATCGCCGGGTTCGCGGTGGCGCTGCGGGCCAAGGGCGAGACCGTCGCGGAGATCAACGGACTCGTGCGGACGATGTACGAGCACGCCAACCTGATCGAGGTGCCGGGCCGCACCGTCGACATCGTCGGCACCGGCGGCGACGGCGCCAAGACGGTGAACATCTCCACGATGTCCTCGATCGTGGTGGCCGGCACCGGCGCCAAGGTCGTCAAGCACGGCAACCGCGCCGCGTCCTCGGCCTCCGGCGCCTCGGACGTCCTGGAGAAGCTGGGCGTCAATCTGGAGCTGACGCCGAAGCGGGTGGCCGAGGTGGCCGAGGAGGCCGGCATCACCTTCTGCTTCGCCGTCAAGTTCCATCCGGCGCTGCGCCATGTGGGCGCCGCCCGCGGCCAGTTGGGCATCCGTACGGTGTTCAACGCGCTCGGTCCGCTGACCAACCCGGCGAAGGTGCGGGCGCAGGCGGTGGGGGTCGCCGATCCCCGCATGGCGCCGATCGTCGCCGGGGTCTTCGCCGAGCGCGGCCACTCCTCGCTGGTCTTCCGCGGCGACGACGGCTTCGACGAGCTGACGACCACCTCCACCTCCCGGGTCTGGGTCGTCCGTGACGGCACGGTCACCGAGGAGACCTTCGACCCGCGCGAGGTCGGCATCGAGCTGGTCCCGGTGGAGGCTCTGCGCGGCGGTGACCCGTCCTACAACGCGGAGGTCGCCCGGCGGCTCCTCGAGGGCGAGCCGGGCCCGGTGCGCGACGCCGTCCTGCTGAACTCGGCGGCGGCCCTGGTCGCCCTCGACCCGGCCGGCGGGACGCTCGCCGAGCAGATCGCCGCCGGCATGGCCCGCGCCGCCGAGTCCGTGGACTCCGGGGCGGCCCGCCGGGTCCTGGAGCGCTGGGTCACCGCCAGCAACGCCTGACGTGACGGGAATCGCCGTCCCGCGATCCGGACACGGGTTGCGGGACGGCGATCACGTCCCGTAGTTTCTGTACCAGGTCATGAGTGACAGTCATGAGGCCCCGGCCGACTGTCCGGCAACCCTCCGTCCGTGGCGGGGTGCCCCGGGTGAAGACCAGGCCGTAGGCAGCGAGGTCTACGGCAAGCGCGGGCCCCTCTCGACACCAGGGGTCCTGGTCGTTCGAGGGAGTCTTCCGTGAGCCAGCGAATGCGATAGGGCCGCCGAGCCCCGCCTCCGCGCACCCCTTTTCACTCTTCTTCCTTTCCTCTCACGGGAGTTCCGTCATGTCTGTCTCCACCGCTGCCTCCGTCCAGGACGTTTGTGCCCCGCTGCCCGTTCTGGGCTGTGATGTCACCGTCCCGCTCGTCACCGGTGGCGAGGTCACCTACGCCGCGCTCGACTACGCCGCCAGCGCACCGGCGTTGCAGCGGGTGTGGGACGACGTCGCGGCCTACGCGCCGTACTACGGCAGCGTCCACCGCGGCGCCGGCTACCTCTCGCAGCTCTCGACGGACCTGTTCGAGAACGCCCGCGCCACGGTCGCCGAGTTCCTGGACTGCCGCGCCGACGACCAGGTGGTCTTCACCCGCTCCACCACCGACTCCCTCAACCTGCTCGCCGCCGCCCTGCCCGCCGGCTGCCAGGTCTTCGTCTTCGAGACCGAGCACCACGCCTCGCTGCTGCCCTGGCGGGACGCCCGGGTCACCTACCTCGACGCCCCCCGCACCCCGGGACAGGCCGTCGAGACCCTGGAGCGGGCCCTCGCCGACCGCGACCCCTACGGCCCGGCCCTGGTCTGTGTGACCGGCGCCTCCAACGTCACCGGCGAGCTGTGGCCGGTGCGGGAGCTGGCCGCGGCCGCGCACGCCCACGGCGCCCGGATCGTCCTGGACGCCGCCCAGCTCGCCCCGCACTACCCGGTGTCCGTCCGGGACCTCGACGTCGACTGGGTCGCCTTCTCCGGGCACAAGCTGTACGCGCCCTTCGGCTCCGGTGTGCTGGCCGGCCGCGCCGACTGGCTGCGCGCGGCCGACCCCTACCTCGCGGGCGGCGGCGCGAGCCGCAGGGTCACCCGGCGCGAGGACGGGGGAGTGGACGTGGAGTGGCACGACAGCGCGGCCCGCCACGAGGCCGGCTCGCCGAACGTGATCGGCGCCTACTCCATCGCCTCGGCCTGCAAGGCGCTCACCGAGGCCGGTTTCGACACGCTGGTCGCGCGCGAGCGGCAGCTCATCGAGAAGGTGCGCACGGGCCTCGCCGATGTGCCGGAGGTGCGGATCCTGTCGCTCTTCGGCGACGACGCGCCCCGGGTCGGGGTGATCTCCTTCGTCGTCGACGGCTGGAACAGCTCCCACTTCGCCGCCGCGCTGTCCGCCGAGTACGGCATCGGCGTCCGCGACGGCCTGTTCTGCGCCCACCCGCTGGTGCGCACCCTGCTGGGCGGTGCCCCCGAGGCGCAGGGCGAGTGCGGGGCCCCCGAGGCGGCGCCGGGCGAGAAGTCCCTCAACGCCATCCGGGTGAGCTTCGGCGCCGGGACGCCCGACGAGCACGTGGACCGCTTCGTGGCGGCCGTGCGGGAACTGGTCACCGACGGCGCGCGGTGGACGTACCGCACGCAGGACGGCCGCTGCGTCCCGGCGGTCTGAGCTCGGTCTTCCGCAGGGGGCGGCGTCAGGCGGTCACACGGTCAGGAGTCCAGGCCGATCGCGAACGCCGCCTCCAGGTCGTGCTGCGAGTACGTCCGGAACGCCACGTGCGTGTCCGTCGCCTCCACGCCGGGGATCTTGCTGATGCTGCCGGGGATCACGTCGGCCAGGTCGTCGTGCCGCTTCACCCGCACCATGGCGATCAGGTCGTAGGTCCCGGTGACGGAGAAGACCTCGCTGACGCTCTCCAGCGAGGCGATCCGCTCGGCGATCTCGGGGATCCGGTCCACGCTGGTCTTGATGAGGACGATCGCGGTGATCACGGCTGGTTCTCTCCCTCGGGGGCCGGAGCGGGCGTGGCCCTCACTCTAGTCCCAGGACGAAACCGCGCCCACGCGTAGCCGAGGCCCAGGCCGAAGCCCACCAGGTGCGCCAGATAGGCCACGCCGGGGCCCTGGGGCGCCCGTCCCGCCGCCACCCACTGGAGGGCCGCCCAGCAGGGCAGCACGACCCAGGCGGGGAAGCGCAGCGGCAGGAAGAACAGGAACGGCAGAAGACTGGTCACCCGCGCCCGGGGGAACAGGTACAGAAACGCGCCCAGCACCGCGGAGATCGCCCCCGACGCCCCCACCAGCGAGGCCGGCGACCCGGCGTTGGCCGCGGCGTACCCCAGCAGCGCCAGGTAGCCGCAGCCGACGTAGAACAGCGTGAACTGGACGCGGCCCATCCGTTCCTCGGTCATCACGCCGAAGACGTAGAGGAAGAGCATGTTGCCCAGGAGGTGCACCCAGCTACCGTGGATGAACAGCGCCGTCGCCGGGGTCAGCGCGGCCCGCGGGGAGTCCGCGAACAGTTCCACCGGGATCACCCCCCAGCGGCGGAAATAGGCGCGCTGGGCGGCGAGCAGGGCGTCGCCGGAGCCGTAGGCGGGATCGAGGCCCGCGGCCGGGCCCAGCACGAAGATCGCGGAGCACACGGCGATCAGCACGTGCGTCACCGGCGCCCGTCGGAACGCGGCGCCGAGGGGGCCGCTCCACTTGCCGATCATGAACACAGAGCATGACGTAACGGGACGCACTCGCCCGTACCGCCTCGCCGCCGTGGACGGACGGGCGGTGAGGACCCGCCAGGCCGTAGGGTTACGAGCCATACACGGCGGGGAGCCTCCGGCCCGACCCGTTCGTACCAGCGACACCAGCGACCCGACACCAGAAGGAGCGGACAGTCACCATGACGGTTCCCCTGCCGACCGCCACCACCCGGTGGCGCTGCACCCTGTGCGGCAACCTCACCCGGTTCGACGTCACGCGTTCGTCGAAGGCCGTCGAGTACGTCCACCTCGACCTGGCGGGCGAGCCCAAGGTGGAGGAGCGCGAGGTGGTCAGTGAGACCATCGAGTCGGTGCGGTGCCGCTGGTGCAACGCCGTGGACCAGGTGGAACTCGTGGATCGGCCGGGCGCCGGCTCCTGACCGGAGCCGGCCCCGTACACGTATTGGGGTGTGACGGATGGTGGAGAGCGCAGGCGGGGGGCCGGGCGACGGCGCCGCTGAGGTGCTCGACCGTCCGCTGCCCGACGGGGTGCGCCGCCGGGTCGTGCAGATCGTCTCGGACGGCTTCGGCGGGCTGACCGTCGGCGAACTGCCCGCGCAGTTGCGGCAGTACGCCCGGTTCGCCCCGAACCGCCGGGCGAAGTTCGCGGGCAACGCGATGGCGGCCGCGCTGGAGACCGACGCGCTGTTCCGGCAGCGCATCGCCGAGAAGTTCAGAGAAGCCCAGCCGGAGCTGTCCGGCGCCCTCGACTCCGGCTCGCCGACCCCGGCCGCGGACCCGCTCGACGTGGCGGCCGCGGCCTATGTGCTGCGGCCCGTCGGCTGGGTGAAGCTGGTCACCGCGGCGGGCGAGGAGGCCCAGCGGGCGGACGCCGAGCGCGTCGACGACGAGACGCGGGCCGAACTGGCGCGGCTGCGCGAGGAACTGGACCGCGCCCGGGAGCAGAGCCGGGCGGACACCGAGCGGCTGCGCACCGAGCTGGACGCGGCGCGCAAGGAGACGGAGTCCCTGCACCGCAAGCTGCGTTCGGCCCTCAGCGACGTGAAGCGGGGCGAGGCGGCCCTGCGCAAGGTGCAGGCCGAGACGGAGGCCGTGCGCGCCGAGGGGCAGACCCAGGTGTCCGCCGCCGAGAGCGAGGCCCGGCGGCTCAAGGCGCGGCTCGGCGAGGCGGAGGCGGCCCTGGAGGCGGCCCGCCGGGCGGCCCGCGAGGGGCGCAGCGTCGAGGACATGCGGGTCCGGCTGCTGCTCGACACCGTGCTCGACGCGGCCCAGGGGCTGCGCCGCGAACTGGCGTTGCCGCCGGTGTCGGTGCGGCCCGCGGAGACGGTCGACGCGGTCGAGCCGGGCCGGATGACCCCCAAGGACATCGCCGCGCGCGCCCTGTCGGAGAACGACCCGGCCATCATCGACCAGTTGCTCGCCCTGCCCCAGGCGCATCTCGTGGTCGACGGCTACAACGTCACCAAGACCGGCTATCCGCAGATGCCGCTGGAGAAGCAGCGGCTGCGGCTGCTGGGGCAGCTCTCCCAGCTCGCGGCGCAGACCGGCGCCGAGGTCACCTGTGTCTTCGACGGGGCCGAACTGGCCGCCCCGGTGCTGCTCGCGCCGCCGCGCGGGGTGCGGGTGCTGTTCTCCAAGGCGGGGGTGACCGCCGACGAGCTGATCCGCCAGCTCGTGCGCGCGGAGCCGCCCGGCCGGCCGGTGATCGTCGTCTCCACCGACCGCGAGGTGGCCGACGGCGTCGCCAAGGCGGGGGCCCGTCCGGTGGCTTCGGCGGTCCTCCTCAAGCGCCTGTCCTGAAGGTCGATGTTGCAGGTTTAACGCCCGAATTGGCGGAATCGTCACGCAACGTAGCGTCAACCCGGCATCACCGCACGTGAGTTAGTTGAAAAAACTGCGTTGCGTGAGGTGTTTTTGTGGCTGGGGATTTGAAGTGATCACGGCCGGGTCACTAAGGTCTGGGCTCGAACCTCCACACGGGTGATCACTCAAAAGAAGGAGCCCGTCTCCGTGGCGTCCCACCGTCGACCGAAGCAGCCGAGTCGCGCGCGCGTGACCGTGCTCACCACCGCAGCCGCCGCTGCCGTCGCGCTCAGCTCCCAGGCAGCCAACGCGGCGCCGAGCGAGAAGCCGAGCAAGGACGAGGTGAAGACGAAGGTCGACAAGCTCTACGAAGAGGCGGAGCAGGCCACCGAGAAGCTCAACGGCGCCACGGAGAAGCAGGAGAAGCTCCAGAAGGAGATCTCCACCATCCAGGACAACGTCGCCCGTGGCCAGGAGGAACTGAACGCGCTCCGCGACTCGATGGGCCTGGCGGCCGCCGCGCAGTACCGCACCGGCACCATCGACCCCTCCCTCCAGCTCTTCCTGTCGGCCGACCCCGACGACTACCTGGACAAGGCGTCCGCCGCCGACCAGCTCAGCGCCCAGCAGGTCGAGGCGCTGAAGAAGATCCAGGTCAAGCAGCGCGAGCTGGCGCAGGACCGCGCCGAGGCGTCCGACAAGCTCAAGGACCTCGCCTCCACCCGGACCGAGCTGGGCAAGAAGAAGAAGGAGGTCCAGGGCAAGCTCGCCGAGGCGCAGAAGCTCCTCAACTCCCTGACCGCCAAGGAGAAGGCCGAGCTGGCCGCCGAGCAGGAGCGCGCCAACCGCTCCTCCTCCGCCCGCGTCGACCTGGGCAACTCCACGCCCGCCTCCGGCCGCGCCGCCGCCGCCTTCTCCGCCGCCCAGTCCAAGCTGGGCACCCCGTACGTCTACGGCGCCACCGGCCCGTCCTCGTACGACTGCTCGGGCCTCACCTCCTGGGCCTACGCCCAGGCCGGCGTCGGCATACCCCGGACCTCCGAGGCGCAGTCCACCATCGGCACGAAGATCTACTCGTCGAGCCAGCTCCAGGTCGGCGACCTGGTCTTCTTCTTCGGCGACCTGCACCACGTCGGCCTGTACGCGGGCAACGGCCAGATCATCCACGCGCCCCGCAGCGGCACCGTCGTGCGCTACGAGTCGATGAACACCATCGGCGGCCCGTTCATGTTCGGCGTCCGCGTCTGACCGGAGCCCCGCCCCGCCGGTCCAAGATCAGGACACGGCACCGCCCGAACGGGCGAATTACGACGACCCGAAGTGACCCCACGCCCCGCCGGTGACCTGCGTCAGCGGCGGGGCGTCACTGTGCGTGCCGTGCGGAGGTCTTTGGTCACCCCCTGGACTCGGGGCTACTGTCTGCCGCGTTTCGTCAGCCAGGGGAAGGAGCGCGGCTTCCGTGGGGTCCCATCGCCGCCTTGCACCGTCCGGGTTCGACCGGGGTGCCACCTGCGCCCTGTCCGCGCTGTCCGCCGCGGCCGCCGCTCTCGGCGCCCTCGCCGCCGTACCGGCCTCGGCCGCGCCGCACGAGGACACCCGGGCCGAGGTGGACCGGCTCTACGCGGAGGCCGAGAAGGCCACCGAGGCGTACAACGAGGCCGGGGAGCGCGCCGACGTCCTGCGCGAGCAGGTCGGCGCCGCCCGGGACGCGATCGCCCGGCAGCAGGGGCACATCAACGACCTGCGGGAGGAACTCGGTTCGCTGGCCGGGGCGCAGTACCGCTCCGGCGGCCTCGACCCCTCCCTGGCGCTGCTGTTCTCCGACGACCCGGACGACTACCTCGACAAGGCGTCCGTCCTGGACCGCATCACCGCCCACCAGGCCGGGGAGCTGAAGGAACTGCGGGGCGCGGTCCGCGAACTCGCCCAGGACCGCACCGAGGCGGCCCGCAAGCTCGCCGATCTGGAGGCGAGCCGCAAGGCCGTGGTGCGCCACAAGCGGACCGTCGAGGACAAGCTCGCCCGGGCCCGTCGGCTCCTCAACTCCCTGCCGTACGCCGAGCGCGCGGCCTGGGACCGGGCCTCCCGCTCCGGCCGCTCGGGTCTTCCGGGGCTCTTCGGCGACGTGCCGGCCTCGGGCCGGGCGGGCGCCGCGCTCGCCGCCGCGCGGTCCGCGCTCGGCCGGCCGTACGTGTGGGGCGCCAACGGGCCCTCCGGCTTCGACTGTTCGGGCCTGGTGCAGTGGTCGTACGCGCAGGCCGGGGTCGCCCTGCCGCGCACCTCGCAGGCCCAGGCGCACGCGGGGCGGCGGGTGCCGCTCTCCCAGGCCCGGCCGGGGGACATCGTCACCTACCGCTCCGACGCCAGTCATGTCGGCATGTACGTCGGCAACGGCCAGGTCATCCACGCCCCCTACCCGGGCGCGCCGGTGCGCTACGACCCGGTCGGGATGATGCCGGTCTCCTCGGTGACCCGGCCCTGACACAGCCCCGACCCGGCCCTGATCCGGTCCGCCCCGCCCCTGACCGGCGCCCGGCCGGGCCGGCCGCCGTACGATCGGGAGGATGGCTGGTCACGGGCGGGCGCGCGGATCCGGGGTGGTGGCGCTCTGTCTGCTGCTCGTCTCCCTGGTGGCCTGCGGCGGCCGGGCCCCGCAGGACGGCGTGCGCTCCGAGGTGCAGCGGGTGCTGGACCGGCGGGCGGCGGCCGTCCTCGCCCAGGACGCCCGCGCGTACGCGGCCACCGGCGGCGCCCCCTCCTACGCCCGGCTGCGGGCCGTGCCGCTGGCCGCCTGGTCGTACCGGGTGACCGAGGTGCGCCGGGACGGCGACACGGCGACCGCCGACGCCGAGCTGAGCTACCGCGTCGAGGGCCACGACAAGGCTCCAGTGACCACCGCCCGCACCCTGCGGCTCGTCCGGTCCGGGGACGGACGGTGGACGGTGGCCTCCGAAAGGCCCGCGCCGAAGGCCGCCGAGCAACTGTGGGACCAGGGCGCGGTGAGCGCGGTGCGCGGCGCGCACAGTCTGGTCCTGGGCGCCGGGCAGAGCCGACAGCGGCTGCGGGAGTTCGCGGACCTCGCGGACGGCGCGGTCCCGGCGGTGTCGGCGGCCTGGGGCACCGGCTGGGCGGGGCGGGTCGTCGTGCTGGTGCCGAAGTCGCTCGACGACATGGCGGGGCTGCTGGGCTCGCCCGCCTCCTCCTACCGGGGGATCGCGGCCGTCACCACCGGGGAGACCGGCGGCGGGGCGAAGGCGCCAGCGGACCGGATCGTGGTCAATCCCGACGCCTACGCCATGCTCGGGCACCTCGGACGGCAGGTCGTGCTGACCCACGAGACCACCCATGTCGCCACCCGCGCCCACACCAACGCGGCCACCCCGCTGTGGCTGTCCGAGGGGTACGCCGACTGGGTCGGCTACCGCGAGACCGGCCGCACCCCGCGCGAGGCCGCCCCCGAGCTGGGGAGCGCGGTCGCCCGGGGGGAGCTGCCGGAGGAGCTGCCCACCGACGAGGACTTCGGGTTCTCCGGTGACGGGGGCCGGCTGGCCCGGGCGTACGAGGGCGGCTGGCTGGCCTGCCGGCTGATCGCCGAGCGGTGGGGCGAGGTGAAGCTGGACGCGTTCTACCGGGCCGTGGGGGCGCACGGGACGCGGCCGGGGGCGGTCGAGGGGGCGCTGGAGAGCGTGCTGGGCGTCTCGGAGGCGGACTTCACGGCGAGCTGGCGGGAGTATCTGGTCGCTCAGCTCCGCTGAGCCAGCGTCTCCAGGGCCTCGCGCAGCCAGGTCCGTTCCGCCTCGCCGGTGGCCCGGGCGACCCGCAGGACGCCCTGCCGGAACAGGTCCCCGGCGTCCTCCGCCCGCACGGGCCTGCCGTCGTCGTAGAAGAAGCTGGTCGGGGTCTCCAGGAACTCCAGCCGGCGGCGCAGGACGGCCGCCTGCTCGGCGGGGTCCGGCAGATACCGCAGGAACGCCAGGACCGTGTTGAAGCGGACGTGGTCGCTGATCTCGGCCGGCTTGGGGTGCCGGAGCCGCTCCAGGAGGGTGGCGCGGCCCCGGTCGGTGAGGGACAGCACCCTGCGCGGGGCGGCGCTCACGCCGTCCTCGGTGCGCTGGTCGAGCGCGCCCGCGGCGACCAGGCGGGCGATGGCCGGGTAGAGCGCGCCGTCGCTGACCGGGCGGACATGGCCGGTCAGGGCGGTGATGCGTTCCTTCAGCTCGTAGCCGTGCAGAGGCTCCTCGGCGAGGAATCCGAGGATCGACAGCTCCAGCATGGTTCTCCTGGTCTTCGGGGCTGGGGGGGGCTCCGGGTCGTCCCTTGCGGTCGTGACGTGCCCCATGCTACCTCTTTTCGAGCTACCTCGATTCGAGGTAGCTCGAAAAGAGGGGGACTCTCGTCATGGACCGTCACCGGCGGCAGCTCGTCGCGCTCGCCCACCCCGTCTACTTCTCGCTGCTCGCCCCGGTCGCCGCCGGGATCGTCAACACCGTGTGGGTCTCCCGGCTCGGCGGTCCGGCGGTCGCCGCCGTCGCGGTCGCCACCACCACCGAGAACGTGCTGCTCGGCGTCGCCCTCGTCTTCGCCTCCGGCACGACCGTGCTCGTCGCGCACGCCCGGGGCGCCCGGGACCCCGCCGCCGTGCGCTCGGCCGTACGGGGCGGCTGGGCGCTGTGCCTCGCGGTGACCCCGGTGGTCGCGGTGGGAGGCTACGCGCTGCGCGAGCCGCTCGCCCGGCTCGTCCTGGGCGGCGCCGGGGGTCCCGCGGTGCCGCTCGCGGTCTCCTACTTCGCCGTCGCGCTGCCCGGCATCGCCGTCTTCTTCGCCCAGCAGCTCGTCGACGGCATCCTCAAGGGCACCGGCGACACCCGCACCCCGCTGCGCCTCGCCCTCCTGTCGAGCGGCCTGATCCTGGTCTGCGACCCCTTCCTCATCCACCTCTACGGCGTTCGGGGCGCCGCCCTCTGCACCGTGCTGTGCCGGGGCGTGGCCCTGGCGGCGGGCCTGCTGGCGCTGCGCCGCAACGCCCTGCTGCGCTCGGCCGCCACCCGGCCCGCCTCGGGCACCGTCGCCGCCCTGCGGCGGACCCTGACGACCGGTCTGCCCATGTCCGCCGACTTCACCGTCCGGCAGGCCGGGGCGCTTGCCCTGGTGGCCGTCGTGGCGCGGCTGGGGGTGACGGCGGTGGCGGCGTACGCGATCGCCTACAAGGCGCTCTACGTGGCGACCATGGCCTTCTACGCGGTACGCCAGGCCGCCGCCATCCACACCGCGCACACCCGCGGCGAGGGCCGGCAGGAACGGCGGGCGATCGCCCGGCAGGCCGTGCTCCTGTCCGGCGCGCTGGGACTCGCCGCCGGCCTGCTGCTGGCCGCCACGGCCCCCTGGATCATGGCGGCCTTCGGCGCGGGCCCGGCCGTGGCCCACGAGGGCGTGCTGTTCCTGCGCTGCGTCGGCCCGTACCTGCTGCTGACGGCCGGCTGCATCGCCCTCGGCGGCGTCTTCGAGGGCAGCGGCGGAGCCCCCGTGCTGCTCCGGGTGACCGCCCTCGGCACGGCCGTCCAACTCCCCCTCGCCGTCGCCCTGTCGGGCCTCGGCCTGCCGGGGGTGTGCCTGGCCCTGGCCCTCGGGATGGCCGTCCAGTGCGCGGCCCTGAGCGTGGTCCTACGGCGCACCTGGCACGAGGAGACGCAGCCGGCGCCCGTGCCGACGGGAGTGAGCTGACCCGACGGGACGGGGATAAGGTCGTCCGCGATGCACAAGACCCTGATCGTGACCAACGACTTCCCGCCCCGGCCCGGTGGTATCCAGGCGTTCCTGCACAACATGGCGCTGCGGCTCGACCCGGACCGGCTCGTCGTCTACGCCTCGACCTGGAAGCGGTCGCGGGACGGTGTCGAGGCGACGGCCGCCTTCGACGCCGAGCAGCCCTTCACCGTCGTACGGGACTCCACGACGATGCTGCTGCCGACGCCCGGGGCGACCCGGCGGGCCGTCGGGCTGCTGCGGGAGCACGGGTGCACGTCGGTGTGGTTCGGGGCGGCCGCGCCGCTCGGGCTGATGGCGCCCGCGCTGCGCAGGGCCGGTGCCGAGCGGCTGGTGGGGACCACGCACGGGCACGAGGCCGGGTGGGCCCAACTCCCCGCGGCCCGGCAGCTCCTCGGGCGGATCGGGGAGGGCACGGACACGCTCACCTACCTCGGCGAGTACACCCGCTCCCGGATCGCCACCGCGCTGAGCGCCGAGGCGGCCGGACGGATGGTCCAACTGCCGCCCGGCGTCGACGAGAAGACCTTCCACCCGGGGTCGGGCGGCGACGAGGTGCGGGCCAGGCTCGGGCTGACCGACCGGCCGGTGGTCGTGTGCGTCTCGCGGCTCGTGCCGCGCAAGGGCCAGGACACGCTGATCCGCGCGATGCCCCGCATCCTGGCCGCGGAACCGGACGCCGTCCTGCTGATCGTCGGCGGCGGGCCGTACGAGAACGACCTGCGCAGGCTCGCCGAGGAGACCGGCGTGGCCGCCTCCGTGCGGTTCACCGGCGCCGTGCCCTGGGCCGAACTGCCCGCGCACTACGGCGCCGGGGACGTCTTCGCGATGCCCTGCCGGACCCGGCGCGGCGGCCTGGACGTCGAGGGGCTCGGGATCGTCTACCTGGAGGCGTCGGCGACCGGCCTCCCGGTGGTCGCCGGGGACTCCGGGGGCGCGCCCGACGCCGTGCTCGACGGGGAGACGGGCTGGGTCGTGCCGGGCGGCTCCCCGGCGGACGCCGCCGAGCGGATCACCGTCCTCCTCGGCGACGCCGAACTGCGCCGCAGGATGGGGGAGCGGGGCCGTCGCTGGGTCGAGGAGAAGTGGCGCTGGGACCTGCTCGCCGACCGGCTGAAAGCCCTGCTGTGACGCAGAAGGCGCGGGCCCCCGTCGAGGAGGACCCGCGCCGACTCGGCCGTAGGAAGGGCTACTTGGCGTACAGCGCCTCGATCTCCGCCGCGTAATCCTTCGCCACCACGTTGCGCTTGAGCTTCAGCGACGGCGTCAGATGACCCGAGTCCTCCGTGAACTGGGCGGACAGGATACGGAACTTGCGCACCGACTCCGCCTTCGACACCGCCGCGTTGCCGTCGTCGATCGCCGACTGGACGGCCGCCACCAGATCCGCGTCGTCCCGCAGCGAAGCCGCCGTGGAATCCGCCGGCTTGCCGTGGTCGGCGGCCCAACGGCCCAGGAACTCCTCGTCGATGGTGACCAGCGCGCCCACGAACGGCCGCCCGTCGCCCACCACCATGCACTCCGCGACCAGCGCGTGCGCCCGGATGCGGTCCTCTATGACCGCAGGGGCGACGTTCTTGCCGCCCGCGGTGACGATGATCTCCTTCTTGCGGCCGGTGATCCGCAGATAACCGTCCTCGTCCAGGGTGCCGATGTCCCCCGTGTGGAACCAGCCGTCGGCCAGCGCCTCGGCGGTCGCGCCCGGGTTGTTCCAGTACTCCTTGAACAAGTGCTCGCCGTGCAGCAGCACCTCGCCGTCGTCGGCGATCCGCACCACCGAGCCCGGCAGCGGCTGCCCGACCGTCCCGATCTTCTGCCGGTCCCACGGGTTGAACGCGGTCGCCGCACAGGACTCCGTCAGGCCGTAGCCCTCCAGGACCGTGAAGCCGATACCGCGGAAGAAGTGGCCCAGGCGCTCACCCAGCGGGGCCCCGCCCGAGATCGCGAACTCGCCGCGGCCGCCCAGCACCGCGCGCAGCTTGCCGTAGACCAGCCGGTCGAAGACCTTGTGCTTGAGCTTCAGACCGAGGGACGGACCCGACGGCAGGTCCAGCGCCCGGCTGTACGCGATCGCGGTGTCCGCCGCCTTGTCGAAGATCGCGCCCTTGCCGTCGGCCTGCGCCTTGGCCCGCGCCGAGTTGTAGACCTTCTCGAAGACCCGCGGCACGCCGAGGATCAGCGTCGGCCGGAAGGACGCCAGCTCGTCCGTGAGGTTCTTGATGTCCGGGACCGTGCCCAGCTTGATCGGCGCCATCATCGGGGCGATCTGCACCAGCCGGCCGAAGACGTGCGCCAGCGGCAGGAAGAGCAGCACGCTGCACTCACCGGTGCGGAACAGCGGGCGCAGCCGCTCCACGATGTTCCCGCACTCGGCGAAGAAGCTGCGGTGGGTGAGCACACAGCCCTTGGGCCGGCCGGTCGTCCCGGACGTGTAGACGATGGTCGCCGGGTCGTCGGCCTTGGCGAGCGAGCTGCGCTCCTCGACCGTGGCGTCGGAGACGTCCTTGCCGAGCCGCCCCAGCTCCTCCACGCCGCCGGCCTCGATCTGCCAGACGTGCTTCAGCGCGGGCAGGGTGTCGCGCACCGACTCGACGGCCGCCGCGTGGGCGTCCAGCTCCACCACGACCGCGGTCGCGCCCGAGTCCGAGAGGATCCACTGCACCTGCTCCGGCGAGCTGGTCTCGTACACCGGCACGGTGACCGCGCCCGCGCACCAGATCGCGAAGTCGAGCAGCGTCCACTCGTACCGGGTGCGCGACATCAGCCCGACCCGGTCGCCCGGCTGGACCCCGGAGGCGATCAGACCTTTGGCGGCGGCGTGCACCTCGGCCAGGAAGGCGGTCGCGGTCACGTCCTGCCAGGCCCCGCCCGCCTTGCGCGCGATGACGGCGACGTCGGGATGCTGCGCGGCGTTTCTGCGGACGATGTCGGTCAGATTGCCGTCCGCGGGGACCTCGTACAAAGCCGGAAGGCTGAACTCGCGCAAGACTGCTGCTCCTCATAGGGCGCCGGCGCCACGACGTTGTGTGATGCGACGGTGCGGTCCACGGCTCGGACGTGCTCAGACATTTCGGTCGTTGAAATCCTGAGCACAACTGGACTGCCCGGACGTTACCCGCCGGTATGGCGTCTTCGACAGGGGGCCCGACGAGATGTTCGCTGCGTCACACGGACTGATATTTCCTTGCGCACAGTAGTCCACCCCTTTACTGACTGGCCAGTAACCGCTATTCCCGCCGCCACTGTTCACGTGTGCCACACACGCCTACGCTTGATCGACATGTCATCCACACCGTCCGGAAACCGCCGGAACCGCGTGCACGTGGTGAGCGATGTGCACGGCAACGCCCGTGACCTGGCCCGGGCGGGGGAGGGCGCCGACGCGTTGATCTGCCTGGGCGACCTCGTCCTCTTCCTCGACTACGCCGACCACTCCCGCGGGATCTTCCCCGACCTCTTCGGCGTCGAGAACGCGGACCGGCTGGTGGAGCTGCGCACCGCCCGCCGCTTCGAGGAGGCCCGTGAACTGGGCGCCCGCCTCTGGGGCGGCGTCGAAGGCGACCGGGCGGCCGTCATCGAGCGGGCCGTGCGCAAGCAGTACGCCGAGATGTTCCCGGCGTTCCCCACCCCGACGTACGCCACCTACGGCAATGTCGACATGCCGCACCTGTGGAGCGAGTTCGCCGAGGCCGGCACCACCGTCCTGGACGGCGGGCGCGCCGAGATCGGCGGCTGGGTCTTCGGCTTCGTCGGCGGCGGCCTGCGCACCCCCATGCGCACGCCCTACGAGATCGGCGACGAGGAGTACGCCGCCAAGATCGAGGCCCTCGGCGAGGTCGACGTGCTCTGCACCCACATCCCGCCCGAGGTCCCCGAACTCGTCTACGACACCGTCGCCCGCCGCTTCGAGCGCGGCAGCCGCGCCCTCCTGGACGCCATCCACCGCACCCGCCCCCGCTACTCCCTCTTCGGCCACGTCCACCAGCCGCTCGCCCGGCGGATGCGGATCGGCGCGACCGAGTGCGTCAACGTCGGGCACTTCGCGAGCAGCGGCACGCCGTGGGCGCTGGAGTGGTGACGCCCGCGGCGACCGGTGAAGGCGGCCGGCCGGGCGCGCGGTAGCCTTCACGCTGCACACACGTGCGCTCCCAGGGCGCGCACGGTGACCTCTCTCCCGGTCTTGACCGGCCAGCATCCGGAGGAGCCACGGCGATGGCGGAACACACCAGCTCGAGCATCACGATCGAGGCGGCACCGGCCGACGTCATGGCGGTCATCGCCGACTTCGTCCGCTACCCCGACTGGACCGGAGAGGTGAAGCAGGCCGAGGTCCTCAAGAAGGACGACCAGGGCCGCGCCGAACAGGTCCGGCTGGTCATGGACGCCGGCGCCATCAAGGACGACCAGGTCCTCGGCTACACCTGGACCGGCGAACACGAGGTGTCCTGGACCCTGGTGAAGTCCCAGATGCTCCGCCAGCTCGACGGCTCCTACCTCCTCAAGCCGGCCGGCGCGGGCGCCACCGAGGTCACCTACCAGCTCACCGTCGACGTCAAGATCCCCATGCTCGGCATGATCAAGCGCAAGGCCGAGAAGGTCATCATCGACCGGGCGCTGGCCGGACTGAAGAAGCGCGTGGAGTCGAAGGACCTCTAGTCCGCGGCCCTTCGCGAGACCCCGCCGACGGTACGGTTCACCCCCATGCGCACCCTCCTGATCACCGGCCCCGGCGGCAGCGGACGGACGACCGTCGCCGCCGCCACCGCACAGCGCGCCGCGGCGGCCGGCACCCGGACCCTCGTCCTCAGTGCCGACCGCACCGACAGCCTCGGCGCCGCGCTGGGCGTACCGACCGGCCGCGAGCCGGTCCGGGCCGCCCCGGGGCTCACCGCCTGGCGGCCCGACGCGGGCGCCGGATTCCGCGACGACCTCGCCTCGTTCCAGGAGCGCGCCACCGGCGTCCTCGACCTGCTCGGCGCCTCCCGGCTCGACCCCGAGGAGGTCACCCCCCTCCCCGGCGCCGAGGAACTGACCCTGCTGCGCGCGCTGCGCGACGCCGCCCTCGCCGAGACCCACGACCTCCTCGTCGTCGACCTGCCGCCGCTCCCGCAGGCCCTAGCCCTGCTCGCCCTGCCCGAGGAACTGCGCCGCTATCTGCGCCGGCTGCTCCCGCCCGAACGCCAGGCCGCCCGCGCCCTGCGCCCCGTCCTCGGCCGCCTCGCCGGCGTCCCCATGCCCGCCGAGTGGCTGTACGAGACCACCGCGCGCTGGGACCTGGAGCTGGCCGCCGTCCAGACCGTCCTCGCCGACCGGCACACCGCCGTACGGCTCGTCGCCGAACCGGGTCCCGCCGGGGCCGACGCCGTCCGGGACGCCCGGCTCGCCCTCGCCCTGCGCGCGCTGCCCGTCGAGTCCCTCGTCGCCAACCGGGTGCTGCCGGACACCGCCGACGACGACCCCGGGCATCCGCTCGGCCGGCTCGCCGCCCAGCAGCGCAAGACCCTCACCGAGTGGGGCGAGGCCCGCACCGTCGCCCACCTCGGCCACGACCCGCGCGGCGCCGACGACCTCACGGCGCTCGGCGTGCCCGCCGTCGACGCCGGGACCCACTCGGTCGAGTGGCCCGTCGCCGACCGGCTGGCGGCGGACGGGGTGCTCGTCTGGCATCTGCCGCTGCCCGGCGCCATACGCGAGGAACTCGACCTCGTCCGGCGCGGCGACGAACTCGTCGTCACCGCCGGGCCCTTCCGCCGGATCGTCCCGCTGCCCTCCGCGCTGCGCCGGTGCGCCGTGGACGGCGCGGCCCTGCGCGACGGGGAGCTGCGCATCCGCTTCGCGCCGGATCCCGGACTGTGGCCCCGCGGCGGGTGAACCGCGTACCGCCGTTCGGGTAACGTCGTAGGGGCGGGCCGCCGTCGGGCGGTCGCCGCACCGCGTCGCAGGAGCAGGGGCACCGGGAGGCCGTCATGAGCGAAGAGCGTCCGACGCCCGACGCCGCCGGGGACGAGGTCGCCGGGCAGGGGACCACCGGGCAGGAAGCCGTCACGGAAGAGACCGCCGCGGACGCACCCGCCGCGGACGCACCCGCCGCGGACGCACCCGTCGCGGAGACGGCCGTCACGGAGGACACCGTCGCACCGGAGCCCCGGGCCACCGACGACGACGCCTGGGCCACCGCCTGCGCCGAGGACCTCGCGCGCGAGAAGGAGCGCCGCCGCTCCGGACAGGACCGGCCGCAGGGCTCGGCCGCCGAGGAGCTGCGCAAGCTCGTCGACGCGGTCACCGACAAGCTCTCCACCCTCCAGTCGCCGCTGCTCGGCGCGGTCGCGGGGCCGGCCGCCCAGCAGATGGTGCGCCAGGTCGTCCAGCAGGCCAGGGCCGCGGTCGAGCCGGTCGTGGAGCGCAACCCCGACGTCTTCGACCACCTCGCGGCGGCCGGCGGCGAACTCCTCGCCGCCTACCGCTCCGCGGTCCAGCAGCAGGAGCACCGCTGGACCAGCGGCGAGCGGCGCCCGCGCGACGCCCGCGACCTGGACGACGAGCGCGGCGACGACCGGCGGGACGACCGGGGCGACGAGTCCGGTCCCGGCCAGCGCATCGATCTGGACTGACCGGAGCGTGTCGTTCCCCGGCTCTCCACCGGCCGGGGCACCGCCCGCTGGGCGGACGACGGGAATCCCACGGCAGGGCCTCGGGTACGGTTGGCCGTAGCGGGGCTCGACCGAAACTGAGGGATTCATGGGACTCACCATCGGCGTCGACATCGGCGGCACGAAGATCGCGGCCGGCGTGGTCGACGAGGAAGGCAACATCCTCTCGACCTTCAAGGTGCCGACCCCCACCACGCCCGAGGCCATCGTGGACGCCATCGCCTCCGCGGTGGAGGGGGCGCGAGCGGGCCACGACATCGTCGGTGTGGGCATCGGCGCGGCCGGTTACGTCAACCGGCAGCGCTCCACCGTCTACTTCGCACCCAACATCGACTGGCGCAACGAACCGCTCAAGGCGGAGGTCGAGGCCCGCGTCGGCCTCCCGGTCGTCGTGGAGAACGACGCCAACGCCGCCGCCTGGGGCGAGTACAAGTTCGGCGCGGGCAAGGGCCACCGCAACGTCATCTGCATCACGCTCGGCACCGGCCTCGGCGGCGGCATCATCATCGGCAACAAGCTGCGCCGCGGCCACTTCGGCGTCGCCGCCGAGTTCGGCCACATCCGCATGGTGCCGGACGGCCTGCTGTGCGGCTGCGGTTCGCAGGGCTGCTGGGAGCAGTACGCCTCCGGCCGCGCCCTCGTGCGCTACGCCAAGCAGCGCGCCAACGCCACCCCCGAGCGCGCCGAGGCCCTGCTGGGCCTGGGCGACGGCACCCCGGACGGCATCGAGGGCAAGCACATCTCGATGGCCGCCCGCCAGGGCGACCCGGTCGCCGTCGACTCCTACCGCGAGCTGGCCCGCTGGGCCGGTGCCGGTCTCGCCGACCTCGCCTCGCTGTTCGACCCGTCCGCGTTCATCGTCGGCGGCGGACTCTCGGACGAGGGCGACCTGGTCCTGGACCCGATCCGCAAGTCCTACAAGCGCTGGCTGGTGGGCGGCAACTGGCGGCCGGTGGCCGATGTGATCGCCGCCCAGCTCGGCAACAAGGCGGGCCTGGTGGGCGCGGCGGACCTGGCCCGCGAGCCCGACCCGATCATGTAGTCGCACCGTAGAGAGTCGTACCGCCCTGGGGGTGGAGCGGGGGCCGCGTGCGGCCCCCGTCGGCTTTTCCGGAAGCGTCTCCGGAAGCCTCTCCGGAGGTGTCTGTGGAGGTGTCTGCGGACGTATTTCCGGACGTACGGGATCAAGCGGCGTATCTTGATCGGCATGCCGACGACCTCGCCGCTGCCCAACTCCCGCACCGAGCCCGACGGTTCGGCCGTCATCCGGGTCCTCAGCTACAACATCCGCTCGCTGCGCGACGATCCGGACGCCGTCGCCCGGGTCGTCACCGCCTGCGCCCCCGATCTGGTCCTCGTCCAGGAATCCCCGATCTTCTTCCGCTGGCGCAAGAAACTCGCCCGGCTCGCCGCCGCCTCCGGTCTGGTGATCCTCACCGGCGGCGGCACCGCGGCCGGTCCCGCGATCCTGTGTTCCCTGCGCGCCGGGGCGATCCGCACCGAGGACGTGCTGCTGCCCCGCACCCCGGGACAGCACCGGCGCGGATTCGCCACCGCCGTCGTCCGGATCGCGGGCACCCGGCTCGGCGTCCTGAGCTGCCATCTGAGCCTGGAGCGCCGGGAGCGCCTGGAGCAGGGCGGGATGCTCCTCGACCGGCTGGCCGGGATGGGCGTGGAGCACGCGGTCGCGGGCGGCGACCTCAACGAGCGGCCCGACGGGGCCACCTTCACCCGGCTCGCCGCCGGACTCCAGGACTGCCGCACGGTCGCGCCCTGGGGCGCCGAGCACACCTTCCCCGCCGCCGCACCGGACCGCAGGATCGACGCCGTCTTCGCGACCAAGGGGGTGGAGGTGCTGGGCTGCGGGGTGCCGCTCGGACTGCCCGGAGTCACCGAGGACGACCTGAGGGCGGCCACGGACCATCTCCCGGTCCTGGCCGCCCTCAGAGTTCCCGCCCCATGAGCCGTGCGTAAGCCGTGCGCTAGACGACCGCTCCCCGTCCGGGATCGTCGTCGTCCTCGTCGTCCGGCCCCATCCGCGCCACCAGCGTGGCGAAGCCGCCGAGGAAGCCGCCGATGCAGATCGTGGTCAGCCACCACGTCATGTCCCAGCCGAGCAGGATCGCGAGCAGCAGCAGGACGGGACCGCCGATCACACCGAGCCAGGCGAACTTGGCGGTGGTGTCGGCCTCGGGCAGCGGCGGCGGCTCCGGCGGTACGAAGTGGCCCTCGTCGTCCGCGTCGAAGTCGTCGTCGGACGGGTCGGGGGCGGTGTAGTCGCGCGGGCCGACCCCGGGCGCGAAGGAGATGGAGCCGCCCAGCGGCTTGGCCGGTTTCCGCTCCTCGACAGGCTCCGCGACGGGCTCCTTGGCGGCCTCCTTGACGGGCTCCTTCGGCTCCTTGCCCGGCTCCGCGCCCTCACCCGGACCCCGGTCGGGCTCCCCGGCGGGGTCAGGACCGGCCCCGCCGACGGTGTCCGCGGCCGGACCGGCCGTGTCGTCGCCCGCCGGGACCTCCAGCAGGGCGAGATCCTCGACCGACCGGAAGGGCTTGGCGCCCGGCGGGTCCGGCGGCTCCTCGCCGTACCCCTCGACGATGGCCGCCCAGGCGGCCGCCTCGTCGAAGGGGACGTGCTGCTCCTGCGGCCCGTGGCCCTCCCGGGCGTCCGGACCGTCCCGCCCGTCCCGCTCGTCCCGGTTCTCCCGGTCCTCGCGGTCGGAGTCGTGCTCAGCCACCTACGGCCGTCCCTTCCTTGCCGACACTGGGCGCGATCCGGGCGATGAACGCGTAGCTCTCCTCGAAGATCCGGTCCGCATCGTGGTCCAACGTTGCCACGTGGTAGCTCTGTTCCAGCAGGATCTCGGTCACGTCCGTGGACGACACCCGGCTCAGGATCCGCGCCGAGTCCGCCCCCGGCACCACATGGTCCTCGACACTGCGCAACAGCAGCAGCGGCTGGGTGACCTGCGGCAGCTCGCCGTCCACCTGCCGGAAGAAGATCCGCAGCGAGTGCGCCGCGTGCAGCGGCACCCGCTCGTACCCCGTCTCCACCCGCCCCGGCGCGGCGATGTCGCTCACGATCCCCTTGGTGGACCGGACGAGATGCCGGGCCACCGGAAGGGCGTACGCCGACAGTCCGTGCACCTTGTTCGCCGGGTTGACGACGATCACGCCCTCCACCCCTTCGCCGTGCTTCGCGGCCAGCCGCAGGGCCAGGGCGCCGCCCATCGACAGCCCGGCCACGAAGACCCGCGAGCAGCGGGCGCGCAGGGCGCGCAGCTCCCGGTCCACCTCCGCGTACCAGTCGGGCCAGCCGGTGAGGGCCATGTCCTCCCAGCGGGTGCCGTGCCCCGGCAGCAGCGGCAGCGAGACGGTCAGACCGCGCCCGGCCAGATACCGGGCCCAGGGGCGCAGCGACTGGGGGGAACCGGTGAATCCGTGGCAGAGGAGGACCCCGACCTCCCCGCCCTCGTGGCGGTACGGCTCGGCTCCAGGAAGGACCGGCACTTCGGTCTCCCGTCCGTGAGAAGTGGGTGCGGTGAGATTCACCGTACGCGACCGCACTGACACCGACCAGGCCCGTCGGGCTCATCGGCGCCGCTCCGGGTTAAGGTCTGATCTACACACACAGGAGGCACTCGGTTGTTGTACGGCGCGATGAAGGTCGCTATCGGAGGACCGCTGAAGGTCACCTTCAGACCCTGGGTGGAGGGGGCGGAGAACATCCCCGCCGAGGGCCCCGCGATCCTGGCGAGCAACCACCTGTCCTTCTCCGACTCGTTCTTCCTGCCCGCGGTCCTGGACCGCAAGGTCACCTTCATCGCGAAGGCCGAGTACTTCACCACGCCCGGGGTGAAGGGCCGGCTCACGGCGGCCTTCTTCAAGGGCGTCGGCCAGCTCCCCGTGGACCGCTCCGGCGCGCGCGGCGCGGGCGAGGCCGCCATCAAGAGCGGGATCGACGTCCTGGAGCGCGGTGAGCTGTTCGGCATCTACCCGGAGGGCACCCGCTCCCCGGACGGCCGGCTCTACCGCGGCAAGCCCGGCGGTCTGGCGCGCGTGGCGCTGGCCACCGGCGCGCCCGTGATCCCGGTCGCCATGATCGACACCGAGAAGATCCAGCCGCCCGGCAAGGTCCTGCCCAAGGTGATGCGGCCCGGCATCCGCATCGGCCGGCCGCTGGACTTCAGCCGCTACCAGGGCATGGACCACGACCGCTTCGTGCTGCGCGCGCTGACCGACGAGGTCATGTACGAGATCATGAAGCTCTCCGGCCAGGAGTACGTCGACATGTACGCGACCGCCGCCAAGCGGCAGATCGCGGAGGCGGCGAAGGCCGACAAGGAGGCCGAGAAGGCCGCGAAGGCGGCGCTCGCGCAGGCCGAGAAGGACCAGGCCAAGAAGGAACAAGAGCAGTAGCCCGGGGGCGGGCGGACGGACAGGCGGGCGACCGGGGGGACGGATGGCCAGGCGCGAGAGAGTCATGAGGATGTCGGTCGAGGTGCCGCTGTGGCGCGCCCTGGCCGGCTACCGGGTGCTCACCATGCTGTACGCGGTCGGCCTGTTCGCCTTCTCCTACGGCGACTACGACCGGGCCGGCCTCGCCATCGGCTACTTCGCCGTCCTGTTCGTCTGGACGCTCGCCACCCTGCCCCGGGTGCAGAGCGCGGCCGCCTGCACCAAGCGCTTCCTCGCCCTCGACCTGGTGGTCGCGCTGACCGGCATCGTCCTGACCCCGCTGGTCGTCACCGACCAGCACATCCAGGACAGCGGACCCACCCTGCCGTCGATATGGACGGCCGGGTCGGTGCTGGCGTTCGCCATCAAGGGCGGCTGGCGCTGGGCCGCGTTCGCCTCCACCCCGGTCGCCGTCGCCAACCTGATCGAGCGCGGCCACCCGGCCCGCGACACCGTGCACAACGTCATCCTGGTCTGGGTCGCCTCCATCGCCATCGGATACGTCGTCGAGGTCGCCCGCGCCTCCGAACGCACCCTGGCCCGCGCCCTGGAGATCGAGGCCGCCACCCGGGAACGGGAGCGGCTCGCCCGGGACATCCACGACGGTGTGCTCCAGGTGCTGGCCATGGTGCAGCGGCGCGGCGCGGTCCTCGGCGGCGAGGCGGCCGAGCTGGGCCGGCTCGCGGGGGAGCAGGAGGTCGCGCTGCGCACCCTGGTCTCGGGCGGTCTGGTGCCGGTCTCCCGGGTCTCGCGGGACGCCGCCGAGGGCGCGGTCGTGATCGCCGTCGACGAACCGGACGACGACCCCGACGACGGCCCCGTGGACCTGCGCACCCTGCTCGCCCCGTACGCCGCCGCCCGCGTCAGCCTCGCCGAACCGGGCGCCCCGGTGCCGCTGGAACCGGCCGCCGCGCGGGAGCTGGCCGCGGCCGTCGGGGCCGCGCTGGACAATGTGCGCCGGCACGCGGGCGACGACGCCCGCGCCTGGATCCTGGTCGAGGACGAACCCGACGCGGTGATCGTCACCGTCCGGGACGACGGCCCCGGCATCCCCGAGGGCCGGCTCGCCCAGGCCGAGGGCGAGGGGCGGATGGGCGTGGCCCTCTCCATCCGGGGACGGCTGCGCGATCTCGGCGGCAGCGCCGAGCTGATCTCGGTCCCGGGGCAGGGCACGGAGGTCGAGCTGACGGTACCGAAGGTCTCCCGGGGGAAGGCGGAACGACGATGAGTGAGCTGCGGGACCCGATCAGGGTCATGGTGGTCGACGACCACCCCATGTGGCGCGACGCGGTCGCCCGCGACCTGGCGGCCTCCGGCTTCGAGGTGGTCGCCACCGCGGGCGACGGCGAGCAGGCCGTGCGCCGGGCCCGGGCCACCACCCCCGACGTCCTCGTGCTGGACCTCAACCTGCCCGCCAAGCCGGGCGTCCAGGTCTGCAAGGAGGTCGTCGGCGCGAACCCCGCGCTGCGCGTCCTGGTGCTCTCCGCCAGCGGTGAGCACGCCGACGTGCTGGAGGCGGTGAAGTCCGGCGCGACCGGCTATCTGCTGAAGTCGGCGTCCACCGAGGAACTCCTCGACGCGGTGCGCCGTACGGCCGTCGGCGACCCGGTGTTCACCCCGGGCCTGGCCGGACTGGTCCTCGGCGAGTACCGCAGGCTGGCCTCGGACCCCGGCCCGGCGGCCGGTCCCGACGAGCCGGACGCGCCCCGGCTGACCGACCGGGAGACCGAGGTGCTGCGGCTGGTCGCCAAGGGCCTGAGCTACAAGCAGATCGCCGAGCGGCTGGTCATCTCCCACCGCACCGTGCAGAACCACGTCCAGAACACCCTGGGCAAGCTCCAGTTGCACAACCGGGTCGAGCTGGTCCGCTACGCCATCGAGCGAGGTCTCGACGACGAGTGAGACGGGTGCCGATCGCCGACGCGACCACCCGGCTGAAGACGGTGGACCCGAAGCTCTACGCCGAGGTGGGGGTGTTCTTCGGCCGACCCCGAACACCGCGCCGTATATTCGGCACACAACCTGATGAAAAGGGAGCGGTGATGGAGATCCTGGCCTTCGGCGTCCAGGCCGACGAGAAGCCCCTGATCGAGCGGGCCTTCGCCGGCCACCACGAGATCCGCTGCCTGGACGTCTTCCTCAACGAGGACACCGCCCCCATCGCCGCCGGCTACGAGGCCGTCTCCAGCAGTGTCAACGCCGTCCTCGACGGCCCCGTCCTGGAGATCCTCGCGGCCGGCGGGACCCGGCTGATCGCCCAGCGCTCCACCGGCTTCAACAACATCGACCTGGCCGCGGCCGAGCGCCTCGGCCTCACCGTCGCCCGGGTCTCGTACTACTCGCCGTACTCCGTCGCCGAGTTCGCCTGGACCCTGGCCATGGCCGTCAACCGCCGGGTCGTCCGCGCCTCCACCCGCACCCGCGACTTCGACTTCCGCCTCGACGGACTGATGGGCCGCGACATGCACGGCCGCACCGCCGGAGTGCTCGGCACCGGCAAGATCGGCGAGGCGTTCGCCCGCATCGCCCACGGCTTCGGCATGCGGCTGCTCGGCTGGGACGTCGCCGAGAACCCCGCCTGCATGGAACTCGGCATGAAGTACGTCAGCAAGGACCAGCTCCTCGCCGAGTCCGACCTGATCAGCCTGCACGTCCCCCTGATGCCCGAGACCCAGCACCTCATCGACGCGGACGCCCTCAAGGCCATGAAGGACGACGCGATCCTCGTCAACTCCAGCCGCGGCGGCCTGATCGACACCGCGGCCCTCGTCTCCGAACTGCGCGAGGGCCGCTTCGCCGGCGTCGGACTCGACGTCTACGAGGCCGAGGCGGGCCTGTTCTACGTCGACCGGTCCCTGGAGACCGTCGAGGACGACACCCTGGCCCGCCTCGTCACCTTCCCCAACGTCCTGGTCACCTCCCACCAGGCGTACTACACCGAGGACGCCGTCGGCCAGATCGTCGACGCCACCGTGAAGAACGTCCTCGACTACAGCGCCGGCCGCCGCTCCGAGAACGTGCTCGTCCCGCGCACCTGAGCCACCAGCTCCCGCACGATCGCCGCCCCGTCCAGCGTCAGCACCGACTCCGGATGGAACTGCACCCCGGCGAACGCGTTCCGGGGGGTGCCGCCGCGCTGCCCCGGACCCCGCAGCGCGTGCACCTCCCCGTTCGCCGCCCGGCTCACCTCCACCCCGAGCCCGGCCAGCCGCGCCGCCGCCCCGTCGTCGCACCGCGCCACGAAGCTGTTGTAGAACCCCACGGTCTCCGCCCGCCCGAACAGATCCACCACCGTCTGCGCCCCCTGGTACGGCACCTCCTTGCGGACCAGGTCCAGCCCCAGCTCCGCCGCGATCAGCTCGTGCCCCAGGCAGACACCGAGCACCCCGAACCGGTGCTCCCGCAGCACCCGGCCGGTCAGATCCCGCAGGAACCGCATCTTCGGATCGGCGGGATCCGAGGGGTCACCGGGCCCGGGACCCAGCACCACGGGCCCCTCGTGCCCGAGCACCGCCTCCCGCAGCCCCGGCTCGTCGTACCGCCGGACCGTCACCTCCAGCCCGCCCGAGCGCAGCAGATGCGCGAGCATCGCCGTGAACGTGTCCTCCGCGTCCACCACCAGCGCGTGCCCCTCCAGCGCGCCGGACCGCTCCTGCATCCGCAGCCAGAACGGCGCCAGCGCGGCCCGCCGCCCGTCCAGCGCCGCCCGCACCCGCGGATCGTCCGCCAGCCGGGCACCGGTGTGCTCCGCCCGCGGCCGGCCCGGCCGCACCCCCAGCGCCGCCAGCACACCCGCCGCCTTCGCGTGCGTCTCCGCGACCTCGCCCGCCGGATCCGAGCCGCGCACCAGCGTCGCGCCCACCGGCACCCGCAGCCGCCCGCCCGCGTCGATGTCCGCGGTCCTGATCAGGATGGGGGAGTCCAGGGTCTGCGCCCCGCCCGAGTCCCGCCCGAGCAGCGCCAGCGCCCCCGCGTAGTAGCCGCGCCCGCCCACCTCGTGCCGCTCGATCACCCGGCAGGCGTTCTGCACCGGCGAACCGGTCACCGTCGCCGCGAACAGCGTCTCCCGCAGCACCTCCCGCACATCCAGCGAGGACTTTCCGCGCAGCTCGTACTCGGTGTGCGCGAGATGCGCCATCTCCTTCAGCCGGGGCCCGATCACCACCCCGCCCATGTCGCCGACCGTGCACATCATCTTCAGCTCCTCGTCGACGACCATCGACAGCTCCTCGATCTCCTTGCCGTCGGCGAGGAAGCCGAGCAGATGCTCCGGAGTGGGCCCCTCGGCCGGATAGCGGTACGTCCCGCTGATCGGGTTCATCACGACCGTCCCGCCGGACATCCGCACATGCACCTCCGGGCTCGCCCCGACCAGCGTCCGCTCCCCGGTGTGCACCACGAACGTCCAGTAGGCGCCCCGCTCGCCCTCCAGCAGCCGCCGGAACAGCGCGAGCGCGTCGCGCCGCCCGAACCCGGCGATCTCCCCCTCGTACGTCCGCCGGATCACGAAGTTCGCGCCCTCGCCCCCGCCGATCTCCTCCCGCAGCACCCGGCCGACGATCTCCCCGTACTCCTCGTCGTCCACGTCGAACCCGCCGCCCCCGACCCGCACCTCGTGCGCGGGGAGCTGCGCCAGCGCCTCGGCGAGCGGGATCCCGTACCGCTCCTCGGGGATCAGGACGGTGAGCGGGGTGCCGTCGTCGCGGACGTCGAACCCGCGCTCGCGGATCTGCCGGAACGGGACCAGCGCGAGGCACTCGTCGGGCAGCTCGGCGAGACGCTCACGCTCGTCGACCGGGCCGAGGAGCAGCTCCACGGTGTGCTCGTCATGGCCCGGCGTGCGGCGGCGCAGCAGGGCGAAGGGGCGGGGGTCGTCGAGCAGGTCGAGCAGATGCATGGGTGTCGTGTGCATGGGGTCGGTCGTCTCCTTCTCGCTGGTGGAGCGTGAGATGAGGAACGGACCCGGAAAACACCGAAGGCCGCCCCTCGGGCGGCCTTCGCGAAGTCGTACGTACGCGCAGTCAGTGGGCCGCCGGATGAGCGGTCCACCACCAGTTCTGAACGGAGTTCAGGGTCGAAAGCGCGAACATGCGTCGCACCCTACCCCACGCGCACCTGAGCGGGAGGGCGTCTCACCTGTCGGGCCGTGGGAAAACGACTCGACACGACCCCGTAATGTGGGGGTGTGACCGTGAACGCTAAGACCGGCCCGAGCGCCGGCAACACCTGGCGAGACCTGCCCGCGGCGCAGCAGCCCGAGTACCCCGACCCCGAGGCTCTGCGCGCAGTCGTTGCGGAGCTGGAGTCGTATCCGCCGCTCGTCTTCGCGGGCGAGTGCGACCAGCTGCGTGCCCGGATGGCGGCCGTCGCCAAGGGAGAGGCGTTCCTCCTCCAGGGCGGCGACTGCGCCGAGGCGTTCGACGCGGTGTCGGCCGACCACATCCGCAACAAGCTCAAGACGCTTCTCCAGATGGGCGCCGTGCTGACGTACGCCGCCTCCGTGCCGGTCGTGAAGGTCGGGCGGATCGCCGGGCAGTACTCCAAGCCGCGCTCCAAGCCCACCGAGACCCGTGACGGCGTGACGCTGCCGACCTACCGGGGCGACTCGGTCAACGGCTTCGACTTCACCGAGGCCGCCCGGATCCCGGACCCCGAGCGCCTGAAGCGGATGTACCACGCCTCCGCGTCCACGCTGAACCTGGTGCGCGCCTTCACCACCGGCGGTTACGCCGACCTGCGCCAGGTGCACGCCTGGAACCAGGACTTCGTGAAGTCGTCCCCGTCCGGCCAGCGCTACGAGCAGCTCGCCCGCGAGATCGACAACGCGCTGCACTTCATGCGGGCCTGCGGAACCGACCCGGAAGAGTTCAAGACGGTCGAGTTCTACTCCTCGCACGAGGCGCTGCTCCTGGACTACGAGTCGGCGCTGACCAGGGTCGACTCCCGCACCGGCGAGCTGTACGACGTCTCGGGCCACATGGTGTGGATCGGTGAGCGCACCCGGCAGCTCGACCACGCGCACATCGAGTTCGCCTCGCGGATCCGCAACCCCATCGGCATCAAGCTCGGCCCGACCACCACGGCCGAGGACGCGCTCCAGTACATCGAGCGTCTCGACCCGGACCGGGAGCCGGGCCGGCTGACCTTCATCGTCCGGATGGGCGCCGACAAGGTCCGCGACAAGCTGCCGGAGCTGGTGGAGAAGGTCACCGCCTCGGGCGCGACCGTCGCCTGGGTCACCGACCCGATGCACGGCAACACCTTCGAGGCGGCCTCGGGCCACAAGACCCGCCGCTTCGACGACGTGCTCGACGAGGTCAAGGGCTTCTTCGAGGTCCACAAGGCCCTCGGCACCCACCCCGGCGGCATCCACGTCGAGCTGACCGGCGACGACGTCACGGAGTGCGTGGGCGGCGGCGACGAGATCTTCGTCGACGACCTCCACCAGCGCTACGAGACGGCCTGCGACCCGCGGCTGAACCGCAGCCAGTCCCTGGACCTGGCGTTCCTCGTCGCGGAGATGTACCGGGACCAGTGAGGGCGGCCGGCAGCGGCTGAGACGGACGGTGGGGCGCGGATCACATACGATCCGCGCCCCACTCCACTTTTGCGGTTCCTATAAGCCGGGTAAGGTTAGGTTAGCCTCACCGATCAAGCGGGACGGCGCCACATCATCGATCCCGGCGGGAGGTGGACCGCGTGTACGTGTGCAGTTGCTTCGGAGTCACCGAGCAGCAGGTCAAGCAGCACGCGGCGGACGGCGCCTGTACGCCCCGCCAGATCGCCTCCGCCTGCAAGGCGGGCACGGACTGCGGCTCCTGCGTCCGCCGGATCCAGGCCATCCTCGGCCGGGGCGCCTGCCCGCGCCGGGACCTGGCCGACCAGGGCAAGCCGGTCCTCGCCGAACTGGACGAGGCGGCCTAGAACCCCGGAGCCTCAGCTCTCGGGCTGCTCGATGACCTGCGCGATGTAGAGCGCCTCGCCGAGCTTCTCCAGCAGTTCGAGCTGGGTGTCGAGGTAGTCGATGTGGTGCTCCTCGTCCTCCAGGATCGACTCGAAGATGTTGGCGGACGTGATGTCGCCCTTCTCGCGCATCACCTTGATCCCGCGCTTGAGGCGGTCGATCGCCTCCACCTCGATCAGCCGGTCCGCCTCGAACATCTCCTTGACCGTCTGGCCCACCCGCACGTGGAACAGCCGCTGATAGTTCGGCAGCCCGTCCAGGAAGAGGATCCGGTCGGTCAGCACCTCCGCGTGCTTCATCTCGTCGAACGACTCGTGGCGGGTGTACTTCGCGAGCTTCGTCCAGCCGAAGTTCTCCTGCATCTTCGCGTGCAGGAAGTACTGGTTGATCGCCGTCAGCTCGCCGGTGAGCTGTTCGTTGAGGAATTCGATGACCTCGGGGTCGCCCTGCATCGCAGAGGCTCCTTCCGCGTGGGGAATCGGGGAGGTTGCCGCCGCATGATTTCACCCGCCGAGGAAGATCGTCCAGTAAGTGCGTACTTAGTAAGTTAGTCCATGCTTAGTGGCAGTTGCCCGATTCCGGACATGGCTGGTCATGTGCACCGCTCCGGGTCTGTCAGGATGGAGCCATGGGTCAGTCGGTGGAGCGCGGAACGGGACAAGCAGCAGCGTCCGAGCTTCCGCCGGGACAGCGCCTCCAGCGCGGCTGGCCGGTCACCCACTACGGTCCGGTGCCCAAATTCCGGCCGGAACGCTGGGAGTTCAGGGTCTTCGGCGCCACCGCCGACGGTGCCAAGCACTGCTGGAGCCACGACGAGTTCACCGCCCTGCCGTACACCACCGTCGTGGCCGATCTGCACTGTGTGACGAAGTTCAGCATGCTCGGCGCGGAGTGGGGCGGGATCCCGGCCAGGACCGTGCTGGACATCGCCCCGCCCGCCGCCGATGTCACCCATGTGATGGTGTGGGCGGAGTACGGCTTCAGCTCGAATCTGCGTCTCGCGGACTTCGCCTCCGAGCGCACCATCTTCGCCACCCACAAGGACGGCGAACTCCTCACCGCCGAACACGGCTTCCCGGTCCGCCTGGTCGTCCCGCATCTGTACGCCTGGAAGGGACCCAAGTGGGTCCGCGGCGTCGAGTACATGACCGCCGACCGCCGCGGCTTCTGGGAGGAGCGCGGCTATCACAACGTCGGCGACCCCTGGCGCGAGCAGCGCTACTCCTACCAGGAGGAGCCCGGGGACGGCCCCGAGCTCTGACGCGGTCAGTGGTGGTACCGGTGCACCACCGCGTGGCCCCGGCCGCGGCCGATCATCCACTTGTTGACGGGGGTCGTGAGCACGAACGCGACGGCGAGGGCGATCGCCAGCGCGCCCCAGAACAGCGCGTCGCCGAGGCCGGCGTCCATCGCGCCCGGCCACAGCACGATCACCCCGTTGTCGACCAGTTCCATCACGGCGATCGACAGGGTGTCCGCCGCCAGCGCCACCCGGACCGCCGCCCGCAGACCGACGCCCGCCTTCAGCACGCCGCGCAGCGTGAGCGCGTAGCCGAAGAAGAAGGCGAGGACGATCGCCAGGACCAGGGTGGCGGTGTTCCCCCAGCCCAGCGCGGTGCCGACGACCATGCCGAGCACCTCGCCGATGGCGCAGCCGGTGAGGCAGTGCAGGGTGGCGCGGACGGCGGTCGCCCATGAGCCGTCCGGTGCCGTGCGGTGCTGATCGTGGTCGTGCTGCTCGTGGTGCTCGTGGTGCTCGTGGTGGTGAGCGTGTGCTTCGTGCGTGTCGTGTCGCATGAGGTGCCCCCAATGCCAGGTGACGGTGCCCGTGCTCAGCAGGAACCGTATACCCCCCGGGGGTATTCCCGACACTGCCGGGCGGCGGCTATCCGTCCCGCAGTTTCTTCAGCCGTTCCACGTCCGCCGCGTGGCCCTCCTTGCCGCCGGGGGTCTCGATGATCAGCGGGACTCCCTCGGTCGCCGGGTGCGTCATCAGGGCGCGGAAGGGGTCCTCGCCGATGTGGCCGGCGCCGATGTTCTCGTGCCGGTCCTTGTGCGCGCCGGCCACGTCCTTGGAGTCGTTGGCGTGGATCAGCTTCAGCCGCCCCGCTCCGACCGTGTCCACCAGCAGGTCCAGGGTGCGGTGCATCCCGTCCGGGCCGGTCAGGTCGTGGCCCGCGGCGAAGATGTGGCAGGTGTCCAGGCAGACGCCGAGCTTCGGATGGGCGTCCAGCGCCTCGAAGTACGGTCCGAAGTCCCAGGTCCGGGAGCAGAGCGAGGAGCCCTGCCCCGCCGTGGACTCCAGGAGGAGGAAGGGGTCGTCGTCCTCGGTCAGCTCGTCCAGCAGCGGTAGCAGATGCTCGCGGACCTGCTTGAGGGCCACCGACCGGTCCCGTCCGCCCGTCGCGCTCCCGGTGTGCACGACCACGCCCAGCGCGCCGATCTCCCGTCCGCGGCGCAGCGAGTGCCGGAGCGACTCCACCGACTTCTCCACGGTCGCCTCGGTGTGCGAACCGAAGTTGATCAGGTAGGGGGCGTGGACGTACGCCGGGAGGTTCCGCTCGGCGCAGGCGGTGCGGAAGGCCTCGTCCTGGGCCGGGTTGCCGACCGGGGTGGCCCAGCCGCGCGGGTTGGCGACGAAGACCTGGACCGTCTCGGCCTTGAGGTCCTGGGCGTACGACAGCCCGACGGAGTGCAGACCGCCGGCCACCGGGACATGGCCGCCGACGGGATTGCGGGAGGGGAGGGGGCGCTGAGAACTCACCCGTTCAGGGTGTCATGCCCGCGCGCCCCTCCCGTCGGCGGAGGTCTCCGGAGGTCAGCGGATGGTGATCGTGATCGTCGAGCCCTTGGGCGCCTTGTCGCCGCCCGAGACGGACTGGCTCTTGACGGTGTCGCCGAAGAGGCCGAGCAGACCGCGGTCCTCGTCGACGTCGAACCCGGCCGCCTCCAGGGCGTCCTTCGCGTCCCCGACGCTGTCCCCGACCACGTCCGGGACCTCGACCATCTCCGGGCCCTTGGACAGGGTCAGCGTGACGGTGTCGCCCTCGCCGAGCTGGGCGCCCTCCTCCGGGGACTGGGCCGCGACCTGCCCCTTGTCGAACTCGGAGTTGATCTCCTCGCTCGCGACCTCGACCTCGAAGCCGGCCTCCTCCAGCTCGGCCCGCGCGTCGTCCAGGGAGTCGCCCGTGACGTCCGGGACGTCCAGCGCGGGGCCCTTGCTGACGACCAGGGCGATCGCCGAGCCCGCCCGGCGCTCGGTGCCGGACTCGGGGTCGGTGCTGATCACGAAGCCCTTGAGCACGTCGTCGCTGAACTCCTTGGTGACCAGCCCCGGCGCCAGCCCCTCCGTCTTCAGCCGCTGCTGTGCCTTGTCCAGCCGGGTGCCGGCCAGATCGGGCACCTTCACCGTCTCGGGGCCGTCGGAGACGACCAGGGCCACGGAGTCGTTCTTCCGGATCCGCGCGCCCGGCTTGGGGTCGGTGTCGATGATCGTGCCGCGCTTGACGGTGTCGCTGTACGCGTGCGTGACCTTGCCGACCTCGAGACCGGCCGCCTCCAGGCGCTGCTCGGCGCGCTCCTGGGTCTGGGTGAGCACCGCGGGGACCTTGGTGAACTGGCCGGAGTTGATGTACCAGACGCCGGCGCCCACGCCGAGCACCAGCAGCACCACGGTGACCAGCGCCAGCACCCCGCGCCGGGGGCGCGGGAAACCGCGTCCGGCGGGCGGCGGCGGGGGCGGCGGGCTCTGGAAGCGGGAGGTGCGGTTCATCGGGTCGGCGCCGCCGGGGCCGTACGGCGTCCCGGGCCCGCCCGGTTCGTCCTCGTTCACCGGCAGGGGGCGGGGGACCGTCAGGGAGCGCGGGATGACGCTGGTGCGGTCCTCGGCGTTGTCGTGCGCCGCGGCCAGGGCCTGCGGCGGCACGGCGTCGAGCTGTTCCTCGGTGAGCGCGGCGCGCGCCTCGCGCACCTGCCCGAGCAGCGCGACCGCGTTGTACGGCCGCACCTCCAAGGTGCGCGCGGTGGCGGAGGCCACCACCTCGTCCAGCTCGAAGGCCAGGCCGGGCACGATCGCCGAGGGCGGCGGGACGTCTTCGTGCAGATGCTTGTAGAGCACGATCGCGGGCGACTCGCCGTCGTGCGGCTTCTCGCCGGTGAGCATCTCGTACAGCACGACACCGCACGCGTACACGTCGACCCGGGCGTCGGCCGTGCCGGGCGTCTCGACCTGTTCGGGCGCGAGGTAGGCGACGGTGCCGAGCACCGCGCCGGTCGTGCTGGTCACGGTGTCCACGGAGCGCACCAGGCCGAAGTCGGCGACCTTGACCCGGCCGTCGTCCCCTATCAGGACGTTCTCCGGCTTCATGTCGCGGTGCACGAACCCGGCCCGGTGGGCGGCGCCGAGCGCGGCGAGGACCGGCTCCAGGATGTCGAGCGCGGCCCGCGGCTGGAGCGCCCCGCGCTCGCGCAGCACGTCACGCAGCGTGCACCCGGCGATGTACTCCATGGCCAGGTAGACGTACGACCCGTCGGTGCCCTGGTCGAAGACCTGCACCACGTTCGGGTGGGCGAGGCGGGCGACGGACTTGGCCTCGCGGATGAACCGCTCGACGAAGGTGCCGTCGGCGGCGAGTGCCGGATGCATCACCTTGAGCGCGAGCACGCGGTCGAGGCGGGTGTCCACGGCCCGGTAGACCGTGGCCATCCCGCCGACCGCGATCCGCGCCTCGACGCGATACCGACCGTCGAGCACCTGCCCGACCAGAGGGTCCTGAAGGGTCGTGTCCACGCAGCGAGTCTACGAGGCACCACCGACACACCTCCCGCTTCCGCCCCATCGGAGCAGGACTGCGGCCGAGCTGTGACGGAGCGCGGAGATGCGGGGGGCTTGCGCCCCGGGGCACGGCTCCCCCCCCGGGAGTCAGAAGGCGGGGCGTTCCGGGTCCAGGGCGGCCAGGCCCTCCGTGGGGGAGGACGCCTGCGCGAACCAGCGGCGGGGGATGCGGCCCGCCAGCCGGGCCAGGCGTCCGGCCTCGACCCCGGCCCGCATGGCCAGCGCCATCCGCTCGGGGTCCTGGGCGCGGGTCACCGCCGAGGCCAGCATCACCCCGGCGCAGCCCAGCTCCATCGCCAGCGCCGCGTCCGACGCCGTACCGGCGCCCGCGTCCAGGATCACCGGCACGCGCGCGTGCTCGACGATGAGCTGGAAGTTGTGCGGGTTGCGGATGCCGAGCCCCGAGCCGATGGGGGAGCCCAGCGGCATCACCGCGGCACAGCCCACGTCCTCCAGCTTCCGGGCCAGGACCGGGTCGTCGTTGGTGTACGGCAGCACCGTGAACCCGTCGTCCACCAGCGTCTCCGCCGCCTCCAGCAGTTCCACCGGGTCCGGCAGCAGGGTGCGTTCGTCGGCGATGACCTCCAGCTTCACCAGGGAGGTGCCGAGCGCCTCGCGGGCCAGGCGGGCGGTCAGCACCGCCTCCCCGGCCGTGAAGCATCCGGCCGTGTTCGGCAGCACCCGGATCCCGAGCCGCTCCAGGACCGACAGCACCGAACCGTGCACCGTCGGGTCGACCCGCCGCATCGCGACCGTGGTCAGCTCGGTGCCCGACGCGACCAGCGCCCGCTCCAGCACCTCCAGGCTGGGCGCGCCCCCGGTGCCCATGATCAGCCGGGACGAGAAGGTCGTACCCCCGAGGACGAAGGGATCGTCGGCCATGGCTCAGCCTCCCTGGACGGCGGTCAGGATCTCCACCCGGTCGCCCTCGGCGAGCGCCGTGGCGGGCCACTGCGCGCGCGGGACGACCGTCTCGTTGAGCGCGGCGGCCACCCCGGAGGGCGCCGGCGCCAGCGACCGTACGACGCTGTCGAGCGCCGTGCCGGAAGCGACCTCGCGCCGCTCCCCGTTGACCGAGATGGTGACGGACCGGCTCATGCGGGCTGCTCCAGGAGGGCTGCGGCACCGAAGCGCCGGGGCGTGAAGGGACGGGCCTCGTCGGGGAGTTCACCGGTGGTCAGGGCGTGCGCGAGGACGTCCCCGGTCACCGGGGTCAGCAGCACCCCGTTGCGGTGGTGGCCGGTGGCCAGCAGCAGTCCGTCCAGCTCCGTCGGTCCGAGCAGCGGCGCGTTGTCCGGGGAGCCGGGACGCAGTCCCGCACGGGTCTCGGTCAACGGCAGTTCGGTGATCCCGGGCACCAACTCGTGCGCGTCCCGCAGCAGTTCGTACACGCCACCGGCGGTCACCGTGGTGTCCCAGCCCAGTTCCTCGCTGGTCGCGCCGACGACCAGCTCGCCGTTCTCGCGCGGCACCAGATACACATGACTGCCGCGCACCACGGCCCGCACGGTGCGGTTCAGGAACGGCGCGTACCGGGGCGGCACCGCCAGCCGCAGCACCTGCCCCTTCACCGGCCGTACGGGCGGCCGGACCTGCTCGGGGACGCCGGTGAGCCGGCCGCTCAGGCTGCCGCCCGCCAACACCACCTGTCCGGCGGCCAGTTCCGTCCCGTCGTCCGTGACCACGCCCGTGGCCCGCCCGCCGGTGACGGACAGCCGCTCGGCCCACGCGCGATGCAGCGTCACGCCCGTGCGCTCGCACGCGGTGACCAGCGCCGCGGCCAGCCGCCGCGGATCGACCTGATGGTCGCCGTCCACCCGGAGGCCGCCGCGCACGCCCGGCGCGAGCATCGGTTCGAGCCGCCGGCACTCGCGGCCCGACAGCCACTGCGAGTCGAGCCCCGACCGGGTCTGGAGCGCGTGGAGTTCACGCAGATGCGCGCGGTCGTCGGCGTCCAGCGCGACCGCGAGCGTGCCGCAGCGGCGGTGGCCGACGTCCTGCCCGGTCAGCTCGGTCAGCTCCGCCACGAAGTCCGGATAGCGGTGCGCCGAGGCCAGGTTGAGGCCGAGCAGGGTCTGCTCGCCGTGGTGCAGTTCCGTGACGGCGGCCAGCATGCCGGCCGCCACCTGCGCGGCGCCGCCGCCCGGCGCCGGATCCACCACCGTCGTGACGAGCCCGCGCTGCGCGGCCCGCCAGGCGGTGACGAGCCCGATGATCCCGCCCCCCACCACGAGGACGTCTGCTGCTGGTGTACGCGACATCGGCGTCCAGCCCCTCCCTTCGCCGGCATGACCCGGATCAGGTTCGTACGGTCGGAGGCCGGCCAGCCTCCCTCTCAGCCCGGTCCGTCCGGGCTCCCGCGAGTGCTCTACGTTGGCCACCCTAGCCCGCCCGCGCACGTCTCAGTAAGGGAGCCTCCGCCCGTGCCCCGCTCGCTCGACGGTCTCGTCCTCGCGCCGGTCGCCGACCAGGCCCCCGGCCAGGTCGGCACCCGCACCCGCTTCACGTACCACGAGGCCGAGGGCGTGGTCTGGGCCGACTACGCGGGCGGTGACGTCGTACGCGGCCATCTCGTGGGTACCCGTAGGGGGGACCGGCTGGACTTCCGGTACGTGCAGCTCAAGCGGGACGGGACCACCTCGTCGGGGCACTGTGTGTCGACGGTCGGGGAGCTGCCGGACGGCCGGGTGCGGCTGACGGAGACCTGGGAGTGGGAGTCCCAGGAGGGCGGCGGCACGAGCGTTGTGGAGCAGGTCACGGAGCACGACCGCTGACTGACGTTCCGTCAGGTGTCTAAGGTGATCAGGTGAGCGAGCAGAGACTGGACGACGAGGGCAGGCCCACCGGACGGCGCGTGGTCGTCGCCGGCGCCGGGATGGCCGGGGTGCAGACCGCGGTCGCCCTGCGCGAGCAGGGCTTCGACGGCACGGTGACCCTGATCGGCGCCGAACCCCACCAGCCCTACGACCGCCCCCCGCTCTCCAAGGCCGTCCTCCTCGGCAAGGCCGAGCACTCCGCCTTCGACGTCGACTTCGAGAGCCTCGGCATCGACCTGGTCCTCGGCCGCGAGGTCCTCGGCCTGCGCCCCGCCGACCGCGCCCTGGACACCGAGACGGGACCCGTCCCCTACGACGTCCTGGTCGTCGCCACCGGTGCCGAACCGATCCGGCTGCCCGGCGCCGAGGGCGTCCCGGGCGTCCATCTGCTGCGCACCCTGGACGACGCGGAACGGCTGCGGCCCGTCCTCGCCGACCGGCACGACGTCGTGGTCGTCGGCGCCGGCTGGATCGGCGCCGAGTTCGCCACCGCCGCACGCGAGGCCGGCTGCGCGGTCACCGTCGTGGAGGCCGCCGACCGGCCGCTCGCCGGCGCCCTGCCCGCCGAGGTCGCCGCCCCGATGACCGGCTGGTACGCCGACGCCGGCATCGACCTGCGCACCCACACGCGCGTGGACCGCGTCGAGCCCGGCGCGGTCGTGCTGGACGACGGCTCACGGCTGCCGGCCGACGCCGTGGTGGTCGGCATCGGCGCCCGCCCCGCCACCGGCTGGCTGACCGGCTCCGGCGTCGAGCTGGGCGCGCACGGCGAGGTGGTGGCCGACGCCGCGCTGCGCACGTCCGTGCCCGAGGTGTACGCGGTCGGCGACTGCGCCTCCTTCCCGTCCGGCCGCTACGGCGAGCGGCTGCTCGTGCACCACTGGGACAACGCCCTCCAGGGCCCGCGCACGGTCGCCGCGAACATCCTGGGCGCCGCCACCGGCCGGCCCCCGGCGGTCTACGACCCGGTCCCGTACTTCTGGTCGGAGCAGTTCGGCCGTTTCGTCCAGTACGCCGGTCATCACGCCGCCGCCGACACCGTCCTGTGGCGCGGCGACCCGGCGGGACCGGCCTGGACGGTCTGCTGGCTGCGCGAGGACCGGCTGGTCGCCCTGCTGGCCGTCGGCCGCCCGCGCGATCTCGCCCAGGGCAGACGGCTGATCGAGTCGGGCACAGCGATGGACCCCGGGCTCCTGGTGGACCCGGGCCGGCCGCTCAAGACGGCCACGGCGTAGGCGGTGGCGCAGGGGCGTTGCCCCGGTCGGGGTGGCCCGGCTTCCGACTGTCAGTGGCAGATGGCAGGCTTGTCCCGTGACCGAGATTGACGCAAAGACCGATGCTCTCGTCCCCGCCTGGCTCACCCTGCCCGACATCGCGGAGATGCTCGACGTGGAGGTGACGCGCGTGCGGCAGCTCGTCAAGGACGGCCAGCTCATCGCCGTACGCCGAGGCGAGAACCGCGCCCTGCACGTTCCCGCCGCCTTCATCGACGAGGACAAGGTGGTCAAGGGCCTGGCCGGCACCCTGACCCTCCTGAGGGACGACGGCTTCACGGACGAAGAGATGCTGGAGTGGCTCTTCACTCCCGACCCCAGCCTGCCCGGCACCCCCGCGCAGGCCCTGAGCGAGAATCGCGGCACGGAGGTGAAGCGCCGGGCGCAGGCGCTCGCCGTCTGACCCGTCCGACCGGCCGATCCGAACCGTGACGGCGTGCGGGGCCCGTCCCCGCACGCCACCGCCCTGGGGGGACCCTCGTATGCCCGACACCGCCCGTGCCCGCCTCGCCGGCGCCCTGCTCTACCTCTGCACGGACGCCCGCACCCGGCAGGGCGACCTGCCGGAGTTCCTGGACGCGGTCCTCGCGGCCGGTGTCGACGTCGTGCAGTTGCGGGACAAGGGCATCGAGGCGGCCGAGGAGCTGGAGCACCTGGAGGTGTTCGCCGACGCCTGCGCCCGGCACGGCAGACTCCTCGCGGTCAACGACCGGGCGGACGTCGCCCACGCGGCCCGCGCCGACGTGCTCCACCTCGGCCAGGGCGACCTTCCGGTGCCCGCCGCCCGCGCCCTCCTCGGCGAGGACGTCCTGATAGGCCGCTCCACGCACACCGAGGCGGAGGCCGAGGCCGCCGCCGTCCAGGAGGGCGTGGACTACTTCTGCACCGGCCCCTGCTGGCCCACCCCCACCAAGCCCGGCCGGCCCGCGCCGGGCCTCGGCCTGGTCCGCCGCACGGCGGCCCTCGGCACCGACCGCCCCTGGTTCGCCATCGGCGGTATCGACCTCACCAACCTCGACGAGGTGCTCGCCGCCGGTGCCCGCCGGGTGGTCGTCGTCCGGGCGATCACCGAGGCCGACGACCCCGGCGCGGCCGCCGCCGAGTTCGCCGGACGGCTGCGCAAGGCCCAGGACGGGTGACGGCGGAACCGCGACGGGCCCCGCCCGCGCGGGGGCGTGTTTCGGCCGCGGATCGTCCCGAAGGGTGGACAACAGGCCGACAATACGGGCAAATATCCGGCATCCGGTTGGGTGACCACCGGCGCCCTGGCTAACCTGCGGGTATGGCCCTCGGAACCGCATCGACCAGGACCGACCGTGCACGCACCGTGCGCGACATCCTGGCCACCGGCAAGACGACGTACTCGTTCGAGTTCTACGCGCCGAAAACACCCCAGGGCGAGAAAAGCCTGTGGAACGCGCTCCGCAGGGTCGAGGCGGTCGCCCCCGACTTCGTCTCCGTCACCTACGGTGCCGGCGGATCCACCCGGGCCACCACGGTCCGTGAGACCCAGCAGATCGTCGTCGACACCACCCTGACCCCGGTCGCCCACCTCACGGCCGTCGACCACTCCGTCGCCGAGCTGCGCAACATCATCGGCCAGTACGCCGACGCCGGGATCCGCAACATGCTCGCGGTGCGCGGCGACCCGCCGGGCGACCCCATGGGCGACTGGGTGCCGCACCCGCAGGGCCTCACCTACGCCGCCGAGCTGGTCCGGCTGATCAAGGAGTCGGGCGACTTCTGCGTGGGCGTCGCCGCCTTCCCGGAGATGCACCCCCGCTCCACCGCGTGGGACACCGACGTCGAGCACTTCGTCGACAAGTGCCGGGCCGGCGCGGACTACGCGATCACCCAGATGTTCTTCCAGCCCGAGTCGTATCTGAGGCTGCGCGACCGGGTGGCGGCGGCCGGCTGTGACACCCCCGTCATCCCCGAGGTGCTTCCGGTGACCAGCGTGAAGATGCTGGAGAGGCTGCCGAAACTCAGCAACGCCCACTTCCCCGGGGAGTTGAAAGAGCGGATCCTCACAGCCAAAGAGGATCCGGCCACTGTACGCTCCATGGGAATCGAGTTCGCCACGGAGTTCTGCGCTCGGCTGCTGGCCGAGGGAGTGCCCGGACTGCACTTCATCACGCTCAACAGCTCCACGGCGACACTGGAAATCTACGAGAACCTGGGCCTGCACCACCCGCCGCGGGTCTAGACCGGTCGCACCGACGTACGACACACTGCGTAGCGGCCATTGGAGAGGGGCGTACATGGGCTGGACGGTCCTCTACATCGCGTTCGGCATCGTCGCGCTGTGGCTGCTCGGTGAGGTGCTGCTTCAGTACAAGGCGCGGCTGCGCTGGCGACTGCTGGCGTTCGCGGGCTTCCTGGGCGTCGTGCTCGGTGTCCTGATCCCGTCGGTCGTGGTCATCGGACTGGGCGCGGCCGCCTTCGCGGTCGGCCAGACGTACGTCACGCTGTCGTTCCGCCGCGGCTTCGCCGAGGGCTGGGCCGTCCGCCGCGGCGGCGCCGAGTCCGACGCCGACGACGACGTCGAACCCCTGCCCAAGCGCCGCCGCGGCAAGAACGGCCAGGACCCGGCCCTCGACCCCCTGGGCCAGGAGCCCGGCGAGGCCGGCTACCTCGACGCCGACGGCGGACAGCCGTCGTACGGCGACACCGCGGCAGCGGGGTACGACCGGAGCCCGGGCGCCTACCCCGACGACGACTTCGACCGCGACGACGTCTTCACCCCGGCCGCCCGCGGCCCCCAGGCCGACGCCGAGAGCACCGCCGTCTACGAGCCGCAGCCCCTGCCCGACGACACCGGCTCCTACGGCATATACAGCGACACCGCCTACGCGAACACCGCCGGCCAGCCCCAGGACCAGTACGCGACGGCGGCCCAGGCCGGCGCCGACCAGACCTACGGCTACGACGGCTACTCCGGGTACAACCAGCAGCAGTACGGCTACGACGCCACCGGCGAGCAGCAGTACGCCGCCTACTCCGACCCGTACATCGGCACCCAGACCTACGGCGGCGGCACCTACGACGCCGACTACGGCCAGCAGCAGTACGGGCAGCAGGGCTACGGCCAGGACCAGTACGGCACCGGCGGCTACGAGACCCCGGCGGCCGGGGTCTGGGTCCCGCAGCAGCGCACCGACGACTCCTACGGCGGCGACCTCCCGCCCGAGCAGCAGTCCTACCCCTACCAGGGCGACGGACAGCAGGGCCAGGGCAACGGGCAGGGCAACGGCTACGACGAGCAGCAGTACCGCTACTGACCCGCGCGGGGCTCACTGCGAGCCGCGGAACTCCGGCCCCTCCACGATCAGCCCCGCCACCAGCGCGCCCGACATCCCCGCGTGCGGCAGCCCGCCGCCGGGATGGGACCAGCCGCCGACGGTGAACAGACCGCCCGGCCCTGCCGTGTTCCCCGGATGCAGCAGCCGGCCGTCCGCGGCGGCCAGCGCCGGTGCCGGGACCGCCCCGCCCGCCGCGCCCGTCTCCGCCGCGACGTCCGCGGGCGTGCGGACCTCGTGCCACAGGATCCGGCCCCGCAGACCGGGTACGGCCCGCTCGGCGACGGCGATCGTCCCCGCCACCCACGCCTCGTCCGGCTCCGCCCCCGCCGGGACCACCGCACTCAGCGTCACCGCCTCATGGCCGGAGTCCGGCACCAGCGCCGGGTCGTCCGGCCGCAGCACCGTGACCGTCGGCCGCGCGGGGGCCGCCGGGGCCGTACCGAACAGGCTCTCCAGCTCGGCGTCACGGTCCTCGGTGTGCACCACCGTGCGGTGCGCGGCGCCCTCGGGGCGGGCGCCCCGCAGCGCCAGCAGCACGGTCAGCCGGCTCGGCAGGCCCCGCTGCGGCGCCACCTCGGCCGCCCCGCGCGCGGACAGCCACGGGGCGTTGCCGGGGGCGAGCACGAAGTCCGCCTCCTCGACCTCGCCGCCGGCCAGCTCCACGCCCGTCACGGCGCCGTCCTTCTCCAGGACCCCGGTGACCTCGGCGCCGAAGCGGAACGCCACCCGGCGGGCCAGACACCGCTCGTACACGGCCCGGGCCAGCTCCCGCATCCCGCCGCGCACGTACCACATGCCGAAGGCGTGCTCCATGTACGGCAGCACCGCCGCGCTCGCCGGGGCCGTCCGCGGATCGAGGCCGTACGCGAGCGCGTGCCCCTCCAGCAGGGCGGCCAGCCGGGGATCGCGCAGCTCCCAGGCGCCGACCTCGGCGAGCGTGCCGGCCCGCCGGGTGCGCAGCAGCCGCTTGTGCGGCACCGCCGGGTAGGGCTCGCGCTCCGCCAGGACCCGCCAGTCGGGCCACAGGGGCTCCTCCAGGAGCGGCCGCCGGGTGCGGTCCCACGCCTCACGGGCCCGCACCAGGAAGTCGCCCCAGCGCTGCCCGGCACCCGCGCCGAGCGCGTCGTCCAGAGCCGAGACGACTCCCGCGCGCGAGGCGTTCGGCAGGGACACCTCGGTGCCGTCCGCGAACACGTGCCGGGCCGACGGATCGACCTGCACCAGCTCGACACAGGACTCCAGCGGCTCCTTGCCGGTCTTCACGAACAGATCGCGCCACACCGCGGGCAGCGGGAGCAGCCCCGGACCGGTGTCGAACCCGAACCCGTCCCGCTCGAACCGGCGCACCGCCCCGCCGTACGTCTCCGCCCGCTCGCACACCACCACCCGATGCCCCGCGACCGCCAACCGCGCGGCCCCCGCCAGCGCCCCCATCCCCGCCCCGACCACCACAATCCGTGCCATGCGGCCGACTTTATCGGCCGGGACCGACAGGGCTGGGCGGGGGCCGGTACCGGGGGCGCCCGCGCGGTCGGGGTCGGCAGCCCGGGTGGGGCTGACGGGCGTCGGCCGGTACCGGTGAGGGACATGGGCCGGGGCTGGGGGTGGCTTGCGGTGGTCGTCGGCCCGGGGCGGGACCGGTGCCCGGCAGGGCCCGTGCCCGGGGCGCAGGCCCGGTGGCGGCCGACGCGGGGCCCGCCGCCGGTCCGGCCCCCTCGGCGTCGCCGGTCGACACCCGAAGGGCGTCAGTCGCAGCGGCCGACACCGCGCCGCCGGGCCCGGCCGGGGATCAGCGCGGGTTGTTCCTGGGAGTGGTCGGCCGGCTTGCGGTCGGCGCACCCGTAGGTCGTCGGTCCGCCGGGACCGGCGCCGGGGCCGTCGGCAGGCCTGGGGGTCGCCACCGCCGTCGAGCAGGCGGTGGCCGGTGCCGGGGGCTGCCGGCCCGGCCCGCGGTTCCCACACCCGAGGGGGCGGGCCGGCGGCGCCAGTGCCCGGTGGGCGTCAGTCCGGCCTGCGGCTGGCATCCGCGGGGCTCGGGCCGGCGGGCGCCTGTGGTTGGAGACGGTAGGGACTGCGGCTGGCCCCCGGAGGGAAACGTGCCGTCAGGCAGGTGGTTCCGGTGGGTGGTGGGTCAGGTGGCGTTCCTCGCGGCGTTGGGCTCGGCGGCGGAGGAAGCGGCGGATTCGGGAGATCAGGAAGAGCAGGGTGATCAGGCCGGCCAGGAGCAGGGTGGCCGCGATCACCGCCGCCGCCAGCGGGTGGAACAGGGCGAACGTCACGATGCCGGCGACGCCGAGGTCCTCGGCCAGGCTCACGATGACGTTGCTGAAGGGCTCCGGGGAGGTGTTGACCGCCATCCGGGTGCCCGCCTTGACGGCATGGCTGGCCAGCGCGGTCGTACCGCCGAGGACGCCCGCCGCCGCGTCCGACAGGGAGCCGCTCTGCCCGGCGAGCACGGCCCCGATCCAGGCACCGGCGGCCGGCCGGATCAGGGTGTGGACCGTGTCCCACGCCGAGTCGACGTACGGGATCTTGTCGGCGACGGCCTCGCACAGGAACAGCACGCCCGCGACGATCAGCACCTCGGGGCGCTGGAGCGTCTCGGGGACCTCGTCGGTCAGACCGGCCGCGCCGAACAGGCCGAGCAGCAGCACCACCGCGTAGGCGTTGACGCCGCTGGCCCAGCCGCTCGTGAAGACCAGGGGGAGTACGGACACGGGGGCGATCGTAACCAGGCGGGCCCGCCGCGTCCTGGGGTTGAGTGCGCAGGTCTGAGTACGCGTACCTAGGGAGTGAGTTGAGTACGCGCGCGGATGGGGGACGACCCGCGCGGACGGAAGAGTGGAGGCACGGAAAGGGGCGCGGCTCCGGCACCGGCGACACGGGGCGCCGGAACGGAGCGGCCCTCGATCCGCGCGGGGGGCGTGGGGGTGTGGCGCCGGTCCGTGACGGCCCGCGGGGGACGCGGCCGGCACGGACCGGCGCTCTCGCGCGTCCGGGGCGAGTCCCCCTACCGGCTGCCGCTCACCCGCCCCTGGAGCAGCCGGGACAGCGCCGCGTGGACGTCGTCCAGCGAGCGCTCCGGCTGGAACGCCTGCCAGTCCAGGGCCGCCACCAACACCATCCCGACCAGCGCCGCCGCGGTCAGCGGCACGTCGATCTCCGCGCTGAACTCACCGCTCTCGACGCCCTCGCGCAGCACCCCCTCGACGACTGCCACCGCCTGCTGCCGCACCACCATGAGCGTGGACTGCCAGGCCCGGTTGGTGCGCCACAGCTCGGCCACGTAGAGCTGTGTGAAGGACGGATAGCGCTCGATGAAGACGAGCCCCGCACGGACCATCGCGTCCAGCGCGTCGACCTTGCCGCCGCCCTCCCGGTCCGCCCGCTCGGCGGCGTCCCGCAGCGAGGCGGTGAGGAGTCCCACGCCGTGCCGCAGCAACTCCTCGAAGAGGACCGACTTGCTCGCGAAGTTGTAGTACACCGTGCCCTTCGCGACCCCGGCCCGCTCGGCGATCTCGTCCACCGTGGTGGCGGAGAACCCCTGCTCGGCGATGAGGGTGACGGCCGCCTCGTAGAGCTTCTGCCGGGTGGCCTCCCGGCGGGTGCGGCCGGTCGAGGTTGTGCTGCTGTCCATGGTCCCGATTGTCACAGCAACCCGGCCACCCGTACGCCCGATCTTCACAGGCTCAGCTCCGGATGCAGCCGGTCCAGGGTCCACACCTGGCGGCGGCGCGCCGACAGCGCGGTCAGCGCGAGGGCGCCGACGGTGAAGGCGACGAGCACCACGCACGCGTACCCCACCGGTTCCAGCCCGCCGCCCGTGATCAGCCGGCGCAGCGCCTCGACGACGTAACTCATCGGCAGGAACGGGTGGATGGCGTTGAAGAAACCGGGGCTGGTCTGCACGGGGTAGGTGCCGCCCGCCGAGGTCAACTGGAGCATCAGCAGGGCGAGGACGAGGATCCGGCCCGCCGCGCCGAAGCGCGCGTTGAGCCACTGCACCAGCGCCGCGAAGCACGCCGACACCAGGAACAGGAAGCCCACCGTCCCGGCCGCCCTGGCCATCTCCAGGCCGATCGCCCAGTGCAGCACCGCCATCAGGGCCGCCGTCTGGAGGATCCCGATCGCCACCACCGGCAGCCAGCCCGCCAGCGCGATCCGCCAGGCCGAGGCGCCCGCGGCGAGGGCACGCCGGTTCATCGGCGCGATCAGCATGTACGCCACCATGGCGCCCACCCACAGGGACAGCGGGATGAAGTACGGGGCGAAGCCGGTGCCGTAGTTGGCCGCCTTGTGCATGTCCTCGGAGACGAGCTTCACCGGGTCGGCCATGACGGCCGTACGGGCGTCGCGGGCGTCCTTGTCGTAGTCGGGGATCCGTGCCGCGCCGTCGTGCAGCCCGCCGGCGAGCTTTCCGGAGCCGTCGACCAGCTTGAACATGCCGCCGTTGAGGTCCTCGGCGCCGTTCTTCAGCTCGCCGACGCCCTGGTTCAGATTGCCGGCGCCGGTGTTGGCGGTGCCGAGCCCGGCGTGCAGCGCCTTCGCGCCGTCGGCGACCTCGGCCGCCCCGGTGTTGAGGGCGTTGACCTGCTTGACGGCGTCGTCGAGGTCCTCGGAGAGGTTCGGGGCCCGGTCGGCCAGTTCCTGTGCCTTCGTCCGCAGCGTGGCCAGGTTGGTGCGGAGCGTCTTGAGGTCGCCGTCCTGGTCGGCGATCAGCGTGTTGAGGTCGTCGGCGACGACCGCCACGTCGGCGGCGGAGTCCTTGGCCTTCTTCAGGTCCGCGCAGGCCGGGTCGTCGAGCACCTGGTCCTCGCAGCGCGCGAGATAGACGGCGGCCAGGGCGTCCGAGGCCGTGTGGGCGCCCTCGGCGGCGGTCGGCGCCCTCTTCACCAGGGTCGCGAGGTGGTTGTCGACCACCTTCGCGGAGTCGGCGACGAGCTGGGCGGTGTCCCCGATGGTCTTCTCGTTGTCCTTCAGGAAGGGCGCCAGGGGACCGGCGAAGCCGTTCACCTTGTCGGCCAGCGCCTGGGTGCCGTTCGCGACCTGCCGCGAGCCCGTCTCCAGGTCACCGGCCCCGCTGTCGAGCGTCTTCAGGCCCTTGGACAGCTTGCCGCTGCCCTTCTTGGCGTCCTTCAGCCCGTCGGCGAGGTCCTTGGAGCCCTTCTCCGCCTTTCCGATGCCGCCGGAGAGATCGTCGGCGCCGTCGGCCGCCTCCACGGTCGCGCCGTGGATGTCGGAGAACGAGATGAACATCTTGTCGAGGAACGACCGCGACGCCTTGGTGGAGGCGGCCGTGCGCACCTCGCCGAAGACGGTCCGCGAGATCTGCCCGACGATGTAGTTGTTCGCGTCGTTGGTGCGCACCTGGAGGGCACCGGTCTCGGGGAAGTCGCCCCCGCTGGAGGCGATCCGGGTGCTGAAGTCGGCCGGCATGGTCAGCGACAGGTAGTACGTCCCGTCCTCCACGCCCGCGCGTGCCTGCGCGGCGCTCACCTCGTGCCAGTCGAAGACCCGGCTGTCGCGCAGCCCCTCGGTGATGTCGTCCCCGGCGGTCAGCTTCTTCCCGTCGGCGGTCGCCCCGCGGTCGTCGTTCACCAGCGCCACGGGGATGCGGTCGAGCCTGCTGTACGGGTCCCAGAAGGACCACAGATACAGCGCGCCGTACAGCAGCGGGAGCAGCAGCAGCGCGACGAGCGCGGCCCGCGGCAGCTTCCCCCTGCCGAAGCGGCGCAGCTCAAGCGCGGCCAGTCTCGGCGAGCGCATCGGCCTTCTCCTCCCTGTGCTCGGTCTGCTCGGTCTGCTCCGTGGGCCCGGTCCGCTCCGCGGGTGCTTCGTCCTGTGCGGGTGCGTCGCCGCTCTCGCCGCTCTCGCCGCTCTCGCCGTCCTCGCCGTCCTCGCCGTCCGGCCGTCGTGGCCGGGTGGACAGGGCGACGGTGTCCTGCGGGGCCTCGGCGCACACCGCCAGGACGGTGGTGCCGGACCCGGTGACCGACCGCAGCAGGTCCCAGACCTCCGCGCTCTCGGCCTCGGACAGCTTCAGATCGGTGTCGTCGACCCCGAGCAGCCGCGGCCGTCCGACGAGCGCCAGCGCCACGGACAGCCGCAGCGCCTCGATCCGCTCCAGATCCCGTACGGCGGTCCGCGTGCCCTTGGGCAGGGCCTCACGGTCGAGCCCGGCGGCGGCGAGCGCGGTGTCGACGCGCAGCCTCGCCTCCGAGGCCCGCTCCGCGCGCGGGCGCAGCAGCTCCCGCACGGACCCCCCGAACCGCCGCTGGAGCAGCGCCCGCTCACGCAGGTGCTCCCCGACGGTGAGGGCCGGGTCGAGATCGGTGACCCCGGTGACGTGCGCGAGCGCGCTGACGCGGCGCACGGCCCCCAACTGCTTCGGCAACCGGGCCTCGCCCACGGCCGCCGTCCCCTCGGTGGCCTTCATCCGGCCGGTGAGCGCGAGCAGCAGACTCGTCCGGCCGGATCCGGACGGTCCCTCGATCGCGATCAGTGAACCGGCCGGGGCGTCGATGTCGACGCCCCGGAAGGCCCAGCCGCGAGGGCCCTCCAGACCGAGGCCCTCGGCTGCGACGCGGATTCCGCTCACAGCTCCCCCTGACTCCATTTTTGAACTGACTGGTCAGTGCAAAAACTAGCCCGAACCTTCGATCGAAGCAAAAGCCCAGGTCAGAACGGATTGTCAGTGGCATACCTCACGATGGGCACATACGGCACCACCCGACCGTGCGTGCCGTCACCCGACGACAGGAGGTTCGTCATGGCCAGCTACCACGCGGCCGCCGCCCACCGGCGCCGCGCCCTCGGCCCTGCCCCCTCACTGACCGGCCCGGCGAGCGACGTCCACCCCGTGCTGCGCCGCACCACGGCCCCGCCCGCCGCCCTCGACCTGCTCGCCCAGGCCCGCGCCGGACTGGACGAGGCCACCACCCTCGACACCCCCAACGAGCGCTACGCCACCGCCCACCTCGCCGCCCTGCGCACCGCCGCCGCCGTGCTCGCGGCGCGGGGCCGCCCCGACCCGGCGCCCCGACGGCGGGCGCGCATCCGCAGCGCCTGGGAGGTGCTGCCCGAGATCGCCCCCGAGCTGACCGAGTGGAGCGCGCTGTTCGCCTCCGGGGCCCGCCGCCGCGCCCGGGCGGAGGCCGGCATCGAGGGCGCGGCCAGCCGCCGCGACGCCGACGACCTGATACGCGACGTGGCGATGTTCGTCCGCCTCGTCGAACGGATGCTGGTGCTCCAGCCCGTCCTGCCCCAGCCCCGCCAGGACGGCGGCCGGCCGGACACCCCCGACGGCGGCCACGCGGTACCGGACGCGGGCTGACCGGGCTGACCGGGCCGGCCCCGCCCGGCTTTCGCAGGTGGCCGCCGGGCCGGCCCCTGTACCGGCCGGGCGCGGGGCGGATGCGGCGACCGGGTGCGGCGGCCGGGGCAAGGGGGTGGAGGCAATAGGGTGGAAGGTGCCTGAAGCCTGTCCGTCGCCCCGCGCCGGGGACCGGAGGGCACCCCGTTCGCTCCGCCGTGCAGCAGGCGGTGCCGCGCCGAGGAGTCAACTGCCGTGCCGGACCCGATGCGCCCCCGCGCCTCCCTCCGTACCGCCGTGGTCTGGGAGGTCCTCCAGGACGCCCTCGACCGCCGGGTCAAGGCCACCGGCCGTGAGGCGCTGGACGTCCTCGACACCGGCGGCGGCAGCGGCAACTTCGCGGTGCCCGTCGCCCGCCTCGGGCACCGGGTCACCGTCGTCGACCCCAGCCCCAACGCGCTGTTCGCCCTGGAGCGGCGCGCCGCCGAGGCCGGGGTCGCCGACCGCGTCCGCGGCGTCCAGGGCGACGCCCACGGCCTCTTCGACGTCGTCGAGCGCGGCGGATACGACGCCGTCCTGTGCCACGGCGTGCTGGAGTACGTGGACGACCCCGCCGAGGGCCTGCGCAACGCGGTCGCGGCCCTGCGCCCCGAGGGCGTCCTCAGCCTGCTCGCCGCCGGGCTCGGCGGCGCCGTCCTCGCCCGGGCCCTCGCCGGTCACTTCAAGGAGGCCCGGCAGGCCCTCTCCGACCCGGACGGCCGCTGGGGCACCGGCGACCCCGTGCCGCGCCGCTTCACCACCGAGCAGCTCACCGCCCTGGTCGAGGGCGCCGGTCTGCGCGTCGGCGCGGTGCACGGCGTACGGGTCTTCGCCGACCTCGTCCCCGGCGTGCTGGTGGACACCGAGCCCGGCGCGCTGGAGGCCCTGCTGAAGCTGGAGGAGGTCGCCGCGGAGCTGCCCGCCTTCCACTCCGTCGCCACACAGCTTCATGTGCTCGGTGAGACGCGAGGGGCCCACGGGGCCTGAGCGTCTCCTGGGCCGCGCCGCTGATCAGGGACTTGGCCGCACATGGAGTACGCCACAGGCCCCCCGTTCGGGCGCTGTGCGCCGTATGATCGAGGGAGACCGCCCGGCATGACGGGTCGGCCGCCGGGGAATGGAAACCTCAGCGAGCCGGGACGTCCATGGCGGGCGGCGGTTGGCCAAGTGGCGTAGAGGGGCGGGTTTCACGGGGGCGATTCCCTGCCTATCCTGAAGGGACCCCCAAGTCGCCCCGGCGACTGCACAATGAGGAGGACTCCGTGCCGCTCTCGGAGCACGAGCAGCGCATGCTCGAGCAGATGGAGCGAGCGCTGTACGCCGAAGATCCCAAGTTCGCGTCGGCGCTTGAGGGAAGCGGGCTGCGTACGTACACCCGGCGTCGGGTCTACCAGGCGGTCGCGGGCTTCCTCGTAGGTATCGCGCTCCTCATGGCCGGTATGGTCGCCAAGCAGGTCTGGCTCAGTGTGGTCGGTTTCCTGGTGATGCTGGGATGCGCCGTGCTCGCCGTGACCGGATGGCGCAAGGCCCCCAAGCCGGGTGAACAGCCCGCGGGCGGCGGTGCGCCGCACGCGCGCGGTCAGGCCCGGCAGAAGCGCTCCATGATGAACCGGATCGAGCAGCGCTGGCAGCGCCGTCGTGACGAGCAGGGTGGCCAGGGCCACTGACACCCGGATGTTCGTGAGGGGGTGACCACCCGCGGGTGGTCACCCCCTCACGCATGCCCGGTGGCCGGTCCCCACCCCGGGGTGGGGACCGGCCACCGGGCTCAGCCGTTCTGCCGGCCCGGCCGGCGCGCCAGACCCGCCAGCCGGTCCGCCCACGCCGGGGTCCTCAGCCGGGCCGCCCAGGACGCCTTGAGGGCCGTCCAACGGTCGGAGAGGTCCCAGATCGCCCGCACGGCCGAACGCGGCGCGACCACGGCACGGATCCGGGTGGTCCGGCTGACCCGCGCCCGCAGCGCCGCCCGCACCGCGCGGACCTCGTCCGCCAGCCCCGCCTCGGCCCGCGGCTCCGGAGCGAACAGCACCTGCTCCACCGCACCGGCGACCCGGTGCACCGAACGGCCCACCGACGCGTCCAGCTCGCCGAGCCGCACGATGCGCTCCGCGGCCCGCCGCGGGGTCAGCGCCTCGTCCGGCTCGATGCCGTAGTCCCAGGCCGTGTCGGTCAGCTCCCGCCAGACCGCCAGCACATGGGCGACGGCCGCCTCGCCCGCCTCCCGGGCCGGGACGTCCAGCCGGACCGACCCGGCGGCACCCTCCGCCCGCAGATCGTCCGGGCTGCCCTCCTCGCGGCGGCCCGGGGGAGCCGGGCCCGCCGCGGAGCCGGTGTGCTGGGCCGACGCCAGCCGCACCGACCGCCGTCTCAGCCGCCACAGCATCGGCAGCAGCGGGAGGGCCAGAGCGCCCGCCCCGAGCAGCGACCACCCGGCCAGCGCGTACCAGGGAGCGCCACCGTCGCCCTGGCTCACCGCGTCCACCGGGAGCGCGGCGGCGCATGCCTCGGCCTCCTTCTTGTCCGCGGCCGCACAGCTCGTGCTCGCCGAGGGCGCGGCCGACGGCGCCGCGTCCGCCGACCGGGACGCCTCCGGCAGCTCGGGCACGGTCTCGCCGGAGGTGTCCGGCAGGGTGTACGACGGGGTCGAACCACGGGTCGGGGTGGGCTCGAAACGGGTCCAGCCCACGCCCTCGAAGTACAGCTCCGGCCAGGCGTGCGCGTCCTTCAGGGACACCGCGACCGAGCCGTCCGCCTGCGGGGAGCCCGGCGCGAAGCCCACCGCGACCCGGGACGGTATGCCCAGGGTGCGGGCCATCGCCGCCATCGCGAACGAGTAGTGGACGCAGAAGCCCTGCTTGTCGCGGAGGAAGCGGGCGATCGCGTCGCGTCCGGAACCGACCTCCACCTCGGTGTCGTACTCGAAGCCCCCGGTCACCGCGAAGTAGTCCTGGAGCTTCACCGCCTTCTCGTAGTCGCTCCCGGCACCCCGGGTGATGTCACGGGCCTGCCGCGCCACCACCGGCGGGAGGGAGTCCGGCACCTCGGTGTACGTGTTCCTGATGGCACCGGGCGCCTCGCCCGCGTCGGCCAACTGCTCCCGCGTCGGCTGCACGTCCAGGCTCTTGACCTCGTACGTCTTGCCGTTGGTCTTCTGGCCGTGGTCGCCGACGAGCGTCATTCCGACCGGTTCGTACCGCCAGTTGCCCTCGATCCGCACACTGCTCGGCGGGTAGGGCATCGGCAGCCAGTCCTGCGCGTACCCGTCGGAGGCGGCGATCCGGGTGGTGATCTCGGAGCGCTTGACGTCCCCGCTCAGACCGCTGGGCGTCGGGAACTCGTCCGGCACGGCGACGATGTGGCGCTTCGACGGCTTCCAGGTGGTGCCGTCGAAGTCGTCCAGGGACACGATCCGCAGATACAGGTCGGAGAGATTGCCCGTGTTGGTGCGCAGGGTCAGGACCGTGCGGTCCTCGTCCATGTTCAGGCTGTCGCGCAGGGAGACCAGGGGGTTGACCGCGGAGATCGTGCCCCCGCCGCCGCTGCCCGCGCCGACCCCCGCGCCCGTGCCGTCCAGCAGACCGCCCTGGATGGCGGGCAGCGGCAGCAGCGGGACCACCAGGGCGACGCCCAGCGCGGCCATGCCGATCCGCCGCCCGGTGCGCACCGGGGCCACCGGCCCGATCTGCTCGCCCGGGGACCGTGGGGCGCCGCCGAAGACCCGGCCCCACTGGGAGAGCCGCTCCCGTCCCTCGGCGAGCAGCAGCATCAGATAGCCGGCCGCGGCGACCAGGAACCACAGCCAGTCCGCGGCCGCGTCGGACAGCCCCGCGGCCACCGAGTACAGCGCCAGCAGCGGCAGGCCCGCCGGAGCGGCGTTGCGGTAGGTCACCGCGAGGGTGTCCACCGCCAGCCCGATCAGCAGCACGCCGCCGATCACCATGAGCCGGATGCCGGCCGTCAGCGGGGCCGGGATGGCGTACCGCGTGACGTCGTCGGCGCCCTCCTGGAAGAGGTCGCCGAAGTGCCGGAGGGCCTCCGGGCCGGGGATCAGCCCGCCCACGGCGTACTGCCGGGCGAAGACGAAGGTCAGCAGCATCAGCGTGACCAGGGCCTGGGCGGCCACCGTCAGCGGCCGGGCCAGCGGCACCCGGCGCGCGGCCGCGCCCACCCCGCACTGCACGGCCAGCAGGAAGGCCGCCTGGAAGATCCAGGTGGCCGGGTCGACCAGCGGCAGCAGGGCGCAAGCGGCCATCAGCGTGGCCGCCGCGGAGCACAGCGTCACTCTCGCCCGCCCGCTCATGATCCCGCCTCCCCGCCTCTGATCCCGTCGGCCGTCACGACGCCCGCGCGCTCCCGGTCCGCCTGCCGCCACAGCTCGCCCAGCGAGACGCCCCGGGGCACGCTCAGGGCCGTCCAGCCCGCCTCGCGCAGCATGCGCAGCCGCTCCTCCTGCTTGTTCATCGGATGCTTGTTCATCGGATCGGGGGTGCCGTTCGGTTCACGCCCCGGGACATGTCCCGGCGCACCCCCCGGTGCACCTCCCGGGTCTCGTCCCGGTGCGCCTCCCGGTTCACGCCGGGACTCGCGCCCCCACGCGTCGCCGTCCAGCAGGAAGGCGACCGCGCCCCCGCTGCGCCGGCGCATCTTCGCCGCGACGGCCGCCTGCTCCTCGTCGATGTCGCCGAGGATCGCCACCAGCAGCCCCTCGTTGCCGCGGCGCAGCACGTCGTAGGCGTGGGACAGACCGCTGCCGTCGGAGTGGTCGACCACCGCGAGGGTGTCCATCATCAGCCCGGCCGCGTCCGCCGAGCCGTCGCCGGCCCCGGCGAAGCCCTCGACGCCCTCGCCGGGCACCGAGGTGCCGGTGTCCGTCAGCAGCCGCACCGAGAAGCCCCGCTCCAGCATGTGCACCAGCACGGACGCGGCGGCCGAGACCGCCCACTCGAAGGAGGAGTCGGGGCCCGCGCCCTCGTAGGCCAGGCCGCGGGTGTCCAGCAGGACCGTGCAGCGGGCGCGCTGCGGCTGCTCCTCGCGGCGCACCATCAGCTCGCCGTAGCGGGCGGTGGAGCGCCAGTGGACGCGCCGCAGGTCGTCGCCGTAGCGGTAGCCGCGCGGGATCACGTCGTCCTCGCCGGCCAGGGCCAGCGAGCGCTGTCTGCCGTCGCCGTAGCCCTTGGCCTCGCCGGTCAGCCGGATCGGGGGCAGGGGCTCCACGCGCGGGATCACGGTCAGGGTGTCGAAGGTGGAGAAGGACCGGGTCAGCTCGCACATGCCGAAGGGGTCGCTCAGCCGCAACTGGAGCGGGCCCAGCGGGTAGCGGCCGCGCAGGTCCGAGCGGACCCGGTAGGACACCTCGCGGCGGCCGCCCGCCTCCACCCGGTCCAGCACGAAGCGGGGACGCGGGCCGAGGACGTAGGGCACCCGGTCCTGGAGCATCAGCAGGCCCGTGGGCAGCCGCGAGACGTTGTCCATCCGCAGATGGACGCGGGCCTCGCTGCCGGCGGGCACCCGCGCGGGGGCGAGCCGGCGGCTGCCGGCCACCCGGTAGCGGGTGCGGTAGACGACGGCCGCGCAGATCAGCGGCAGGACGGCCAGCAGCATCCCGACCCGCAGCAGATCGGGCTGGCCCAGGACGTACGCGCAGACCGCGGCCGCCACCCCGGCGGCGAGGAAGGAGCGGCCCCGGGTGGTCAGACCGGCCAGCGCGGTCCGGGCGGCGCCCTTCTCGCCGGGACCGGCGGACGGCTGCCCGGTCCCCCCGGCGGTCATCACAGCCTCCGGGGCGGCCGCCGGCCGAACGGCTCCGAGCCCACGCCGTAGTCGTGCTGCTGGGGTCCCGCGGGCACCGGGGTGCGCTGGAGGATCTCCTCGACGACCTGCTCGGCCGTCCGGCGGTTGAGCTGGGCCTGGGCGGTGGGCAGCAGACGGTGGGCGAGGACGGCCACCGCGAGGTTCTGCACGTCGTCCGGCAGGGCGTAGTCGCGGCCGCTCAGAGCGGCGGAAGCCTTCGCCGCGCGCAGCAGATGCAGCGTCGCGCGCGGCGAGGCGCCGAGTCTGAGGTCGGGGTGGGTGCGGGTGGCCGACACCAGGTCGACCGCGTACCGGCGGACCGACTCGGCGACATGGACCCCGCGGACGGCGTCGATCAGCTTCACGATCTCGTGCGCGTGGGCGACCGGCTGGAGGTCGTCCAGCGGGCTGGCCCCGCCGTGCACGTCGAGCATCTGGAGCTCGGCCTCGGGGCTCGGGTAGCCGATGGAGACCCGGGCCATGAAGCGGTCGCGCTGGGCCTCGGGGAGCGGGTAGGTGCCCTCCATCTCGACCGGGTTCTGGGTGGCCACCACCATGAAGGGGCTGGGCAGCTCGTAGGTCTGCCCGTCGATGGTGACCTGGCGCTCCTCCAGGGACTCCAGCAGTGCCGACTGGGTCTTGGGGGAGGCGCGGTTGATCTCGTCGCCGATCACGATCTGGGAGAAGATCGCGCCGGGTTTGAACTCGAAGTCACGCCGCTGCTGGTCCCAGATGGACACGCCCGTGATGTCCGAGGGCAGCAGGTCCGGCGTGAACTGGATACGGCGTACCGAACAGTCGATCGACCGTGCCAGCGCCTTGGCGAGCATCGTCTTGCCGACGCCGGGGACATCCTCGATCAGAAGATGCCCTTCGGCGAGCAGCACGGTCAGCGAAAGCCGTACGACCTCGGGCTTGCCCTCGATCACTCCCTCCACCGAACTGCGGACACGCTCCACAGTGGCGGTCAGATCTGTGAGGCTCGCTCGCTCGTCATAGGTCGTCACCCGGCCCTCCTCGGCCCGTACTTTCTCCGGGCCGACGCTCCATGCCTGCGGACCGGCCCACCCCGAATCACGTGCGCCACCCGCAAAATGTTCGGCGCGGCGTCACAACCGCATTCTTGCTGCCGTTACCGATTCGTGTCACTCGCCTGTGGACAACTGCTCGCGATATGTCTGTTCTATGGCCTTTTGGGCCCCTGGTGAACGGAAAATCAACAGCGGAACGACAGCTCAGGACGGTGGACGGTCCGGCCCCGGACGGGATCAGGCGGGGTCGATCTCGCGCAGCAGACCCGTCTTCACGTCGAACACGAAGCCGCGGACGTCGTCGGTGTGCAGCAGGAACGGCGAGGTGCGCACGCGCTGCATCGACTGCCGGACGTCCTGGTCGACGTCCCGGAACGCCTCGACCGCCCAGGCGGGACGCTGGCCGACCTCCATCTCCAGCTCGTTGCGGAAGTCCTCGGTGATCGCCTCCAGACCGCAGCCCGTGTGGTGGATCAGGACGATGCTGCTGGTGCCCAGCTTGCGCTGGCTGATCGTGAGCGAGCGGATCACGTCGTCGGTGACCACACCGCCCGCGTTGCGGATCGTGTGACAGTCGCCCAGCTCCAGGCCGAGCGCGGCGTGCAGGTCGAGCCGGGCGTCCATGCAGGCCACGACCGCCACGTGCAGCACGGGGCGGGCGTCCATCCCGGGGTCGGTGAAGGCGGACGCGTAGCGCTCGTTGGCGTCCACGAGCCGGTCGGTCACGGTGCCGCCGTGTATGGCGCCTTCGGATGCGGTGGGTACGGATGCGGAAGTCGTCATAACCATGACGGTACTGGTCACAGCCGTCGCGGTCCTGTTGTGAGAAGGGAAAAAGAGCGTCATCACGCCGTGTTTGTGAGGTAAGCCACAAGAGTGAGAGGGGTGAGCCCGAGGGGGTGAATTCCGTCGGTCCGCCGCTTCGCGAGCGCGCCGGGCCGCGCCGCGCAGGCCGGTTGATTGACCGCGAGACACCGTGGACTAAAGTGACGCGAAGCGGGAGACGATGATCTCCACGGTCGTCCCCCCGCTGACTGAAACCCCGCGAGACCCCGGCGCGGCTGCCGGAGATCTCCCCGCGTGCGCGGCGCGTACGTACGGCTCGGCCTCCTCCCGCTCCCGGTCGGCTGACGCTTCCGGCGCCGGCAGGACCCCCTCCAGAGAGGGCCAGGAGAGGGCGGGGACCCGGCGGTGCGTATCTCCCGCCGGATCTGAGAGGGCCCCGGAGAACATGGTGCGCGACGCGCAGGCGAATGAGGGCGGTGACGGGCCACGCGAGGGACAGGCCCGGCACGTGCCGGTGATGCTCCGGCGCTGTCTCGACCTGCTGGCCCCCGCCCTCCAGCACCCCGGAGCGGTCGTCGTCGACTGCACCCTCGGCCTCGGCGGCCACAGCGAGGCCCTGCTGACCCGGTTCCCCGAGGCCCGCCTGGTCGCCCTCGACCGCGACAAGGAGGCCCTGCGGCTCTCCGGCGAACGCCTCGCCCCCTTCGGCGAGCGCGCCACCCTGGTGCACGCGGTCTACGACGAACTCCCCGACGTCCTCGAACGGCTCGGCATCGCGCGCGTGCAGGGCGTCCTGTTCGACCTCGGCGTCTCCTCCATGCAGCTCGACGAGGCCGACCGCGGCTTCGCCTACGCCCAGGACGCGCCGCTCGACATGCGCATGGACCAGACGACCGGCATCAGCGCGGCCGAGGTCCTCAACACCTACCCGCCGGGCGAACTGGTCCGTATCCTGCGCGCCTACGGCGAGGAGAAGCAGGCCAAGCGGATCGTCTCCGCGATCGTGCGCGAGCGCGCCGAGAAGCCCTTCACCAACAGCGCCCGGCTGGTCGAGCTGATCCGCGACGCCCTGCCCCAGGCCGCCAAGCGCACCGGCGGCAACCCGGCCAAGCGCACCTTCCAGGCGCTGCGCATCGAGGTCAACGGCGAGCTGTCCGTGCTGGAGCGGGCGATCCCGGCCGCCGTCGAGGCGATCGACGTGGGCGGGCGGATCGCCGTCCTGTCGTACCACTCGCTGGAGGACCGGCTGGTCAAGCAGGTGTTCGCGGCGGGCGCCGCCACCACCGCCCCGCCCGGACTCCCGGTGGTCCCCGAGCGCTACCAGCCCCGGCTCAAGCTGCTCACCCGCGGTGCCGAACTTCCCACCGAGGAAGAGATCGCCGAGAACCGGCGCGCGGCCCCGGCGCGACTGCGCGGGGCCGAGCGCATCAGGGAGTCCATCGAATGAGCCAGGTGGGGCGGGCGAGGGCCGGAGAACCGAACGCAGGGGAGGGCGAGTGAGCGGGAAACCCGAACTCAAGGGACGGGCCGCGCGCCTCGCGCGCCTCTTCCCCACCGGTCCGCGCCGGGCGGCCAGAACCCCGTTCGTCCTCCTCGTCGTCCTGCTCCTCGGCGGCGGCCTCATCGGGCTGCTCGTGCTGAACTCCGCGCTCAGCGAGGGCTCCTTCAAGATGGACGACCTCCAGCGCGACACCAAGGGCCTCACCGACGAGGAACAGGCCCTCCAGCGGGACATCGACTCCTACTCCGCCCCCGACGCCCTCCAGCGCCGGGCCCGCGAACTCGGCATGGTCCCCGGCGGCGACCCGGCCTTCCTGAACCCGGACGGCACCGTGAAGGGCGTCCCCTCGGCCGCCGCCCCGCTGCCGGCCGGGGACGCGGCGGAGACCGTCCGCCCGCCCGAGGCCATCACGCTCTCCCAGCCGGCGGTGGGCACCGCGTCGCCCGCCCCGCCGACGGCACCCGTGGCCACCGCTTCCCAGGGGAGCCCGGCCCCCGCCCCGACCGCAGCCCTCCCCACGACCCCCGGCAGGTGACGGAAGTGTCCGACAGGGAACCGCCGCGCCGGCGCGTGCCCGGCCCCGCCCGGCCCTCCCGCCCGGCGGCTGCCGCCCGGCGGCGCCCGGGACCCGGCGCCCGCCCCGCCCGCCGCCCGGCCGGCCGGACGGCCCCGCCCCGCCCCCCGGCCGCCCGCTCGATCCGGCTCGGCAGCCCCCGCCCCCGGCTGCGCATGGTCGGCCTCGCGCTCACCCTGGTGATGATCGCCTTCGTCGTACGGCTGCTCCAGGTGCAGGCCGTCGACGCGAGCACCTACGCCGCCAAGGCCGAACAGAACCGGTACGTCGGCCAGGTGCTGGCCGCCGAGCGCGGCGAGATCACCGACCGCAGCGGGATCGCCCTCGCCACCAGCGAGGACGCCTACGACATCACCGCCGACCCCACGATGTTCAACCGCGAGAACCTCAAGATCGACGACGGCCCCGAGCAGGCGGCCGCGCTCCTCGCGCCGATCCTCGGCCAGGAACAGTCGGCACTGGTCAAGAAGTTGCGCCCGAAGAACAGCGCGGTGCGCTACACCAAGCTCGCCGGACGGCAGACCCCGCAGGTCTGGAAGCAGATCAAGGACCTGAAGTCGGCGCTCACCGCCAAGAAGGGCGCCGACGGCACCACGGTCAACGTCCTGGCCGGCGTCTTCTCCGTGCCCAGCAGCAAGCGCGTGTACCCCAACGGCGATCTCGCCGCCGCCGTCCTGGGCTGGGTCAACGCCGAGGGCAAGGGCGGCGGCGGGATCGAGCGGCGGCTCGACGAGACCCTGTCCGGCAAGGACGGCAAGATCCGCTACGCCCAGTCCGGCGGCCGCCAGGTGCCCACCGCGGGCTCCACCGAGACGCCCGCCGTGCCCGGCTCGGACATCGAGCTGACCCTCGACCGGGACATCCAGTGGGCCGCGCAGAACGCCATCACCGAGCAGGTCGCCAAGTCCGGCGCGGACCGCGGGTACGTCATCGTCCAGGACACCCGCACCGGCGAGATCCTCGCCATGGCCAACTCGCCCGGCTTCGACCCCAACGACCTCACGAAGGCCGACGCCGACGCCCTGGGCAACGCGGCCCTCCAGGACGCCTACGAGCCCGGCTCCACCGCCAAGATCATGTCGATGGCGGCCGTCCTGGAGGAGAACGTCGCCACGCCGCTCACGCACGTCACCGTGCCCAACCGGCTGCACCGCGGCGACCGGCTCTTCAAGGACGACATCGACCACGCGACCTGGTACCTCACGCTCAACGGCGTCCTCGCCAAGTCCAGCAACATCGGCACCATCCTGGCCACCGGCGAACTCGGCAAGACCCAGGCCGAGGCCAACCGGGTGCTCTACTCCTACCTGCGCAAGTTCGGCCTCGGCAGCTACACCGGCGTCGGCTTCCCCGGCGAGACCAAGGGCATCCTCGCCGCCCCCGCCGACTGGTCGACCTCGCAGCAGTACACGATTCCTTTCGGCCAGGGCGTCTCCCTCAACGCGCTCCAGGCGGCCTCGGTCTACTCGACGATCGCCAACGGCGGCGTCCGCGTGGAGCCCACCCTGGTGCGCGGCACCCAGGGCCCCGACGGCCGCTTCACCCCCGCCCCCGCGCCCGACAAGCGCAGGGTGGTGAGCGAGAAGACGGCGAAGACCCTCGCCCGGATGCTGGAGTCGGTGGTGGACGACCAGGAGGGCACCGGCACCAAGGCGCGCATCCCCGGCTACCGCGTCGCGGGCAAGACGGGTACTGCCAACCGCGTGGATCCGGCCACCGGCAAGTACAAGGGATACACCTCGTCCTTCGCCGGGTTCGCGCCCGCCGACAACCCCCGCGTCACCGTCTACTGCGCCATCCAGAACGCCACCAAGGGCAGTTACTTCGGCGGCCAGATCTGCGGACCCATCTTCAAGCAGGTCATGGAGTTCGCCCTGAAGACCCTCCAGGTCCCGCCGACCGGGGCGAAGCCCGCCAGTCTCCCGGTCTCCTTCAGCCCCTGAGCCACCCGTCCCGAACCCTCCCAAGTCGTCCGTGTTCAGCGTCGAATACAGCCAGGAACCAGCCCGTGACCATGATCACTCCCGATCCCGGGAAACCCGTACCGTCCCCGTCCTCGCTTCGCCCGCAGGCGGGTACGCCCGGTACGCTCACCGCCGTGCCACACGCTGATCAGTACCGAACCACCCAGAAGGGCGCTTCCGTGACATATCCCGGACCGCCCAGGCCGGCCCAGGTCTCCGCCACACCCCTCGCGGACCTCGCCGGCCAACTGGGTACGACCGTCGCGGAGAACGCCGACGTCACGGGCATCACCCATGACTCGCGCGCCGTACGCCCCGGCGATCTGTACGCCGCCCTCCCGGGCGCCCGGCTGCACGGCGCCGACTTCGTCACCCAGGCCGCGGGCCTGGGCGCGGTCGCCGTCCTGACCGACCCCACCGGCGCCGAGCGCGCCGCCGCGACCGGGCTGCCGGTCCTGGTGGCCGACGACCCGCGCGCGGAGATGGGCGAACTGGCCGCCACCATCTACGGCCGGCCCGGACGCGACCTGCTCCAGATCGGCATCACCGGCACCTCCGGCAAGACCACCACCGCCTACCTGGTCGAGGGCGGTCTGAAGGCCGACCGCGGCACCGGGCTGATCGGCACCGTCGAGACCCGGATCGGCGACGAGCGCATCAAGTCCGAGCGCACCACCCCCGAGGCCACCGACCTCCAGGCCCTGTTCGCCGTCATGCGCGAGCGCGGTGTCGAGGCGGTCGCCATGGAGGTCTCCAGTCACGCGCTGGTCCTGGGCCGGGTCGACGGCTGTGTCTTCGACATTGCCGTCTTCAACAACCTCAGCCCGGAGCACATGGAGTTCCACTCCGACATGGAGGACTACTTCCAGGCCAAGGCGAGGCTGTTCACCCCCGCGCGCAGCCGGCTCGGCGTGGTCAACCTGGACGACGCGTACGGCCGCCGGCTCAGCCAGGAGGCCGGCGTCCCGGTCGTGACCTTCTCCGCCGAGGGCCACCCCGACGCCGACTGGCGCGCCGCGGACGTCCACATCGGCCCGATGGACGCCACCTTCACGGTGCTCGGCCCCGACGGGGTGCGGGTCGCCGCCAGATCGCCGCTGCCGGGCCCCTTCAACGTGGCCAACACCCTCGCCGCGATCGTCGCCCTGGCCGCCGCGGGCCTCGACCCGCAGCGGGCCGCCGACGGCGTCGCCGCCGTCCCCGGCGTACCGGGCCGGCTGGAGCGGGTGGACGCCGGCCAGCCCTACCTCGCCGTCGTCGACTACGCGCACAAGACGGACGCCGTCGAGTCGGTGCTCCGGGCCCTGCGCAAGGTCACCAAGGGCCGGGTGCACGTCGTCCTCGGCTGCGGCGGCGACCGGGACCGCACCAAGCGCGCGCCGATGGGCGCCGCCGCCGCCCGGCTCGCCGACACCGCCGTACTGACCTCCGACAACCCCCGCTCCGAGGACCCGCTCGCGATCCTCGCGGCCATGCTCGACGGGGCGGCGTCCGTGCCCGCGCACGAGCGCGGCGAGGTCCTCCTGTTCGAGGACCGGGCCGCCGCCATCGCCGCCGCCGTGGCCCGCGCGCACGCCGGGGACACCGTGCTGGTCGCCGGCAAGGGCCATGAGCAGGGCCAGGACATCGCCGGGGTGGTCCGTCCGTTCGACGACCGCCAGGTGCTCCGCGAAGCTATCCAGCAGACCCAGGGATGAACTTGTGATCGCCCTCTCCCTCGCCGAGATCGCAGCAGTCGTCGGCGGGCAGACGCACGACATACCGGATCCGTCCGCGCGGGTCACCGGACCGGTGGTCCGGGACTCCCGCGAGGTGGAGCCCGGCAGCCTCTTCGTCGCCTTCGCCGGCGAGCGGGTGGACGGCCACGACTTCGCGGCGGCGGTCGTCGAGGCGGGCGCGGCGGCCGTACTGGCCTCGCGCCCCGTCGGCGTCCCCGCGATCGTCGTGGACGACGTCCAGACCGCCCTGGGCGCCCTCGCCCGGCACGTGGTGGACAAGCTCGGCGCGACGCTCGTCGCGCTCACCGGCTCGGCCGGCAAGACCAGCACCAAGGACCTCGTCGCCCAGGTCCTGCGGCGCGCGGCGCCCACCGTCTTCACCCCCGGTTCGCTCAACAACGAGATCGGGCTGCCGCTGACCGCCCTGTCCGCCACCGAGGAGACGAAGTTCCTCGTGCTGGAGATGGGCGCCCGCGGCATCGGCCACATCCGCTACCTGACCGGTCTGACGCCCCCGCGGATCGGTCTCGTCCTCAACGTCGGCACCGCCCACATCGGCGAGTTCGGCGGCCGCGAGCAGATCGCGCAGGCGAAGGGCGAACTCGTCGAGGCCCTGCCCGCGGCGGCCGACGGCGGTGTCGCGGTCCTCAACGCCGACGACCCCTTGGTACGGGCCATGGCCTCCCGTACGACGGCGAAGGTGGTCCTTTTCGGAGAGTCCGACGAAGCGGACGTTCGGGCCGAGAACGTACGACTCACGGACAGCGGACAGCCTTCCTTCAGCCTTCACACACCCTCCGGGTGCAGCGATGTGACCATGCGCCTGTACGGTGAGCACCACGTGTCGAACGCGCTCGCCGCGGCCGCCGTCGCCCATGAGCTGGGGATGTCCGTAACTGAGATCGCCACCGCGCTCTCCGAGGCGGGTTCCCTCTCCCGCTGGCGGATGGAGGTCACCGAGCGCCCGGACGGCGTGACGATCGTCAACGACGCCTACAACGCGAACCCCGAGTCCATGCGAGCGGCCCTGCGCGCGCTGGCGGCGATGGGCAAGGGGGGCCGGACCTGGGCGGTGCTCGGCAAGATGGCCGAGCTCGGGGACGAGGCGCTCGCCGAGCACGACGCGGTCGGACGGCTCGCCGTCCGGCTCAACGTCAGCAAGCTCGTCGCGGTCGGGGGGATCGAAGCCTCCTGGCTGCAACTGGGCGCATATAACGAGGGTTCGTGGGGTGAGGAGTCGGTGCACGTGTCCGACGCACAGGCGGCGGTCGACCTGTTGCGCAGCGAGCTGCGCCCGGGTGACGTCGTTCTCGTGAAGGCGTCCCGTTCGGTCGGCCTCGAGAGCGTCGCGCAGGCGCTGCTCGCGACCGGTGCCGAGGGTGAGGTAGCCGTCCGATGATGAAGCAGATCCTGTTCGCGGGCGTCATCGGTCTGTTCCTGACGCTGATCGGCACCCCGTTGCTGATCAAGCTGCTCGCGCGCAAGGGCTACGGCCAGTACATCCGGGACGACGGCCCGCGCGAGCACGCCAGCAAGCGCGGTACGCCGACCATGGGCGGTATCGCCTTCATCTTCGCGACGATCGCCGCGTACTTCCTGTCGAAGCTCATCACCGGCAAGCCGCCGACCTATTCGGGTCTGCTGGTGCTGGGCCTGATGTTCGGCATGGGCCTGGTCGGCTTCCTGGACGACTACATCAAGATCGTCAAGCGGCGTTCGCTGGGTCTGCGCGCCAAGGCCAAGATGGCCGGGCAGTTGCTCGTCGGTATCGCCTTCGCGGTGCTCTCGCTCCAGTTCGCCGACGCCCGCGGCAACACCCCGGCCTCCACCAAGCTGTCGTTCATCACGGACTTCGGCTGGACGATCGGCCCGGTGCTGTTCGTCGTCTGGGCGCTGTTCATGATCCTCGCGATGTCCAACGGCGTGAACCTCACGGACGGTCTGGACGGTCTCGCGACCGGCGCCTCCGTGCTCGTCTTCGGCGCCTACACGTTCATCGGTGTCTGGCAGTACCAGGAGTCCTGCGCCAACGCCAAGACCCTGACCAACCCCGGCGCCTGCTACGAGGTCCGCGATCCGCTCGACCTCGCGGTGGTCTCCGCCGCGCTGATGGGAGCCTGCCTGGGCTTCCTGTGGTGGAACACCTCGCCGGCCAAGATCTTCATGGGCGACACCGGTTCGCTCGCGCTCGGCGGTGTCCTGACGGGCCTGGCCATCTGCTCCCGCACCGAGCTGCTGGTCGCCATCATGGGCGGTCTGTTCGTCCTCATCACCATGTCCGTGGTGATCCAGGTCGGTTCGTTCCGGCTCACCGGCAAACGCGTCTTCCGGATGGCGCCGCTCCAGCACCACTTCGAACTCAAGGGCTGGTCCGAAGTGCTCGTCGTGGTCCGATTCTGGATCATCCAGGGCATCTGTGTGATCGTCGGACTCGGCCTCTTCTACGCGGGATGGGCAGCGGACAAGTGACCGACTGGCAGGGGAAGAACGTCACCGTCGCCGGACTCGGCGTCTCCGGCGTCCCGGCGGCCACCGTGCTGCACGGGCTCGGCGCGCGGGTCACCGTCGTCAACGACGGCGACGACCCACGCGCGCGTGAACAGGCCGCCGGACTGCGGGCGCTCGGGGTCACCGTGCGCCTCGGCGACGGGGACACCCTGCCCGAAGGCACCGAACTCGTCGTCACCGCACCGGGCTGGCGTCCCGACAAGCCGCTCTTCACCGCGGCCGCCGAGGCGGGCGTCCCGGTCTGGGGCGACGTGGAGCTGGCCTGGCGGCTGCGCGGCCGGGACGGCCGGGAAGCAGCCCCTTGGCTCTGTGTCACCGGCACCAACGGCAAGACGACCACCACCCAGATGCTGGCGTCCATCCTGAAGGCCGCCGGCCTGCGCACGGCCGCCGTCGGCAACATCGGCGTCTCCCTGCTCGACGCGGTGCTCGGCGACGAGCCCTACGACGTACTGGCCGTGGAGCTGTCCAGCTACCAACTCCACTGGGCGCCCTCGCTGCGCGCCCACTCCGCCGTCGTCCTCAACCTCGCCCCCGACCATCTCGACTGGCACGGCTCCATGGAGGCGTACGCCAAGGACAAGGGCCGCGTCTACGAGGGCAATCGGGTCGCCTGCGTCTACAACACCGCCGACAAGGCCACCGAGGACCTGGTGCGCGCGGCGGACGTCGAGGAGGGCTGCCGCGCGATCGGCTTCACCCTCGGCACCCCGGGCCCCTCCCAACTCGGCGTCGTGGACGGCATCCTGGTCGACCGCGCCTTCGTCGAGAACCGGCAGAAGAACGCCCAGGAGCTGGCCGAGGTCTCCGACGTGAACCCGCCCGCCCCGCACAACATCGCCAACGCCCTTGCCGCGGCGGCCCTCGCCCGCGCCTACGGCGTGCCCGCGCAGGCCGTCCGGGACGGTCTGCGGGCCTTCACCCCGGACGCCCACCGCATCGCCCATGTCGCCGACGTGGACGGCGTCGCCTACGTCGACGACTCCAAGGCGACCAACACCCACGCCGCGGAAGCCTCGTTGGCGGCGTACGAGTCGATCGTGTGGATCGCGGGCGGCCTCGCCAAGGGCGCCACCTTCGACGAACTCGTCGCCCGGTCCGCGAAGCGGCTGCGCGGCGTCGTCCTGATCGGCGCCGACCGCGCCCTGATCCGCGAAGCCCTGGCGCGACACGCCCCCGAGGTACCCGTCGTCGACCTCGACCGGACCGACACTGGGGCGATGCTCGCGGCTGTCCAGGAGGCCCGGCGCCTCGCCGGCGCAGGAGACACGGTGCTGCTCGCCCCGGCCTGCGCCTCCATGGACATGTTCGTCAACTACAACCAGCGCGGTGACGCGTTCGCCCAGGCGGTGCGCGAACTCGGCGCGGGCGCCTGACGGCGCGTCCCGGCCGCGACGGTTGCTCCAGGACCCTTGGAGGGACGCGTGACTCGGATGTGGCCGGTACCCCGTCGGCGGCCGTGCGCCGCGCCCGTCGGCCGGGCGGTGAACCGCGATGCCCGGTAGCCGTACCGGCGGCCGGCCGCCGGTCCAGCGCACGGTGCGCCGCCCGCCCGCCGTACGGCCCCGGCGCGACAACCCGGTGCTGCGGCTCTACATCCGGGTCCGCAGGGCCTGGGACCGGCCGCTGACCGCCTACTACCTGATCCTCGGCGGCAGTCTGCTCATCACCGTGCTCGGGCTCGTGATGGTGTACTCGGCGTCCCAGATCACCGCGCTCCAGAAGTCGCTGCCGGGATCCTTCTTCTTCCGCAAACAGTTGCTGGCCGCCGCGATCGGCGCCGGACTGCTGTTCGCCGCCTCCCGGATGCCGGTGAAACTGCACCGCGCGCTGGCCTATCCGATCCTCGCCGGCGCCGTCTTCACGATGGCGCTGGTGCAGGTCCCCGGGATAGGGATGGCGGTCAACGGCAACCAGAACTGGATCTCGCTCGGCGGCTCCTTCCAGCTCCAGCCCAGCGAGTTCGGCAAGCTCGCCCTGGTGCTGTGGGGCGCCGATCTGCTCGCCCGCAAACAGGACAAGAAACTGCTGGCCCAGTGGAAGCACATGCTGGTGCCGCTGGTCCCGGTCGCCTTCATGCTGCTCGGACTCATCATGCTGGGCGGCGACATGGGGACGGCGATCATCCTGACGGCCGTCCTGTTCGGCCTGTTGTGGCTGGCCGGGGCACCCACCCGGCTCTTCGTCGGGGTGCTGGCGGTCGCGGCCGCGATCGGCGCGATCCTGATCAAGACCAGCCCCAACCGGATGGCCCGGCTCCAGTGCATCGGCGCCACCGATCCCGGCCCCGGGGACGCCTGCTGGCAGGCCGTGCACGGCATCTACGCCCTGGCCTCCGGCGGCATCTTCGGCTCCGGGCTGGGGGCGAGTGTGGAGAAATGGGGACAATTGCCCGAAGCCCACACCGACTTCATCTTCGCCGTCACCGGTGAGGAACTGGGTCTGGCGGGGACGCTGTCGGTACTCGCCCTGTTCGCGGCTCTAGGCTATGCGGGTATCCGCGTGGCCGGACGCACGGAGGACCCCTTCGTCAGGTATGCCGCGGGAGGTGTGACCACCTGGATCACCGCTCAGGCGGTGATCAACATCGGTGCGGTGCTCGGCCTGCTGCCGATCGCCGGAGTCCCCCTCCCGCTGTTCTCCTACGGGGGTTCGGCCCTGCTGCCGACCATGTTCGCCATCGGGCTGCTGATCGCCTTCGCACGCGACGAGCCCGCTGCGCGGGCGGCGCTTGCGATGCGCCACCCCCGCTTTGGTAGAAAGCGGGGGGCTGGAGGCTTCGGACCCGTCCGGAGACTTCGGAGATGGAACACGATGCGACGGCGTGCCTCGGCGGCGCGTCCGTCCGGAGAGCGGTGAATTTCGGTGCATGTCGTACTCGCTGGTGGGGGGACCGCCGGCCACATCGAGCCCGCGCTCGCCCTCGCGGACGCCCTGCGCAGGCAGGACCCCACCGTGGGGATCACGGCCCTGGGCACCGAGCGCGGACTGGAGACCACGCTGGTTCCGCAGCGCGGCTACGATCTGGCGCTGATCCCGGCCGTACCGCTGCCGCGCAAGCCCACCCCTGAACTGATCACCGTCCCGGGCCGGCTGCGCGGCACGATCAAGGCCGCCGAGCAGATCCTGGAGCGCACCAAGGCGGACGCCGTCGTCGGCTTCGGCGGATACGTGGCCCTGCCGGGCTACCTCGCCGCCAAGCGCCTCGGGGTGCCGATCGTGGTCCACGAGGCCAACGCCCGCCCCGGCCTGGCCAACAAGATCGGCTCCCGCTACGCGGCCCGGGTCGCGGTCTCCACGCCCGACAGCAAGCTGCGCGACGCGCGGTACATCGGCATCCCGCTGCGCCGCACCATCGCCACCCTGGACCGCGCCGCCGCGCGCCCCGAGGCCCGCGCGATGTTCGGCCTCGACCCCAACCTGCCGACGCTGCTGGTCTCCGGCGGCTCGCAGGGCGCCCGCCGTCTCAACGAGGTCGTCCAGCAGGTCGCGCCCTGGCTCCAGCAGGCCGGTATCCAGATCCTGCACGCGGTCGGCCCCAAGAACGAACTGCCGCATGTCCAGCAGATGCCGGGAATGCCCCCCTACATCCCGGTACCGTACCTGGAGCGCATGGACCTCGCGTACGCCGCAGCCGACATGATGCTCTGCCGCGCGGGCGCGATGACCGTCGCCGAACTCTCCGCCGTCGGACTCCCGGCCGCCTACGTCCCGCTGCCCATCGGCAACGGCGAACAGCGGCTCAACGCCCAGCCGGTGGTCAAGGCCGGCGGCGGACTGCTCGTCGACGACGCCGAACTGACCCCCGACTGGGTCCGGGAGAACGTCCTGCCGGTGCTCGCCGACCCGCACCGGCTCTACGAGATGTCCCGCGCCGCCGGTGAGTTCGGCCGCCGCGACGCCGACGACCTGCTCGTCGGCATGGTGTACGAGGCGATCGCCGCGAGCCGCGCGCAGCGTTAGGCACGGTTCGTCCGTGTGAGACACGGTTCTTCCGTGTGAACGAAAGGGCAGGGAGCGTGGCCGGATCCGCCACCGCCGAGCGCGGTGCACGCCAGGAGGAGTCGTCCGGCCCGCCCCTCGTCCGGAGGTGGGGACCCCGGCGGCTTCGTGTGATCATCATCCTCGTGGTCGCCGCCCTTCTCCTCGGCGCGGGCGGCGTCTGGGTGTTGTACGGCTCGCGGTGGCTGCGCGTCGACCACGTCTCCGTGTCCGGCACCGACGTGCTGACCCCGCGCGAGGTGCGCGCGGCCGCCGCCGTACCCCTCGGATCGCCGCTCGTCTCCCTCGACACCGCCGCGATCGAGGCCCGGCTGCGCCGTGAACTGCCGCGTATCGACGAGGTCGAGGCGGTCCGTTCCTGGCCCGACGGAATCGGCCTGAAAGTGACCGAGCGCAAGCCCGTTCTGCTGGTGCGAAAAGGGTCGAAGTTCATCGAAGTGGACGATGAGGGCGTCCGTTTCGCCACGGTTTCCCGCGCCCCGAAGAACGTGCCGTTCCTCGAACTGGCGCTCCCCACCTCGGGTTCCGCCACGGCCGGTCTGCGCCGGTTCGGCGAGGACCGGCTGGTGCGCGAGGCGGTGAAGGCCGCCGGTGATCTGCCGGCCGCGGTCGCCCGCCGGACCCGTGCCCTCAAGGTCCGTTCCTACGACGGCATCTCGCTGGAGTTGGCCGGCGGACGCACGGTCGACTGGGGGAGTGCCGAGAACGGCGCGCTCAAAGCGCGTACTCTCACCGCACTGATGAAAGCCGCCCCGACCGCGCGGCACTTCGACGTCAGCGCTCCCACGGCCCCCGCGTCATCGGGGAGTTGACGCACATCAGCGCAGGCCAGCACCCTGGTTGGGCAGCGACATGGCTGATCACATAGGGTGAAAAGAAAAACGGGAGGTTCGGCGTGTTCGTTGAACGGGCGCCACTTGTCGACTTAGTGTCCTGTTCAGAAGACTCCAAGGAACAGACACACTGGTAACCCTAAACTTCAGCGTTAGGGTTCGGGTCGGCGAAACGGACCGGCCCATTCGGCATCAGTCGTCGGATCGCATCACCCGCGAGGCGACGACACGTAACTCGAGGCGAGAGGCCTTCGACGTGGCAGCACCGCAGAACTACCTCGCAGTCATCAAAGTCATCGGTGTCGGCGGCGGTGGTGTCAATGCCATCAACCGGATGATCGAGGTCGGTCTCAAGGGCGTCGAGTTCATCGCCATCAACACCGACGCCCAGGCGCTGTTGATGAGCGACGCCGACGTCAAGCTCGACGTCGGCCGCGAACTGACCCGCGGACTCGGCGCCGGCGCCAATCCGGCCGTCGGCCGCAAGGCCGCCGAGGACCACCGCGAGGAGATCGAGGAGGTCCTCAAGGGGGCCGACATGGTCTTCGTCACCGCCGGTGAAGGCGGCGGCACCGGCACCGGCGGCGCGCCCGTCGTCGCCAACATCGCCCGCTCCCTGGGCGCCCTCACCATCGGCGTGGTCACCCGCCCCTTCACCTTCGAAGGGCGCCGCCGGGCCAACCAGGCCGAGGACGGCATCGCGGAACTCCGCGAAGAGGTCGACACCCTCATCGTCATCCCCAACGACCGGCTGCTGTCCATCTCGGACCGCCAGGTCTCCGTCCTCGACGCCTTCAAGTCGGCCGACCAGGTCCTGCTCTCCGGTGTCCAGGGCATCACCGACCTGATCACCACGCCGGGCCTGATCAACCTCGACTTCGCCGACGTCAAGTCGGTCATGTCCGAGGCCGGTTCGGCGCTCATGGGCATCGGCTCGGCCCGCGGCGACGACCGCGCGGTGGCCGCCGCCGAGATGGCGATCTCCTCGCCGCTCCTGGAGGCGTCCATCGACGGCGCCCGCGGTGTGCTGCTCTCCATCTCCGGCGGCTCCGACCTCGGCCTGTTCGAGATCAACGAGGCCGCCCAGCTCGTCAGCGAGGCCGCCCACCCCGAGGCCAACATCATCTTCGGCGCGGTCATCGACGACGCGCTCGGCGACGAGGTCCGGGTCACCGTGATCGCGGCCGGCTTCGACGGCGGACAGCCCCCGGCCCGCCGCGAGACCGTCATGGGTGCGTCCTCGGCCTCGGCCCGCCGCGAGGAGCCCACCCCGGTACGGCAGCCCGAGAGCCGCCCGTCCTTCGGCTCGCTCGGCAGCGTCACGCCCAAGGAGGAGCCGGAGCCGGTGCCCGAGCCGGTCGCGGACCTCCCGGTCTCCCCGCCGGTCCCGCCGTCGCGGACCTACTCGGACAGCGCGGCCGAGGAGCTGGACGTGCCGGACTTCCTGAAGTGATAGGACGGCGCGAGACCGTGAGCGGCGCGCACTTCGCCTTCACCGACCGGTGGGGCGGGGTGAGCGCCGCTCCGTATGAGCAGCTCAACCTGGGCGGCGCGGTCGGCGACGACCCCGGGGCCGTCCGCACCAACCGCGAACTCGCCGCCAAGTCGCTGGGCCTGGACCCGGCGCGGGTGGTCTGGATGAACCAGGTGCACGGCGCCGACGTCGCCGAGGTCGACGGACCCTGGACCACCCGGCTCACCCCGGAGGTCGACGGACTGGTCACCGCGGCGCGCGGGCTCGCCCTCGCCGTGCTGACGGCCGACTGCGTCCCGGTCCTGCTGGCCGACCCGGTCGCCGGGGTGGTCGCCGCGGCGCACGCCGGGCGGCCCGGCATGGTCAAGGGGATCGTGCCCGCCGCCGTCGACGCCATGGCATCGCTCGGCGCCGACCCCGCCCGGATCGTCGCCCGCACCGGACCCGCCGTGTGCGGCCGGTGCTACGAGGTGCCGGAGGCGATGCGCGCCGAGGTCGCCGCGCTGGAGCCGGCGGCCCACGCCGAGACGAGCTGGGGCACCCCCGCGGTGGACGTCGTCGCCGGAGTGCACGCACAGCTCGACCGGCTCGGGGTGCGCGACCGGGAGCGTTCGCCGGTGTGCACGCTGGAGTCGGACGATCACTTCTCGTACCGCCGCGACCGCGCCACGGGGCGACTCGCGGGATATGTCTGGCTGGACTGAAGAACATGACGGACCGTAAGGACGAACTCGCCACGAATCTGGCGAAGGTGGAGGAGCGCATCGCCCGCGCCTGCGAGGCGGCGGGCCGCCCGCGGGACGAGGTGACCCTGATCGTGGTCACCAAGACCTACCCGGCGAGCGATGTGCGGATCCTCGCGGACCTCGGCGTACGGCACGTCGCCGAGAACAAGGACCAGGACGCCGCCCCCAAGGCCGCGGAATGTTCGGATCTGTCTCTCCAGTGGCACTTCGTCGGTCAGTTGCAGACCAACAAGGTGCGATCCGTGGTCGGTTACGCGGACTTCGTGCAGTCGGTCGACCGGTCCCGGCTGGTGACCGCGCTGTCGAAGGAAGCGGTGCGGGCCGGACGCGAGATCGGCTGCCTCGTGCAGGTCGCGCTCGACGCGGGCGACGAGGCCCGGGGCGAGCGGGGCGGCGTGGCGCCGGGCGGAATCGCGGAGTTGGCCGACCAGGTGGCCGGCGCGCCGGGGCTGCGACTCGCCGGACTGATGACCGTCGCACCTCTGACCGGGGAGTACGCCGGACGTCAACGGGCCGCCTTCGAGCGGTTGATGGATTTGTCGACTGACCTGCGCCGAGCCCATCCTGCTGCGAACATGGTGTCCGCGGGGATGAGTGCGGACCTCGAGGAGGCCGTGGCTGCCGGGGCGACACATGTGCGCGTCGGCACTGCGGTACTCGGAGTCCGCCCCCGGCTCGGGTAACGTCGCCAGGAAGTCGGACCACAGCAGAAAATATGGTCATTTCCGCCGAAAGGCGGGCACAAGGGCCACGTGGATCGCGGGACTTGGCAGTCGAAAGCCGATCCACCACAGAGCGGAGGACTCAGAGCATGGCCGGCGCGATGCGCAAGATGGCGGTCTACCTCGGCCTCGTGGAGGACGATGGGTACGACGGCCGGGGCTTCGACCCCGACGACGACTTCGAGCCCGAGCTGGACCCGGAGCCCGAGCGGGATCACCGACGGCACGAGCCGTCCCACTCGTCACACGGAGCACATCAGTCCCAGAGGGACGAAGAGGTACGAATCGTACAGCCGCCCGCCCCGCGCGAGCCGGTGTCCCGATCCGCCTCGCCCCTCGCGGAATCCGGGCGTCCCGCGCGCATCGCGCCCGTGGCGTCCATCACACAAGAACGTCAGTCCCTGGAGAAGAACGCACCGGTGATCATGCCCAAGGTCGTGTCGGAACGAGAGCCGTACCGGATCACCACGCTCCACCCCCGGACCTACAACGAGGCCCGTACCATCGGGGAACACTTCCGTGAGGGCACCCCGGTGATCATGAATCTGACTGAGATGGATGACACAGACGCGAAGCGACTTGTCGACTTTGCGGCAGGTTTGGTGTTTGGTCTTCACGGCAGCATCGAGCGGGTGACGCAGAAGGTGTTCCTGTTGTCGCCTGCTAACGTCGATGTCACGGCGGAGGACAAGGCCCGCATCGCAGAGGGCGGGTTCTTCAACCAGAGCTGAGACGCACAGCCGGAAACAGCAGTACAGAGCAGTAGGAAACAGGGGAGAGGGAAGCACCGAACATGAGCGTGGTCCTGGATGTCGTTCGCATCGCGCTGATGGTGTTCCTTCTGGTACTCATCTTCCGGTTGGTCATGGACTACGTCTTCCAGTTCGCCCGCTCATGGCAGCCCGGCAAGGCGATGGTGGTCGTTCTGGAGGCCACCTACACTGTCACCGATCCACCGCTCAAGCTTCTGCGGCGGGTCATCCCGCCGCTGCGTCTCGGGGGCGTGGCGCTCGACCTGTCCTTCTTCGTACTGATGATCATCGTCTACATCCTGATCTCGATCGTGAGCCGGCTGTGAGCGATGTGAACTACCGTCTTGCCGATGCCGACGACTACGTTGAGGTGAAGAGATGCCGTTGACCCCCGAGGACGTGCGGAACAAGCAGTTCACGACCGTCCGCCTCCGAGAAGGCTATGACGAGGACGAGGTCGATGCCTTCCTCGACGAGGTCGAAGCCGAACTGACCCGACTTCTCCGTGAGAACGAGGATCTGCGGGCCAAACTGGCCGCGGCCACGCGCGCTGCTGCCCAGAACCAGCAGAACATGCGCAAGCCTCCGGAGCAGGACCAGCAGCAGGGCGGCATGCCGCAGCAGGGGATGCCCCAGCAGGGCATGCCTCCGCAGGGGATGCCCCCGCAGGGAATGCCGCAGCAGGGCATGCGCGGTCCCGGCGCTCCGGTGCCCGCCGGCATATCGGGCCCGCCGCAGCAGCAGATGGGTGGCCCCATGGGTGGCCCGCCCCAGCTGCCGAGCGGTGCCCCGCAGCTTCCGGCCGGCCCCGGTGGCGGCCAGGGCGGTCCCCAGGGTCCCGGCCCGATGGGTCAGGGTCCGATGGGCCAGGGCCCCATGGGTCAGGGTCCGATGGGGCAGGGCCCCATGGGCGGCCAGCCTCCGATGCAGCAGCAGATGGGTGGCCCGATGGGCGGCCCCATGGGTGGTCCCATGGGCGGCGGTCCGATGGGCGGCCCCGGTCAGGGCCCCGGTGGCGACAGCGCCGCCCGTGTCCTCTCGCTGGCCCAGCAGACCGCCGACCAGGCGATCGCCGAGGCCCGTTCCGAGGCCAACAAGATCGTCGGTGAGGCCCGCAGCCGCGCCGAGGGTCTGGAGCGGGACGCCCGTGCCAAGGCCGACGCCCTGGAGCGGGACGCGCAGGAGAAGCACCGTGTCGCGATGGGCTCCCTGGAGTCCGCCCGCGCCACGCTGGAGCGCAAGGTCGAGGACCTGCGCGGCTTCGAGCGCGAGTACCGTACGCGCCTGAAGTCCTACCTGGAGTCCCAGCTCCGTCAGCTCGAGACCCAGGCCGACGACTCGCTCGCTCCGCCGCGCACCCCGGCAGCGGCCTCGCTGCCGCCGTCCCCGGCGCCCTCCATGGCTCCGGCCGGCGCGAGTGCCCCGTCCTACGGCGCCGGTGCGCCGGGCATGGGCTCGGGAATGGGTTCCGGCATGGGGGCTCCCAGCCCCGCCGCGCCGTCCTACGGCGGCCAGCAGCAGATGTCGCCGGCGATGACTCAGCCGATGGCGCCGGTGCGTCCGCAGGGTCCCTCCCCGATGGGCCAGGCTCCCTCGCCGATGCGTGGCTTCCTCATCGACGAGGACGACAACTGACGGCCTGTAGTACGCCTTAGGCGTCGGCAGCGTTCAAAGGGCGGGACCCCGGATTCGATCCGGGGTCCCGCCCTTTTGCGTGCGCCGACAGGTGACACGGACCACTGGGAACGAGAACGAGAACGGGAACGGGAACGGCGAAGGGCCCGGCTCCCTGGGCGTTCTCCAGGGGGCCGGGCCCTCGGTGTGACGGGTGTTACGCCTTGCGCAGGCGGAACTCCAGCGTCAGCGCCTCGTCCGAGAACGGGGTGCCGAATGTGTCGTCCGCCTCACCCCGGGCGAAGTCCGTGGCGAGGACCTCGTCGGCGATCAGGCCGGAGTGACCGGTCAGGGCGTCGACGGTGGCCGGGTCGGTCGCGGTCCAGCGCAGCGCGATCCGGTCGGCCACGTCGAGCCCGCTGTTCTTGCGGGCCTCCTGGATCAGCCGGATCGCGTCCCGGGCCAGGCCCGCGCGCCGCAGGTCCTCGGTGATCTCCAGGTCGAGGGCGACCGTGGCACCGGCGTCGGACGCCACCGACCAGCCCTCGCGCGGGGTCTCCGTGATGATGACCTCGTCGGGGGCGAGGGTGATCGTCTCGCCGTCGATCTCCACCGACGCGGTGCCCTCGCGCAGGGCGAGGGAGAGCGCGGCCGCCTCGGCGTTGGCGACCGCCTTCGCCACGTCCTGGACGCGCTTGCCGAACCGCTTGCCCAGGGCCCGGAAGTTGGCCTTGGCGGTGGTGTCGACCAGCGAGCCGCCCACCTCCGAGAGGGACGCCAGGGACTCGACGTTCAGCTCCTCCGTGATCTGCGCGCGCAGTTCGGGGGAGAGGGCGTCGAAGCCGGTGGCCGCGACGAGCGCGCGCCGCAGCGGCTGGCGGGTCTTCACACCCGACTCCGCGCGCGTGGCGCGGCCCAGCTCCACCAGCCTGCGCACCAGGACCATCTGCTTCGACAGCTCCGGGTCGATGGCGGTGAGGTCCGCCTCCGGCCAGGACGAGAGGTGGACCGACTCCGGGGCGCCCGGGGTGACCGGCACGATCAGGTCCTGCCAGACCCGCTCGGTGATGAACGGGGTCAGCGGGGCCATCAGCTTGGTGACCGTCTCCACGACCTCGTGCAGGGTGCGCAGCGCGGCCTTGTCGCCCTGCCAGAAGCGGCGGCGCGAGCGGCGCACGTACCAGTTGGACAGGTCGTCGACGAACGCCGAGAGGAGCTTGCCGGCGCGCTGGGTGTCGTACGCCTCCAGGGCCTGGGTGACCTGGTCGGTGAGCGCGTGCAGTTCGGAGAGCAGCCAGCGGTCGAGCAGCGGGCGCTCGGCCGGGGCCGGGTCGGCCTCGGAGGGCGCCCAGCCGGACGTACGGGCGTACAGGGCCTGGAAGGCGACCGTGTTCCAGTACGTCAGGAGCGTCTTGCGGACGACCTCCTGGATGGTGCCGTGGCCCACCCGGCGGGCCGCCCACGGGGAGCCGCCGGCCGCCATGAACCAGCGGACCGCGTCGGCGCCGTGCTGGTCCATCAGCGGGATCGGCTGGAGGATGTTGCCCAGGTGCTTGGACATCTTGCGGCCGTCCTCGGCGAGGATGTGGCCGAGGCAGACCACGTTCTCGTACGAGGACTTGTCGAAGACCAGGGTGCCGACGGCCATGAGGGTGTAGAACCAGCCGCGGGTCTGGTCGATGGCCTCGGAGATGAACTGCGCCGGGTAGCGGGACTCGAAGAGTTCCTTGTTCTTGTACGGGTAGCCCCACTGCGCGAACGGCATCGAACCCGAGTCGTACCAGGCGTCGATGACCTCGGGCACGCGCGTGGCCGTCTTCGCGCACTGCGGGCAGGCGAAGGTGACCTCGTCGATGAACGGGCGGTGCGGGTCCAGCTCGGACTGGTCGGTGCCGGTCAGTTCGCTCAGCTCCGCGCGGGAGCCGACGACGGTGAGGTGGTCGTCCTCGCAGCGCCAGATCGGCAGCGGGGTGCCCCAGTAACGGCTGCGGGACAGCGCCCAGTCGATGTTGTTGTTCAGCCAGTCGCCGAAGCGGCCGTGCTTGACCGTGTCGGGGAACCAGTTGGTCTTCTCGTTCTCCTGGAGGAGACGGTCCTTGACGGCCGTCGTGCGGATGTACCAGGAGGGCTGCGCGTAGTAGAGCAGCGCGGTGTGGCAGCGCCAGCAGTGCGGGTAGCTGTGCTCGTACGGGATGTGCCGGAAGAGCAGACCGCGCTCCTGGAGGTCCTCGGTGAGCCGTTCGTCCGCCTTCTTGAAGAAGACGCCGCCGACCAGCGGGACGGACTCCTCGAACGTGCCGTCCGGGCGGACCGGGTTGACCACGGGCAGGCCGTAGGCGCGGCAGACCTTGAGGTCGTCCTCACCGAAGGCGGGCGACTGGTGGACCAGACCGGTGCCGTCCTCGGTGGTGACGTACTCGGCGTTGACGACGTAGTGCGCCTCGGCCGGGAACTCCACCAGCTCGAACGGACGTTGATAGGTCCAGCGCTCCATCTCGGCGCCGGTGAAGGTCTCGCCGGTGGGCTCCCAGCCCTCGCCGAGCGCCTTGGCGAGCAGCGGTTCGGCGACGACGAGCTGTTCCTCGCCGTCGGTGGCGACGACATAGGTGACGTCGGGGTGCGCGGCCACGGCCGTGTTGGAGACCAGGGTCCAGGGGGTCGTCGTCCAGACCACGAGGGCGGCCCGGCCGGCGAGCGGACCGGAGGTGAGCGGGAAACGGACGTACACGGACGGGTCGACGACCGTCTCGTAGCCCTGCGCCAGCTCGTGGTCGGAGAGGCCGGTGCCGCAGCGCGGACACCAGGGGGCGACGCGGTGGTCCTGGACCAGGAGGCCCTTGTCGAAGATCTCCTTGAGCGACCACCAGACCGACTCGATGTACTCGGGGTCCATGGTGACGTACGCGTCGTCGAGGTCGACCCAGTAGCCCATGCGGGTCGTCAGCTCGGAGAAGGCGTCGGTGTGGCGCAGGACGGACTCGCGGCAGCGGTCGTTGAACGCGGCGATGCCGTACGCCTCGATGTCCTTCTTGCCGGAGAAGCCCAGCTCCTTCTCGACGGCCAGCTCCACCGGGAGGCCGTGGCAGTCCCAGCCGGCCTTGCGGGCGACGTGGTAGCCGCGCATGGTGCGGAAGCGGGGGAAGACGTCCTTGAAGACGCGCGCCTCGATGTGGTGGGCGCCCGGCATGCCGTTGGCGGTGGGCGGGCCCTCGTAGAACACCCATTCGGGGCGGCCCTCGGACTGCTCCAGGCTCTTGGCGAAGATCTTCTGCTCGCGCCAGAAGTCGAGCACGGCGTGCTCGAGGGCGGGCAGGTCGACCTGGGCGGGTACCTGGCGGTACGTCGGCGTTGTCATCAGCGAGCTTCCTCCGGCGGACTTGCTGCCTTCCGTCCGGAGGGACGAGAGCCGAGTCTTTCCTTACGCCGGTTTCGGCGTGCTCCCGCGGTACCACCCTCCTTGGCCCTCCGACGCGGGGTGTGCGTCGGCGAGCCCCCTCATTGGGGTCGCGATACCGGGTCTACTCGCCGAGGTGGGTCCCTGCGGCTTTCTTCCGGCGGCTCCGGGGTGATCTTCACGTCGCGCCGGCCCCCGGGCTCCCACCGTCCCCGGGTCGCTCTGGGCTGCGTACGCCGCTACTCGTCCCCATCCATGCTTTTCGCTCCGCCCAGTGTACGGCGCCGCACCGACAGCGGCCGACCGGTTTACGGCCGGTCCGGGTTGACCCGATTGGAGGTGCGTCCGGAGGGAACTCGTGTTCGGATTTCGGCGTGGTCGGCGGGGCGGATTACCCCGCGGGGAGCTGGGCACAACGCAGGCAGGCTTGCCGCGGGGCGTGCGCGAGGCGGGCGATCCGGGCGGTGTGCCCCGTTGCCGCGGCTCTCGGGTCGATTTATCGTCCCAGCACGATTCGCGAGCAAGATCACAGTATGTGAAGGGGCCGCGGCCATGGTGGCGAAGAAGACCGCCGCACAACACCCGGCGACGGGCCGGTCCGGGGGTACGACCGGCGCCGCCGAGGCCGTGCCCGAAAGGGCGGTCACGAAGGGGGCCGACGGGAAAGCGAGGCGCGGAAAGGCCGCCGCCGAGAAGGCGAGCCCCAAGACGGTGAACGCCGAGGAGGCGGCGAAGACGCCGGTCGGCAAGACGTCGGCCTCGAAGAAGGCGGGTGCTGAGAAGGTGGGCGCCGAGAGGGCGAGTCCCAAGCGGGCAGGCCCCAAGCGAGCGGGCCCCAAGAAGGCGGCGGCAAAGGAGCCGGTCGCGGGAAAGCCGGTCGGCGACAAGCCGGCCGTCGAGACGGCGCACGCCGACGCGGCAGCCGTGAAGAAGCCGGCGGCGAAGGAGCCGACGGCCAAGAAGTCGGCCGCCAAGAAGGCGGTCGGCAAGAAGACCTCAGCCAAGAAGACCTCAGCCAAGAAGTCGGCGGCCAAGAAGGCACCAGCCAAAGCAAAGGCACCGGCCAAAGCAAAGGCACCGGCCAAAGCGTCGGCCAAAGCACCGGCCAAAAAGGCGGCGGCTCGGAAAGGCGGTGCCGAAAAGGGCGTCGCCGAGACGGCCGGCGTCGGAAAAGCAGGTCGCGCCGGGGGCGTGGCCCAGGGCAGGGCGGGAAAGAAGAGCACGGCCAAGAAGGTGGGCGCGGCCTCGGCCGCGGAGCAGACGGGAGCCACGACTGTGGTTGCGAAGAAGACTCCTGGCACGGCCACGGCGGCGGCGAAGACCGCTGTTCCCAAGGCACGCCTCGCCGCGGCGGAACCCGGCGACCTGGCGGTGCGCCCCGGTGAGGACCCCTGGACGCCCGAGGAGGTCGAGGAGGCCCGCGCCGAGCTCCAGTCCGAGCAGGCGCGGCTGCACACGGAGCTGGCCACGTCCGAGTCCGCCCTGGCGGGCCTGATGCGGGACTCGGGGGACGGCGCGGGCGACGACCAGGCGGACACCGGCACCAAGAACATCACCCGGGAGAGCGAGCTGGCGCTGGCCGCCAACGCGCGCGAGATGCTGATCCAGACGGAGCACGCCCTGGAGCGGCTCGACGCGGGCACGTACGGTCTGTGCGAGAACTGCGGCAACGCGATCGGCAAGGCCAGGATGCAGGCGTTCCCCCGGGCCACGCTGTGTGTCGAGTGCAAGCAGAAGCAGGAGCGGCGGTACTGATCACGCCGAGGTCGCACGGCGTGTCGTACCCTCGTCCTCAGTCAGGTACCTAGGTTGAGGGACTCACGTGGCAGAGGCGGAGCGCATCATCGGTACGCCGGACACCCCGGAGGCGGCGGGAGCCGAGCCGGAGGAGTCGTCCGGTGCGGACGGACGGCAGGATGCCGCGCCGCGGCCCCGCGGCAGGCGTCGTATCGCCGTGCTGTTCGCCGTGGCAGCGTTCGCGTACGCCATCGACCTGATCAGCAAGATGATCGTGGTCGCCAAGCTGGAGCACCATCCGCCGATCGAGATCGTCGGCGACTGGCTGCGGTTCGAGGCCATCCGCAACGCGGGCGCGGCCTTCGGCTTCGGCGAGGCATTCACGATCATCTTCACGGTGATCGCGGCGGCGGTGATCGTGGTGATCGCGCGGCTGGCCCGCAAGCTGTACAGCCTGCCCTGGGCGATCGCGCTGGGCCTGCTGCTGGGCGGCGCCCTCGGCAACCTCACCGACCGGATCTTCCGCTCGCCGGGCGTCTTCGAGGGCGCGGTGGTGGACTTCATCGCGCCGAAGCACTTCGCGGTCTTCAACCTCGCGGACTCGGCGATCGTCTGCGGCGGCATCCTGATCGTGCTGCTGTCCTTCAAGGGCCTCGACCCCGACGGGACCGTCCACAAGGACTGAGGCGGGTCAAGGACCGGGGCCGCGTGTTGTCGGGGCTGTCGGAGGCGTCCGGCATACTCGACGGGTGAGCACGATTCCCGAGATCCGTACCCTGCCCGTGCCGGACGGCCTGGAGGGCGAGCGCGTCGACGCCGCCATCTCCCGCATGTTCGGCTTCTCCCGTACCAAGGCGGCGGAGCTGGCCGCCGCGGGGAAGGTCTCGGTCGACGGCTCGGTGGTGGGCAAGTCCGAGCGGGTCAGCGGCGGGGCCTGGCTGGAGGTCGAGATGCCGCAGGCGCCCGCGCCGGTGCAGATCGTCGCCGAGCCGGTCGAGGGCATGGAGATCGTGCACGACGACGACGACATCGTCGTGATCGTCAAGCCCGTCGGCGTGGCCGCGCACCCCTCGCCCGGTTGGAGCGGCCCGACCGTCATCGGCGGTCTCGCGGCCGCCGGCTACCGCATCTCCACCTCCGGTGCCGCCGAGCGCCAGGGCATCGTGCACCGGCTCGACGTGGGCACCTCCGGTCTGATGGTGGTCGCCAAGTCGGAGCGGGCGTACACCTCGCTCAAGCGCCAGTTCAAGGAGCGCACGGTCGACAAGCGCTACCACACGCTCGTGCAGGGCCACCCGGACCCGACCAGCGGCACCATCGACGCCCCCATCGGCCGGCACCCGAACCACGACTACAAGTGGGCCGTCACGGCCGACGGCAAGCCGTCCGTCACGCACTACGACCTGATCGAGGCGTTCCGCGCCGCCTCCCTGCTCGACGTGAAGCTGGAGACGGGCCGTACCCACCAGATCCGGGTGCACATGTCCGCCCACCGGCACCCCTGTGTCGGCGATCTCACCTACGGCGCCGACCCGACGCTCGCCAAGCGGCTGAAGCTGACCCGGCAGTGGCTGCACGCGGTGCGGCTGGGCTTCGAGCACCCCGGCGACGGGCAGTGGGTGGAGTTCTCCAGCGACTACCCGGCCGACCTCCAGCAGGCCCTGGACCAGGTCCGCGAGGAGACGTACGGATGAGCGACGCACGGACGGGCGGCACGCACGCGTACACGGTCCGCGTCGCCGAGGACCCCGCCGACCGGGAGGCGTGCTTCGCGGTGCGCAAGGAGGTCTTCGTCCGCGAGCAGGGCGTCCCGGAGGACCTGGAGTACGACGCGTACGACGCCGGCGCGGTGCATGTGCTGGCGATACGCGAGGACGGCGTACCGCTGGGGGCCGGGCGGCTGCTGTACGGCCCCGAGGTGGCCGGGGAGAAGACCGGCGGGGATCCGTCGGTCGGCTCGCTCGGGCGGCTCGCCGTGACGCGTGAGGCGCGCGGGCTCGGGGTCGGCGTCGCGCTGGTGCGGGCCATCGAGGAGGCGGCACGCGCGCGTGGCCTCGCGGCGGTGGACCTGCACGCGCAGACCCAGGCGCTCGGTTTCTACGAGCGGCTGGGGTACGAGGCGTACGGTCCCGAGGACATCGAGGCGGGGATTCCGCACCGGTCGATGCGGCGTTCGCTGTAGCCGGGCGGGGCCGTGCGAGGCTGGGGGTCTGGTCGCTCTTGATCGTCTAGCCCCCCGGAGCGCTGACCGTGGATCAGCTTGCCCTGTTGTTCGTCCTGATGCTCGGGGCCGTGGTGAGCGTGCCGGTCGGCGACCGGTTCGGGCTTCCCTCGCCGGTCCTGATGACACTGCTCGGGATCGTCCTCGCGGTGCTGCCCTTCGTGCCGAACGTCGACATCCCGCCCGAGCTGATCCTCCCCCTGCTGCTGCCGCCCCTGCTCTACGCGGCCGTGCGCCGGACCTCGTGGCGGCAGTTCGCGGCCAACAAACGGCCGATCTTCCTGCTGGCCGTGGCGCTGGTGTTCGTCACCACCTTCTCCGTGGCCGCCGTCGCGCACGCGGTGGTGCCCGGGCTGCCGCTCGCCGCAGCGGTCGCGCTGGGCGCGCTCGTGGCGCCGCCCGACCCGGTGGCCGCGACCGCCGTCGCCGGACAGCTCGGACTGCCCCGCCGGCTCGTCTCCATCCTGGAGGGCGAGGGGCTCTTCAACGACGTCACCGCCATCGTGCTGTACCACGTGGCGATCGCCGCCGCCGTCAGCGGGGACTTCACGCCCTCGACGGCCGCGCTCGAACTGGTGCTGTCCGCCGTGGTCGCCGTCGCCGTGGGCGTCGGGCTCGGGTGGGGCGCCAACCGGCTGATGGACCTGCTCGGCGACGCGACCCTCCAGATCGGGCTCACCCTGCTCGTGCCGTACGCGGCGTACGTGCTTGCCGAGGAGCTGCACGGATCCGGGGTGCTGGCCGTGCTGACCTGCGCGCTCTTCCTCGCCGAGTACGCCACCGACCCCGACGACGTGATGACCCGGCTCGCCGGGCACGCCTTCTGGGACATCGTCGACACGCTGGTGACGGGCGTCGCGTTCGGGCTGATCGGCCTGGAGCTGCACAACGCGATCCGTACCGCGTCCGGCCGGTGGGGCGAGATGCTCGGCTGGGCGGGGATCGTGGTGGCCGTCGTGATCGTCGTACGGCTGCTGTGGCTGCTGCCCGCGACCTGGCTGACCCAGCGGATGCACGCGCGGCGGGACTACGACGAGGACATCCCGATGAGCTGGCGGGAGACCGTGGTCATGTGGTGGTCCGGGATGCGCGGGGTGGCGTCGGTGGCGCTGGCGCTCGCGATCCCGCTGAGCACGGACGACGGGGGGCCGTTCCCCGACCGGGACGAGATCGTCTTCATCGCCTTCGGGGTGATCATGGCGACGCTGGTGGTGCAGGGACTGACGCTGCCGTGGCTGGTGCGGCGGCTCGGGGTGCGGGCCGACAGCGAGCGGGAGCAGGAGCTGGAACGGGAGCTGGCGGTGCGGGCTGCCAAGGCGGCGAAACGGCGGCTGCGGGAGATCGAGTCGGTGGAGGAGCTGCCGGAGGAACTGTCCGAGCAACTCCTGCGGCGGGCCTTCGAGATCGGGGTGCGGATCAGCCCGGACATGGGCGAGGACGAGCGCCGGGAGGGGCACGAGCACCGGGTGCGGCGGCTGAAGCGGCTGCGGCGGATCCAGGCGGAGATGATGAGCGCCGCCCGGCACGAGGTGCTGGCCGCGCGCAGCGAGCCGGGCGCGGATCCGGAGATCGTGGACCGGGTGCTGCGGCAACTGGACGTCCGCAGCCTGAAATGACGCCCGCGCGGCACCCCCGTCCACGGAAGGGGGTGCCGCGCGGGGTGTGCGTCAGCGGCTCGTGCGCGGCGGTTCGTGGACCCGGCGGGCCGCGCCGTCCGGGGAGGGCGACGGGCCTGGGACACGGCCCGGGGGCGGTGCGGCGTCGGCCGTGTTGACCCGCGGCAGCGCGTACGGGTGCTCCTGCGCCAGCCAGCGGATCATCCGTTCGCGGACCGTGACCCGTACCGTCCAGATGTCGTCGGCGTCCTTCGCCGTCACCAGCGCCCGGACCTGCATGGTGTTCGGGGTGGTGTCCGTCACGTTCAGACCGCAGGCGCGGCCGTCCCAGGCGGGGCACTCGCGCAGGATGTCGCGGAGCTTCTCGCGCATCGCCTCCACCGGGGCCGTGTGGTCCACGTGCCAGTAGACGATGCCGGTCATCTGCGGGGTGCCGCGCGACCAGTTCTCGAACGGCTTCGACGTGAAGTACGACACCGGCATGGTGATCCGGCGCTCGTCCCAGGTCCGGACCGTCAGGAAGGTCAGCGTGATCTCCTCGACCGTGCCCCACTCGCCGTCCACCACCACGGTGTCGCCGATGCGCACCATGTCGCCGAAGGCGATCTGGAGCCCGGCGAACATGTTGCTGAGCGTTGACTGGGCGGCCACACCGGCGACGATGCCGAGGACACCGGCCGAGGCCAGCAGCGAGGCGCCGGCCGCCCGCATCGCGGGGAACGTCAGCAGCATCGCCGCCACCGCCACCACCCCGACGACGGCCGCCACCACCCGCATGATCAGCGACACCTGGGTGCGCACCCGGCGGACCCGGGCGGCGTCGCGGTGCACGCGCGCGTAGCGGGAGTACGAGGTCTCGACGACCGCCGCCGCGATCCGGATCACCAGCCAGGCCGCGGAGCCGATCAGCACCAGGGTGAGCGTCCGGCCGATGCCGACGCGGTGTTCCTCCAGCAGGCGCGCCTGGTCGTACGAGCCTCTCAGCAGCGCCGCGCACAGCACGAGCTGGTAGGGGATGCGGCCGCGGCGCAGCAGACCCCACAGGGGGGTCTCGCCGTGCCGCGCGTCGGCCTTGCGCAGCAGAAGGTCGGTGGCCCAGCCGATGAGCAGTGTCAGTACGACCGAGCCGCCGACCACGATCAGGGGTCGGAGCAGGTTCTCCATGCCAACGAACGTAACCGCGACCGCGGGGCCTTGAACATGTGACTTCCGTGCCGGGACGTGCGCGGGGCGTTGTCGGTGGTGGCTGGCACCATGGGCGGCATGAACATCATGCTCTTTCACTCGGTCTTCGGCCCCCGGCCCGCGGTGCGCGCGGCGGCGGACCGGCTGCGCGCCGCCGGGCACCAGGTGTGGACGCCCGACCTCTTCGAGGGGCGCACGTTCGACTCGGTCGAGGAGGGCATGGCCCACAACACGGAGATCGGCAAGGACGAGCTGCTCAGACGGGCCGTGCTGGCCGCCGCGCCGTACTCGGACCGGGGGCTGGTGTACGCCGGGCTCTCGCTCGGCGCGTCGATCGCGCAGACCCTCGCCCTCGGCGACGACAAGGCACGCGGTCTGCTGCTTCTGCACGGCACCTCCGACCTCGCGCCGAACGCCTCGGCGGACGGCCTGCCGGTGCAGTTGCACGTGGCCGAGCCGGACCCGTTCGAGACGGACGACTGGCTGAGCGCCTGGTATCTCCAGATGGGCAGGGCGGGCGCCGATGTGGAGGTCTATCGCTACCCGGGCGCCGGCCACCTGTACACCGACCCCGGCCTGCCCGACTACGACGAGGAGGCCGCCGAGGCCACCTGGCGGGTGGCACTCGGCTTCCTCGACTCGCTCGCGGACCCGGGGGACCCGGGGGATCAGACCGGGTCGTAGGTGCGCTCGACCTTCTGGGTGCCGGTGCGGGTGCGGTAGGAGCGGGACCAGGTGGAGGTCGCGTTCGCCTTGGTGCGGTCGGAGACCACGTAGTAGTCCATCTGCGCGCGGGCGGCGGTGATGTCCAGGACGCCGTAGCCGTGGCGGTCGGTGTCGACCCAGTGGACGTGCCGGTTGGCGGCCTTGATGATCGGGGAGGCGATCGCGGAGACCGTGCCCTCGGGGACCTTCACGATGTCGTCCAGGTTGTCGGAGGTCACCGAGGTGACCACGAACTCCGTGGCGGCGGAGGCCGACAGCGGGTAGGTCCCGGCGTCCACGGGCACGTCGTTGGCCCAGGCCATGTGGATGTCACCGGTCAGGAAGACGGTGTTGCCGATGGCGTTCGAGCGCAGGTGGGCGAGGAGTTCGCGGCGGTCGTCGGTGTAGCCGTCCCACTGGTCGGTGTTGAGGGCGATGCCCTCCTGGGGGAGGCCGAGGAGCTTCGCGAGGGGCCTGAGCAGGCTGGCGGGGAGCGAGCCGACCGCGAACGGCGAGATCATCACCGAGTTGCCGACCAGCCGCCAGGTGGTGTCGGAGGACTTCAGCCCGGCCTTCAGCCAGTCGAGTTGGGCGCGCCCGGTCAGGGTGCGGTCCGGGTCGTCGACGGAGCCCTTGCCTATGCCGACCTGCTGGGAGCGGAAGGAGCGCAGGTCCAGCAGGGAGAGGTCGGCGAGCTTGCCGAAGCGCAGCCGGCGGTAGGTGGTGCCGGCGAGGGCGGGGCGGACCGGCATCCACTCGAAGTACGCCTGCTTGGCGGCCGCCTGACGGGCCGCCCAGGTGCCCTCGGCGCCTTCGGTGTGGTTCTCGGCGCCGCCGGACCAGGTGTCGTTGGCGATCTCGTGGTCGTCCCAGATCGCGACGACCGGTGCCTTGGCGTGCAGGGCCTGGAGGTCGGGGTCCGTCTTGTACTTGGCGTGCCGGATGCGGTAGTCGGCGAGCGTGAGGGTCTCGTGGGTGGGCGAGGTCTGGCGGACCACGGTGCCGCGCGCGCCGTACTCGCCGGTGCCGTACTCGTAGATGTAGTCGCCGAGGTGCAGCCAGGCGTCGAGGTCGCCACGGGCGGCGAGATGGCGGTACGGGGAGAAGTAGCCGGCCTCCCAGCTCGCGCAGGAGACGACGCCGAAGCGCAGGCCCGGTACGGCCGCGTCCGCCGCGGGGGCGGTGCGGGTGCGGGCCGCCGGGGAGTCGGTGCCGTTCGCGGAGAAGCGGAACCAGTAGTCCGTCGCCGGGGCGAGACCGCGCACGTCCGCCTTGACGGTGTGGTCGGAGGCGGCGGTCGCGGTGAGGGCGCCTTTGGCCACGATGTCGGTGAGCGCCTTGTCCCGGGCGACGACCCAGTCGACCTGGGTGTCGGGGCCGAGTCCGGAGCCGGGTGTCGCCTCAGCGGTGGGCGTGACCCGCGTCCACAGCAGGACGCCGTCGGGCAGCGGGTCGCCGGAGGCGAGACCGTGCTGGAAGACGGGGGCCTCGGCGGCCCGGGCGGGAAGGGCGGCGGCCAGCGGGCCGGCCAGTACGGCGGTGGCGGCCGCGGCCTTGACGACCGTACGGCGGCGCGGAGCGAGCGGGGTACCGCCCCCAAGGGGCGCGCCGGTGCTCTCTGTTGATCTGTATCGACTGTTGGTCACGGCCGATCAGATTACTGACCGGTACGACGAAAGAGCAGGCGAACTCGCAAAGTTCGCCCGCTCGTTCGGTTCACTTTCGCCCGGTGTCACACACCGGGCCGGATCACTTGGTGACGCCCGCGTCCTTCAGGGCCGCCGCCCAGCCCGCGGCGTCCGCCGGGGTCTCGATCGCCTTGTCGTTGATCTTGATGGTCGGCGTCGACCTGACCCCCTCGGCCTTGTCGAAGGAGTCGCTCATCCGCATCGCCCAGGCGTCGTAGGTGCCCTTCTCCACGGCGTCCTGGAACTTCTTGTTGTTCTTCAGGGCGTCGACCGTGTTCGCCACCTTGATCAGGTAGGCGTCCTTGGCGAGATCGTCGGTCGACTCGGCCGGGTGGTACTCGGCCGAGTAGAGCGCGGTCTTGTAGTCGAGGAACGCCTCGGGGCTGACGTTCAGCGCGGCACCCAGCGCGCTGAGCGCGTTCTTCGAGCCCTCGCCGCCCAGGTTGCCGTCGAGGAACGTGCCGATCGTGAAGGAGAGCTTGTAGTCGCCGTCCTCCATGCCCTTGTTGACCGTCTCGCCGATGGTCTGCTCGAAGTTGGCGCAGCCGGGGCAGCGCGGGTCCTCGTAGAGGTGGACGACGTTGTCGGACTTCGACTCGCCGATGACGACCGTGGTGCCGTTCTTGCCGGAGGTGTTGGCCGGGGCGACCACCGTGGCCTTGGCGGCCTCGTCCCAGTAGCCCGGCTTGTTGGCCTGGACGATCGCGTAGCCTATGCCGCCCGCCGCGGCGAGGACCGCTACGGCCGAGGCCGCGACGATGATCTGGCGCTTGGCCTTGGCGCGCTTGGCCTGGCGCTCGCGTTCGAGGCGCAGCCGCTCTCGGGCCGCCGTCTTCGCCGCCTGGGTGTTCCGCTTGCTCATGTCGGTGATCTCCATCGGGGACGCGCACGGGGGTGCGCGGGGGTAAGGGGTTCTGCGTGTCGGGGACTGCTCGTGCTCGCGGCCGGGCCGGAGGCGGCGGCGCTCAGGCGAGGGCGGTGCGGTGGGGCGGTCCGCGGCGGCCCAGGGAGTGCGCGAGGAGCAGGGTGCGGGCGGTGGCCGTACGGTGCGCGGGCCGCGGCAGGCGGCGGGCCGCCGGGGCGCGTCGTACGGTCACGGCGGCGACGGCCGTCAGCAGCGGCCGGAAGGTGGTGGCGCCGGCCGCCCGCAGGAGCTGGGCCAGCGCCCGTTCGCCGCGGCGCAGCCAGGCGGCCGCGATCAGGCCGACGCCGATGTGCGCGCCGAGCAGCAGCCAGGCGGTGGCCGCGTCGGTGTGCGCGCCGGTGCCGGTGACCTGGGCCAGCGGGGCGCCGACCCCGGTGCCGTCACCGCACAGCACGTCCCAGCCGACGGAGGCCAGCGGCCCCGCCACCGGGCCGCCGGAGCTGCCGTAACAGACGTGCTGGCCGGTGGTGAAGACGGTGTCGGCCGCCAGTTCCAGCGGGATCAGCAGGGCGGCGATCCGCCCGAAGCCGCGCTCCCGCCCGGCCAGCGCGTAGGCGAGGACGAACACGGCGACCACCACGGCGGCCACCGTGTTCAGCGGCAGCGGGGCCCGGGACAGCAGGACGTGCGACGCGGTGCTGAGCGTCACGACGAGTGCCGTGAACAGCGCCGCGCGCACGGCTCTGAGTCGGGTCCCGGATATGTCCATAGCAGCAGAGAGTGTGTCACGTGCTCCGGTAAGGGACCCCTAAAGGGACCCTGTGGAAGCGGACCGTTAGAGACCCGGGATCCGGCCGTTGCGGAAGAGGTCCACGAAGATCTGGTGGTCCGCGCGCGCCCGGGCGCCGTAGGAGTGCGCGAAGTCCACCAGCAGCGGCGCGAAGCCCTCCTCGTCGGCCGCGAGGGCCGCGTCGATGGCGCGCTCGGTGGAGAACGGCACCAGCGACTCGCCCGAGGTGTCGTCCGCCGCCGCGTGCATGGTGGCCGTGGCCCGGCCCAGGTCGGCGACGACCGCCGCGATCTCCTCCGGGTCGTCGATGTCGCCCCAGTCCAGGTCGACCGCGTACGGCGAGACCTCGGCGACGAGCTGCCCCGCGCCGTCCAGCTCGGTCCAGCCGAGCCACGGGTCCGCGTGCTGCTGCAGGGCGCGCTGCGAGATCACCGTGCGGTGCCCCTCGTGCCGGAAGTAGTCACGGATCGCCGGATCCGTGATGTGCCGGGAGACGGCCGGGGTCTGGGCCTGCTTGATGTAGATCACGACGTCGTTCTCCAGGGCGTCGCTGTGGCCCTCCAGGAGGATGTTGTACGACGGCAGACCGGCCGAGCCGATCCCGATGCCGCGCCGCCCCACGACGTCCTTCACCCGGTACGAGTCCGGGCGGGCCAGGGAGGTCTCCGGCAGGGTCTCCAGATAGCCGTCGAACGCGGCGAGGATCTTGTACCGGGTGGCCGCGTCCAGCTCGATGGAGCCGCCGCCCGGCGCGAACCGGCGCTCGAAGTCCCGGATCTCGGTCATCGAGTCCAGCAGCCCGAAGCGCGTCAGGGAGCGGGCGTCGCGCAGCGCGTCGAGCAGCGGGCCCTGGGCGGTGTCCAGGGTGAACGGCGGCACCTCGTCGCTCTTGGCGCCGGTGGCCAGGGCGTGGACGCGCTCGCGGTACGCGCCCGCGTACACCCGCACCAGCTCGGTGATCTGGTCGTCGCCGAGCGCCTTCGCGTACCCGATGAGGGCGATCGAGGCGGCGAAACGCTTGAGGTCCCAGGTGAACGGTCCGACGTACGCCTCGTCGAAGTCGTTGACGTTGAAGATCAGCCGGCCGGTGGAGTCCATGTACGTGCCGAAGTTCTCCGCGTGCAGATCGCCGTGGATCCACACGCGCGAGGTGCGCTCGTCCAGGAACGGGCCGCCCCGCTTCTCCGCGTCCACGTCGTGGTAGAAGAGGGCCGCCGTGCCCCGGTAGAACGCGAACGCCGAGGCCGCCATCTTGCGGAACTTCACCCGGAACGCGGCCGGGTCGGCGGCCAGGAGCTCGCCGAAGGCGGTGTCGAAGACGGCGAGGATCTCCTCGCCGCGCTGCTCGTCGTCGAGCTGGGGAACCGACATCGCTGGGTGCCTCCTGGTGCATGACATGTACGACAGCGTTTCTGTCGTCTCCAACGGGCGGAGCCGTACGAAAGTGCCCACGGCCCCCCGCTGTGAAGGTACGCGGGGGAGACCCTCGCGTGTCAGTGGCGAGGCATAGACTTCGACGCTGACCCCCGGACCGTCCGCCCCGCCGTCGTCGAATGTTTCCCTTGGAGGCCACGCCGTGTCGAAGCCGCCCTTCACGCACCTGCACGTCCACACCCAGTACTCGCTGCTGGACGGTGCCGCGCGGCTGAAGGACATGTTCGACGCGTGCAACGAGATGGGCATGACCCACATCGCCATGTCCGACCACGGCAACCTGCACGGGGCGTACGACTTCTTCCACACCGCGAAGAAGGCCGGGGTCACCCCGATCATCGGCATCGAGGCGTACGTCGCCCCCGAGTCGCGGCGCAACAAGCGCAAGATCCAGTGGGGCCAGCCGCACCAGAAGCGCGACGACGTCTCCGGTTCCGGCGGTTACACCCACAAGACCATCTGGGCGGCGAACGCGACCGGCCTGCACAACCTCTTCAAGCTGTCCTCGGACGCGTACGCCGAGGGCTGGCTCCAGAAGTGGCCCCGGATGGACAAGGAGACCATCTCCCAGTGGTCCGAGGGGCTCATCGCCTCCACCGGCTGCCCCTCCGGCGAGCTCCAGACCCGGCTGCGCCTCGGCCAGTTCGACGAGGCGCTCAAGGCCGCCGCCGACTACCAGGACATCTTCGGCAAGGACCGCTACTTCCTGGAGCTGATGGACCACGGCATCGAGATCGAGCACCGGGTCCGTGACGGCCTGCTGGAGATCGGCAAGAAGCTCGGCATCCCCCCGCTGGTGACGAACGACTCGCACTACACCTACGCGCACGAGGCCACCGCCCACGACGCGCTGCTGTGCATCCAGACCGGCAAGAACCTCTCCGACCCCGACCGCTTCAAGTTCGACGGCACCGGCTACTACCTGAAGTCCACCGAGGAGATGTACGCCATCGACTCTTCGGACGCCTGGCAGGAGGGCTGCGCCAACACCCTCCTGGTCGCCGAGCAGATCGACACCACCGGCATGTTCGAGGCCAAGAACCTCATGCCGAAGTTCGACATCCCCGAGGGCTACACCGAGGTCACCTGGTTCCGCGAGGAGACCATGCGGGGCATGCACCGCCGCTTCCCGAACGGGATCCCGGACGACCGCATGAAGCAGGTCGAGTACGAGATGGACACCATCATCTCGATGGGCTTCCCGGGCTACTTCCTCGTCGTCGCCGACTTCATCATGTGGGCCAAGAGCCAGGGCATCGCGGTCGGCCCCGGCCGAGGCTCCGCGGCCGGCTCGATCGTGGCGTACGCCATGGGCATCACCGACCTCGACCCGATCCCGCACGGACTGATCTTCGAGCGCTTCCTCAACCCCGAGCGCATCTCCATGCCCGATGTCGACATCGACTTCGACGAGCGCCGGCGCGTCGAGGTGATCCGGTACGTGACGGAGAAGTACGGCGCCGACAAGGTCGCCATGATCGGCACCTACGGCAAGATCAAGGCCAAGAACGCCATCAAGGACTCCGCGCGCGTGCTGGGCTACCCGTACGCCATGGGCGACCGGCTCACCAAGGCCATGCCCGCCGACGTCCTCGGCAAGGGCATCGACCTCGACGGCATCACCAACCCCTCCCACCCGCGCTACAGCGAGGCGGGCGAGATCCGGGCGATGTACGAGAACGAGCCGGACGTGAAGAAGGTCATCGACACCGCCAAGGGCGTCGAGGGCCTGGTCCGGCAGATGGGCGTGCACGCCGCCGGCGTGATCATGTCCAGCGAGCCGATCGTCGACCACGCCCCGATCTGGGTGCGGCACACCGACGGCGTCACCATCACCCAGTGGGACTACCCGCAGTGCGAGTCGCTCGGCCTGCTGAAGATGGACTTCCTCGGCCTGCGCAACCTCACGATCATGGACGACGCCGTCAAGATGGTGAAGGCCAACAAGGGGATCGAGCTCGACCTCCTGGCCCTGCCGCTGGACGACCCCAAGACCTTCGAACTGCTCCAGCGCGGAGACACCCTCGGCGTCTTCCAGTTCGACGGCGGTCCCATGCGCTCGCTGCTGCGCCTGATGAAGCCCGACAACTTCGAAGACATCTCCGCCGTCTCCGCGCTCTACCGTCCCGGCCCGATGGGCATGGACTCGCACACCAACTACGCGCTGCGCAAGAACAAGCTCCAGGAGATCACCCCGATCCACCCGGAGCTGGAGGAGCCCCTCGAAGAGGTCCTGGCCGTCACCTACGGCCTGATCGTCTACCAGGAGCAGGTGCAGAAGGCCGCCCAGATCATCGCCGGCTACTCGCTCGGCGAGGCCGACATCCTGCGCCGTGTGATGGGCAAGAAGAAGCCCGACGAACTGGCGAAGAACTTCGTCCTCTTCCAGAAGGGCGCCCGCGACAAGGGCTACAGCGACGAGGCGATCCAGGCCCTGTGGGACGTGCTGGTGCCGTTCGCCGGCTACGCCTTCAACAAGGCGCACTCCGCCGCGTACGGACTGGTCTCCTACTGGACCGCCTACCTCAAGGCGAACCACCCCGCCGAGTACATGGCCGGACTGCTCACCTCGGTCAAGGACGACAAGGACAAGTCGGCCGTCTACCTCAACGAGTGCCGCCGCATGGGCATCAAGGTGCTCCCGCCGAACGTCAACGAGTCGGTGCACAACTTCGCCGCGCAGGGCGACGACGTGATCCTCTTCGGCCTGGAGGCCGTGCGCAACGTCGGCACCAACGTGGTGGAGTCGATCATCAGGAGCCGCAAGGCCAAGGGGAAGTACGCCTCCTTCCCCGACTACCTCGACAAGGTCGAGGCGGTCGCCTGCAACAAGCGCACCACCGAGTCGCTGATCAAGGCCGGCGCCTTCGACACCCTCGGCCACACCCGCAAGGGCCTCACCGCGCACTTCGAGCCGATGATCGACAACGTGGTCGCGGTCAAGCGCAAGGAGGCCGAGGGGCAGTTCGACCTCTTCGGCGGCATGGGCGAGGAGGAGAACGACGAACCCGGCTTCGGACTCGACGTCGTCTTCACCGAGGACGAGTGGGACAAGACGTATCTGCTCGCGCAGGAGCGCGAGATGCTCGGCCTGTACGTCTCCGACCACCCGCTGTTCGGTCTGGAGCACGTCCTGTCCGACAAGGCGGACGCGGGCATCGCCCAGCTCACCGGCGGTGAGCACGCGGACGGCGCGGTCGTCACCATCGGCGGCATCATCTCCGGCCTCCAGCGCAAGATGACCAAGCAGGGCAACGCCTGGGCGATCGCCACCGTGGAGGACCTCGCGGGCTCCATCGAGTGCATGTTCTTCCCGGCGACCTACCAGCTCGTCTCGACCCAACTCGTCGAGGACGCCGTGGTGTTCGTCAAGGGCCGCCTCGACAAGCGCGAGGACGTCCCGCGGCTGGTCGCGATGGAGCTGACGGTCCCCGACCTGTCCAACGCGGGCACCAACGCGCCGGTGATCCTCACCATCCCGGCCACCCGGGTCACCCCGCCGATGGTCTCCCGCCTGGGCGAGATCCTCACCCACCACCGGGGCGACAGCGAGGTCCGCATCAGGCTCCAGGGCCCGACGAAGACCACCGTGCTGCGTCTGGACCGGCACCGGGTCAAGCCCGACCCGGCGCTCTTCGGCGACCTCAAGGTGCTGCTCGGCCCGTCCTGCCTGGCGGGCTGACCCCTCCGCCGTCCACCCGCCGTCATCACCGAGGGGCGCATCCGGTCATGGATGCGCCCCTCGGTGTGCCTGGGCTGCAACAGCCCGTCGGCCGTACGTCAGTTGTGGCCGAACCTCTTCTGCCGGCCCTTGCGGGCGACGTCCGCGGGCGTCACCTGGGAGAGCCGCTGCTCGGCCTGGTCCTGCATCGAGGACTGCTGTGCCTGCTGCTGACCACGTTCGGACTGCGGCTGTTTACGGTCCTGCTTCTTGTTCTTGGCCATGGGGATCTGCCTCCTGCGGGGGATGTAGGGACCAGGGCCGGGACCAGATTCACATACGCTGACCTAAGGTGCATGTCGGATAATTACCGTCTGTGACAGGGGTTCTCGGAGCGCACCGGCCCGAAACGCCACGCCGAAGATCGAGTTCGGGCCGTTAACCTCCGCGCGGTCGGGCAGACTCGAAGGAAGCCCGAAGCAAACCTCCCGGGAAGAGGGTGAGTCGTGTGGACCGCTGCATCGTCCTGGTGGACGCCGGGTATCTGCTGGGGGCCGCCGCGAGTCTCCTCGCCGGGGAACCCTCGCGCTCCCGCATCACCGTCGACCACTCCGCCCTCGTCCAGGGCCTGCGCGAACAGGCCGAGTCCGACACCGAACGGCCGCTGCTGCGCATCTACTGGTTCGACGGCGCCCCCGACCGCGTCCCCCAGCCCGAGCACCGCCGGCTGCGCGTGATGCCCCGGGTCACCGTCCGCCTCGGCGCCCTGACCCGCAGCGACGGCCGCTGGGCCCAGAAGGGCGTGGACGCCGCGATGCACGCCGAACTCACCGAACTCGCCCGCAACCGCGCCTGCTCCGACGTCGTCCTCGTCACCGGCGACGGCGATCTGCTGCCCGGCATGATGGCCGCCAAGGAGCACGGCGTCGCCGTCCACCTGTGGGCCGTCCAGGCCGCCGACGGCGACTACAACCAGTCCGAGGACCTCGTCGCCGAGGCCGACGAACGACGCGTCCTGGACCGCACCTGGATCACCAAGGCCGTCCGCGCCAAGGAACTCGGCGGGGTGTGCGCGCCGCCGCCCGTGCCCCGGCCCGAGATCGCCGCGATCCTCTCCGCGCCGCTGCCCGACACCGGCCTCGCCCCCGGCCCCGACCGCGGCGCCGAGGAGGGCGACCACGCCGCCGGCGCGCCCCGCTCCGAGCACGGCACGCCCGAGCGCGCCCCCACCGCCAAGGGCGTACCGACCCCCAAGGACCTGGCCGCCCTGCGCGCCCCCGGCGCCCACCCCGCCCCGCACCCCTCGACCGCCACCCTGCGCTGGTCCTCCGACAAGGGCTGGGTCGACCGGCCCGGCACCGCGGCCGAACCGCCCGAGGTCGCCTCGATGCCCACCCTCGCCCAGCTCACCACCGCCGAGCAGCGCTGGGCCGACCGCGAGGAGGACATCACCACCGTCGGCGGCGACCCCTTCGAGGTCGGACAGGTCTTCGCCCGGCGGTGGATGGGACGCCTGGGCGACCAGAGCCACTTCCAGAAGCTGTCCGGCATGTACCCGCGCATCCCGCACCGCATCGACGGCGAGCTGCTGCGCTACGCCGCCCGCTTCGGCCTGCTCGCCCACAAGGACGACCAGATCGACGAACACGACCGTTACGCCATCCGGGCGGGCTTCTGGCGCGAGATCGACGTCCGCACCGCCGCCGAGCACGCCCCCGCGGGGGACTGAACCGGGCATCCGGGCCGACCCGACCGCGAGCGGACCTCCCCGACCCCTTAGGCTCGTCCCTTGTGAGTACGCGCGCGGCAACGGCAATCCGGCACAGGGACGAGGTCGTGTGTGCCGTACGCGGGCTGACCAAGACCTACCCGGCCGTCCGCGGCCGCCGGGGCGCCCCCGCCACCCCCGAGGTCCGGGCCACCGACGACGTGGGGCTCGACATCCGGCGCGGCGAGATCTTCGGACTGCTCGGGCCGAACGGCGCCGGCAAGTCCACCCTCGTCCGCCAGCTCACCGGGCTGATGCGGCCCGACACCGGCAGCGTGGAGATCCTCGGGCACGACATCGTGCGCCACCCCGAACGGGCCGCCCGGATCCTCGCCTACCTGGGCCAGGAGTCCAGCGCCCTGGACGAACTCACCGTCTCCCTCGCCGCCGAGACCACCGGACGGCTGCGCGGCCTCCCCGTCCGCGAGGCCCGCCGGGAACGCGACGCCGTCCTCGACGAACTGGGGCTCACCCCGCTCGCCGGACGGCCGCTGCGCAAGCTCTCCGGCGGACAGCGCCGGCTGGCCTGCTTCGCGACCGCGCTCGTCGGGGAACGGCCGCTGCTCGTCCTGGACGAACCGACGACCGGGATGGACCCGGTGGCGCGGCGCGCCGTCTGGGGCGCCGTGGACCGGCGGCGCGCCGAACGCGGCACGACCGTCCTGCTCGTCACCCACAACGTCATCGAGGCCGAGACCGTCCTCGACCGGGTCGCCGTCCTCGACAAGGGCCGGGTCATCGCCTGCGACACGCCCTCAGGACTCAAGGAACAGGTGGCCGGCGAGGTCCGGGTGGAACTGGTGTGGCGGGAACGGGCACCGCTGGACGTGCCCGAGGTCGCCGCGCTGCGCGAGCGGGCGCAGGAGTCGGGGCGCCGCTGGACCCTGCGGCTGGGCCCCGACGAGGCACGCGCGGTCGTCGCCACCGTCACCGGCGGCGCGGCCTTCGCCGCCCTCGACGACTTCACCCTGGCCACCCCCAGCCTGGAGGACGTCTACCTGGCGCTGGGCGGGGCGGCACGCGCGGGGCTGGTGCGGACGTGAGCGCGGAGGTCTTCGGGTCCGTATGGGACGGCAGAGAGAGCCGTAGGGAAGAGGAGCAGCGCCACGTGAGTGTCGTACCCGCCGAGGTTCTGCCGGGCAGCGCCCGGGCCGTCGCGCAGCCGCCGGTGCGCGCCGCGGCCGAGCTGGCGCCGCGCGCGCGGCTGTGGCCGTCGCTGGTGGCCGTCTACCGCGCGCAGCTCTCCCGGGCCCGGGTGGCGCGGATCCCGCTGCTGTTCGTGGCGACCTTCCAGTCGGTCGGCATCCTGATCATGATGCGGGGCGTGGTGGACGGCGGCCGCGAGGCCGAGGCGGTCGTCGCCGGGTCCGCCGTGCTCGTCGTCGCCTTCGTCGCGCTGAACCTGCTCGCCCAGTACTTCGGGCAGCTCCGGGCCAGCGGCGGCCTCGACCACTACGCCACCCTGCCGGTGCCGCCCGCCGCCGTGGTGCTCGGCGCGGCGGGCGCCTACGCCTCCTTCACCGTGCCCGGGACCCTGGTCACCGCGGTCTTCGGCTGTGTGCTGTTCGGGCTGCCGCTGACCCATCTGTGGATCCTCGCCGCCGTGATCCCGCTCGCGGGCGCCGCGCTGTCCGGACTCGGGGCGGCCTTCGGGCTGCTGGCGCCCCGGCCGGAGCTGGCCACCGTGCTCGGCCAGCTCGGCATGTCCGCGGCCCTGCTGCTCGGCGTGCTGCCGCCGGACCGGATGCCGGAGGCGGTGCGCTTCACCCGCGACCTGCTGCCGTCGACGTACGGCGTCGAAGCCTTCGCCCGGACCTTCGGGCCGGATCCCGACTGGGCGTTCGTCCTCGGGGACCTCGCCGTCTGCGCGGGCGTCGGGGTCGTCTCGCTGGCCGTCGCCACCTGGGCGTACCGGCGGGCCGCCGTCCGATGACGCGCCGCGCGGCCCGGCCTGGCACGATGTCATGGTGACCGCACCGCTGACTCCGCCCCCGCCGCCGCACGAGCCCTCCTCGCAGGACGCCTGGCCGCCGCCGGGCGGGTACGCGCGCGTGGGGGCCGTGCCCCCCGTCTCCCCGTACGGACAGGACGGGCCCGGGATGAAGACCGAACTGCGCGAAGCCGCCCTGATCACCCTCGCCGTCGCCCTGTCCGGGGCGCTGCTCGGTGTGCTGTGGGAGTGGCTGACGCCGAAGGTGCCGCTCGTCGGTGACGTGGTGAACGGCGGCTGGGTGGTCTACCTCAAGGACACCGAGGGCGAGCAGGCCGTCGGGGTGGACGGCACGTTCACCCTGCTGGCGCTGGGCTTCGGGGCGGTGAGCGCGGCGGCGGTGTTCCTGTGGCGGCGGCGCGGGGGTGTGCCGCTGGTGGTGGCGCTGGCCGTGGGCGGGCTGCTGGGGTCGGTGCTGGCGTGGCGGTTCGGGCTGTGGCTCGGGCCCGGGTCGGACGTGATCGCGCGGGCGCGGGCGGCGGGGGAGGGGGTCACGTTCTCCGCGCCGCTGAAGTTGGGGGCGAGGGGGGCGTTGCTGGCGTGGTCGTTGGCGGCGGTGGTGGTGCATCTGGGGTTGACGGCGTTGTTCGGGCCGCGGGATCCGGATCCGTTTGCGCCGGCGGTGCCCAAGGACGGGTACGGGGCGCCGTTGCAGTAGGGGTGGTTTTTCGCCCCCGCCGCCCCTTCCCGTCCCGTCCCTGGGGGCTGTGCCCCCAGACCCCCCTTCGGCCCTGGACGGGCCTCGTCCTCAAACGCCGGACGGGCTGGTTGTGCGGGCGATGGGGGCCATGGTTGCCGTCGTCAGGTGTGCCAGGTCCTTCGGGGCCAGTTCCACCTCCAGGCCGCGGCGGCCCGCCGAGACGCAGATCGTGGGGTGGGTCGTCGCCGAGGTGTCCAGGACCGTGGGGAGCTTTTTGCGCTGGCCCAGGGGGGAGATGCCGCCGCGGACGTAGCCGGTGGTGCGTTCGGCCAGGGTGGGGTCGGCCATGGCCGCCTTCTTGCCGCCGACCGCCGACGCCAGCGCCTTCAGGTCCAGCGAGCCCGCCACCGGGACGACGGCGACGGTCAGGGTGCCGTCCACGTCCGCGACCAGGGTCTTGAAGACCCGGTCGGGGGAGACGCCCATCGCCTCGGCCGCCTCCTCGCCGTAGGACGGATGGCCCGGGTCGTGGTCGTAGGCGTGGACGGTGAAGTCCACGCCCGCCGAGGTCAGGGCCACGGTCGCGGGCGTGCCGCCGGGCTGCTGCTTCTTGGATTTCTTCGCCATGCGGTGCCTTCTCGCCTTCTCGCCTTCTCGGTCCAGGCTTCGGTTCCGGCTTCAGTTCAGGCTCGTCGGCCCGCGGGTCAGGTCCGCCGCGGGCAGCGAGGGCAGATTGCGCAGGATCGCCGTCTCCGCGCGCAGGAGCGTCAGCTCGTCCCGCAGTCGGGAGGCCGTGTCCGGGGCCTGGAGGAGCCGCTGCTTGGTGGGGGTGTCCAGCATCATCGCGGCGGCCACCAGGTACGACACCACCGACGGGTCGTCCGGGAGGTCGGCGCCGGTCGCCAGCGAGCGTTCCCGGGCGCCCGCCAGGCGCTTCTGGTACTGGCGGAAGGCCCGCAGCACCCCCTCCGCGAGGGCGCCCGCCTCGTCGCCCGGCGCCTCCGGGAGTTCCTCCAGCTCGGCCGTCAGGAACGGTCCCGAGGAGTCCACGGACAGCAGCCGGACCCGGGTCGTGCCGGTCGCCAGCACCTCGAAGGTGCCGTCGGCCCGTTCCCGGATGGTCGCCGCGTCGGCCACGCAGGCGGTGCCGTGGAACGTCTTGAGCGGGTCGTCGCCGAAGCCGGCCGCCGGGCCGCGCTCCGGCAGCGCGGTCGGGTCCGGCATCCCCGGCGCGGCCGGCGCCACCTCGTGACCGTCGCGGATCGCCACGACGGCGAACCGGCGCGGTTCCTCCTCGGGGGTCTTCAGCAGGTCGCGCATCATGGCGCGATAGCGCTCCTCGAAGACGTTCAACGGAAGCACCAACCCCGGGAACAGCACCGAGTTCAGGGGGAAGAGCGGCAGACGGACGGTGGTCACGGCGTAGAAGCCTAGTGGTCCTCGGAGTGCGCCCGGTCGCCGTGACCGACCCGCGGACGCGGCGGGGGCTGCGCGGACGGCGTCCAGCGGCCCGAGCGCACCTCCTCGCGCACCGCCAGGAAGTGCCCCAGCGGATCGTCCGACAGCCGGCTCCAGGGGAAGGACGTGGCGTACGGGCCGATCAGCCGCAGTTGGACGAGGGCGTCCTCGCGGCGGTGCAGCCGGACCAGGACGTACACAAGCAGATTGCGGATCTCGGCCGGCCAGGGGTCGACCGCCGGGAAGCGCGCGGAGAGCGCGATCGCCCGGTCGGCCGCCGCGTCCAGCCGGTCCCGGGGCACGTCGGGGCCGCAGCCGTCGGTCAGATAGGCGAAGGCCGCCCGCACCGGCAGGGCCTGGACCAGGGAGCCGGCCGGGGCGTCCTGCGCGGCCCGGTCGGCGAAGTCGAAGCACTCGCGGTGCGAGCCGTGCCAGGACTGGGCCAGATAGCGCTTGGCGGCCACATGGCAGCCGTAGTGGTGCGGGGCGCGCCGCACCGCCGCCTCCCACAGCTCGCCGAAGTACTTGTGCCCGGCGCGGCTGCCGCGGGCGTGGTCCAGGGCGATCCGCCACGGCACCGGGTCGCGGACGTCGCTGCCCGCGGCCGCGGTGATCAGCGGGCTCACCTCGCGCAGCAGCTCGGCCCGGGCGGGCGAGCGCCAGGCGTGGTCCACCGCGCGCTGGGCGGTCAGCAGCAGCACGTCCGGATCGCGGGGCGCGGCGGCCCGCCAGGTCTCCAGCCACTCCGGGCGGGAGCGGGCGAAGGACGCCAGACGGGTCACGTACCGGTCCCGGTACTCCCACTCGGCCCGCTCCCGGGTACGGGCCAGCAGCCGGGCGGCGGGCTCGTAGGCGTCCCGCGCGGCCGCGACCAGCACCGGGCCGAGCCGGTCGTCGGGCACGTCGAGCAGCACCTCGTCGTCGGCGGGGAGCCCATCGGCGGCGCGGCGGGGGGCGGTGGCGTTCCGGGCCGTCCGGCTGAGCCGGGGGGCGCGGATGAACGGGGGCAGCAGAGCCATGGTGCCGACCATTGAAAGCCGCAGGTGGGGGTTGCGCCAGAGGGCAACGGGAACCTGCGGAAAGTTGTACGGCGGAAGGTCAAGGACCGGTAAAAGTGAGCGGGCGGCGACTGTGGGTGAAAACCGCAGGTCCACGCGCTCTTGCGTGCACAGCCCCGTTCAGTCCCGCCGCAGCGTCCGCGTCGCCCCCGTCGCCACCGTCGTCGCCAGGATCCAGCCGAGCAGGATCAGCGCCGTCGCCAGCCACTGCCAGCCCCCGGTCAGCCGCCACTGGTTGGCCTGGCCCAGGTCGATCACCGGCAGCAGCAGATCGAGCGCGAACAGCGTCGGGTTCCACTGCGGATGCCCCTCGCGGCTCACCGGCGGCGGCGCGGAGTGCGTGAAGGCCACCGAGCCGGCCGCCCACAGCAGCGCCATCCACACCGCCGCCCGCCCCGGCCGGTACCCGTAGGCCACCGTCCAGTCCTGCGCGTACCCCCAGAACTTCGCGGCCGGCGGCAGCGTCTCGCGGCGCCGGCGCTGCTTGGCGAGCAGTACCTCGCGGGCGTCCTCGTCCTCCCCGCCGTTGCGCAGCACGGTCGCCAGCCGCTCGTACGGCTCCGGCGCGTACTCGGCGGTCGACGCGGCCACCCAGCTCAGCCGCTCGGCCAGCGGGAAGGGTCCCTGCGGCACCAGGTTCTCGTACGCGAAACCGCCCATGTGCAGATTGCCCGGGCCCGGCCAGGCGCTCGCCCGGTCCACCAGGGTGACCACCCGGGCGCCGGACAGCACCACCTTGCCGCGCGGCGGCCGCTCCCCGAGGAAGCGCAGCTCGGGCGTCTGCACCCGGCGCAGCGACAGCTCCTGCTCGTCGGTGAGGACGAACCGGGCCCGCTCCAGGTCGACGGCGTCCCCGAACCGCCCGTCGTCCAGGCGCAGCCCGCCCCGGCACTCGAACCGCTGGATGCGCGTCCCGCGCGCGGGCGTCGCCCCGCTCAGCGCCTGCCCGCCGACCCCGGCCGGGGTCAGATACAGCGAGCGCTCCACCGTCATCTGGGGCGCGTTCAGCGCCAGCCGGGTGTACGGGTTGGCCAGCCGCGCGCCGCGCAGACTCAGCGACACGCCGATCTTGGCGCTGCGCAGGCTCAGTTCGCCGTGCGACTCCAGCATCTCGGCCTGGAGGTCCTGGCCGACCGTCATCCCGTCGGCGGCGATCGAGCGGCCGGTCCGGTCGCGGTAGACGATCGCCTGGTTGAGCAGCAGGTCCGTGCCGATGTGCGCGTCGGTGAGCCGCACGCCGTTGTGGAAGCGGCAGCGCGGCAGATGCAGATCGCCCTCGGTGTGCACCCGGGCCGCCTCCAGACGCGGCACCGAGCAGTCCACCATCCGCACGGTCGTGAACCGCGCCTCCGGCAGCAGCACGTCCCGGTCGAACCGGCAGCGCTTCATCTCCACGTACGGCACCACGGTGCCGCCCGCCAGGTCCAGGCTGTCGCTGATCCGCACGCCGACCAGCTTCAGCGAGGCCACCCGGCCGTCCAGCGCGGGCGGCCCGTCCAGCAGCAGCCAGGCCACGATCCGCGCCCGCACCGTGCGCTCGGGCCCCCAGGGGTGCCCGCCGTGCGGATCGTCGACGACCGAGTCGCCGTCGCTCAGGTCGTAGACGCTGCCGTTGCGGAACGCCTGCCACATCCCGGCCTCGGCCGCGGTCAGGTCGTCCGGCAGATCGCCGGCGCGGACGCCGTCCGTCCCGGCGGCCCCGTCGGTCCCACCCGTCATCCCCCGTCACCCCCTCGGTCACCGTCGGTCACTCGGGTCGCGCACAGCCGTTGTGCCCGCTGAGTGACCTCCCGAACGCAGGACGTGAAGGCGATCTTCCGGGTTCCGGCCACGTTCTGTATCAGCCATTGATACGCGCGGACGGTGCCCGATCCCGGTCTGAGAGAATTGACGGCGTGATCTCCCGAATCGATCTGCGCGGCGACGCCCTCCCCGAGGGACCCGCCCTGCGCGACCTGCTGCCCCGTGCCGACTTCGACGTCGCGGCCGCCCTGGAGAAGGTGCGTCCGATCTGCGAGGCCGTGCATCATCGGGGTGACGCGGCGCTGATCGACTTCGCGGAGAAGTTCGACGGCGTGAAGCTGGAGCAGGTCCGGGTGCCCGCCGAGGCCCTCGCCCGCGCCCTGGAGGAGCTGGACCCGGCCGTGCGCGCGGCCCTGGAGGAGTCGATCCGCCGCGCCCGCCTCGTGCACCGCGCCCAGCGCCGTACGACCCACACGACCCAGGTCGTGCCGGGCGGCAGCGTGACCGAGAAGTGGGTACCCGTCGACCGGGTCGGGCTGTACGCGCCCGGCGGCCGCTCGGTCTACCCGTCCTCCGTCGTGATGAACGTGGTGCCCGCCCAGGAGGCAGGCGTCCCGTCCGTCGCGCTCGCCTCCCCGGCCCAGGCCGAGTTCGGTGGCCTGCCGCACCCCACCATCCTCGCGGCCTGCGCCCTGCTGGGCGTCGACGAGGTGTACGCGGCCGGCGGCGCGACCGCCGTCGCGATGTTCGCCCACGGCACCGAGTCCTGCCCGCCCGCCAACATGGTCACCGGCCCCGGCAACATCTGGGTCGCCGCCGCCAAGCGCTACTACACCGGCCGGATCGGCATCGACGCCGAGGCGGGACCGACCGAGATCGCGATCCTGGCCGACGCCGGCGCCGACCCGGTGCACGTGGCGGCCGACCTGATCAGCCAGGCCGAGCACGACCCGCTCGCGGCGGCCGTCCTCGTCACCGACTCCGTCGAGCTGGCGGACGCGGTCGAGAAGGAGCTGGAACCGCAGATCGCGGCCACCCGGCACATCGACGACCGGATCGTCCCGGCGCTGAGCGGCCGGCAGTCCGCGATCGTCCTCGTCGACGGCGTCGAGGAGGGCCTGCGGGTGGTCGACGCGTACGGCGCCGAACACCTGGAGATCCAGACGGCCGACGCCGCCGCGGTGGCCGGCCGGGTGCGCAACGCGGGCGCGGTCTTCGTCGGCCCCTGGGCGCCCGTCTCCCTCGGCGACTACGCGGCCGGCTCCAACCACGTGCTGCCCACCGGCGGCTGCGCCTGCCACTCCTCCGGCCTGTCCGTCCAGTCCTTCCTGCGCGGCATCCACATCGTGGACTACACGCGGGACGCGCTCGCCGAGGTCGCGCACCACGTGGTGACCCTGGCGGAGGCGGAGGACCTGCCCGCGCACGGCGCGGCGATCAAGGCTCGATTCAGTTGGAAGGTTCCCGAGGGCAAGTGACCGGCATCGACGATCTCCCCGTACGGGACGAGCTGCGCGGCAAGTCCCCCTACGGCGCACCCCAGTTGGACGTCCCCGTCCGGCTGAACACCAACGAGAACCCCTACCCGCTGCCCGAGGCGCTGGTCGACCGGATCGCGGAGCGCGTCCGCGAGGCCGCCCGCAACCTCAACCGGTACCCGGACCGCGACGCCGTCGACCTGCGCACGCAGCTCGCCCGGTATCTCACGGACACCTCCGGGTACGAGGTCGGCCTCGCCAACGTCTGGGCCGCCAACGGCTCCAACGAGGTCCTCCAGCAGCTCCTCCAGACCTTCGGCGGCCCCGGCCGCACGGCGATCGGCTTCGAACCGTCGTACTCGATGCACGGGCTCATCGCGCGCGGCACCGGGACCGGCTGGATCTCCGGGCCGCGCCGCGAGGACTTCACCATCGACCTCGCGGCGGCCGAGCAGGCCATCGCCGAGCACCGCCCCGACGTCGTGTTCGTCACCACCCCCAACAACCCCACCGGCACCGCCGTCCCGGCCGAGACCGTCCTCGCGCTGTACGAGGCCGCGCAGGCCGCGCGGCCCTCGATGGTCGTCGTGGACGAGGCGTACATCGAGTTCAGCCACGGCGACTCGCTGCTGCCGCTGCTCGAAGGCCGGCCGCATCTCGTCGTCTCCCGGACCATGTCGAAGGCGTTCGGCGCGGCCGGCCTGCGCCTCGGCTACCTCGCCGCGCACCCGGCCGTCGTGGACGCCGTCCAGCTCGTCCGGCTGCCGTACCACCTCTCGGCCGTCACCCAGGCGACCGCGCTGGCCGCCCTGGAGCACACCGACACCCTGCTGAAGTACGTCGAGCAGCTCAAGTCGGAGCGCGACCGGCTGGTGGCCGAACTGCTCGCCGCCGGCTACGAGGTCACCGCCTCGGACGCCAACTTCGTCCAGTTCGGCCGCTTCGCCGACGCCCACGACGTGTGGCGGCGGATCCTCGACCGCGGCGTCCTGGTCCGGGACAACGGCGTGCCCGGTTGGCTGCGGGTCACCGCCGGAACCCCCGAAGAGAACGACGCGTTCCTCGACGCGGTGAGGGACTTGAAGAAGGAGCTTGACGCATGAGCCGCACAGGACGCGTGCAGCGCACCACGAAGGAGACCTCGGTCCTCGTCGAGATCGACCTCGACGGCACCGGCAAGACCGACATCGCCACCGGCGTCGGCTTCTACGACCACATGCTCGACCAGCTCGGCCGGCACGGCCTGTTCGACCTGAGCGTGAAGACCGACGGCGATCTGCACATCGACTCGCACCACACCATCGAGGACACCGCCCTCGCCCTCGGCGCCGCCTTCAAGCAGGCGCTCGGCGACAAGGTCGGCATCTACCGCTTCGGCAACTGCACGGTCCCGCTGGACGAGTCCCTCGCCCAGGTCACCGTCGACCTCTCCGGCCGCCCCTACCTCGTGCACACCGAGCCCGAGAAGATGGCGCCGATGATCGGCGAGTACGACACCACGATGACCCGGCACATCCTGGAGTCCTTCGTGGCCCAGGCCCAGATCGCGCTGCACGTGCACGTGCCCTACGGGCGCAACGCGCACCACATCGTGGAGTGCCAGTTCAAGGCGCTGGCCCGGGCCCTGCGCTACGCCAGCGAGCGCGACCCGCGCGCGGCCGGCATCCTCCCCTCCACGAAGGGCGCGCTGTGAACGGGCTGTCCACCCTGCTGATCGTCGTCGGGCTCTTCCTGGCCGGCGGCATCTACTCCTTCGTCAAGCAGGACATGCCCAGGAGCCTGGTCGTGCTGCTGTCGATCGGCTCCGGGATGTGTCTCGTCGCCGGTGTGATGCGGCTGGGGGTGTGGAGTTGAGCGCGGCCACCGGCACACCGAAGAAGGTCGTCGTCTTCGACTACGGCTTCGGCAACGTCCGCTCCGCCGAACGCGCCCTGGCCCGCACCGGCGCCGACGTCGAGATCACCCGTGACTTCGACGCGGCCATGAACGCCGACGGGCTGCTGGTCCCCGGCGTCGGCGCCTTCGCCGCCTGTATGCGCGGGCTGCGCGAGGCGCGCGGCGACTGGATCATCGACCGCCGGCTGTCCGGGGGCCGCCCGGTGATGGGGATCTGCGTCGGCATGCAGATCCTGTTCGCGCGGGGCATCGAGCACGGCGTGGAGACCGAGGGCCTCGACGAATGGCCCGGCACGGTCGGACCGCTCAAGGCCGAGATCGTCCCCCACATGGGCTGGAACACCGTGGACGCCCCGGCCGACTCCGAACTCTTCGCCGGACTGGACGCGGACGCGCGCTTCTACTTCGTGCACTCCTACGCCGTCCACGACTGGTCCCTGGAAGTGCACAACCCGTCGATGCGCGCCCCCCGGGTGACCTGGTCGACGCACGGCGAGCCCTTCGTGGCCGCCGTGGAGAACGGCGCCCTGTGGGCCACCCAGTTCCACCCCGAGAAGTCCGGCGACGCCGGAGCCCAGCTCCTCACCAACTGGATCGGAACCCTGTGAGCAAGCTCGAACTCCTCCCCGCCGTCGACGTCCGGGACGGCCAGGCCGTTCGTCTCGTGCACGGCGAGTCCGGCACGGAGACCTCGTACGGCTCCCCGCTGGAGGCGGCGCTGGCCTGGCAGCGGGCGGGCGCCGAGTGGCTGCACCTGGTCGACCTGGACGCCGCGTTCGGCACCGGCGACAACCGGTCGCTGGTCGCCGAGGTCACCCGGGCCATGGACATCAAGGTGGAACTGTCCGGCGGCATCCGCGACGACGCCACCCTGGCCGCCGCCCTCGCCACCGGCTGCACCCGCGTGAACCTCGGCACGGCCGCCCTGGAGACCCCCGAGTGGGTCGCCAAGGTCATCGCCGAGCACGGCGACAAGATCGCCGTCGGCCTGGACGTCCGGGGCACCACCCTGCGCGGCCGCGGCTGGACCCGGGACGGCGGCGACCTCTACGAGACGCTGGCCCGCCTGGACCAGGAGGGCTGCGCGCGCTACGTCGTCACCGACATCGCCAAGGACGGCACCCTCCAGGGCCCCAACCTGGAGCTGCTGAAGAACGTGTGCGCCGCCACCGACCGCCCGGTCGTGGCCTCCGGCGGCGTGTCGTCCCTCGACGACCTGCGCGCCCTCGCCGGTCTGGTCCCGCTCGGGGTCGAGGGCGCCATCGTCGGCAAGGCGCTGTACGCCAAGGCGTTCACCCTGGAAGAGGCGCTGTCGGCGGTGGCCCTGTGAGCGACGTACGCCGGGTGACGACGGGCGCGCCCTGGGAGGAGCAGTTCGGCTACTCCCGCGCGGTGGAGCTGCCGAACGGCCTGGTGCTGGTCGCCGGCTGCACCTCCGTCGTGGCCGGCGAGATCGCCGGGGGCGGCCCCTACGAGCAGACGGTCAACGCCTTCAACGTCGCGTTCTCGGCGCTGGACCAGCTCGGTCTCGGCCGCGACGACGTCGTCCGCACCCGCATGTACGTCACCCACGCGCGGGACGTGGACGAGGTCGGACGGGCCCACAAGGAGCTGTTCGACACCGTCCGGCCCGCCGCCACCATGATCATCATCTCCGGTCTCGTGGACCCCAGCCTGGTCGTCGAGGTCGAGGTCGAGGCCTACCGAGGAGGGTCCTCGTCATGACCCTGGCCGTACGAGTCATCCCCTGCCTGGACGTGGACGCCGGCCGCGTCGTCAAGGGCGTGAACTTCCAGAACCTGCGCGACGCCGGCGACCCCGTCGAGATGGCCAAGGTCTACGACGCCGAAGGCGCCGACGAGCTGACCTTCCTGGACATCACCGCCTCCTCCGGCAACCGCGAGACCACCTACGACGTGGTGCGCCGCACCGCCGAGCAGGTGTTCATCCCGCTGACCGTCGGCGGCGGCGTGCGCACCCCGGCGGACGTGGACAGGCTGCTGCGGGCGGGCGCCGACAAGGTGGGCGTCAACACCGCCGCGATCGCCCGGCCCGAGCTGATCCAGGAGATCGCCGAACGCTTCGGCAGCCAGGTCCTGGTGCTGTCGGTGGACGCCCGGCGCACCCCGTCCGGCGGCTTCGAGGTCACCACCCACGGCGGCCGCAAGGGCACCGGGATCGACGCGGTCGAATGGGCGCACCGGGCGGCCGAGCTGGGCGCCGGCGAGATACTGCTGAACTCGATGGACGCCGACGGCACCAAGGACGGCTACGACCTGGAGATGATCGCCGCCGTGCGCAAGCACGTCACGATCCCGGTGATCGCCTCCGGCGGCGCCGGCAAGCTCGCCGACTTCGCCCCGGCCGTCGGCGCCGGCGCCGACGCGGTCCTGGCCGCCTCCGTCTTCCACTTCGGCGACCTGCGCATCGGCCAGGTCAAGCAGGCCCTGGGAGAGGCCGGACACCCGGTGCGCTGAGCCGGACCCGGCCGGGCGCTCAGATCCCGAGCTGCCGGCCGTCGTGAAGCTTCTCCACGGCCTCCTTGTCGCCGTCCAGTTCCACCTGGGCGGCGCTCTGCCGGCCGTAGAGGAACAGCAGCAGCTCCGATGCCTCGCCGGTCACCGTCACCACCGGGGTGCCCCGGTTGGCGACCACCGTGCGGCCGTCCGCGCGGCGCAGCACCAGACCGGTCGGGGCGGAGCGGCCCATCAGCCGCGCGCTGCGCTCCAGCCGGCTCCACAGGGCGTCCTGGAAGACCGGGTCCAGCTCGCGCGGCGACCAGTCGCGCTGGGCGCGCCGGACGTCCTCGGTGTGCACATAGAACTCGATGGTGTTCGACATCTCCTCGACCTGCTTGAGCGCGAACGGCGAGAACCGCGGCGGACCGGTCCTGATGAGCTGGATCAGCTCCTCGTACGGCTTGGCGGCGAACTCCTCCATCACCCGGTCGAGCCGGGTCGCGAGCTGCTTGATCAGGATGCCCCCGGCCGCGTCCGGACGGCGCTCGCGCACCACCACGTGCGCGGCCAGATCCCGGGTCAGCCAGCCCTCGCACAGGGTCGGCGCCTCGGGACCGGCGGTCTCCAAGAGGTCGGCGAGCAGAAGCCGTTCACGCTTGGCGAAAGTCGACATGGAGTCAGCCTACGACCGCGTAACGACTCCGCCCACCCGTCGCCCGGCCGGCCGCCCTTTCCAGCCTCCGGACACCGGCCGTCACCGTCCGTGGCGCGCGGCACAATGGCCCCATGACCAGCACGCCCCCTCCCAGCAGCCTGGACCCCGCCATCGCCGCGCGCCTCAAGCGCAGCGCCGACGGGCTCGTCCCCGCCATCGCCCAGCAGTACGACACCGGAGAGGTGCTCATGCTGGGCTGGATGGACGACGAGGCGCTGCACCGCACCCTGACCACCGGCCGCTGCACCTACTGGTCGCGCAGCCGTCAGGAGTACTGGGTCAAGGGCGACACCTCCGGCCACTTCCAGTGGGTCAGGTCCGTCGCCCTCGACTGCGACGCCGACACCGTGCTGGTCAAGGTCGACCAGGTCGGCGCCGCCTGCCACACCGGCGCCCGCACCTGCTTCGACGCCGATGTCCTGATCGAGAACGCCGATTCCGGCGTGTCCGCCACGGATCAGTAAGGTCGCCGCCATGGACCTCGAGACGTTCCGCAAGCTGGCCGGCGACCGCCGTGTCATCCCGGTCACCCGCAAGCTGCTCGCCGACGGCGACACCCCGGTCGCGCTCTACCGCAAGCTCGCCGCCGAGCGGCCCGGCACCTTCCTCCTGGAGTCCGCGGAGAACGGCCGTTCGTGGTCCCGGTACTCCTTCGTCGGCGTCCGTTCCGCCGCCACCCTCACCGCCCGCGACGGCCGGGCGCACTGGCTGGGCACCCCGCCCGTCGGCGTCCCCGTCGACGGCGACCCGCTGGCCGCCCTGCGCGCCACCATCGAGGCCCTGCACACCCCCCACCAGGAGGACCTGCCGCCCTTCACCGGCGGCATGGTCGGCTACCTCGGCTACGACATCGTCCGCCGCCTGGAGAAGATCGGCCCCGGCGACCACGACGACCTGCGGCTGCCCGAGCTGACCATGCTCCTGACCAGCGACCTCGCCGTCATGGACCACTGGGAGGGCTCCGTCCTGCTGATCGCCAACGCGATCAACCACAACGACCTCGACACCGGCGTCGACGAGGCGTACGCGGACGCCGTGGCCCGGCTGGACGCCATGGAGGCCGACCTCTCCCGCCCGGTGGCCCAGCCGCCCGCCGTCCTGCCGCCCTCCGAACTGCCCGAGTACACCGCCCGCTGGGGCGGCCCGGACTTCCAGCGGGCCGTCGAGGACATCAAGGAGCGCATCCGCGCGGGCGAGGCGTTCCAGGTGGTCCCCTCGCAGCGCTTCGAGACGCCCTGCACGGCGAGCGCGCTGGACGTCTACCGGGTGCTGCGGGCCACCAACCCCTCGCCGTACATGTATCTGTTCCGCTTCGACGGCTTCGACGTCGTGGGCTCCTCCCCGGAGGCCCTGGTCAAGGTCGAGGACGGCCGGGCCATGGTCCACCCCATCGCCGGCACCCGGCACCGCGGCACCACCCCGCAGGAGGACCAGGCCCTCGCCGACGAACTGCTCGCCGACCCCAAGGAGCGCGCCGAGCACCTGATGCTCGTCGACCTCGGCCGCAACGACCTCGGGCGGGTCTGCGAACCGGGCTCCGTCGAGGTCGTCGACTTCATGTCCGTCGAGCGGTACTCGCACGTCATGCACATCGTCTCCACCGTCACCGGCAAGGTCGCCCCCGGCCGCACCGCCTTCGACGTCCTCACCGCCTGCTTCCCGGCCGGCACCCTCTCCGGCGCTCCCAAGCCCCGCGCCATGCAGATCATCGACGCACTCGAACCCGCCCGCCGCGGCCTGTACGGCGGCTGCGTCGGCTATCTCGACTTCGCCGGCGACTCCGACACCGCCATCGCCATCCGGACGGCCCTGCTGCGCGACGGCACCGCCTACGTCCAGGCCGGCGCGGGCGTCGTCGCCGACTCCGACCCGGCCGCCGAGGACCAGGAGTGCCGCAACAAGGCCGCCGCCGTGCTGCGCGCCGTCCACACGGCGAACCGGCTCGGCACCCGGAGCACCACCGCGCCCGGCACCGCGGCCGCCACCCCGGGCGGCGGAAAATAGGGCGCGTCTCACGTCGGCCCCGGGTGACGGTTCGCCCGGGGTTCAGGCGATAGTGGTCTACGTGACTGCTGCCGTACCTCCCCCCCGATCCGAAGCCGCCCCCACGCGGTCCGGCCGCCGCAGCCTCGCCCTCGCGCTGCTGAGCGGTGCGCTGGGCGCGGCCATGGCCCTGCTGTCCACCCGGCAGCCCTGGTCGAAGGGCTGGGCCTCGGTGCCCGGCGGCGCCTTCCGGCTGACCGCCGACGGCAGTGACGTCACCGGCGTCCCCGCCGCGCTCGCGATAGTGGGCCTCGCCGCGCTCGTCGCCGTCTTCGCCGTGCGCCGCACCGGCCGCCTCGCCGTCTCCGTCCTGCTGACGCTCTCCGGCGCCGGCATCGTCACCGCCGCCCTGCTCGGCGCCGGCGACAACTCCGCGCTCGACGAGCAGGCCGCCAAGGTGTCCGGCGACACCTCGGCCACCGTCGCCTCCTTCGGCTACACCGCCTGGCCCTTCGCCGCGGTCGCCGGCGGCGCCCTGATCCTGCTGGCCGGCCTGCTCGCCCTGCGCTACGGCAACCGCTGGCCCGGCATGTCCGGCCGCTACGAGCGCGACGGCACCCCCCGCCCGCGCCGCGCCGCCCGGCCCGCCGACCCGGAGCGGCCCGAGGAGATGTGGAAGGCCCTGGACCGCGGCGAGGACCCCACCCGCCCCGACCCGGCGTGAGCACCGGGTCGCGCGCGGTGCGCGCCCGCCTCTCGATGTGGTGAATCAGACGCGACCGCGGGCCACCCCCGCGTCCGGTACGCCCGCGCGTACGGGACAATGGACGACGAACGTCCGGCCAGGACACGTACGGGACGCGCCCACCGGGCCGGCCCCTACAACCCCGACAGCAATGAGGAGCAAGCAATGGCGGGCAGCAGCCACGGACACACCCCGGCCGCCTGGACCGGTGTCATCATCGCCTTCATCGGTTTCTGCGTCTCGGGCGCGTTCATGGTGATGGCCCAGCCGGTGGGCTTCTGGGCCGGCATGGTCATCGTGGCCCTCGGCGGTGTGGTCGGCGGCGCCATGCGCATGGCGGGCCTGGGCCAGCCGCGCGAGACCCACCGCCCCGCGGCGAAGGTCGTCACCGCGACCCGTGAGCCGGCCGGCGCCGAGAGCTGAGCGGACTCCCGACGACAGCTTCGCAGGACCTCGTGAGGGGCGGCCGGTGTCACACCGGCCGCCCCTCACGCGCGCGTGGCCGCACCGCGAGGCACAATGCGAGGCGTGAACGCCGACAGCCAGCGGGTGACGTCAACGGTCGCGGGACGGCTCGCCGTACCCGCCGGGATCCTCGCGGCCGTCGCCGGGGCCTTCGCCTACGTCGGCGCCGTCGACCCCAACGAACCCGGCCACTACCCGGTCTGCCCGCTGCTGCGGCTCACCGGCCTGTACTGCCCCGGCTGCGGCGGACTGCGCAGCGCGTACGCCGTCGCGCACGGTGACCTCGGCGCCGCCCTGCACGCCAACGCGATGGCCGTCGTCGGCTATCTGGGGTTCGCCGTGCTGTGGACCGTCTGGGTGGTCCGCGCGGCCCGCGGACGCCCGGTCCGGCTCGACCTGACACCCGTCCGGCTGTGGACGCTCGGCGCGTTGCTGCTGGTCTTCACGGTGGTCCGCAACCTGCCGTTCGGCGGCTGGCTCCATCCCTGACCGGGCCGGAGAACGTCCAGGTGGTGGGACCGGCGTCAACCGGATGTGAGGGCTTCGCCTTCTGGCGGATACCATCGCAGTGACCATCTGTTCCATTCGTTCCCTGGTCGCTGGATCGCTCAGCCGACCGTCAACCCTCGGAAGGGGGCCGCTCGCGTGAGTGTGCTCGACGAGATCATCGACGGAGTCCGTGCCGACCTCGCGGAGCGGCAGGCGCGCGTCAGCCTCGACGAGCTGAAGGAGCGCGCGGCGAAGGCCCCCGCCGCCAAGGACGGCGCGGCCGCCCTGCGCGGCGACGGCGTCAAGGTGATCTGCGAGGTCAAGCGGTCCAGCCCCTCCAAGGGCGCGCTGGCCGCCATCGCCGACCCGGCCGGACTGGCCGCCGACTACGAGGCGGGCGGCGCCGCCGTCATCTCCGTCCTCACCGAACAGCGCCGCTTCGGCGGCTCCCTCGCCGACCTGGAGGCGGTCCGCGCGCGGGTGGACATCCCCGTGCTGCGCAAGGACTTCATCGTCACCTCGTACCAGCTCTGGGAGGCCCGCGCGTACGGCGCCGACCTCGCGCTGCTGATCGTCGCCGCCCTCGACCAGCCGGCCCTGGAGTCCCTCATCGAGCGGGCCGTCTCCATCGGCCTCACCCCGCTCGTCGAGGTGCACGACGAGGAGGAGGTCGAGCGCGCGGTGGACGCGGGCGCCAAGGTCATCGGTGTCAACGCCCGCAACCTCAAGACCCTCAAGGTCGACCGCTCCACCTTCGAGCGGGTCGCCCCCGAGATCCCCGCCCACCTCGTCAAGATCGCCGAGTCGGGCATCCGCGGCCCGCACGACCTGATCGCGTACGCCAACGCCGGCGCCGACGCCGTCCTGGTCGGCGAGTCCCTGGTCACCGGCAAGGACCCCAAGTCCGCGGTCTCCGACCTGGTGGCGGCGGGCGAGCACCCGGCCCTCCGGCACGGCCGCGGCTGATCCTTCGCTAGGCTTGCCCCGATGACTCCCACCATGACGACCGTGGACCGGTACGCCCGCCTCGCGCGCGGCTGCCGCCCCCGTGGCTGCCGAGCCCCGGCGAGGCGCGTCCACGGCCGCCGCGTCCGGTACGTCATCGGCGACGAACCGGGGCAAGTGAACGGCATGCGATGGCAGCAACCCCCCAGGGGCGCGGGGAACTGCGCGACCAGCCACTGACGACCTGAGGCCGTCCCACAACCCCCGCCCCCACGGCGAATCGTGTTTTCCACCAACACTCACCGTGAGGTTTCCGCATGCCCAGCGAGTTCTTCATCCCCGACCCGGAGGGTCAGATCCCCACCGCCGAAGGCTACTTCGGCGCCTACGGCGGCAAGTTCATCCCGGAGGCCCTCGTCGCCGCCGTGGACGAGGTCGCCGTCGAGTACGACAAGGCCAAGCACGACCCCGAATTCGCCCGCGAACTGGACGACCTGCTGGTCCACTACACCGGCCGCCCCAGCTCCCTCACCGAGGTCCCCCGCTTCGCCGCGGAAGCGGGTGGCGCACGGATCTTCCTCAAGCGCGAGGACCTCAACCACACCGGCTCCCACAAGATCAACAACGTGCTGGGTCAGGCGCTGCTCACCAAGCGCATGGGCAAGACCCGGGTGATCGCCGAGACCGGCGCCGGCCAGCACGGCGTCGCCACGGCCACCGCCTGCGCGCTCTTCGGCCTCGACTGCACCATCTACATGGGCGAGATCGACACGCAGCGCCAGGCCCTCAACGTGGCCCGGATGCGCATGCTGGGCGCCGAGGTCGTCGCGGTGAAGTCCGGCAGCCGCACCCTCAAGGACGCCATCAACGAGGCGTTCCGCGACTGGGTCGCGAACGTCGACCACACCCACTACCTGTTCGGCACGGTCGCCGGTCCCCACCCCTTCCCGGCGATGGTCCGCGACTTCCACCGGGTCATCGGCGTCGAGGCCCGCCGCCAGATCCTGGAGAGCGCCGGACGGCTGCCCGACGCGGCGATCGCCTGTGTCGGCGGCGGTTCCAACGCCATCGGCCTCTTCCACGCCTTCATCCCCGACACCGGGGTGCGCCTGATCGGCTGCGAGCCGGCCGGACACGGCGTCGAGACCGGCGAGCACGCGGCGACCCTGACCGCGGGCGAGCCCGGCATCCTGCACGGCTCCCGCTCCTACGTCCTCCAGGACGACGAGGGCCAGATCACCGAGCCGTACTCCATCTCGGCCGGTCTGGACTACCCGGGCATCGGCCCCGAGCACTCCTACCTCAAGGACTCCGGCCGCGGTGAGTACCGCGCGGTCACCGACGACGCGGCCATGCAGGCGCTGCGCCTGCTCTCGCGCACCGAGGGCATCATCCCGGCCATCGAGTCCGCGCACGCCCTGGCCGGCGCCCTGGAGGTCGGCAGGGAACTGGGCCCGGACGGGCTGATCGTGGTCAACCTGTCCGGCCGCGGCGACAAGGACATGGACACCGCCGCCCGCTACTTCGGGCTGTACGACACCGACGCCGAGGTCGCCGCCGACGCGGCCGCCACCGCCGAGATCGAGGGGGACGCCAAGTGAGCGGCAACATCCGGCTGTTGAGCGACACCCTCTCCGCGGCGAAGGCCGAGGACCGGGCCGCGCTGATCGCCTATCTGCCGGCCGGGTTCCCGACCGTGGACGGCGGCATCGAGGCGATCAAGGCCGTCTTCGACGGCGGCGCCGACGTCGTCGAGGTGGGGCTGCCGCACAGCGACCCCGTCCTGGACGGCCCCGTCATCCAGACCGCCGACGACATCGCCCTGCGCGGCGGGGTACGGATCGCCGACGTGCTGCGGACGGTCCGCGAGGCGCACACGGCCACCGGGAAGCCGGTGCTCGTGATGACGTACTGGAACCCGATCGACCGTTACGGCGTCGAGCGGTTCACCGCCGAACTCGCCGAGGCGGGCGGCGCGGGCTGCATCCTGCCCGACCTGCCGGTGCAGGAGTCGGCGCTGTGGCGCGAGCACGCCGAGAAGCACGGCCTGGCGACGGTCTTCGTGGTCGCGCCGAGCAGCAAGGACGAGCGGCTCGGCACGATCACCGCGGCGGGCAGCGGCTTCGTCTACGCCGCCTCGCTGATGGGCGTCACCGGCACCCGTGAGTCGGTCGGCGCGCAGGCCCAGGACCTGGTCGAACGCACCCGGGCCACCGGCAGCGGCCTGCCCGTCTGCGTCGGCCTCGGCGTCTCCGACGCCCGGCAAGCCGCCGAGGTGGCGGGCTTCGCCGACGGGGTGATCGTCGGCTCGGCCTTCGTCAAGCGGATGCTGGACGCGCCGGACCACGCGGCCGGGATCGCGGCGGTCCGCGACCTCGCGGCCGATCTGGCCAAGGGCGTGCGCCGCCAGGTGTGAGCCGGGCGGTGTGAGCCGGGCGGTGTGAAGGACACGGTCACCCGTACGGGTGGACCTGGGACCGGGGAGGCGCAATGCGCCTCCCCGGTTCGTTCTGGGGGTGTGAGCGAGAAGAATCGTGACGGAAAGCGCAACGCCCGGGAGCGGCTGGCGGCGGAGCGCGAGAAGCAGAAGGCCGCGGAGCGGCGGCGGCGCACCCTGATCGTCGCCGCGAGCGTCGTCTGCGTGCTGGGCCTGGCCGCCGTGATCGGCATCGTCGCCGCCAACGCCGGGAAGGACGACGACAGCGCGGACGCGGGTCCGGTCGTCGCCCCCTCGGGGGCCCAGGGCAAGGACGCCCTGGCGATCCCCGTCGGCAAGGACGACGCCAAGTCCACGCTCACCGTGTGGGAGGACTTCCGCTGCCCGGCCTGCAAGGCGTTCGAGGCGGCGTACCGGCCGACGATCCATGAGCTGACCGAGTCCGGACAGCTCAGAGTCGAGTACCACCTGGTGACCCTGATCGACGGCAACATGGGCGGCAGCGGCTCGCGCAACGCGGCCAACGCCGCGGCCTGCGCGCAGAACGCCGGGAAGTTCCCCGCCTACCACGACGTGCTCTTCGAGAACCAGCCCGAGGAAACCGACGACGCGTTCGCGGAGAACGACAAGCTGATCGAGCTGGCCGGCAAGGTCGACGGCCTCGACACCCCCGAGTTCCGTACGTGTGTCGAGAAGGGCACGCACAACAGCTGGGTCGCGAAGTCCAACCAGGCGTTCCAGGACGGCCGCTTCGGCGGTACCCCCACCGTCCTGTTCAACGGCAAGAACATCTACCAGGACCAGTCGATGACCCCGGCGAAGCTGAAGCAGATGGTGGAGGAGGCCAACCAGGGGTGAGCGCGGGCGGGCGGGGGTGAGAGGTTTTCTCACCCGCCCGTTATGGAGCCGTAGCCGGGCTGCCCGCCGTGCGCCCGGTCCGGCACGGTAGCGTCGACCCTGCCATGGAACTTGCCTACATTCCCAGCCCGTCGCGCGGGGTGCTGTACCTCGGCCCCATTCCGCTGCGCGGCTACGCGTTCTGCATCATCATCGGCGTCTTCGTCGCGGTCTGGCTCGGCAACAGGCGCTGGATCGCCCGGGGCGGGCGGGCCGGGACGGTCGCCGACATCGCCGTCTGGGCGGTGCCCTTCGGCCTCGTCGGCGGCCGCCTCTACCACGTGATCACGGACTACGAGCTGTACTTCAGCGAGGGCCGTGACTGGGTGGACGCCTTCAAGGTCTGGGAGGGCGGCCTCGGTATCTGGGGCGCGATCGCGCTCGGCGCGGTGGGCGCCTGGATCGGCTGCCGCCGCCGGGGCATCGCCCTGCCCGCGTACGCCGACGCCATCGCGCCCGGTATCGCGCTCGCCCAGGCGATCGGCCGCTGGGGCAACTGGTTCAACCAGGAGCTGTACGGCAAGGCGACCGACCTGCCGTGGGCCCTGCACATCACGTCCTCGACCGACGGCCGGCTGCCCGGGTACTACCACCCGACGTTCCTGTACGAGTCGCTGTGGTGCATCGGTGTCGCCCTGCTCGTCATCTGGGCCGACCGCCGCTTCAAGCTCGGGCACGGGCGGGCGTTCGCGCTGTACGTCGCCGCGTACTGCGCCGGGCGCGGGTGGATCGAGTACATGCGGATCGACGACGCCCACCACGTCCTGGGCCTGCGGCTGAACGTCTGGACCGCGATCGTGGTGTTCGTGCTGGCGGTGACGTACATCGTGGTGTCGGCGAAGAAGCGGCCGGGCCGCGAGGAGATCGTGGAGCCGGGCGCCGCCGAGGACGGCTCCGACGCGGGGACCGACGGCGAGTCCGTGAAGTCCGAGGAGCCGGCCGACGCGAAGGCCGAGTCCGAGTCCGGCGCCGCCGCCGAGTCCGGCACCGAGGCGGCCCTCAAGGACGAGGAGAAGTCCGAGGCCGCCGACGACACCGCGGACAAGACCGCCGACGAGACCGAGTCCGCCGGCAAGAAGAGCTGAGCCGACGCGGTCGTACGACGCACAGGGCGCCCGGGGTCACCCCGGGCGCCCTTGTCGTACACGGTGCGCGGGTCAGCGTCGGCGGGCCAGGGACAGGGTGCGGTGGGCCGCCGCGACCACCGCCGCGTCGATGAACCTGCCGTCCGGCAGGGCCTGCGCGCCCGGCTCCACGGCCGCCGCCTTGACGACGGTCTCCGCCTCCTCCAGCTCCTGTTCGGTGGGCAGATAGGCCCGCTCGATGATCGGGAGCTGCCGGGGGTGGATCGCGGCGCGGCCCAGGAAGCCGAGGGTGCGGCCGTGGGCGCAGGACGCGGCGAGCCCGTTGAGGTCCCGGGTGTCGGGGTGCACGGACTGCGGCGGCGGGTTCAGGCCCGCGGCCCGCGCGGCGACGACCACCCGCGAGCGCGACCAGTCCAGGCCCGCGTCGTCGCGGATCCCGAGGTCGGCCCGGAGATCGGCCTCGCCGAGGGCGATCCCGCGCAGCGCCGGGTGCGCGGCGGCGATGGGGTAGGCGTGTTCGACGCCCAGCGCGCTCTCCAGCAGGGCGTAGAGGGGCGGGGCCCCGCCGCCCGCCGGGGCGAGCCGCTCCGCGAGCCGGGTGATCTGGGCGGGGGAGACCACCTTGGGCAGCCGCAGCCCGCGGACGCCGGGGAGGGCGGCGACGGCGTCCAGATCGGCGCCGGCCAGCGGTCCGTCGAGGGCGTTGACCCGGACGTGCACCGGCACCGGCTGGGGGTCGGAGAGCCGTTCGGCGGTGGCCGCGCGGGCGTACTCCTTGCGGTCGGGGGCGACCGCGTCCTCCAGGTCGATGATGACGACGTCGGCGCCGCAGGTGAGCGCCTTGCTGACGATGTGCGGCCGGTCCCCGGGGACGTAGAGCCAGGTCAGCGGGGTGGGGATCACAGGGCGCCCTCCGCGCGCAGGGCCGCGAGGTCGGCGCCCGTCAGGCCTAGCTCGGTCAGGACGGACTCGGTGTCGGCGCCGTGCGGGCGGCCCGCCCAGCGGATCGCGCCGGGGGTGGCGGAGAGCCGGAAGAGCACGTTCTGCATCCGCAGCGCGCCCAGCTCCGGGTCGTCCACGGCGGCGATCGTGCCGAGAGCCTGGTACTGGGGGTCGGCCATCACGTCCCGGACGTCCTGGACCGGGGCGACGGCCGCCTCGGCCTTCTCGAAGGCGGCGAGCACCTCGGTGCGGGGGCGGGCGGCGATCCAGGTGCCGACCGCCTCGTCCAGGACGTCGGTGTGGGCGGCGCGTTCGGCGCCGGTCGCGAACCACGGTTCGTCGATCAGCTCGGGGCGTCCGACCAGCCGCAACACGCGTTCGGCGACCGACTGCGCCGAGGTGGAGACGGCGACCCAGGTGCCGTCGGCGGTGCGGTAGGTGTTGCGCGGGGCGTTGTTCGCGGAGCGGTTGCCGGTGCGTTTCTGCACATGGCCGAGCTGGTCGTACCAGAGCAGATGGGGGCCGAGGACCATCAGGATCGGTTCGATGAGGGCCATGTCCACGACCTGGCCCTCGCCGGTGCGGTCGCGGGCGGCCAGGGCGGTCATCACGGCGTAGGCGGTGGCCAGGCCCGCGATGGAGTCGGCGAGTCCGAACGGCGGCAGGACCGGGGGCGCGTCCGGTTCGCCGGTGATCGCGGCGAAGCCGCTCATCGCCTCGGCGAGGGTGCCGAAGCCGGGCCGGTGGGCGTAGGGGCCGAACTGGCCGAAGCCGGTGACCCGGGTGAGGACGAGCCGCGGGTTGGCGGCCGACAGCTCCTCCCAGCCGAGGTCCCACTTCTCCAGGGTGCCGGGGCGGAAGTTCTCCACGATCACATCGGCGCTCGCGGCGAGCCGCAGCAGGGTGGCGCGGCCGCCGGGGGTGGAGAGGTTCAGCGTGATCGTGCGCTTGTTGCGGCCGAGGTGCTTCCACCACAGGCCGACGCCGTCCTTGGACGGGCCGTGCCCGCGGGACGGGTCGGGCCGCTCCGGGTGCTCGACCTTGATCACCTCCGCGCCGAAGTCGCCGAGCAGGGTGGCGGCCATGGGTCCGGCGAAGAGGGTGGCCAGATCGAGGACGCGCAGCCCGGTCAGCGGGCCGTCAGGCGGGCTGGTGGGAGGGCCGGCCGGCGGGGTCGTGGCGGCGGGCCCGGTCATGACGCGTACTGCTTGTCGATCTCGGAGCGGTACGGCATCGCGGCGGACGCGCCGGGCCGCTGCACGGAGAGCGCCGCCGCCGCGGCCGCCCAGGCCAGGGCCTCCCGCATGGGCAGATCCTCGCCGCGGGCCACCGCGAGCGCGCCGACGAAGGTGTCGCCCGCGCCGGTGGAGTCGACGGCGGTGACCCGGGGCGCGGGCACCTCGACGGGGTCGGCGCCGCGCGCCAGATAGAGGCTGCCGGCCGCGCCGAGCGTGATCACGACCTCCGGCACGCTCTCCAGCAGGGCCGCGGCCGCCTCGCGCGGGTCGGTGCGGCCGGTGAGGGCGGTGGCCTCGTGCTCGTTGGGGACCAGCAGGTCGACGGCGGCGAGGAGTTCGGGCGGCAGCGGCCGGGCGGGGGCGGGGGTGAGGATCGTCCGGACGCCATGGGCGCGGGCCGCCTCCGCGCCCGCGACGACCGCGGCGAGCGGGACCTCCAACTGGAGCAGCAGCGCGTCGGCGGAGGCGATCAGGCCCTCGTCGCCGGGGGCGAGGTGGTCGACGGTGCCGTTGGCGCCGGGGACGACGACGATCGCGTTGCCGCCCTCGTCGTCCACGACGATGTGCGCGGTGCCGGAGGGGGATTCGACCGTGCGCAGATGGTCGGTGTTCACCCCGGAGTGCTCCAGGGTGGAGCGCAGCCGGGCGCCGAAGGAGTCGTTGCCGACCGCTCCGATCATCGAGACGATGCCGCCCGCGTGGGCCGCGGCGATCGCCTGGTTGGCGCCCTTGCCGCCGGGGATCGTGCGGAACTCCCGTCCGGTGACGGTCTCCCCGCGCTGCGGGGCCTTCTCGACGTACGCGACGAGGTCCATGTTCGTGCTGCCGAGCACGACGATGTCGGTCATGGGCGGGACGCCTCCCGGGGGGTGAGGGACCAGGTGAGATGGGCGAGGGTGTCGAAGCCGGTGCCGTCGAAACCGGCGACGGAGGTGGCCAGTCGGTTCTTGAGCGGGGCCGTCCAGCGGTCGGGGAGGGCGGCGGGCCGGCCGGCGAGGAGACCGGCGACGCTGCCCGCGGTGGCGCCGTTGGAGTCGGTGTCCCAGCCGCCGGACACCGCGCGGCACACCGAGCCGGTGAAGTCGCCGTCGGCGTGGGTGAGGGCGGCGGCGATCAGGGCGGTGTTGGGCACGGCGTGCACCCAGTGGGCGGCCTTGTGCGTGGTGTGGAGTTCGTCCACGACCGTGTCGAAGTCGGCGTGGGTCTCGGCCAGTCGGACGGCGTGGGTGACCGCGCGGGCCAGGCGGGAGCGGGGCGGGATCACGGAGAGCCCGGCGCGCAGACACGTGTGCACGTCGTGGGCCCCCGTGGCCGCGGCCGCGATGACGGCCGCCGTGAACATCGCCGCGTAGACGCCGTTGGCGGTGTGGGTCAAGGCGGCGTCGCGGTACGCCTGTTCGGCCGCGGCGGCCGGGTCGCCGGGGTTGGTCCAGCCGTGGACGTCGGCGCGGATGAGGGCGCCGATCCATTCGCGGAACGGGTTGCGGTGGCGGGCGGTGTGCGGGGGTTCGATGCCGGAGAGCAGATTGCGGTAGGCGACGCGTTCGGCGGTGAAGGTGCGGCCCGCGGGGAGTTCGTCCAGCCAGAGCCGCGCCACGTCGTCGGTGCCGAACGCGCGGCCGTGGCGCTGGAGCAACAGCAGATTCAGCAAGGGGTAGTTGAGGTCGTCGTCCTCCGGCATGCCGTCGATGTTCTCAGCGAGGGAGGTCGATGCCGAGCGGCGGTTCCAGGGATGTTCCTCCAGAAGGTGGTCGGGGACGCCCCGGGCGGTGAAGTAGTCGCCGAGCGGCCAGTTGCCGGCGGCGCGGGCGAGGGCGCGGATGGCGTGCAGCGGGAGTTTCTCCACGGGTTTGCCGAGGAGACAGCCGACGGCCCGGCCCGTCCAGGCGGCCTCCAGCGCGGACCGGTCGGGTCCCGCCGGGGCGGCCGCGGGGGAGCCGGTGCGGTGGTAGGCGGGGGCGCAGAGACGGCGGATGGCGTCCAGTTCGGTCGGTTCGTCGTCGGCCAGTCCGCTCGGCAGGTCGGCCAGTTCGTCCAGCAGGTCCTCGGCGAGCTGCCGCAGATAGCCGGAGACCCGGTGGGCGGAGGCGCCCGCGCGGGCCGGTGCCTGCGGGCCGCCCGCGGCCCGCCAGCGGGCGGCGATCGCCCAGGGCTCACGGCCGTCCTCGGCGGCCTGGCGGAGTTCGTGGCCGAGGAGGTCCTCCGGCTGGACCCAGGTCAGGCGGAGCATCCCGGGCCTCCGAGGAGGGTGGCGAAGGCCGCCTCGCGGGCCCGGTGCGCCTCGGTGTCCCGGGCGAAGATCTGCCGGGTGACCTCGGCGAGGGTGCGGGCGGGCTCCCACAGGTCGAGCCGGTTGGCCTCCGCCACCCGCTTCGACCACTCGTCCGGGACGGGGGAGCCGAGGGCGCCGGCCAGCGCCCCGGCCATCGTGGCGATCGAGTCGCAGTCACGGCCGTAGTTGACCGCGCCGAGCACGGCGTGCCGGTAGTCGCCCGCCGCGACCACCACCATGCCCAGCGCGACGGGGAGTTCCTCGATCGCGTGCAGCCGGGAGGGGCGGCGGGCGCCGAGGGAGGGCCGGCGGTAGTCGGGGCCCACGGTGTCGTACGGCGTCACGGCCCGGCGCAGCGGGAGCAGGGCCGACTCGAAGTCCCGGTGGCGGGACGCCTCTTCGCAGACCGCCTCGATCGCGGCGCGGGTGCCGTCCTTCGCCAGGGCCAGGCAGGCCGCCACCACCGAGTCGACGGTGGCGCCCGGGGCGCAGGCCGCCGCGACCGCCGCCGCGAAGACGCCCGCCGCCTCCCGGCCGTAGGAGGACTGGTGGGCGCCCGCGACGTCCAGCGCCTCGGCGTACGCGCCCGCCGGATCGGCCGCGTTGACCAGGCCGACGGGCGCCATGTACATCGCCGCACCGCAGTTGACGATGTTGCCGTTGCCCGCCTCGCGGGGGTCGACATGGCCGTAGTGGAGGCGCGCGACGAGCCACTTCTCCGCGAGGAAGATCCGCTGGAGGGGGAGCGCCTCCGCCTCCAGTTCCGGGATCCAGCGGGGGTTGGTCATCAGGTCGGGGACCAGGTGGTCGGCGATCGCGTACGCGTCGAGGTGGTCGCGGACCGTGGCGTAGACCCTGATCAGCGCGTGGGTCATCAAGGTGTCGTCGGTGACGTGGCCGTCGCCCTTGTGGTACGGGGCGATGGGGCGGGCGGTGCGCCAGGCGTCGCCGTTCCAGGGGCCGACGATGCCGTGGACGCGGCCGCCGTGCCGCTCGGTGATCTGGTCGGGGGAGTAGCCCTCGACCGGGCCGCCGAGCGCGTCGCCGACGGCCGCGCCGACCAGGGCGCCGGTGATCCGTTCGTCGAGACCCGCCTCAGGGCTTTCTGCTGCTTTGGGCGTCATGCCCCGAATCATCCTCCTGGTGGGGCCGGTTGTGCCGCTTCCAGCAGTTCGGCGAGTTCCACCAGGTCGGTGCCGGTGAGCCGGGGGAGCGCACAGCCGGACAGGGTGCGGCAGGCGTCCCGCCAGGAGGCGGGGATCGCGTCACCGCCGCCCAGCGCGCCGGTGAGGGCGCCCGCCAGCGCCGGGGCGGAGTCCGCCACCCGGGACAGACAGGCCGCCGCCGGGACGGCCTCGGCGACCCGGCCGCCGGAGGCCAGCGCCAGGGCGAGGGCCACCGGGACCGTCTCGGCGGCCGCGATGCCGTAGCTGTAGACGTGGTCGACGATCTGGTGCTCCAGGAGCGGGACCAGCGCGAAGGCGCTGTCGGCGGCGCGCGCCAGCGCCAGCGCGTGCCGGGCGTTGCGGCCGATCTCCGTGCCCTCGGGCAGTTCGGCGAGGGCCGCGTCCGCACAGCTCCCGGGGTCCGCGCCGGCCAGGGCCATGGCGAGCGCGGCGGCCATCGCGCGGGCCCCGTGCACACCGTCGCCGTCCTGGGTGTAGCGGGCGTCGAACTCGGCGAGTTCGGCGGCGAGTCGGGGGTCGCCGGGGTGGGCGACGGCGAGGACGCAGGCGCGTACGCAGGCCGCGTCGTCGAAGAAGTGCGGGTTGTCGTGGCCGGTGGCGGGCGGGCGCAGTCCCGCGGCGAGGTTGCCGAGCCCGGCCCGTACGGAGATCCGGGCGCGCAGCGGCAGCACCGCGGACTCGATCTCCGGGGCCCGGTCGGCGGCGGCCGCGACCTCGCTCGCGACGGCGTTCCAGGTGAGGTCGATGGCGGCGCGCATCCGGCGTTCCCGGCCGAGGTCGCCGAGGACGGTGTCGTCGCCGGCCCGCAGGACGGCCTCCGCCGCGAACGCGGCCCACTCGGCGTCGTCGGAGGGGCCGAGGCGGAGCGGCTCGGGGGGCTGGTTGAGGGCGATGGGGACGGGGAGCGTGGTGGTGGCGTTCTGCTCGGCGAAGGTGTCGAGTTCGCGGGTGAGGCGGCGGGTCCACTCGGGCATCCGGGCGGCGCGGTGCCGGGCGGCCGGCCAGCCGGCGGCGTCACCGGCGGCCAGCCCGAGGAGAAGGCCGCGGATGCGGTGGGGGCGCGGCGGGACGGGTGCGGGTGCGGTGGTGTTCTCGGTGACCGCCGGTGTCCGCGGCTCCTCCGTGAGGGTGCCGCCCTGCGGCTGCGCCGTCGTGCCCTCGTCCCAGGGTCCCGGTGGTCTCATCGGACGCTCTCCTTCTCGGGGGCCGAAGCCGAAGCCGGGGCCGGGGCCGCCGGGGCGGGCGGCAGCAGGCTGGAGACGAGGTCCTCCGCGACCACGCCCTCGCCCCACTTGCCGCCCTCGCCCGGCACCAGCAGTTCGGCCACGTCCAGGACGTGGTGTCCGGCCATCGACGGCAGACAGGTGCCGCGCGCCGGTCCGATCGCCGCCGCCCAGTGGGCCGGGACGGCGGCGACCCCCTGGGTGGCCCCGGCCAGCGCGCCCGCGACCGCCGCCGTGGTGTCGGCGTCGCGGCCCATGTTGACGGCGGTGAGGACGGCCTGGGTGAAGTCGCCGTCGGCCGACGCGTACGCGCCGAAGGCGAGGGCCACGGCCTCGGGGGCGAGGTCGGTCCAGGGGTAGCCGCCGATGACGACGGCGGAGCGGACGGCGCGTTCGCCGCGGTGGGCGACCGCCACGGCCCGGCGCAGCGAGCGGGCCGTCCAGGAGTCCTCGGGGACGACGGCCAGCGCGGAGGCGATCACGGCGCTCGGCGGGGCGCCCGCCATCGCCGCCGCCACTCCGGCCGCGACCGCCTGGCCGCCGTAGATGCCCTCGCCGTCGTGGCTCACCGACCCGTCGACGGCGACCAGCCGGGCCGCCTCCGCGGGGCGGCCCGACGCGAACACGCCGAAGGGGGCGGCGCGCATCGCCAGGCCGTCGCTCCAGGCGTGCCGGTGCTGGGCGGAGATCGGGGCGGCCAGGCCCCGGCGCAGGTTCTCCAGGGTGCCGCGCTCGCTGAACCCGGCGCCGCGGAAGGGGCCCTCGTCGCGGTCGGCGATCCACTGGTGCCAGGCCGCCTCCACATGGGCGGGGGTGAGGGCCGAGCCGTGCCGGGCGAGCAGCAGACCGGAGAAGATCGCGTACTCGGTGTCGTCCGTGCCGGCCGGCCGGTCCGCCACATAGCCGGTGATACGGCCCCAGCGGGCCCGGATCTCGGACGGCTTCAGGTTCTCGGCCGGGGCGCCGAGGGCGTCTCCCACGGCGAGGCCCAGCAGGGCGCCGCGGGCCCGTTCACGGATGGATGCCATGCGCGGCCTTTCCTCCACAGGGCCGCTCGGGGCGCGGATCCCTTTGCGGATGTGTCCCACCGTCGGCGGTTGACCTGAGCCTCGCGGCCCCTCATGTCACCCGGTCGACATCTGTGCGGGCTCTTGATCGAATGAGCGCTCGATGACAAAAGCGCAGGTTAGCGCAGCCTTGCTTTGCTGGCGGCGGGGCGCCCGGGGGCGTATCTTGGTGGCCGTAAGGAATTAGACTCCGTCTAAAGTTAGCTTTGGCTCAGCTTACTCAGGGGGATGCAACCCGTGGCCGTCATCGAGACCGAGGCGTCGCTCCACGCGGCGCACCGCGACAACCACACCCACCGCGATGTGAACGGCGGCTGGCTGCGCCCCGCCGTCTTCGGCGCGATGGACGGTCTGGTCTCCAACCTCGCCCTGATGACCGGTGTCGCCGGCGGGGACATCGGCCGGCAGGGGCTCGTGCTGACCGGACTCGCCGGACTCGCGGCCGGCGCCTTCTCCATGGCGGCCGGCGAGTACACCTCCGTCGCCTCCCAGCGCGAGCTGGTCGAGGCCGAGCTGGACGTCGAGCGCCGTGAGCTGCGCCGGTACCCCAAGGACGAGGAGGCGGAGCTGGCCGCGCTCTACGAGACCCGGGGTGTCGACCCCGACCTGGCCCGGCAGGTCGCCCGGCAGTTGTCGCGCGATCCCGAACAGGCACTGGAGATCCACGCCCGCGAGGAACTGGGCATCGACCCCTCCGACCTGCCCTCGCCGCTGGTCGCGGCCGTGTCGAGCTTCGGGGCGTTCGCGCTCGGCGCGCTGCTGCCCGTCCTGCCGTATCTGCTCGGCGCGAGCGCGCTGTGGCCGGCCGTGCTGCTGGCGCTCCTCGGACTCTTCGGCTGTGGTGCGGTCGTGGCGCGGGTGACCGCGCGAACCTGGTGGTTCAGCGGACTGCGGCAGCTCGCCCTGGGCGGCGCGGCGGCCGGTGTGACCTATGCCCTGGGGCATCTGTTCGGAACGGCCGTAGGATAGCTCCACCGCTACTTATGCGATGGGCCGCATAAGTAGCCGTTACTGATGGGTTTCGACCGCTTGACCAGCGGGCAAGAGCCGTAAGCGCTGTGGGCAATGACGCCTGCGGCGCACGCGCGGGGCGGGCGATGACGCCCGCACCGCCTCCCGGACCGACGGACACCGATCTGTCCCGTTCTGTCCCCCCATACTTCCAGCCATATACGCGGTACCCCCGCCGCACCCCCATGGCGTCCGCATGTTGGAACGCGGTATCCGGTTCCCGAGAACCGCTCCATCATGTAACCTGCACGAAATTTTGCACCCACGCAGAGGGCCAACGTCGTCCCTCGGCACGCATGACATGCCACTTGAGACGACGACGGGAGAGCCGATGCGTACGCCGCGCCAGCCGTCCCAGCATTCCGCGAATGGCCAGAACTGGTCCTTCATGGATGCTCGCCCTGCTGCGCAGGGTATGTACGACCCCCGCAACGAGCACGACGCGTGCGGCGTCGGATTCGTAGCCACCCTCACCGGCGAGGCGAGCCACACGCTGGTGGAGCAGGCGCTGACCGTGCTGCGCAACCTCGAACACCGCGGCGCCACCGGCTCCGAGCCGGACTCCGGCGACGGCGCGGGCATCCTCACCCAGGTCCCCGACGCGTTCCTGCGCGAGGTGGCCGGGTTCGAGCTGCCCGAGGCCGGCTCCTACGCCGTCGGCATCGCCTTCCTGCCCGAGGGCGCGGACGGCGAGGACGCCGTCTCACGGATCGAGACGATCGCCGGCGAGGAGAACCTCACCGTCCTCGGCTGGCGCGAGGTCCCCGTCGCCCCCGAGCTGCTCGGCGCCACCGCCCGCTCCACGATGCCGGCCTTCCGCCAGATCTTCGTCAGCGACGGCGAGAGCAGCGGCATCGCCCTGGACCGCAAGGCGTTCGTGCTGCGCAAGCGCGCCGAGCGCGAAGTCGGCGTGTACTTCCCCTCGCTGTCCGCGCGGACCGTCGTCTACAAGGGCATGCTGACCACCGGCCAGCTCGAACCCTTCTTCCCGGACCTGTCCGACCGCCGCTTCGCCTCGGCCGTGTCGCTCGTCCACTCCCGGTTCTCCACGAACACCTTCCCGTCGTGGCCGCTCGCCCACCCGTACCGCTTCGTCGCGCACAACGGTGAGATCAACACCGTCAAGGGCAACCGCAACTGGATGCGCGCCCGCGAGTCGCAGCTCACCTCCGGCCTCTTCGGCGCCGACGGCCTCGAGCGCGTCTTCCCGGTGTGTACGCCGGACGCCTCCGACTCGGCGTCCTTCGACGAGGTGCTCGAACTGCTCCACCTCGGCGGCCGCTCCCTGCCGCACTCCGTGCTGATGATGATCCCGGAGGCGTGGGAGAACCACGACTCCATGGACCCCGCCCGGCGCGCCTTCTACCAGTACCACTCCACGATGATGGAGCCCTGGGACGGCCCGGCCTGCGTCACCTTCACCGACGGCGTCCAGGTCGGCGCCGTGCTCGACCGCAACGGCCTGCGTCCCGGCCGCTACTGGGTCACCGACGAGGGCCTCGTCGTCCTCGGCTCCGAGGTCGGCGTCCTCGACATCGACCCCGCCAAGGTCGTCCGCAAGGGCCGCCTCCAGCCCGGCAGGATGTTCCTCGTCGACACCGCCGAGCACCGCATCATCGAGGACGACGAGATCAAGGCGCAGCTCGCCGCCGAGGCCCCCTACGCCGAATGGCTGGAGGCCGGCGAGATCGAGCTGGGCGACCTGCCCGAGCGTGAGCACATCGTGCACACCCACGCCTCGGTCACCCGCCGCCAGCAGACCTTCGGCTACACCGAGGAGGAGCTGCGCGTCATCCTGGCGCCGATGGCCAAGTCGGCCGCCGAGCCGATCGGTTCGATGGGCACCGACTCGCCGATCGCCGCGCTGTCCTCCCGCCCGCGCCTGCTCTTCGACTACTTCACCCAGCTCTTCGCGCAGGTCACCAACCCGCCGCTGGACGCGATCCGCGAGGAGCTGGTCACCTCCCTGCGCTCGTCCCTGGGCCCCGAGGGCAACCTCCTGGAGCCGACGGCCGCCGCCTGCCGCAGCGTCACCCTGCCCTTCCCGGTGATCGACAACGACGAGCTGGCCAAGCTCATCCACATCAACGCCGACGGCGACATGCCCGGCTTCAAGGCCGCCACCCTCTCCGGTCTCTACCGGGTGCACGGCGGCGGCGACACGCTGGCCGCGCGCATCGAGGAGATCTGCGCCGAGGCCGACGCCGCCATAGAGAACGGCGCCCGTCTCATCGTCCTGTCGGACCGCCACTCGGACGCCGAGCACGCGCCGATCCCGTCGCTGCTGCTCACCGCGGCCGTCCACCACCACCTCATCCGCACCAAGCAGCGCACCCAGGTGGGGCTGCTGGTCGAGGCCGGTGACGTCCGCGAGGTCCACCACGTCGCCCTGCTGATCGGCTTCGGCGCCGCCGCCGTCAACCCCTACCTGGCGATGGAGTCCGTCGAGGACCTGCTGCGCGCGGGCACCTTCATCAGCGGCCTGGAGCCCGAGCAGGCGATCCGCAACCTGATCTACGCGCTCGGCAAGGGCGTCCTGAAGGTCATGTCCAAGATGGGCATCTCGACCGTCGCCTCCTACCGCGGCGCCCAGGTCTTCGAGGCCGTCGGTCTCGAAGACGCCTTCGTCGAGAAGTACTTCAACGGCACCGCCACCAAGATCGGCGGCGTCGGCATCGACGTGATCGCCAAGGAGGTCGCCGCCCGGCACGCCAAGGCGTACCCCGCCTCCGGCATCGCGCCGGCGCACCGCGCCCTGGAGATCGGCGGCGAGTACCAGTGGCGCCGCGAGGGCGAGCCGCACCTGTTCGACCCGGACACGGTCTTCCGCCTCCAGCACTCCACGCGCGCCGGCCGCTACGACATCTTCAAGCAGTACACCGAGCGCGTGAACGAGCAGTCCGAGCGGCTGATGACCCTGCGCGGGCTCTTCGGCTTCACCTCGGACCGCCCCTCGATCCCCGTGGACGAGGTCGAGCCGGTCTCCGAGATCGTCAAGCGCTTCTCCACCGGCGCCATGTCGTACGGCTCCATCTCCAAGGAGGCGCACGAGACCCTCGCCATCGCCATGAACCAGCTCGGCGGCAAGTCGAACACCGGTGAGGGCGGCGAGGACCCGGACCGTCTGTACGACCCGGCGCGCCGCTCGGCGATCAAGCAGGTCGCCTCCGGCCGCTTCGGCGTCACCTCGGAGTACCTGGTCAACGCGGACGACATCCAGATCAAGATGGCCCAGGGCGCCAAGCCCGGCGAGGGCGGCCAGCTCCCCGGCCACAAGGTCTACCCGTGGGTCGCCAGGACCCGGCACTCCACCCCGGGCGTCGGCCTGATCTCCCCGCCGCCGCACCACGACATCTACTCCATCGAGGACCTCGCCCAGCTCATCCACGACCTGAAGAACGCCAACCCGAAGGCGCGCATTCACGTCAAGCTGGTCTCCGAGGTCGGCGTCGGCACCGTCGCCGCCGGTGTCTCCAAGGCGCACGCGGACGTCGTCCTGATCTCCGGCCACGACGGCGGCACCGGCGCCTCCCCGCTGACCTCGCTCAAGCACGCGGGCGGCCCCTGGGAGCTGGGCCTCGCCGAGACCCAGCAGACCCTGCTGCTCAACGGCCTGCGCGACCGGATCGTCGTCCAGACCGACGGCCAGCTCAAGACCGGCCGCGACGTCGTCATCGCCGCGCTGCTCGGCGCCGAGGAGTTCGGTTTCGCGACCGCGCCGCTCGTCGTCTCCGGCTGCGTCATGATGCGGGTCTGCCACCTGGACACCTGCCCGGTCGGCATCGCCACCCAGAACCCGGTGCTGCGCGACCGCTTCGCCGGCAAGGCCGAATACGTCGTGAACTTCTTCAAGTTCATCGCGGAGGAGGTCCGCGAACTCCTCGCCGAGCTGGGCTTCCGCTCGATCGAGGAGGCCGTCGGCCACGCCGAGGTCCTCGACGTGGCGCGCGCCGTCGACCACTGGAAGGCCCAGGGCCTCGACCTGGCCCCGCTGTTCCACGTGCCCGAGCTGCCCGAGGGCGCGGTCCTGCACCACGCCGTCGCCCAGGACCACGGTCTGGAGAAGGCGCTCGACAACGAGCTGATCAAGCTCGCCGCCGACGCGCTGGCCGCGGACTCCCAGGCCGACGCCCAGCCGGTGCGCGCCCAGGTCAAGGTCCGCAACATCAACCGCACGGTCGGCACCATGCTCGGCCACGAGGTGACGAAGAAGTTCGGCGGCGCGGGCCTGCCCGACGACACCATCGACATCACCTTCACGGGCTCCGCCGGCCAGTCCTTCGGCGCCTTCCTGCCGCGCGGTGTCACGCTGCGCCTGGAGGGCGACGCCAACGACTACGTCGGCAAGGGCCTCTCCGGCGGCCGCGTGATCGTCCGCCCCGACCGGGGCGCCGAGCACCTCGCCGAGTTCTCCACGATCGCCGGCAACACCATCGCCTACGGCGCCACCGGCGGCGAGCTGTTCCTGCGCGGCCGCACCGGTGAGCGGTTCTGCGTGCGCAACTCCGGCGCGCTGGTGGTCTCCGAGGGCGTGGGCGACCACGGCTGCGAGTACATGACCGGCGGCCACGCGGTCGTCCTCGGCGAGACGGGCCGCAACTTCGCGGCCGGCATGTCCGGCGGTGTCGCCTACGTGATCGACCTCGACCGCGACAACGTCAACGCCGGCAACCTCGGCGCCGTCGAGGCGCTGGACGACGCCGACAAGCGGTGGCTGCACGACGTGGTGCGCCGCCACGCCGAGGAGACCGGCTCCACGGTCGCCGAGAAGCTGCTCGCGGACTGGGACGCGTCCGCCGACCGCTTCAGCAAGATCATCCCCAGCACGTACAAGGCAGTGCTCGCCGCCAAGGACGCCGCCGAGCGAGCGGGACTCTCCGAGTCCGAGATCACCGAGAAGATGATGGAGGCGGCGAGCCATGGCTGACCCGAAGGGCTTTCTGAACCACGGCCGCGAGGTCGCCAAGTCCCGCCCCGTCGACGTCCGCCTCAAGGACTGGAACGAGGTCTACGTCCCCGGCTCCCTGCTGCCGATCATCGGCAAGCAGGCCAGCCGCTGCATGGACTGCGGCATCCCGTTCTGTCACAACGGCTGTCCGCTCGGGAACCTCATCCCCGAGTGGAACGACTACGCCTACCGCGAGAACTGGGGCGCCGCCTCCGAGCGGCTGCACGCGACCAACAACTTCCCGGAGTTCACCGGCCGCCTGTGCCCCGCCCCCTGCGAGTCGGCGTGCGTGCTGGGCATCAACCAGCCGGCCGTCACCATCAAGAACGTCGAGGTCTCGATCATCGACAAGGCGTGGGACGCGGGCACCGTCGCCCCGCAGATCCCCGAGCGCCTGTCCGGCAAGACCGTCGCCGTGATCGGCTCGGGCCCCGCGGGCCTGGCCGCCGCCCAGCAGCTCACCCGGGCCGGCCACACCGTCGCCGTCTACGAGCGCGCCGACCGCGTCGGCGGCCTGCTGCGGTACGGCATCCCCGAGTTCAAGATGGAGAAGCGGCACATCAACCGCCGTATCGAGCAGATGCGCGCGGAGGGCACCCGCTTCCGTACCGGTATCGAGATCGGCCGCGACCTCAAGGCGACCGACCTCAAGAAGCGCTACGACGCCGTCGTCATCGCCGCCGGTGCCACGACCGCCCGCGACCTCCCGGTCCCCGGCCGTGAGCTGAAGGGCGTCTACCAGGCGATGGAGTACCTGCCCCTGGCGAACAAGGTGCAGGAGGGCGACTACGTGACGTCCCCCGTCTCCGCCGAGGGCAAGCACGTCGTCGTCATCGGCGGCGGCGACACCGGTGCCGACTGCGTGGGCACCGCCCACCGCCAGGGCGCGGCCTCCGTCACCCAGTTGGAGATCATGCCCCGCCCGGGCGAGGAGCGCGCCCCGCACCAGCCGTGGCCGACCTTCCCGATGCTCTACAAGGTCACCTCCGCGCACGAGGAGGGCGGCGAGCGGGTCTACTCCGTCTCCACCACCCACTTCGAGGGCGACGAGGACGGCAACGTCCAGTGGCTGCACCTGACCGAGGTCGAGTTCGTCGAGGGCCGGCTGACCCCGAAGCCGGGCACGGAGCGCAAGATCCCCGCCCAGCTCGTCACCCTCGCCATGGGCTTCACCGGCACCGACCGCGAGAACGGCCTGGTCGAGCAGTTCGGCCTGGACCTCGACGAGCGCGGCAACATCGCCCGCGACGCCGACTTCCAGACCAATGTGCCGGGCGTCTTCGTCGCCGGTGACGCGGGCCGCGGCCAGTCGCTCATCGTCTGGGCGATCGCGGAGGGCCGCTCGGCCGCCCGCGGCTGCGACCGCTTCCTCACCGGCGCCAGCGACCTCCCGGCCCCGATCCGCCCGACGGACCGCTCCCTGACCGTCTGACCCGACGGCCGCCGGACGGCCCCCCGAGAAACGTCCCGTACAAAGGCGTACGGAACACAGACGGCGCCTGCCCCAGTCCCCGACCGGACCTTAGGGCAGGCGCCGCCGCCTTTGTCAAAGACGCCTGCGGCGCGGGCCGTTCGTGCTTGGCTGGCTGTCGGCCATGGGCGGGGGCCGAGGGGACGGGGGCGACGTGGACTGGGAAGCGATCGGCGCCGGCGGATGGCCGGACAACGCGGCCTTCGCGGCACTGCCGGCCGACCGACGTGCCGAGGTCGTCGAATCCGCCCTGGACTGGGCCTCGCCCCGCGTGGAGTCGGCACCGGCCGCGGCCCGACGGGTCGCCGAGACCGCCCTGCACCTCCTGGACAGCCACGGACTGGACGAACCGCTCCTGCGCGCCCGGTCGGGCCTGCTCGTCGGGGTCGCGGCGACACGGACGGGCGACAGCCACGAGGCCGTGCTGCACTTCGAGGAGATCCTGCACGCCCCACGCACCCCGGGAACCGAGTGGGTCCGGCTCGCCGCCCTGGTCAACTGCGGCGCGCAGCTCTCCGACTCCGATCCGGACCGCGCCTTCGCCCTCCTGGACGAGGCGTTCGACGAAGCCCTGTCGTCCGGCGCGGCCGCGGACGCCGCCAATGTCGCCGTCACCCTCGGCAGTCTCCACCGCCGCGAAGGACGCGTGGAGAAGGCCCGCCAGGTCTACGAGACCGGTCTGCGCATCCTCGCCGACGGGACCTGGACCGCGCCCGAGACCGGAACGCCGGACAACATGTCCGTCCTGGCCTGTCTGCACGGCAACCTCGGCAACCTCCTCACCGACGACCTGGAACAGCATCGCGAGGCGGCCCGGCACTACGCCCGGGCCGTGGTGTGCTTCCAGGCGGCCGGGGACACCGAGAAGGCCGACCAGCGGTACTTCCATCTGATCTGCGCGCTCCTGTGCGCGGAGGACTTCGACCGGGCGCTGACCCTGTTCGTCCAGGGGCACGGCCGCTCCGGGGACGACGCCTTTCGCCGGGTGCTGGACGAGGGCCGGTGGGCCCAGGCCCCCGCCGGCCAACTCCCTTCCTGGGAAGCAGCTTTCACCGCGACACCGGAGAGGAAGGACACGGCGGTCACCCCCGAGGGCCGGGCCCTGCTCCTCGCCGCCCGTGTCCACATCCGCGCCCGGTTGGACGATCCCGTCGCGGCCCTCGCCCTCCTGCGCGACGGTGACTTCACCGCGCTGCCGGACGGTGTGCTGCGCCGGCTCTTCCAGACGACGGTGATCGAGCTGGCGGAGTCCTCCGGCTGCGGAGGTGCCCAATGGGCCCTGTCCTGGCTGCACGACACGACCGACCTCGTCAACTGGGGCGGCGTCAAGGCCGCGTTCCTCGCCGAACGGGCGACCGCCGCGCTGCTGGAGCGGGCCCGGGACGCGGCGGCCGGCACACCCGGCGCGCCGGAACTCCCCGTGCCGCCGGGCGTGGGCGCGGCACCCGAGGACGTCCCCGCCTGGCTCGGTCCCGTCGAGCCCGGGGTGCGCGCACACTACCGCCGGCTGCGCCGCCGGCATCCCTCCCGCGAGGAGTTGAAGAAGGAGATCCGCGCGTCCTTCGGCCTGGGCCTGACCGCGACGGAGAGCGAGGCGCGCTCCTCGCAGGTCCGGCTGCGGACCGCGCTGCGCGCCGCCGACCTCCTGGGTGATCCGTGGTGGGCCGTCAGATGCCGGACCAACCTGGCGATCGTGGTGAGTGTGCAGGGAGGGAGCACTCCGGAAGACCGGCTGCGGGAGGCCCGGACCCTCCTCGACGAGGCCCGCGAGTGGGCCGACGGCCTTCCCAGGGAACAGCAGCGGGTGAGCCTCACGCTCGCGACCGTCCTGAAGGAGAACAGCGCCGGGAACGAGAGCGCGCTGATCGAGGAGGCGATCACCGTGGGCCGCGAGGCGATGGACCTGGCGGAGCGCCACGGCTTCCGGGACACGCTTCCCGACGCGGCCCTGACCCTGGGCAACGCCCTGTCGGAGTACACCGAAGCCGGTGTCGGGCAACTCCACGAGGCGCGCCGGGTCCTGGAGAGAGGGCTGGAGGTGATCGCCGAGGGGCCGGACGAGAGTGCCGAGGGGCCGGGAGCGCAGGAGGCATCCCTGCTCAACTCGCTGGGCAAGACTCTCGTCACCCTGGCCCGGCGGGAGCGACGGCCCGAGCGGGCCACCGAGGCGGCCGGGTGCTTCCGCCGTGCCCTCACGATCCGGGAACGGCTGGACGACCGGCGGCGCGAGCTGCTCACGGCCACCAATCTCCTGGGGACCGTCATCGGCTTCGCGAAGCGCCCCCTCGGCGAGGCGCCGGCCGCCGAGGTCCGTGCCCTGGTCGGCCGCGTTCGCCTGCTCGCCCCGCAGGTCGACGGCCCCGCGCTGGTGGGCGGCGCGCTCACCAACGCGGCGACGGCACTCGACGTCCTGGGCCTCGGCGAACAGGCCCTGCGCACCTCGCTGGAGGCCGTGGACATCCTCCGGGGCGCGGGGCAGCCACGCTGGCTGACGGACAGCCTGTTCAACGCGGCCGAGCGGTACGTCGGCCGTGAAGACCTGGCGGCCGCTCTGGAACTCCTGGACGAAGCCCTGGACGAGGTGGAGGCACTGCGCGTGAGACAGGCCCCCGCCCGGTACAAGGCCGAGGTGACGCGCGGCTCCCTGGAGATCCGCAGCCTGCACGCCACCGTGCTGCGCCGCCTTGGCAGAAGCCCGGAGGAACGCTGGTGGGCGTCCGACCGGCACACGGGCCGCGCCCTGACCGCGGCCCGTACGACCGCACCGCCGCCGCGCGCGGACCTGGTGCGCGAACTCGGCGCCCGCCTGCCCCACGACGTCCTGCTCCTCCACATCCACATCGACGACACCCGCCACCTGGCCTGCTTCGTCCTGCGCAACGGCCCCGACGGCGTCCGCGTCGAGGACGGCGCCCGGCGGATCCCCCTGGCCGAGGTCGCCCGCGCCACCGGGGGATCCGCGAGCGCCACCGAGATCCGGCTGCACCGGCTCACCTCCCACAGCCCGGACGAACTCCGCGCCCTGCTCACCTGGCTCGGCGACCGCTTCCTGGGGCCCGTCCTCGACGCCACGGACTCCCGCGGCCTCACCCGGATCGCCGTCACCGCCGCGGACCTGAACTGGGTGCCCTGGCACGCCGTTCCGCTGCCCGCCACCGGCATCCCCCTGGGCCGGACCTGGGAGGTGCTCCAGATCCCCAACGCCGAGTTCCTCGCGAGAGCGCTGCGCTCGGCCGACCCGCCGCTGCGCAAGGCCGCCTTCGTCGCCTGCGACCCGAGCCGCACCCTGCGCCGGCACATCGACGAGTGCCGCCGCGGTTTCGCCGCGCTGTCCGGGCCGGAGCGTCTCGTCCTGACGGACTCCTCCCGGCCGGTGACCAGGGACGCCGTGACCCGGCTGCTCGCCGAGGCGGACCTCTTCCACTTCGCGGGACACAGCGTCCTGGACGCCGACCGTCCCGACCGCTCCGGGCTGATCCTCTCCGACGGGCTGCTCACGCTGTCGGACCTGGAACGGGCCTGCGCGGGCGGGCGGGCCCCGTCCGTCGTCTTCCTCTCCTCGTGCGAGTCGGCCGCCGCCGATCCCCGGCTCGCCGACGCGCCCTCCCTGTCGACGGCGTTCCTGGGCGCCGGGGGCCGTGTGGCGATCGGCTCCCTGTGGGAGGTCCCCGACGGCGTGGCGGCCCGCACGGCCCGCGCGTTCTACGAGAACCTCCCCGGCCGCACCCCCGTCGAGGCCCTGAGCGCAGCCCGCACCCGCCTCCCCGAGAACCACTGGCCGGCCTTCACTCTCCACGGCTGGTCGACGGGACGACCACCACCGGCCTGAGCCCGCCCGCGCGGCGCTCAGGGCACCCGGTACGTCTCCCCGTACATCTGCCAGCGCAGCGGTGTGCTCAGGTCGAGGTTTCCGTCGTTCAGGAACCGTCGCTGGGCCGTGTCGACGCGGCTGGTGTCGGTGCCGGGGTTTTTCTCGCGCATGGCCTCGCGGCGGACGTCGAGGAAGATGTCCAGGTACGGCTTCTCGGAGCCGCCCTGGGCGGGGGAGTCCGCCTCGCGCTGGGCGCGCTCGCGCAGGACGTAGAAGCCGTCGGCGTCGACGCCGGGGCCGTGGAAGACCATCGCGTCGAAGTAGATGAACTGGCCCAGCGTGCCGAGGCCGTCGAGCTTGGCGAGGCGGACCGCCGGTTCGAAGTAGGCGCGGTCGCGCTCAGCGAGCTGGGCCCGCTGGAAGGCCGGCTGTTCGGCCTCCGCCTTCCAGGCGGCCGTGAAGCCGGGGTCGAGGCCCTCGTGCGAGTCGGTGCCGTCGACCGCGCGCAGGGCGGGCAGGTACGGGGCGAGCCCGTTGTCCGGGTGGTCGGCGGTGTAGTGCTCGACCAGGGTGAGCAGGTCGTTCGTGCCGGTACAGAAGCCGATGACGCCCGCCGTGTAGCCCTGCCCGTCGCCGAGGTCCTCGATACGGCCGAAGGTGTCGCGCCAGTCCAGGGTCGAGTTCTCGGCGCTGGACACGAGCTGCTGGGCCAGCGTCTTCTTCGCCGGGGCGGCCAGGCCGGGCGGCAGGCTCGCGATCACCTTGTCGTCGGCCGCCCGCTCCTGCTCGGCGCGGCTCTTGGCCTCCTCGCGGGGGTGCTGCGTGGTGCTGACGGAGGCCCCGGCCGGGCCGACGGCGGAGTCGGTGGGGCCGAGGAAGCAGGCGGTCGTGCCGAGGACGACGGGGACGACCGTGAACAGCAGGATGCGGGTACGTCTCACTGGGTCACGCCTCCACCGGTCAGCTCGGACACCTTGGCGAACGCGACCGCCGCCAGCAGCACCAGCATGCTCGCACAGGCGGCCGTCTGGATCAGGGCCTGCCGCGGACCGCGCGGGGCGTACGCGTAGGCCAGGGATATCGCTCCGCCGGTGAGGAGGCCGCCCAGGTGGCCCTGCCAGGAGGTGAAGGCCGCGGAGATCACGAGCCAGAGGACGAGGCCCGCCATGAAGCGGTTGACGGTGTTCATGTCGTCGCCGAGGCGGCGGGCGAGGACGTAGTAGGCGGCGCCGACGCCGAAGATCGCGCCGGACGCGCCGACCGTGGCGGCGGTGGGCGCGATCAGCAGGACCAGGACCGAGCCGCCGAGCGCGGAGAGCAGATAGAGGGCGAGGTAGCGGACCCGGCCGAGGCGGTACTCGACGAGCCGGCCGAGGTTCCACAGCGACACCATGTTCATCACGATGTGCAGGATCCCGAACGTGCCCTCGGTGGCCGGCAGATGGAGGAACGCGCCGGTCAGCAGGCGGTACCACTCGCCGTCCGCCACCCCCGTGGGGTGGTAGCCGTCGGGGTGGGCGGCGTCCCAGACGTACAGGCCGCCGTCCGGACCGGTGAGCGCGGCGCCGAGCATCTGGAAGCGGTCGACGAGCGCCGGGCGGATCAGCTCGCCCAGGTAGGCGAGGACGTTCAGCGCGATGAGGACGTAGGTCACCACCGGCACCGTCGAGACCCGGCCGCCGACGACGGTCCGGGGCCGGCGGATCGACCGCGCGCCCTCGCGCACGCACGCGGGGCACTGGTGGCCGACGGCGGCCTCGCGCATGCAGTCGGGGCAGATGAACCGCTCGCAGCGGGTGCAGCGGACGTACGACTCCACCTTGGGATGGCGGTAGCAGGTGGTGACGGCGGACTCGGGTTCCACGGCCGGTTCCTCGGGCTTTCTCGGCGAGGGCGAAACATGCGCGAGCGAACAAAATAGCGAACGCCGTCGATATGGGAAGGTGGGGGCCATGGTCGCGATCAGTCTCAGCAAGGTCCAGGAGACCGCACCCGCGCTGGTCGGTCTCTACCAGCGCGCCGGGGTCTCCCTCACGAAGCACGGGCTCGACGGTCAGCGGGCCGCCGTCTACCTGGTGGTCGACTACTCGGGGTCGATGAAGCCGTACTACCAGGACGGCAGTGTGCAGGCGCTCGCCGACCGGGTGCTGGGGCTGTCCGCGCACCTCGACGACGACGGCCGGGTGCCGGTGGTCTTCTTCTCCACCGACGTCGACGCCGTCACCGACATCGCGCTCGCCGACCACCAGGGCAAGGTGGAGCGGATCGTGGCCGGGCTCGGGCACATGGGGAAGACCAGCTACCACCTGGCGATGGACGCGGTCATCGACCACTACCTCGACAGCGGTACGCGGGAACCGGCGCTGGTCGTCTTCCAGACCGACGGCGGTCCGATCAACAAGCTCGCCGCCGAACGCTACCTGTGCAAGGCGTCACGGCTGCCGCTGTTCTGGCAGTTCGTCGGCTTCGGCGACCGCGGCAGCAGGCAGTTCGACTTCCTGCGCAAGCTCGACGACCTGCCCGTGCCGGCCAAGCGGGCCGTCGACAACGCCGGTTTCTTCCACGCCGGTTCCGATCCCCGCAAGATGTCGGACGCCGAGCTGTACGACCGGCTGGTGGGCGAGTTCCCCACGTGGCTGGTGGCGGCCCGGGCGGCGGGGATCGTCCGGCCCTGACCGCCGTACGCCCCATTGGCCCCGCCGGGCCGCCGTGCCACCCTGGGACGATCCGACGGGGAGGCGGCGGCGTATGGAAGACGGCGCGCGACCGGGGCACGAGGGGCGGCACGACGGACGGGGCGCGGAGCCCGCGCGGGGCGAGCGGATCGCCGACTGGGCCGACGGCCGGCTGGGCCTGTACGGGCTGGCCCGCGCGAACCTGCGCAAGGTGTTCCCCGACCACTGGTCCTTCATGCTGGGCGAGGTCTGCCTCTACAGCTTCCTCGTCCTGATCCTCACCGGCGTCTATCTGACCCTGTTCTTCGAGCCCAGCAGCGCCGAGGTCGTCTACGACGGCTCGTACGTCCCGCTCAACGGCATCCCGATGACCAAGGCGTACGAGTCGACGCTCGACATCAGCTTCGACGTGCGCGGCGGGCTGCTGATCCGGCAGATCCACCACTGGGCGGCGCTGGTCTTCGTCACCGGCATGCTGGTCCACATGATGCGGGTGTTCTTCACCGGCGCCTTCCGCAAGCCCCGCGAGGTCAACTGGCTGTTCGGCTGGACCCTGTTGATGCTCGGCATCCTCACCGGTCTGACCGGCTACTCGCTCCCCGACGACCTGCTGTCCGGCACCGGGATCCGCTTCGCCGACGGGGCGATCCTGTCGATCCCGGTCGTCGGCACGTATCTGTCGTTCTTCCTGTTCGGCGGGGAGTTCCCGGGCCACGACATCATCTCGCGGCTGTACCCGATCCATGTCCTGCTGCTGCCCGGCATCATGCTGGCGCTCGTGGTGGCCCATCTGATCCTGGTGTTCTTCCACAAGCACACCCAGTATCCGGGCCCAGGACGCGACCAGAAGTCGGTGACCGGCATGCCGTTCATGCCGGTCTACATGGCGAAGGCCGGCGGTTTCTTCTTCCTGGTCTTCGGTGTGCTGACCCTGATGGCCGGGATCGCCACCATCAACCCGGTGTGGGCCTTCGGCCCCTACCGGCCCGACCTGGTGACCACGGGCGCGCAGCCCGACTGGTATCTCGGGTTCTCCGAGGGGCTGATCCGGGTGATGCCGGGCTGGGAGATCAGCGCCTTCGGGCACACCCTGATCCCGGGCGTCCTCATCCCCTTCTCCCTCTTCCCGCTGATCCTGCTCGCCCTCGGGCTGTATCCGTTCGTCGAGGCGTGGATCACCGGGGACAAGCGGGAGCACCATGTCCTGGATCGGCCGCGGAACGTGCCGGTGCGCACCGGGCTCGGCGTGGCCTGGCTGACCCTGTACGGGGTGCTGCTGATCGGCGGCGGCAACGACATCGTCGCCACCCATCTGCATCTGTCCATCAACGCGATCACCTGGTTCGTGCGGATCGCCGTCTTCGTGGCGCCGGTCGTCGCCTTCATGGTGACCAAGCGGATCTGTCTGGGACTGCAACTCCGGGACCGGGACAAGGTGCTGCACGGCCGGGAGACCGGCACGATCAAGCGGCTGCCGCACGGGGAGTACGTCGAGGTCCACGAACCCCTGGGCCCGGCGGAGTTGTTCACCCTCACCCAGCACGAGCAGCCCCCGCCCTACGAGATCGGCCCCCGCGTCGACGCCAACGGTGTGCGCAGACCGGTCACCGTCTCGCAGCGGGTGCGGGCGCGGCTGGCGCGCGCCATGTTCGGGCCGGGCACCCGGATTCCGAAGCCGACCCCGCGGGAGTACCGCGAACTCACCGGCAGGCACGGGCCCGGCGGTCACTGAGCGGCGTCAGGCGGCCGGCCAGTTGCGCAGCAGCGCGTCGAGGGCGTCCAGGATCCGGCCCCAGGTCTCGTCGGAGTCCGGGGCGCTGTGGTCGAAGCCGCCGCCCAGCTCCAGGCCGACATAGCCGGAGAAGACGCTGCCGAGCAGCCGGACGGCGTGGGTGCTGTCGGGTTCCGCCAGGTCGTAGCCGCGCAGCAGCGCCCGGGTCATCCGGGCGTGCCGGACGCCCGCGCTCGCGGCCGCCGTCTCCGGGTCCAGGCGGAGCTGGGCTGCGGCGTAGCGGCCGGGGTGTTCACGGGCGTAGTCGCGGTAGACGTTCGCCAGCGCGGTCAGGGCGTCCTTGCCGGACCGCCCGGCCAGCGCGTCGGCGGCCCGGTCGGCCATCTCCTCCAGGGCGAGCAGGGCGATCCGGGTCCTGAGGTCCTGGGAGTTGCGCACATGCGAGTACAGGCTCGCGACCTTGACGTCGAAGCGGCGGGCCAGGGCCGAGACGGTCACCTCGTCGAAGCCCGCCTCGTCGGCCAGCTCCGCGCCCGCCCGCACCAGGCGTTCCGTGGTCAGTCCGACGCGCGCCATGCGATCCACCCTCTCCTCGGCCTTAAGCGATTATGCGTTTGCCTAAAAGGTTTAGGCAAATTAGCCTCGCTGTCATGAAGCCCGTGACCGAACAAGAGATCCGCGCCGCCTTCGTGAACTGCACCAAGGGCGAGGCCAAGCGCCTGTCCGTGCCCCGCGACCTGGCCGACCGGCCCTGGGCGCACCTGGACTACCTCGGCTGGCGCGACCCCCAGGCGCCCGACCGGGCCTATCTCGCCGTCGAGCTGGAGGGCCGTCTGACGGCGCTCGCCCTGCGGGCCGGCGCGGGTGCCGTCGGGCAGGCCCGGCGCAGCATGTGCTCGATGTGCCTGACCACCCACTCCGGCGGGGTCGCGCTGATGGTCGCGCCCAGGGCGGGCCGGGCCGGGCAGCAGGGCAACTCGGTGGGCGCCTACCTCTGCGCCGACCTCGCCTGCTCGCTGTACGTGCGCGGGCTGCGCGACGCGGGCGTCGGCGCCCGGCTGCACGAGACGATCAGCCTGGAGGAGAAGATCCGGCGGACCGTGACCAACCTGGCCGCCTTCATCGCCAAGGTCACCGGCTGACCGGCCGGGCACGGGCCGCGAGCACGGCCGCCCGGCACTCGTCCGGCGTGCCCCACGCCGTGCGCAGGGCGCGGGCCTTGGTCAGCCACAGCGACAGGTCGTACTCCGCCGTGTACCCGATCGCGCCGTGCGCCTGGAGCGCGGTGCGCGCCGCCCCGTACGCCGCCTCGCAGGCGCTCGCCTTCGCCGCCGCCACGTCCGCCGGCGCCATCGTCACGGCGGCGCCCAGCACCAGCGGCCGGGCGAACTCCAGCGCGATCCGCGTGTCCGCCAGCCGGTGCTTCACCGCCTGGAACGACCCCACCGGCACCCCGAACTGCGTGCGCCGTCCGACGTACGCCACCGTCCGCTCCAGCAGCGCCAGCCCGACGCCGAGCGCCTGCGCGGCCGTGGCCAGCCGTGCGGTCAGCAGGGCCCGCGGCGCGGGCGGACCGACGGAGAGCAGCTCACCGCCCGCCGAGAGCCGCGCCAGCCGCCGCGCCGGGTCCAGGGAGGGCCGTACGCCGTCGTACCCCGGGGCGAGCCGCAGACCGGCGGGCGTCACGGACAGCCGTACGTCCGCCGCGTCACCGTCCAGCGCGAACGCCCCCTCCTCGGACGACGCGTCCTCGTAGGCCACCGTCGCCATCGACGCGCCCGACGCCAGCGCGGGCAGCAGCCGCTTCGCCGGGCCCGGTTCGCGGAGCAGGGCCGCCGCCGTCACCGTCTCCACCAGCGGCCCCGGCACCGCGTGCCGGCCCAGCTCGACGAAGGCCACGGCGAGGTCCACCGGACGCGGCCCCAGCCCCTCGTACGCCTCCGGCACCGCCAGCGCGAACACCCCGGCGTCGGCGATCCGGGCCCACAGCGCGCGCCCGCGCGCGTGCTCGCCGCGGCCCCACTCCCGGGCCGTCCCCGGGGTGTCGGCGGCCGTCAGCATCGCGTCCAGGGAGGCGGCGAACGCCCGGTGCTCGGGGTCGAGGAGAAAACGCATCAGCGGCGCCCCTTCGGCAGGCCGAGCAGCCGCTCGGCGACGATGTCGCGCTGGATCTCGTTCGTCCCCGCGTAGATCGGACCGGCCAGCGCGAACACGTACCGCCGCGCCCACGCGGTGTCCGCCGCCTCGCCCCGCGCGCCCAGCAGGTCGAGCGCCGTCTCGTGCAGCGCGATGTCCAGCTCCGACCAGAAGACCTTGTTCATGCTCGACTCCGGGCCGAGCCGCTCGCCCGCGCGGGTGCGGGCCGCCGCCGCGTAGGTGAACAACTGGTAGGCGCGGGCGCCGATCAGGGCGTCGGCGACCCGGCCCGCCGTCTCCGGCGGACCGCCCTTCGCCCGCCACAGGGCGTGCAGCCGGTCGGCGGCGGCCAGGAAACGGCCGGGGGAGCGCAGGGTGAGCCCGCGTTCGTCGGCGGCCGTGGACATCGCGATCCGCCAGCCGTCGCCCGGTTCCCCGATCACGTCCTCGTCCGGCACGAACACCTCGTCCAGGAACAGTTCGGCGAACGTCGGCTCGCCGTCCAGACGGCCGACCGGGCGGACCGTGACCCCCGGGGCGCGCAGGCCGAACATGACGTACAGGAGCCCCTGATGGGGTTTCGGGGCCGTCGGGTCGCTGCGGAACAGGCCGAAGGCGCGGTCGGCGAAGGCCGCGCGCGAGGACCAGGTCTTCTGCCCGCTCAGCAGCCAGCCGCCTTCCGCGCGCACCGCGCGCGAGCGCAGCGACGCCAGGTCGGAGCCGGCCTCGGGCTCCGACCACGCCTGCGCCCAGACCACCTCGCCCGTCGCCATCGGCGGCAGCACCCGCGCGCGCTGCTCCTCCGTGCCGTGCGCGAGCAGGGTGGGTGCGAGCAGGCCGATGCCGTTCTGGCCGACGCGGCCGGGCGCGTCCGCCGCCCAGTACTCCTCCTCGAAGAGCAGCCAGCGCACCAGACCCGCGTCCCGGCCGCCGTAGCGCGCGGGCCAGTTCACCACCGACCAGCGGTCGGCGGCCAGTTCGGCCTCCCACGCGCGGTGCGCGGCGAAGCCCTCCGCCGTCTCCAGGGACGGCAGCGCGGTGCGCGGCACATGCGCGGCGAGCCAGGCGCGGGCCTCCTCGCGGAACGCCTCCTCTTCCCGGGTGAGGGTGAGATCCATGGGCTGCCGTCCTTCCCTAACAAGTGTTTGGTAGGTTAGCGTGGGCCCATGACAGACGTCGAGAGCCCGGCCTATGTGCCCGGGCACGGGCTGCTGAAGGGCCGCACCGCCGTCGTCACCGCCGCGGCCGGCGCGGGCATCGGCGGGGCGACCGCCCGCCGCCTCCTGGAGGAGGGCGCCCGCGTGTTGATCAGCGACGCCCACACCCGCCGCCTCAAGGCGTACGAGGCCGCCCTCGCCGAGGAGTTCGGCGCCGAGGCGGTCTCCGCGCACCCCTGCGACGTCACCGACGACACCCAGGTGCGCGCCCTGTTCGACGCCGCCGAGCACACCCACGGCCGCCTCGACGTCGTCGTCAACAACGCGGGCCTGGGCGGCACCGCGCCCCTCGTCGACATGACCGACGACCAGTGGTCCCGGGTGCTCGACGTGACCCTCGGCGGCACCTTCCGCTGCACCCGCGCCGCCCTGCGCCGGATGCGCGCGACCGGCGGCGGGGTCGTCGTCAACAACGCCTCCGTCGTCGGCTGGCGCGCCCAGGCCGGACAGGCGCACTACGCCGCCGCGAAGGCCGGCGTCATGGCCCTGACCCGCTGCGCGGCGATCGAGGCCGCCCCCTACGGCGTGCGGGTCAACGCGGTCGCGCCGAGCCTCGCCCTGCACCCCCACCTCGCCAAGGTCACCACGCCCGGACTGCTGGAGGAACTGACCGCGCGCGAGGCGTTCGGCCGCCCCGCCGAACCCTGGGAGGTCGCCAACGTCATCGTGTTTTTGGCGTCCGGCTACTCCTCCTACATGACGGGCGAGGTCGTCCCCGTCAGCAGCCAGCACGCGTAGCGCGACGGACGACGGCGGACGACGACAATGGACCCCGTGCCGACCAAGAAGAAGCCCCAGGTGACCGCCGCCCCCGCCCGTCGGCGCGAACTCCTCGGCACCGCCGCCGAGGTCTTCGCCGAACAGGGCTACAACGCCACCACCGTCCGCAAGATCGCCGACCACGCGGGCATGCTCGCGGGCAGCCTCTACTACCACTTCGACTCCAAGGAATCGATGCTGGAGGAGATCCTGCGCACCTTCCTCGACGAGCTGTGGGACGGCTACGACACCGTCCTCGCCGCCGGGAAGGGCCCCCGCGAGACCCTCGAAGCGCTGGTCACCGAGTCGTTCCGGGAGATCGACCGGCACCGCGCCGCCGTCGCGATCTACCAGAAGGAGAGCAAGCAGCTCGTCGCGCAGGAGCGGTTCGCGTTCCTCGCCGAGTCGCAGCGCCGCTTCGAGGAGGCGTGGCTGTCCACGCTGGAGCGCGGGGTCGCCGACCGGGTCTTCCGCGCCGACCTCGACGTCCGCCTCACCTACCGGTTCGTCCGCGACACCGTCTGGGTCGCCGCTTCCTGGTACCGGCCCGGCGGACAGCACAGCCCGGAGGAGATCGCCCGCCAGTACCTGTCGATGGTGCTCGACGGCATCGCCGTACGGGAGTAGTCACCCGAACAGTCCTTGACGCGCAGGGGAGTCGCCATGGCCGAGGCATTCATCGTCGAAGCGGTCCGTACGCCCGTCGGGCGGCGCGGGGGAGGGCTCGCCGGGGTGCATCCGGCGGACCTCGGCGCCCATGTGCTGCGGGCGCTGGTCGCGCGCGCGGGCATCGACCCGGCGGCCGTGGAGGACGTCGTGTTCGGCTGTCTGGACACGGTCGGACCCCAGGCCGGTGACATCGCCCGCACCTGCTGGCTGGCCGCCGGACTGCCCGAGGAGGTGCCCGGCGTGACCGTCGACCGGCAGTGCGGATCCTCCCAGCAGGCCGTGCACTTCGCCGCGCAGGCCGTGCTCTCCGGCACCCAGGACCTCGTCGTCGCCGGCGGCGTGCAGAACATGTCGCAGATCCCCATCGCCTACGCCACCCGCCAGGCCGCCGCACCGCTCGGTTTCACCGAGGGCCCCTTCGCGGGCAGCGAGGGCTGGCGCGCCCGCTACGGCGACCGGCCCGTCAACCAGTTCGCCGGCGCCGAGACGATCGCCGCCAGGTGGGGCATCGGCCGCGAGGACCAGGAGGAGTTCGCGCTGCGCTCGCACCGGCGGGCGGTGCGCGCCCTCGACGAGGGCCGGTTCACCCGCGAGACCGTCCCCTACGGCGAGGTGAGCGCGGACGAGGGGCCGCGCCGGGACACCTCCCTGGAGAAGATGGCCGCGCTGAAACCCGTCCTCGACGGCGGGACCGTCACCGCCGCCTGCTCCTCGCAGGTCTCCGACGGGGCCGCCGCGCTGCTCCTCGCCTCCGAGCGGGCGGTCCGCGACCACGGGCTGACACCCCGTGCGCGCGTGCACCACCTCTCCGTGCGCGGCGAGGACCCCATCCGCATGCTGACCGCGCCCATCCCGGCCACCGCCCACGCCCTGAAGAAGACCGGACTGACCCTCGACGACATCGACCTCGTCGAGATCAACGAAGCCTTCGCGCCCGTCGTCCTCGCCTGGCTGAAGGAGACCGGCGCCGACCCCGCGAAGGTCAACGTCAACGGCGGCGCGATCGCCCTCGGCCACCCCCTGGGCGCCACCGGCGCCAAGCTGATGACGACCCTGCTGCACGAACTGGAGCGCACGGGCGGGCGCTACGGTCTCCAGACGATGTGCGAGGGCGGCGGGCAGGCGAACGTGACGGTGATCGAGCGGCTGTGACGACCGAGCGGTTGTGACGGCGGTCAGCGCGGCGCCGTCAGACGGTCCCTGGTCGCCTCCGCCTCCCGCATGATCCGCTCCACCAGCTCCGCGCAGGACGGCAGGTCGTCGATCACCCCGGCGACCTGCCCGGCGGCCATCACCCCGAGGTCCGTGCGGCCGTCCACCATCGCCGAGCGCAGCAGCATCGGTGTGTTCGCGGCGAGCAGGACCTGACTCCAGGACAGCTCCTTGCCGTGCCGCAGCGCGAGGCCGTCGTGCACCAACTGCCGCCAGGTGAGCCCGGACAGCCTCCGGAAGCCCGCCGCCCTGCGCACCGCGTGCAGCAGCGCCCGCGCGCGGCCCGCGTCCTCCAGCGCCGCCACCAGGTCCGTGCGCAGCATCCGGTGCGGCAGCCCGTCCACCGCGCGCGTGACCGTGACGTCCCGGACCGTCGCCGCCAGATAGCGCGCCTTCACCGCGTCCGGCACGGTCGAGTCCGAGGTCAGCAGGAACCGGGTGCCCATCGCCACCCCCGCCGCCCCATAAGCCAGCGCCGCGACCAGGCCCCGCCCGTCGAAGAAGCCGCCCGCCGCCACCACCGGGACGTCCACCGCGTCCACCACCTGCGGCAGCAGCACGGTCGTCGCCACCTCCCCGGTGTGCCCGCCGCCCTCCCCGCCCTGCACGACGACCGCGTCCGCGCCCCACGCGGCGACCTTCTCGGCATGCCGCCGCGCCCCCACCGAGGGAATGACGACGACCCCCGCCTCCTTCAGCACGGCGATCAGCTCCCGGGACGGCGCGAGCGCGAACGACGCCACCCGCACCCCCTCGTCGATCAGGATCCGCACCCGGTCCCCGGCGTCCGCCGCGTCGGCCCGCAGATTCACCCCGAACGGCGCGTCCGTACGGGAGCGCACCTCGCGGACCGCCTCCCGCAGCCCGTCCACCGTCATGGTCGCCGAGCCGAGCACGCCCAGCGCCCCCGCGTTCGCCGCCGCCGACACCAGCCGGGGGCCCGCCACCCAGCCCATGCCGCTCTGCACGATCGGACAGCGCACCCCGACCAGCCGGGTCAGTGCGGTCTCCATCAGCCGGCGACCTCCCGCGCGCGGATCCCGTCCGGGTCGATCACCTCGCGGATCAACCGCAGCTCGGCCGCGGTCGGTTCACGGGTGTACGGCACCCGGTCGGGCACCACCAGGTCGAACCCGGTCGCCTCCCGCACCTGTTCCACACTCACCCCCGGATGCACCGAGACCAGCCGCATCGCATGGTCGGGCGTGGCGAAGTCGAGGACGCCCAGATCCGTGACGACCCGGGCGAGACGGTGATGGCGGGCCCCGGCGGCACGGTCGTACCCCACCCCGCACACCAGGTCGACCTTCTCCACGAACACCCGCCGCGAATGCCGGGGGATCCAGTAACTCGTCGGGTTGTTCAGCGTGTTGACCGGCGCACCGCGCACCCCGAGCAACTGCCGCGTCGGCCGCGCCCAGTCGCCGATGCAGGAGATGTTCTGGTTGCCGAACCGGTCGAGCTGGCTCGCGCCCATCATCACGTGCCGCCGCCCGCCGGTGACCAGCTCCAGATGCGCGCGGTACGGCAGCCAGCCCTCCACGGTCCCGTCCGGGCGGACGATCAGGGCCTCGCCGTCGGTCAGCAGCAGGTCGGGGGAGAAGGTCAGCCGCGCCAGCCGGGCGCCCACCGACGGGATCGGGCCCATCGGGCTCGCCAGGATCTCCCCCGCGTCCCGCCAGGTCTCGGCACAGGCGATCACGCAGTACTCGGCACGCGTGGCGCCGCCGTCGTCCGTCCTTGTGCCCTTGCCGGACTCGCTGCTCACGCGTCCTCCTCCGCCGCCGCCCGGTAGGCCCGTTCGTCCCCCGCCAGATACCGTTCCGCGAACCGCGGCCACGGCATGCTCGCGTACCGCCGCTGGAACTCCTCGTCCCGGCCGTAGTCGGGCGCGCAGGACGTGAAGTGCGCCCCGCCCGGCGCCTCCACCACCCCTGTCACCACCTGCCGGGTGATCAGCAGCGACTGCGGCGGCGCCTCCTTCGTCAGCTCGGCGGTGTCGACGATCCGCTCGCAGGAGACGTACGCCGCGTCCGCCGCCGCGCAGAACAGGTCGTCGAAGTACGGGTCGGGGCCCAGATACTGGCCGTTGCCCAGCCGGTCGGCCCGGTTGACGTGCACCAGCGCCGCGTCCAGCCGCAGGGCGGGCATCGCGACGAACGTCTCGCCGTCGTCGTAGGGCGAAGTCACCGTGCGCAGGCCGGGGTTGATCCGCATCACGTCCGAGCCGAGCCCCGCGCGCACCGGGAGGAACGGCAGCCGGTGGGCGGCGGCGCGCAGGCCCCACAGGAACATCGCCTCGTCGATCTCGGTCAGTTCGAGGGAGCCGCTCTCACGGGCCGCGCGGTAGTGCGGTTCGAGGGGGATCGAGTCCAGCGTGACGAACGCGGCGACCAGTCGGCGGATCCGGCCCGCCGCGGCCAGCATCCCGACGTCCGGACCGCCGTACGAGACGACCGTCAGGTCCGTGACCGGTGAGCGGAGCAGGGCCCGGACCAGCGCCATGGGCTTGCGGCGCGCGCCCCAGCCGCCGATGCCGAGGGTCATGCCGCTCTCCAGCCGGGACACGGCCTCCTCGGCGGTCATCGTCTTGTCAGCCATCCGCCCCGCCCTCCTCGCCGGACGTGTCCCGCCCGGACGTGTCCTGCCCGAACGTGTTCCGGACCCGGTCGGCCACCCCCAGGGCGCTCGCCTCGAAGGTGAACCCCTGCTCGAAGCGGTAGCTGCGGCGCACGTCGACCGGATCGATGCCGTTGATGGCCGCCTTGGCCAGCCGCAGCAGCTCGCCGTCCTTGGCGGCGATCTCGCGCGCCAACTCCAGTGCCGCCGAACGCAGTTCGGCGCTCGGCACCACGCGCCACACCGAGCCGTGCGCGTGCAGCTCGGCCGCCGTGACGGTGCGCGAGGTGTAGTACAGGGCGCGCATCAGATGACCGGGGACCAGCCGGGCCAGATGGGTGGCCGCGCCGAGCGCGCCGCGGTCCAGTTCGGGCAGGCCGAAGGTGGCGTCCTCGCTCGCCACGATCGCGTCCGCGTTGCCCACCAGGCCGATGCCGCCGCCCAGACAGAAGCCGTGCACCGCCGCCACCACCGGGACCTCGCACTCGTGGACGGCCGCGAACGCCTCGGAACAGCCCCGGTTGACGCCCACCAGCGCGCCGGGGCCGCCCGCCCGCAGCTCCTTGATGTCCACGCCCGCGTTGAACCCCCGCCCCTCGGCGGACAGCACCACACAGCGCGTCCGCGGATCCCGGCCGGCCGCCCGCACCGCGTCGGCCAGCGCGAACCAGCCGGCCACCGGCAGGGCGTTCACCGGAGGGAAGGACACCGAGACGGACGCGATCCCCTTTTCCGGGGACGAGGTGGAGACACCCATGGAAGCATCAGCTACCTTTCCACCAAACGTTTGTTAGGTGGAAGGTAGCAGCGAATGGAGCTGAACGGGAAGGTCGCCGTCGTCACCGGCGGCACCCGGGGCGTCGGCGCCGGTATAGCGCGGGCCCTCGCCGAGGCCGGCGCCCGGGTGACCGTCTGCGCCCGCCGACCGCCCCCGACCCCGGTGCCGTACGCCGCGTACCGGCCGCTCGACGTCCGCGACGGCGACGCCGTCCGCGCGTTCTTCGCCGGTCTCGACCGCCTCGACGTCCTGGTCAACAACGCGGGCGGCGCCCCCTACCGCCCGCTCGACCAGGCCGACGCCGAGCGCCACGCGCGCGTGATCGAACTCAACCTGCTCGCCCCGCTGACCGTGTCCCTCGCCGCCCACCCCCCTCTGCGGCGCACCGGCGGCTCGATCGTGATGATCGGCAGCGTCAGCGGCGACCGCCCCTCGCCCGGAACCGCCGCCTACGGCGCCGCCAAGGCCGGCCTCGCCCACCTCGCCCGCTCGATGGCCGTGGAGTGGGCGCCGCGGGTCCGCGTCAACACCCTCGTGGTCGGCATGGTCCGCACCGAGCTGTCGCACCTGCACTACGGCGACGCCGACGGCGTCGAGGCCGTCGCCCGCACCGTCCCGCTCGGCCGCCTGGCCGACCCCGCCGACGTGGGCGCCGCCGCCGTCTTCCTCGCCTCCGACGCGGCCTCCTACATCAGCGGGGCGAGCCTGCTCGTGCACGGGGGAGGGGAGCGGCCCGCGTTCCTCGACGCCGCGACCGCCGACCACCACGGACAGGAGACCTGAGATGAGCGGAATCTGCGAGGGCCGGGTCGTCGTCGTCACCGGCGCCGGACGCGGCCTCGGACGGGCGCACGCGCTCGCGTTCGCGGCCGAGGGAGCCCGGCTCGTGGTCAACGACCTCGGCGTGCGCCTGGACGGCGGCACACCAGGCCCCGAAAGCCCCGGCACGCCCGGCACCCCCGCCGCCCGCGTCGTCGCCGAGATCCGCGCCGCCGGCGGCACCGCCGTCGCCCACCACGGCGACATCGCCACCCCCGAGGGCGCCGCCTCCCTCGTCACCACCGCCCTGGACACGTACGGCCGGCTCGACACGCTCGTCAACAACGCCGGCTTCCTGCGCGACCGCATGCTCGTCAACCTCGACGAGGACGACTGGGACGCCGTCCTGCGCGTCCACCTCAAGGGCCACTTCCTCCCCCTGCGGCACGCCGCCGCGCACTGGCGCGCCGAGACCAAGGCCGGCCGCCCGCCCGCCGCCCGGATCGTCAACACCGCCAGCGGCGCCGGACTGCTGGGCTCGGTCGGACAGGCCGGTTACAGCGCCGCGAAGGCCGGGATCGTGGCCCTCACCCTGGTCGCGGCCGCCGAACTCGCCCGCTACGGCGTCCAGGTCAACGCCATCGCGCCCGCCGCCCGCACCCGGATGACCGAACGCGCCTTCGCCACGGCCATGGCCGCCCCCGCCACCGGCTTCGACGCCATGGCCCCGGAGAACGTCTCCCCGCTCGTCGTCTGGCTGGGCTCCGTCGCGAGCGACGGCGTCACCGGACGCGTCTTCGAGGCGGAGGGCGGACGGATCACCGTCATGGAGGGCTGGCGACCGGGCCCCACCGCCGACAAGGGCGCCCGCCGCAGCCCGGCGGAGGCGGGGGAGACCGTACTCGAGCTCCTCGCACGGGCGGAGCCACCGGGAGCGGTCTATGGGGCATAGCCGCCCGTCCTACGTGTCGCACTCCAGCACCGTCCGGCACAGACCGCACCGCGCCCGCACCCGCCCCTTCACCGGCACCCTGATCCGCTGATGGCAGGTCGGGCACGGGAACGTCACCCGCAGCGGCCCCGCCGGATCGGCCGCGAACGCGTACGGCGCGTCCGCCGCGTCCGTGCCCCCGGACGACCCGCCGGACCCCTCGGCGACATGCTGCGCATGCCGCCGGTCACGCGCGTACCGGCGCCGCCCCGCCCAGCCCGCCGCCGTCAGCGGCGGCTGCCGCTCGTCGTGCCGCGCCCGCTCGAGACCGCGCCCGTACGCCGTGTACGCCTGCGCGCTGGTGAACCACGCCGACGGATCCTCCCCGAACATCAGCGACCGCTTCGCCAGCACGTACCCGAACTCCTCCGGCGTCAGATACCCCAGCTTCTGCGAGGACACCCCGTCCTCGCGGAAGGCGTCGAGGAGCAGCCAGCCCGCCCCCAGATACGTCGTCGCCGTGTCCGTCAGGATCTCGTTGTCCCGCGTCCCGGGGAACGACAGATCCATCCGGTGCAGATACACATGCATGATCTCGTGCGCCAGCGCCGCCCCGATGTCCCGCCGATGCGTACGGAACCGGTCGTTCAGCTCGATGAAGTACTCCGGCCCCGCCGTCAGCTCCACATGCGCCGCGTGCTCCATCTCCCGGAACGCCACCACCATCCGCGCGTCCGGCAGCCGGTAGTGCCGCACCAGCTCCCGCGCCACCCGCTGCGCCCCCAGATGCAGATCGTCCACGTCGCAGAACGCCACGTCGGCCGGCGGCACACTCACCGCGAACTGATGGACCGTGCCGTACGACAGCCGCCGGTACAGGGCCGTGACGGCCGCCCGCACCGTCGCGAGATGCGGAAAACCGTGCTCGACCGGACCACCGTTGGCCACGCCCGCACCCCCAAGACGCCGTGCACCCGCCCACCGGTGCACCCGGTCTCCCACTGTACGAGCCACCACCGGGCAAGGCCCCCCGCACGCCACGCACTAGGGTGATCGCCCATGACCACCAGCGACACCCCGGGAAGCGGCGACGTCGACCAGACCGTGCGCGCCGAGCTGGCCCGGCTGCGCGAGAGCATCGACAACATCGACGCCGCCGTCGTCCACATGCTCGCCGAACGCTTCAAGGCCACCCAGCAGGTCGGCCACCTCAAGGCCCGCCACCAGCTCCCGCCCGCCGACCCGGCCCGCGAGGCCCGCCAGATCGCCCGGCTGCGCGCCCTCGCCGAGAGCGCCCACCTCGACCCCGCCTTCGCCGAGAAGTTCCTCAACTTCATCATCGCCGAGGTGATCCGCCACCACGAACGCATCGCGGAGGACAGCGGCCAGGACCCGGCGCCCGCACCCCGCTGACGGACGCGTTCCGGCAGCTCCGGCGGCTCCGGCGCGAGCACGGGACATAGGGCGCGTACCGAACCGCCCCTGTGCCCGGCCGGCGGCATCAGGCAGCATGTCGTCCATGTCCGTACTGACGCGCGACGAAGCGCAGAACCGTGCCCAGCTCCTCGACGTACACCGCTACACCATCGAGCTCGACCTGACCACCGGCGAGGAGACCTTCGAGTCCCGGACCGCCATCAGGTTCACCGCACGCGCCGATGGCACCACCTTCGTCGAGCTCAAGCCCGCCGAACTGCGCTCCGCCACCCTCGACGGACAACCCCTCGACCCCGCCGCCCTCACCGGCAACCGCCTCCCCCTCGCCGACCTGGCCGCCGGCGAACACGAACTGCGCGTCCACGCCACCATGCGCTACTCCCGCACCGGCGAGGGCATGCACCGCTTCACCGACCCCACCGACGGCGAGACCTACCTCTACACCCAGCTCTTCATGGACGACGTCCAGCGCGTCTTCACCGCCTTCGACCAGCCCGACCTCAAGGCCGTCTTCGAACTCACCGTCACCGCACCCGACGGCTGGAGCGTCCTCGCCAACGGCATCACCGAACACCTCGGCGACGGCCGCTGGAAGGCCGCCCCCACCCCCCTCATCTCCACCTACCTCGTCGCCGTCGCCGCCGGACCCTGGCACTCCGTCACCACCGAACACCGCGGCCTGCCCTTCGGCATCCACTGCCGCCGCTCCCTCGCCCCCCACCTCGACGCCGACGCCGACGAACTCCTCGAGATCACCCGGCAGTGCTTCGACCGCTACCACGAGAAGTTCGACGAGCCCTACCCCTTCGACTCCTACGACCAGGCGTTCGTCCCCGAGTTCAACGCCGGCGCCATGGAGAACCCCGGACTGGTCACCTTCCGCGACGAGTTCGTCTACCGCTCCGCCGTCACCGACACCGAACGCCAGACCCGCGCCATGGTCGTCGCCCACGAGATGGCCCACATGTGGTTCGGCGACCTCGTCACCCTGCGCTGGTGGGACGACATCTGGCTCAACGAGTCCTTCGCCGAGTACATGGGCTACCAGACCCTCACCGAGGCCACCCGCTTCACCGACACCTGGACCGACTTCGGCGTCGTCCGCAAGGCCTGGGGCTACGACGCCGACCAGCGCCCCTCCACCCACCCCGTCGCCCCCGAAGCCGTCCCCGACACCGCCTCCGCGCTCCTCAACTTCGACGGCATCTCCTACGCCAAGGGCGCCTCCGCACTCCGCCAGCTCGTCACCTGGCTCGGCGAGAAGGACTTCCTGGCCGGCATCAACACCCACTTCGCCCGCCACCGCTTCGGCAACGCCACCCTCGCCGACTTCATCGACTCCCTCGCCACCACCACCGAACGCGACGTCCACGCCTGGGCCGACACCTGGCTGCGCACCACCGGCGTCGACACCCTCATCCCCGTCGTCACCGGCACCGGCAGCGAGCACGCCCTCACCGTCGAACACCACGGCACCCGCCCCCACCGCATCGCCGTCGGCCTCTACGACACCGACCTCGCCGACGACGACAGCCCCGCCCGCCTCACCCCGCGCGAACGCCTCCACCTCGACGTCCCGCAGAGCGCCCCCCAGCCCCTCGGCAAGCGCCCCGCCCTGCTCCTCCTCAACGACGGCGACCTCACCTACGCCAAGATCCGCTTCGACAGCCGGTCCTTCGACACCGTCCGCGCCTGTCTGTCCGCCCTGCCCGACCCCCTCACCCGCGCCGTCGTCTGGAACGCCCTGCGCGACGCCGTCCGCGACGGCGAACTCGCCCCCGCCGACTACCTCGACATCGCCCGCGCCCACCTCCCGCGCGAGACCGACCTCGCCCTCGTCCAGGGCGTCCTCGCCTTCGCCGGCACCCAGATCGCCGGCCGCTACGTCGGCCCCGACCAGCGCCCCGCCGCCCTCGCCACCCTCGGCTCCCTGTGCCGCGACCTCATCCGCCGCACCGAGGACGGCGACCACCCCGGCCTGCGCCTGATCGCCGTACGCCACTTCATCGACGTCGCCGCCCACCCCGAGACCATCACCGCCTGGCTCACCGAGGGCACCGTCCCCGGCGGCCCCGAACTCGACCCCGACCTGCGCTGGCGCGTCCTCGCCCGGCTCGCCGTCCTCGGCGCCACCGACGAGGACGCCATCGCCGCCGAACTCGACCGCGACCCCTCCGCCACCGGCCAGGAAGGCGCCGCCCGCTGCCGCGCCGCCCTGCCCACCGAAGCGGCCAAGGAGAAGGCGTGGGCGGCCATGTTCGCCTCCGACGACCTCTCCAACTACCTCTTCACCGCCACCGCCCAGGGCTTCTGGCAGCCCGAACAGGCCGACCTCACCCGCCCCTACGTCGCCCGCTTCTACGAGGACGCCGTCGCCCTCGCCGCCCGCCGCGGGCCCGCCATCGCCGACGCCGCCGGCCGCTGGGCCTTCCCCGCCCACGCCGTCGACACCGACACCCTCCACCTCGGCGAGAACTGCCTGCGCGACGCCGACCTCACCCCCGCCCTGCGCCGCAAGCTCGTCGACCAGCTCGACGACCTCGCCCGCGCCCTCAAGGTGCGCTCCATCTAGCGTCCCTCGTCGCGCCGTTGACGATCGGTACCCCCTTTCGGGTGCCGATCGTCCGGCTTCCCGGACACGCCCACCCCCTCCCCGTACAAGCTGGAACCCCTCTGTTCCGCTCTGCGCCGCGTACGCCGGAGGACCCCATGAGCAGCCCGCCCCTCGCCTCCGGCCCCGACGGCACCGACGCGCTGCGGCCCCTGCTCGACACCGTCCTCGACGCCCTCGACACCGGCCGCCGGGCCCGCGGCGGCCCCCTGCCCGCCGGCGGACCCGCGGCCGTCACCGCACAGGTCCGCGCCGCCGTCGGCGACATCCTCCCCGCCCACGGCGACCCCGACGCGCTGCGCACCCTCGTCCACACCCTCGCCGCCGGTGCCGCCGACCCCGCCGACCCCCTGTGCGCGGCCCATCTGCACTGCCCGCCCCTCGCCGTCGCCACCGCCGCCGACCTCGCCGCCAGTGCCCTCAACCCCTCCCTCGACTCCTGGGACCAGGCCCCCGCCGCCTCCGCACTGGAAGCCCTCGTCACCCACGCCCTCGCCGCCGAGGTCTACGGCCACCGGGCCCCCGGCGCACCCCCCGACGCCCTCGTCACCACCGGCGGCACCGAATCCAACCAACTCGCCCTCCTCCTCGCCCGCGAAGCCCACGCCCACAGCCACACCCACGGCAGCACCCTGCGCCTGGTCTGCGGCGCCAACGCCCACCACTCACTGCCCCGCGCCGCCTGGCTCCTCGGCCTGCCCGACCCCGTCGTCCTGCCCACCCCCACCGGCCGCCTCGACCCCGACACCCTCGACACCGCCCTCCGCGGCCTCCCCGGCCCCGGCCCCGTCGTCGTGGCCGCCACCGCGGGCACCACCGACGCCGGCCTCATCGACCCCCTCCCCGAGATCGCCGCCCGCTGCGCCGCCCATGGCGCCCGCCTCCACATCGACGCCGCATACGGCGGCGGCCTCCTCTTCAGCGACCGCCACCGCCCCCTCCTCACCGGCCTCGACACCGCCCACACCGTCACCCTCGACCTGCACAAACTCGGCTGGCAGCCCGTCGCCGCCGGACTCCTCGCCGTCCGCGACCCCGCCGACCTCACCCCCCTCCACCAGCGCGCCGACTACCTCAACGCCGACGACGACACCGACGCCGGCCTCCCCGACCTCCTCGGCCGCTCCCTGCGCACCACCCGACGCCCCGACGTCCTCAAGATCGCCGCCACCCTGCGCACCCTCGGCCGCGACGGACTCGGCGCCCTCGTCGACCAGGTCCACGCCCACGCCCGGCACCTCGCCGCCCTCGTCGCCGCCCACCCCGACCTCACCCTCCACGCCCCGCCCACCCTCACCACCGTCCTCTTCCGCCCCACCCACGCCACCGACGACACCGTCGCCGCCGTCCGCCGCCGCCTCCTCGCCGACGGCCGCGCCGTCCTCGGCCGCGCCCGCCTCGACGGCCGCCTCTGGCTCAAAGCCACCCTCCTCAACCCCCACACCCGGCCCGACGACCTGGCCGCCCTCCTGCACCTGGTGGAAGGAAACACCCCCCGATGACCGCCCCGACCGATCCCCCCAACCCCCACGCCCATCCCCAGCCCCAGCCGCCGTACTCCGCCCCCGACACCCCCCGCGACCTCGTCGGCGTCGGCATCGGCCCCTGCAACCTCTCCCTCGCCGCCCTCGCCCACCCCCTCGCCGAACTCGACGCCGTCTTCTACGACCAGGCCCCCGCCTTCGCCTGGCACCCCGGCCTCCTCCTCGACGGCTCCCGCATCCAGGTCCCCTTCCTCGCCGACCTCGTCACCCTCGCCGACCCCACCAGCCCCTGGAGCTTCCTCAACTACCTCCGCACCCGCGAACGCCTCTACCCCTTCTACTTCGCCGAGCACTTCCACATCCAGCGCGCCGAATACGACGCCTACTGCCGCTGGGCCGCCGAACACCTCCCCGGCCTGCACTTCCGCCACCAGGTCGACGCCGTCCGCTGGAACCCCGAACGCGAGGTCTTCGAGGTCGACTTCACCCAGCTCGACACCGACGGCGAAGCCGAAGCCCTCGGCCGCACCTACACCCGCAACGTCGTCCTCGGCATCGGCACCGAGCCCCACGTCCCCGACCCGCTCCGCCCCCTCGCCGAAGCCCCCGGCATCCCCGTCGTCCACGCAGGCGACTACCTCACCCACCGCGACACCCTCCTCGCCGCGGACCACATCACCGTCGTCGGCTCAGGACAGTCCGGCGCCGAAGTCTTCCTCGACCTCCTCAGAGCCCGCCCCGCCGGACACGAACGCCTCCACTGGATCGGCCGCACCCACGCGTTCGCCCCCATGGAGTACTCCAAACTCGGCCTCGAACACTTCACCCCCGACTACACCCGCTACTTCCACCGCCTCGCCGAACCCGTCCGCGACCGCCTCGTCCACGCACAGTGGCAACTCCACAAGGCCGTCGACGCCGGCACCCTCGCCGCCATCCACGACGAGCTGTACCGCCGCACCCTGCACGGCGGCTGGCCCGACGCCGTCCTCACCCCCGGAGTCCACGTCCGCACCGCCGGCCGCATCGCCGGCACCCGCATCGAACTCCACCTCGAACACCTCCAGCAGAACACCCGCACCCGCCTCACCACCGACGCCGTCGTCCTCGCCACCGGCCACCGCGAACGCCCCCTCGACCGCATCCTCGCCGGACTCGACCCCCACCTCCGCCGCGATCAGGCCCGACGCCCCCGCATCGACGACCACTACCGCCTCGACCTCGACCCCCGCATCACCGACACCGGCTGCCACATCTACGTCCAGAACGCCGAACGCCACACCCACGGCGTCGGCGCCCCCGACCTCGGCCTCGCCGCCTGGCGCAGCGCCACCCTCCTCAACACCCTCACCGGCAAGGACAACTACCCCCTCCCCGCCCGCACCGCCTTCACCACCTTCGGCCTCGAACACGGCCACGAACACCGACAGCCCCAGATCCCGCCCGCACGCCAGTACCGCACCCTGACACCCCTGCGCGACGGAACCTGAGGCCGTCAGACCCACCGACCGGCTAGAACACCGGCACACCGTCCCGCGTGAGCCTCCAGTCCACCGACGCGAAGTCCTTCGGATCCAGCACACCCTTCGCGGTCACCCACTCCGCGATCCGCGTCCGGATCTCCGTCGACTCCGACCACACCTCAAGGGCGGAGGCCACATGCGGGAACGCACCGCCGCCGTTCGCCCGGTAGTTGTTCACCGCGAACACGAACTCCCGCGCGTCGTCAAGCGCCGCACCCTCGTACGTCAGATTCCGGATCCGCGAACCCGGCGCCTGCGCGATGTCGATGTCGTACGACAACCCCGACACATAGTCGTAGTTGTAGTCCGGACGGCCACCCGCGTTCGTCAGCTTCTCCACATCGACGACCGCGTCCGCCGCCGTCCGCACGAAATACTCTGCCGAGTACTCCAGGTACGCCCTGATCTGCGCACCCGTCATCACCTTCGCCACCAGCGTGTTGTCATACACGTACAGGCTCGACAGATCCCGGATCGTCACGTTCCCCGCCGGGATCTCCGAGGTGCGCGAGAACGGCGACGCCTGCGAGATCACCGGCAGCGACGCGTACGACGTCCCCACCAGCGCCGCCCGCACCACGTCCTCCTGCACCTTCGTGATCAGGTCGATGATCGGCGCGTCCTTGTACCGCGCCTCGACCGTCGTCAGCGTCGCCGTCGCCGTACCCACCACCTGATTGACGTACGACACCACCTTCGCGTGCTCGTCCGCCAGCAGCTTGGTGATCTTCTTGTCGTCGGCCACCGCGTTGGAGTTCAGCACCTTCGACGCCACCGACTCCACCGACCAGCGCCCCTTGGCGAACACCAGCTCGATGTCGAACACGGACAACCGCTCCGCGAACGCCAGCGGCTCCGACAGCACCACCGTCTTCCCCGTCTTCGCGTTCGTCACCTTCAGCTCGGGGATCTCCACATGCGCGTGCCCCACCAGGATCGCGTCGATCCCCGGCACCTGCTGCGCCACCAGCGCCGCCGAATTCTCCACGTACGGCAACTGGTCACCGTACGACGACGTACCCGACGACCCCGAGTGCGCCGACACCACGACCACGTCCGCGCCCATCGACCTCAGCTTGGGCACCCACTTCGCGGCCTGCTCCTCAAGGCCCGGGAACGCCAGCTTGCCCTGCACATACGCCTTGTCCCAGATCGCGATACCCGGGTTGGTCAGCCCCAGCACCGCCACCTTCACCGGCGGCGCCCCCTTCACATGGAACGACTTCATGAAGTACGGCGGGAACGCCGGCTTCAGCGTCTTCGCGTCCACCGCGTTCGCGCCCAGCAGCGGGAAACGGCACTGCCGCTCGAACGCGCGCAGCGTCTCGATGCCGTAGTTGAACTCGTGGTTGCCCAGCGCCACCGCGTCGTACCCGATCGCGTTCATCGCCTGCGCCATCGGATGCACCGGACCGCCCTTGGCGGTGATCGGGTCGACCTTGGCGTAGTAGTACGTCAGCGGCGTGCCCTGGATGGTGTCGCCCGCGTCCAGCAGCAGCGTGTTGCAGCGGCCCTTCTCCGCCCGCACCCGGTTCACCAGCGTCGAGATCCGCGCCAGGCCCTGCGCGTTGCCCGCCGCGTCCTGGTACTCGGCGTTCTTGAAGTAGTCCCAGTTGAAGACATGGCCGTGCAGGTCCGTCGTCCCCATCACGGTCAGCGCGTACCGCTTCTGCTTCTGCGCCGGCCTGCCCGCCTGGACGGCGTGCGCCGCCGGGGCCCCGGCCGCGCTCGCGACCGCCACCCCCGCCCCGGTCGCGGCGGACTTCTTCAGGAACTTCCGGCGGTTCAACGGCATGTCTCGTGCTCCTCGGCAAAGGCGAACAACGCGCGTGGGTAACGCGCGTAGATTCTGACTCGGACATGACTAACCGCAACAGACCCCGGAGGTTGCGATCTGATGACCGGCACGGTCGGATCGGATCATCCGATGGTCCACGAGGCGCTCATCGGAGCGGCACCCCGCACAATTCAACACTTGTCAACTGGGCTTCACGCAACGCTTGTTGGGCGGTCATGTCCTCCCAATTCGCTACCGATCGGTAAGCCATAGGCTCGACCCATGCGCCGAGCGAAAATCGTCTGCACCCTGGGCCCCGCCACCGACACCTTCGACCAGATCAAAGCCCTCGTCGAAGCCGGAATGGACGTCGCCCGACTGAACCTCAGCCACGGCGGCCACGCCGAACACGAGGAGCGCTACCGCCACGTGCGCAAGGCGTCCGACGAGACCGGCCACAGCGTCGGCGTCCTCGCAGACCTTCAAGGCCCGAAGATCCGCCTCGGCCACTTCGCCGAAGGCCCCGTACTCCTTGAACGCGACGACACCTTCACCATCACCGTCGAAGAAGGCGTCGCAGGCGACCGCCACCACTGCGGCACCACCTACGGCGGCCTCGCCGACGACGTCACCCCCGGCGAACGCATCCTCGTCGACGACGGCAAGGTCTGCCTCGAAGTCACCTCCGTCGACGGCCCACGCGTGCGCACCCGCGTCCTCGAAGGCGGCATCGTCTCCGACCACAAGGGCCTCAACCTCCCCGGCGTCGCCGTCTCCGTCCCCGCCCTCTCCAAGAAGGACGAGGAAGACCTCCGCTGGGCCCTGCGCACCGGCGTCGACGTCATCGCCCTGTCCTTCGTCCGCAGCGGCAAGGACATCACCGACGTCCACCGCATCATGGACGAGGAGGGACGCCGGCTCCCCGTCATCGCCAAGGTCGAGAAACCCCAGGCCGTCGAGAACATCGACGACATCGTCGCCGCGTTCGACGGCATCATGGTCGCCCGCGGCGACCTCGGCGTCGAGATGCCCCTCGAACTCGTGCCGATCGTCCAGAAACGCGCCATCAAACTCGCCAAGCGCAACGCCAAGCCGGTGATCGTCGCCACCCAGATGCTCGACTCCATGATCGAGAACTCCCGGCCGACCCGCGCGGAAGCCTCCGACGTGGCCAACGCGGTGATCGACGGCTCGGACGCGGTGATGCTCTCCGGCGAGACCAGCGTCGGCAAGTACGCCGTCCAGACCGTCCGCACCATGTCCAAGATCGTCGCCGCCGCGGAACAGGACATCCTCGCCAAGGGCCTCCCGCCGCTGACCGACAGCAACAAACCCCGCACCCAGGGCGGCGCCATGGCCCGCGCGGCGGCGGAGATCGGCGACTTCCTCGGCGCACGGTTCCTGGTCGCCTTCACCCAGAGCGGCGACACGGCCCGCCGCCTCTCCCGCTACCGCTCCCCGATCCCCCTCCTCGCCTTCACCCCCGAACCGGCGACCCGCTCCCAGCTCAACCTCACCTGGGGCGTGGAAACCTTCCTCGGCCCCCACGTCGACTCCACGGACGCGATGGTCGACCAGGTGGACGACCTCCTCCTCAAATACGGCCGCTGCGAAAAGGGCGACGTGGTCGTCATCACGGCCGGCTCACCCCCCGGCGTCTCCGGCTCCACCAACCTGGTCCGAGTCCACCACATCGGCGAGGACGACAGCCCGAAGTAGGGGGCTCAGTGCTTGGGCCCCACATGGGCGTCGAGCAAGGCGACATGAGCCTTCTTCGCGACAGAGATGTTGTACGGATCGCCGCCCCGCGTGCAGTGGGTCCACCCGACACCCAGCTTGTCGAGGGTGTCGGTGTAGAGCTTCCGGATGTCGTCGGACACATTGGTGAAGAAGAACCGCGGATACTCATACCGCTTCCGCACCCCACCAACGGTGCGGGTCGTCCAGTTGACGATCCGACACCCATCGGAGTGAATGAGCCCTCGGACGAACTCCCAGGGTCGGGCATCGACGATCTCCTGCTGCCAGGGTTCGAGCGCGATCTTGCGCTCGTGCTTCCTGCCGGGGCCATGCTGTGGAAACAGACACCAGAGGTGCTTGGAGTAGAGCTTCACCTCGTGGCAGCCCTTACGGCGGACTCGGCAGACCGAGTTTCCCGGGAAGACCGCCCGCATGGCCTTCTCGCACTCGTCCATGAGCCCCGGGTGGGCATCGGCACAGGAGACGGACAGGCTGGGCACCCGCATCGCACGGTTCTGGACGATGTGGCCATCACCGAGGTAGAGCCCCAAGAGGTAGGCATAGGCGGCAGAATCCAACTCGCCTTCGCAACGGGGACAGGGCGGTTGCACGCGTCCGGGACACCCCCCGCGCGCGGCGCGATCCATGTGCTTCCAGTAGCCGACGGTGCCCAGCGGGATGCCGAGCCGCCGCGCCACATCGGCGTTACGGACCCCGTCCCGCAACAACGTGACGGCCTTCTGTCGAACCTCGGTTCCATGAAAGTTCATGGGTGATCCTCCGTTCATCGGGGGTCAGTGCTTGGGGCCCACGTGCGCCTCCAGGCGGGCGACAGAGGCTTTGCGGGCGACGGAGATGTTGAACGCGCATCCGTTCCGCGCTGACTGCGTCCACTCGATGCCCAGCTTGTCGAGGGTGTCGGTGTAGAGCTTCCGGATGTCGTCGGAGACATTGGTGAAGAAGTACCGGGGGTACTCGTAGCGCTTCCGCTCCCCGCCGATCATTCGGGTCGTCCAGTTGGTGATGCGGCAGCCGTCCGAGTGGATGAGGCCCCTGACGAACTCCCAGGGATGGGCGTCGACGATCTCCTGCTGCCAGGGTTCGAGTGCGATCTTGCGCTCGTGCTTCCTGCCGGGGCCGTGCTGGGGGAAGAGGAGCGGCCAGTGCCGGGAGTAGGAGGTCACCATGACGCACCCCTGCTTCTTCGCGAGGTGGACGCCGATGCCGGGGTGCACGCGGGTGATGGCCTCCCGGCACTCCTGGATGAGTCCGGGCCATGCGTCGGCGCAGGCGATGCGTAGGTAGTAGCCGCTCCGGGGGTGCGCGCTGATGCAGCCGTCGCCCAGGTAGAGCCCCAGTAAGTAGGAGTACGCGGGCCGATCGGTGGGAGGGCCGGGAACCGGTGGCGCCATCTTGGGCGGCGGGTCCGGTCGGTGCTGCCACGAGCGGATCGCGGCACGGGAAATGCCCGTCTCTTTGCTTACCGCGTTGAGGCTGCGGCCTTGCGCCACCAACGCGAGTGCTCGCTTGCGGGTGCTGACGTCGTACATGTGAACACTCTGAGAGAGTGATCGCCACGCTGTGCAGCAAAAAGCGGATGTTCACGAGAACGTGAACATCCGCTTTTCGATGTGCCCGGTGTGGGATTCGAACCCACATGCCCGAAGGCACGGTGGTTTGAGCACCGCGAGTCTGACCAGATTCCTCCAACCGGGCAGGCCGTGGAACTCTGCGAAGTGTACCGGGTGACCGAGTGATGCTGCAGCTAGGTAGGCTCTAGGGGAGCAGTACCTGCCCGGCCCGCAACAAGGAGCCCCCGTGACCGCCCCCGAGTCGCCCCAGCCCGTGGACGCGCCCGATGATGACAAGTCGCACGTGCCTCCGCTGACGACCCGTGTCGTCATCGCCGAGGACGAGGCCCTGATCCGGCTCGATCTCAAAGAGATGCTGGAGGAGGAGGGCTACAGCGTCGTGGGTGAGGCCGGTGACGGCGAGCAGGCCGTCGAGCTGGCCCGTGAGCACAAGCCCGACCTCGTGATCCTCGACGTGAAGATGCCCAAGCTCGACGGCATCTCGGCCGCCGAGAAGATCGCCGAGGAGCGCATCGCCCCGGTGCTGATGCTCACCGCGTTCTCGCAGCGCGACCTCGTGGAGCGGGCCCGGGACGCGGGTGCGATGGCGTATCTCGTGAAGCCGTTCAGCAAGAGCGATGTCGTGCCGGCGATCGAGATGGCCGTCTCCCGGTTCACGGAGCTGAAGGAGCTGGAGAACGAGGTCGCCGATCTCACGCTCCGGCTGGAGACGCGCAAGCTCGTGGACCGGGCGAAGTCGATCCTTCAGACGGAGTACGGGCTGACGGAGCCCGCCGCGTTCCGGTGGATCCAGAAGACGTCGATGGACCGGCGGATGTCGATGCAGCAGGTCGCCGAGGCGGTCATTCAGGACGCCGAGGAGAAGAAGGCCGCGAAGGGCTGAGAGCCAGTACGCGTGACTGAGGCCCGCCTCCCTTGGTAGGGGGAGGCGGGCCTCAGTCGTGTCAGGGTCCGGGTCAGTCCTCGCCGAGGTACGCCTTGCGGACGGACTCGTCGTGGAGCAGGTCCTGGCCGGTGCCGGAGAGGACGATCTTGCCGATCTCCATGACGTGACCGTGGTCGGCCAGCGAGAGCGCGGCCTGGGCGTTCTGCTCGATGAGCAGGATGGTCATGCCCTGGGACTTCAGTTCGGCGATGGTCGCCATGATCTTCTGCATCATGATGGGGGAGAGGCCCATGGAGGGCTCGTCCAGCATGAGCAGCTTGGGCTGGGACATGAGGGCCCGGCCCATGGCGAGCATCTGCTGTTCACCGCCGGAGAGGGTTCCCGCGGCCTGCTTGCGGCGCTCTCCCAGGATGGGGAAGAGGTCGTAGGCGCGCTGGATGTCCTTCTCGATGCCGGCCTTGTCGCTGCGGAGGAAGGCGCCGAGGCGGAGGTTGTCCTCGATCGTCATGCGCGGGAAGATGTGCCGCCCCTCGGGGGAGTGGGCGAGTCCGAGCGCGACGATGTCGTGGGCGGGGGTCTTCTTCAGCGATTTGCCGTTGAACTTGATCTGGCCGCCGACCGGCTTGAGGAGGCCGGAGAGGGTGCGCAGGGTGGTGGTCTTGCCGGCGCCGTTGGTGCCGATCAGGGTGACGACCTCGCCGGCCTCGACCTTGAACGAGATGCCCTTGACGGCCTCGATCTTGCCGTAGGCGACCCGGAGGTCCTCGACTTCGAGCAGTGCGGTCATCGGTCGTTCTCCTTGCCGGGCGCGGCGTCCGTCGTGGTCTCGGCCTTCGCCTCGGCGGCCTCGACTTCGGCGACCTCTTCGTCGCCGGGGGCGTTCTCGAAGGGCTCGCCGAGGTAGGCGGCGACGACGCGTTCGTCGCCCTGGACGGTGGCGCTGTCGCCTTCGACGAGCTTCTCGCCCTGGACGAGTACGGCGACCCGGTCGCAGAGGTTGAAGATGAAGCGCATGTCGTGCTCGATGACGAGGACGGCGATGCCCTTGTCGCGGATGGCGAAGACGAGCTCTTCGGTGGCGCGGGTTTCCTGGGGGTTCATGCCGGCGGTGGGCTCGTCGAGGAGGAGCAGGCCGGGCTCGCTGGCGAGTGCGCGGGCGATTTCGAGCTTGCGCTGTTCGCCGTAGGGCAGGTTGCGGGCGAGGTGGTCGGCCTTCTTTTCGAGGCCGATGAACTCCAGGAGTTCCATGGCGCGTTCGCGGGAGGTGGCTTCGGCCTTGTGGAAGCCGGGTCCGCGCAGGACGGCCGACCAGAAGCCTTCCTTGGTGCGGGTGTGGCGTCCGACGAGGACGTTCTCCAGGACGGTCATGTTGGCGAAGAGCCGGATGTTCTGGAAGGTGCGGGCGACGCCTGCGGCCGTGACCTTGAAGGACTTGGGCGGCAGGACGGTGCCCTTGTAGCGGACCTCGCCCTCGGTGGGGATGTAGAGGCCGGTGAGGCAGTTGAAGAAGGTGGTCTTGCCGGCGCCGTTGGGGCCGATGAGGCCGACGATCTCTCCGGCGTTGACGTGGAGGTCGACGTTGCGGACGGCGGTGAGGCCGCCGAAGCGCATGGTGACGCCGCGGGCTTCGAGGACCTTTTCGCCGGTGGGGGCGGGGGCGGCCGTGGTGGTGGTGTCGGTGGTCATCGTGGTCAGGCCCCTGCCTTGGTCAGGACGGTGGGAGCTTCCGCGTCCTCGTGGAACTCGAGCTGGCGGCGTCGGTTGGGGATGAGGCCCTCGGGGCGGAAGCGCATCAGCAGGATGAGGGCGAGGCCGAAGGCGAGGAGCTGGTAGTCGCCGAGGAACTGGAGCTTGTTGGGGATGAGGAAGAGCAGTGCGGCGCCGATGAGGGGTCCGCTGATGGTGCCCATGCCGCCGAGGACGACCGCCGCGAGGAGGAAGGCCGAGTTGGGGGGGATGGGTCCGGCGAAGAGGTACTGCTCGGGGGTCACGGTGTAGGTGACGTGGGCCTGGACGGTGCCGGCGAGGCCGGCGAGGGAGGCGCCGACGGCGAAGGCGATGAGCTTGACGCGGAAGCCGTTGATGCCCATGGCGAGGGCGGCGGTCTCGTCCTCGCGGATGGCGACCCAGGCGCGGCCGATGCGGGAGTCACCGCTGCGTCGGAAGACCAGGACGACGACGGCGGTGATGAGGAGCATCAGGAAGAAGTAGTTGGCGAACCGGCCGATGGTGAAGCCGGCGATGACGTGTTCGGCTCCGAAGTCGAACCCGAGGATGTTGAGGTTCGGGATGGAGGAGATGCCGTTGGAGCCGTTGGTGACGTCGGGTCCTGAGATGCCGTCGAGGTTGTTGGCGGTGATGCGGAAGATCTCGCCGAAGCCGAGGGTGACGATGGCGAGGTAGTCGCCGCGCAGTCGCAGGGTCGGGGCGCCGATGAGGACGCCGAAGACGAGGGACGCGGCGGCTCCGACGAGGACGGCGGCCCAGAAGGGGAAGTGCACGTCGAAGGGGGAGCTGGGGGAGCCGGAGACCATGGCGGCGGCGTAGGCGCCGACGCCGAGGAAGGCGACGTAGCCGAGGTCGAGGAGTCCGGCGAGGCCGACGACGATGTTGAGGCCGAGGGCGACGGTGCCGAAGATCAGGATGTAGACGCCGACGGTGGCGTACTGGTCGTCGGTCTGGGTGAAGGGGAACATCGCGGCGGCGACGAAGGCGCCGCAGATGGTGATGTTCTGGTGGCGTGCGGTGATCTGGCTGGCCTGCTTGACGAGGCCGGACTTGTTGAGTGCGGCGAAGCCGAAGCCGGCGGTGATCAGGAAGCCGATGAAGAGTTCGTCGTACTCGGTGCCGATGCCGTAGGTGAAGACGGTGAGGCCGATGCCGAGGATGGCGACGATGATCAGGATCTCGGCGTACGAGGGGAGCTTGCCGACGGGGCGGGGGGTGCCGCCGGCGAAGGCGGCCTTGGTGGTCTCGAAGCCGGCGCGGAGGCGGTGGCGGACGAGGTCCCAGCCGGTGTCGTCGGGGTCGTGCGGGTCGGGTTCGGGCCGCTCGAAGGGGAGGGCGAGGGCGCCGAGGAGGGTGACCAGGGTGGCGAGGGCGGCGATGTAGCCGCCGGGCTCGAGGTTGACGACGCCGCCGAGGTCGACGGTGATGGCGATGACCGTGTACCAGACGGTGGCGAAGGCCGCGAGCGCCGCGAACTTGATGGCTCCGTCGCCGCCGGCGGGGGTGAGCCAGCGCAGGCCCTTGACGCCGTAGGAGGAGAGGCCGAAGAGGGTGGTGAGGGCGCCGCCGATGAGGGCGAGGACCTGGAGGCCGCCGGGGTAGCCGTAGACGGTGAGGTCGCCGGGGAAGGCGGACGTCCAGGTCCAGGCGAGGAAGGTGGAGACGACGGTGAGGGCGCCGCCGCCGGTGGCGAGTGCGCGGCCGATGTGCGGCGGGATGGCGACGAGGCCGGTGGCCGACCCGGAGGCGGGGGTGCTCGGGGTCTCGGGTGCGGTGGTCTGTGTGGTCATCGGTGTCACGCCCTGTCCGCGACGCGCTCGCCGAGCAGACCCTGGGGCCTGAACAGCAGTACGAGGATGAGAAGTACGAAGGCCCAGACGTCGGCCCAGGACTGGCTGCCGAACTTGTCCATGCCGGGGATGTCGGCGATGTAGGCGGTGGCCAGGGTTTCGGCGATGCCGAGGACGACGCCGCCGATCATGGCGCCGTAGATGTTGCCGATGCCGCCGAGGACGGCCGCGGTGAACGCCTTGAGGCCGAGGATGAAGCCCATGCGGTAGTCGATCTGGCCGTACTTGAGGCCGTAGGCGACACCGCCGACGGCGGCGAAGATCGCGCCGAGGGCGAAGGCGATCACGATGATGCGGTCGGTGTTGACGCCCATGAGCTTGGCGGTGTCGGGGTCCTGCGCGGTGGCCTGCATGCCGCGGCCGGTGCGGGTCTTCATGACGAAGTAGGCGAGGACGGCCATGCTGATGGGGGCGGCGGCGAGGAGGAAGATGTCACCGGTCTGGATGGTGACGTTCCCGATGTGGAAGGGGCCGCCCTCGATCTGGGGGAAGGTGCGGGCGGACTTCGCCTCGGGGTACCAGGCCCAGACCGCCTGCTGGAGGGCCAGGGAGAGGCCGATGGCGGTGATGAGGGGGGCCAGGCGGGGTGCGCCGCGCAGGGGGCGGTAAGCGAACCGTTCCGCTCCGATGGCGACGAGGGCGGCGACCAGCATGGCGCCGATGAGCATGAGCGGAAGGGCTATCCACATGGTCGTGCCGTTGGGCACTACCCAGAGGTAGACGGAGAGAGCCCCGAATGCGCCCGTCATGAAGATCTCGCCGTGGGCGAAGTTGATGAGCTGGACGATGCCGTAGACCATTGTGTAGCCAATGGCGACCAGCCCGTACATGGATCCCAGTAGCAGGCCGTTGACCAGCTGCTGCGGCAGTTCGTTCACCGCATGTCCTCCGAGACGTTCGGATGATTTCGACGGATGTGTCCGGATGTGGGTCCGCGCGGGGCGCCAGTGGAACAGCGCCCCGCGCGGCTCGTGATGCGGGAGGGTCAGCCGGAGTACGTGCCGGACTTGACGGCCTTCCAGTTACCGTTCTCGACGGCGTACACGGTGAGCTGCTTGTTGGTGGCGTCACCGAACTCGTCGAAGGAGACCTTGCCGGTCACACCGTCGAAGGAGACGTTCTGCATGGCCTCGGTGACCTTGGCGCGGGCGTCGTCGGGCAGCTTGCCGCCGTTGTCGTCGACGACCTTCTTGACGGCCTCGATGATCGCCCAGGCGGAGTCGTACGAGTAGCCGCCGTACGCCTCGTAGGCCTCCTTGTAGCCGCCGTTCTTGTAGTTGGCGACGAACTCCTTGGCGGAGGCGAGCTCCTCGACCGGCGCGCCGACCGAGGTGGCCAGGTCACCGGCGGCGGTGGCGCCGGCCAGCTTGATGAAGTCGGCGCTGTAGATGCCGTCACCGCCGACCACGGGGATCTTGGCGCCAGCGGCCTTGATCTGCTTGCTGAGGGGGCCGGCCTGCGGGTACTCGCCGCCGTAGTAGACGACGTCGGCGCCGGAGTTCTTGACCTTCGTGGCGATGGCCGAGAAGTCCTTGCTGTCCGGGTTGATGTGCTCGGTGCCCGCGACGGTGCCGCCGAGCTTCTTGAACTCCTCGGTGAAGGTGCCGGCGAGGCCCGCGCCGTAGGTCTTCTTGTCGTCGATGACGAAGACCTTCTTCTTCTTGGCGTCGTTGACCAGGTACTGCGCGGCGAACGGGCCCTGGATGGCGTCCGTGGTCGCGGTACGGAAGTACGACTTGTAGACGCGCTTCTTCGAGGTCGCCCAGTCGGTGCCCTGGGTGAGCGCCGGGTTGGTGTTGGCCGGGGAGACCTCGACCAGCTTGGCGTCGTCGAAGACCTTCTGCATCGACTCGGCGACGGAGGAGTTCAGCGGGCCGACCACGCCGAGGACGGACTTGTTGGCGACGAGCTTGGTGGCGTTCTGCTGGCCCGAGGACGGCTGGGCCTGGTCGTCGAGCGCCTCGATCTTGAAGGTGACGCCGTCGACGTACTTCTGCTTGTTGGCCGTCTTGGCGGCGAGGTCGACGGAGTTCTTGATGCCGAGGCCCAGCGCGGACAGGTCGCCGGTGAGCGGGGCGTCCACGCCGATGGTGACGACGGTGCCGCCGCTGTCGGAGCCCTTGTCGCCGCCGCTGTCGCGCGAACCGCAGGCGGTGAGGGTGAGAGCTCCGGCGGACAGCGCGGCGGTGATGGCGATGAGAGAACGTTGACGCACGTTCCAGTCCTTTCCCTGGGCGGCCCTCCCCCCTGGAAGAGCCCGAGTCGAGCGCTGTGGCCGAAGAGGTATTTCAGCCGTGCGGTGACTGGGCGTGACTCTAAGCGGGTGAAGGGAAGACGGAGGAGGGTCTGACCAAGGCTGTGACGCTCTTGTTATGACACGAGGTAATGCAGAGCGGTACTTGGCGGGTGGAACAGCGAATTTCAGGCCGATTCGCCCTGTCCACATAGTGAGAACGCCCAGGACGCCCACCGGGGAGTTCAGGTGTCTCGGTGGTTTTGGTGATTACGCGGAATCGTTGCTACAGGCGACTTGTAGGGCCTGGGAGAGGTCCTGCGCATAGCGTCGGCCCAGGATGAAACTGTGAACCTGTATTGCGCGCGCATTACGTAGAGTTACGTCCAGGAAAGGCAGTCCGGCGTTCTCCGGCACATTTCCGCATTCCGTGACGTGCAGTGTGATCACGATCGTGCGGGCGGAACCGGACTCCGTCCGGAACGGCGTCCGCGGCGCCGAGGTGAGCGAAAGCGCGGCATAGGGCTGGGAAACCCGGGTGACGGTGACCGGGGGTCCGGATTCCACGCCGATCAGCACGTCGAAAGCGAACGTCCGGGGCCGGGTCCCGGGCGGCACGGAATGCCCGCCGAGATAGGTGACGTCCACGACCTGCGAGGGGAACGGCGGTACGGGCGCCGCCTGTTGGGGAGCGTGCGGCCGGGTCGCGTAGAGACAGCCGCCCGCGAGGACGACGGCCGCGGCCGCGCCGGCGAGGAGGGGACGGCGGTGGGCGCCGTAGAAGCGGGCGAGACGTGAAGTGCGCTCGGGTGCCGGGTCGTTGTGGGTGTCCCGCGCGCGGGTGGTGCCTTCCCCGGGCTCGACCGGGCCGATACCGCTCACCGCCAGGCCCCCGCGCCGGGGCCGCCCGAGCGGTACCACGCGGCACAGCCCGTGCGGGCCTCGCGGCGGATCAACTCGTCGGCCGCGTCGGCTTCTCGGCGCTTGTGCTCCACCCGCGCCTCGTCCACGACCGAGCGCAGGATCTCGTACTGCCCGTTGGACAGCCCCATCGACTGGTAGTCGCCGTACGTGCCGCTGCCGAGGATCTCGCGCGCCCAGTGGACGACCAGGCGGGTGCACAGCGCCTCCGGTGGGGTGGGGGAGGGGGAGTTCTGGGCGGAGGGGGAGGATGAGGACGAGGAGGGGGAGGCGGGGGCGGGGGCGGCGCAGCCGGACAGCAGTCCTGCCGCCAGGACGGCCGCCACGGACGCCGCCGCGGCCGTCCGGCCCGCTCCGTCACGCGCTGTCCCCGCCCGCCCGGCCCCTCCCGTGGTCATGCTCCGACGCTAGGCCGCCGGGCGGTGCGGAGCAACGGCCCCGCCGGGGTCTTCGCGGTTCAGCCGGCCGTGCCGCCCGCCGGGGCCGCGTCGTCCGCCTTCAGGTCCCGCAGCAGACAGGTCAGCCGGGCGGTGCACACCCGGCGGTCCTGCTCGTCGCTGATCACGATCTCGTACGTCGCCGTGGTCCGCCCCCGGTGCACGGGCGTGGCGACCCCGGTGACCAGGCCGGAGCGGATGCCCCGGTGGTGGGTGCAGTTGAGGTCGACACCGACGGCGATCTTGGAGGTGCCGCCGTGCAGCATCGCGCCGACCGAGCCGAGGGTCTCGGCGAGCACCGCGGACGCGCCGCCGTGCAGCAGGCCGTAGGGCTGGGTGTTGCCCTCGACCGGCATGGTGCCGACCACCCGGTCCGCGGCGGCCTCGACGATCTGTACGCCCATCCGGTTGCCGAGGTGGCCCGCGGAGAACAGGGCCACCAGGTCGACACCGAGGGCGGTGTACTCGTCGAGGACCTCCTGCGGGAACTTCACGTGCTGCTGCTCGCCCATGGGGCCCGGCTCCGTTCGTCGATCATGTCCTGCCGTCACTGAGCAAACGCTCAGTCGGTGGCCGATTGTTCCAGACGGACCACGACGGACTTGCTGGCCGGGGTGTTGCTGGTGTCCGCCGTGGCGTCCAGCGGCACCAGCACATTGGTCTCCGGGTAGTACGCGGCCGCGCAGCCCCGCGCGGTCGGGTACACCACGACGCGGAAGCCGGGCGCCCGCCGCTCCACGCCGTCCCGCCACTCGCCGACCAGATCGACGTACGCGCCGTCGGCGAACCCGAGCGCGCGGGCGTCCTCGGCGTTCACCAGGACGACCCGCCGTCCGTTCCTGATCCCCCGGTAGCGGTCGTCGAGGCCGTAGACGGTGGTGTTGTACTGGTCGTGCGAGCGCAGCGTCTGGAGCAGCAGACGGCCCTCGGGCAGTTCCGGGTACTCGACGGGCGCGGCGGTGAAGTTGGCCTTGCCGGTGGCCGTGGGGAAGCGGCGTTCGTCGCGCGGGGCGTGCGGGAGCGTGAAGCCGCTGGGGCGGGCCACGCGCGTGTTGAAGTCCTCGAAGCCCGGGATCACGCGCGCGATGCGGTCACGGATCGTCGCGTAGTCCTTCTCGAACTCCTCCCACGGCGTCCTGCTGTGCTCGCCCAGGACCCGGCGGGCCAGCCGGCAGACGATGGCGGGCTCGGACAGCAGATGCGGGCTCGCGGGCGCCAGCCGGCCGCGCGAGGCGTGCACCATGCCCATCGAGTCCTCGACCGTCACGAACTGCTCGCCGCCGCCCTGCACATCACGCTCGGTGCGGCCCAGGGTGGGCAGGATCAGGGCCCGCGCGCCCGTGACGACGTGCGAGCGGTTGAGCTTGGTCGACACGTGCACGGTCAGCCGGGCGCGCCGCATGGCCGCCTCGGTGACGTCGGTGTCGGGGGAGGCCGACACGAAGTTGCCGCCCATGGCGAAGAACAGCTTGGCCTCGCCGTCGCGCAGCGCGCGGATGGCGCGGACCACGTCGAAGCCGTGCTCGCGCGGGGGCGCGAAGCCGAACTCCTTCTCCAGGGCGTCCAGGAAGGCCGGCGCGGGGCGCTCGAAGATGCCCATGGTGCGGTCGCCCTGCACGTTCGAGTGGCCGCGCACCGGGCACACGCCGGCGCCCGGGCGGCCGATGTTGCCGCGCAGCAGAAGGAAGTTGACGACCTCGCGGATGGTCGGCACGGAGTGCTTGTGCTGGGTCAGGCCCATCGCCCAGCACACGATGGTGCGTTCGGAGGCGAGCACCATGTCCAGGGCGCGCTCGATCTCCGCGCGCGTGAGGCCGGTCGCGGCGAGCGTCTCGTCCCAGTCGGCGGCCAGGGCGGCCGCGGCGAACTCCTCGTAGCCGTGGGTGTGCGCGTCGACGAACTCCCGGTCGACCGCGCCCTCGGTCTGGAGGATCAGCTTGTTCAGCAGCCGGAAGAGCGCCTGGTCGCCGCCGATGCGGATCTGGAGGAACAGATCGGTGAGCGCGGCGCCCGTCGTGAGGCCCTTGGGGGTCTGCGGGTTCTTGAACCGCTCCAGGCCCGCCTCGGGCAGCGGGTTGACGCTGATGATCCGGGCGCCGCCCGCCTTGGCGCGCTCCAGGGCGGAGAGCATGCGCGGGTGGTTGGTGCCCGGGTTCTGCCCGGCGACGATGATCAGGTCGGCCTGGTGCAGGTCGTCCAGCAGGACGCTGCCCTTGCCGATGCCGATGGTCTCCGACAGGGCCGAGCCCGACGACTCGTGGCACATGTTGGAGCAGTCCGGCAGGTTGTTCGTGCCCAGCTCGCGCGCGAAGAGCTGGTACAGGAACGCCGCCTCGTTGCTGGTGCGGCCCGAGGTGTAGAAGACGGCCTCGTCGGGCGAGGCGAGGGCGGCCGTCTCCTCGGCGACGATGTCGAAGGCGCGCTCCCAGGTGACGGGCTCGTAGTGGGTGCCGCCCTCGGGGAGGTACATGGGGTGGGTGAGCCGGCCCTGCTGGCCCAGCCAGTAGCCGCTGCGGCCCGCGAGGTCGGCGACCGGGTGGGCGGCGAAGAACTCCGGGGTGACCCGGCGCAGGGTCGCCTCCTCGGCCACGGCCTTCGCGCCGTTCTCGCAGAACTCCGCCGCGTGCCGGTGCTCCGGCTCGGGCCAGGCGCAGCCGGGGCAGTCGAAGCCGTCCTTCTGGTTCACCCGCAGCAGGGTCAGCGCGGTGCGCTTCACCCCCATCTGCTGCTGGGCGATCCGCAGGGTGTGTCCGATGGCGGTCAGTCCCGCCGCCGCGTGCTGCGGCTCGGTGACCTGTGGAGCGTCCTGGACCGGATCGGCCTTGGGCGGCTTCGTTGCCATCGCGCGCTCTCCTTCGACCAGCCGTCGCCGCGCCCACGCAAGCGCTCGCGTCCGTGTTCTGTCTGCCTCTGCCCGTCTGCGTCTTCGATCCTCGCACGGGTCACGGACATCGCCTCCGTCCGGTGGTCGGCGGGGCCGACTGTCAGTGGGGCGTGGCAGGATCGGGGGCGTGGCAGAGACAGCAGCGAAGAAGACCGACACCCCCACCGGCGGCAGCCGCCCACGCCTGATGCTCATGGACGGGCACTCGCTGGCCTACCGCGCGTTCTTCGCGCTGCCCGCGGAGAACTTCACCACCGCGACGGGCCAGCCGACGAACGCGATCTACGGCTTCGCGTCGATGCTCGCCAACACCTTGCGTGACGAGGCGCCCACGCACTTCGCGGTGGCCTTCGACGTCTCCCGCAAGACCTGGCGCTCGGAGGAGTTCACCGAGTACAAGGCGAACCGCTCCAAGACCCCCGACGAGTTCAAGGGCCAGGTCGAGCTGATTGGCGAGCTGCTCGACGCGATGCACGTCTCGCGGTTCGCGGTCGACGGCTTCGAGGCCGACGACGTCATCGCCACGCTCGCCACCCAGGCCGAGGCCGAGGGCTTCGAGGTGCTGATCGTCACCGGCGACCGCGACTCGTTCCAGCTCGTGTCCGAGCACACCACCGTGCTCTATCCGACGAAGGGCGTCTCGGAGCTGACCCGGTTCACCCCGGAGAAGGTCTTCGAGAAGTACGGGTTGACGCCTGCCCAGTACCCCGACTTCGCGGCGCTGCGCGGCGACCCGTCCGACAACCTCCCGGGCATTCCGGGCGTCGGTGAGAAGACGGCCGCGAAGTGGATCAACCAGTTCGGTTCGTTCGCGGAGCTGGTCGAGCGCGTCGAGGAGGTCAAGGGCAAGGCCGGCCAGAATCTCCGCGACCACCTGGAGGCCGTCAAGCTCAACCGCCGCCTCACCGAGATGGTCCGCACGGTCGAGCTGCCCAAGGCCGTCCCCGACCTGGAGCGCGCCCCGTACGACCGCACGGCCGTCGCGATGGTCCTGGACACCCTGGAGATCAGGAACCCCTCGCTGCGCGAGCGGCTCCTCGCCGTCGACCCCGGCGCCGAGGAGGCCGAGGCGGCCCCGCCCGTCACCGGCGGTGTCGCGGTGGACGGCACGGTCCTGGGCACCGGCGAGCTGACCGCGTGGCTCACCGAGCACGGCACCGGCACGCTCGGCGTGACCACGGTCGACACCTGGGCGCTGGGCAGCGGCTCGGTCGCCGAGGTCGCGCTCGCCGCCGCGGACGGCGCGGCCGCCTGGTTCGACCCCGCCGAGCTGGACGAGTCCGACGAGAACACCTGGGCGGCGTGGCTGGCCGCCGAGGACCGCCCCAAGGTGCTGCACGACGCCAAGGGCGCCATGCGCGTGTTCGCCGAGCACGGCTGGTCCGTCGCCGGTGTCGCCATGGACACCGCGCTCGCGGCCTACCTGGTCAAGCCGGGCCGCCGCTCCTTCGACCTGGACGCGCTGTCCCTGGAGTATCTGCACCGTGAGCTGGCCCCCGCCGCCACGGCCGACGGCCAGCTCGCCTTCGGCGCGGACGACGGCGCCGAGGCCGACGCCCTGATGGTGCAGGCCCGCGCGATCCTCGACCTCGGCGAGGCGTTCCGGGAGCGGCTGGAGGAGGTCGGCGCCACGGACCTGCTGCGGGACGTGGAGCTGCCCACCTCCGCACTCCTGGCCCGCATGGAGCGGCACGGCATCGCGGCCGACCGCGCCCATCTGGAGGCCATGGAGCAGATGTTCGCCGGTGCGGTCCAGCAGGCCGTGAAGGAGGCGCACGCGGCGGCCGGGCACGAGTTCAACCTGGGCTCGCCCAAGCAGCTCCAGGAGGTCCTTTTCGGTGAGCTGGGGCTGCCGAAGACCAAGAAGACGAAGACCGGCTACACCACCGACGCCGACGCGCTCGCCTGGCTGGCCGGCCAGACGGACAACGAACTGCCGGTGATCATGCTCCGGCACCGGGAGCAGGCCAAGCTCCGCGTCACCGTCGAGGGCCTGATCAAGACGATCGCCGCCGACGGCCGGATCCACACCACCTTCAACCAGACGGTCGCCGCGACCGGCCGGCTGTCGTCCACGGACCCCAACCTCCAGAACATCCCGGTCCGCACCGACGAGGGCCGGGCGATCCGCCGCGGCTTCGTCGTCGGCGAGGGCTTCGAGTCCCTGCTGACCGCCGACTACAGCCAGATCGAACTGCGTGTGATGGCGCACCTCTCCGAGGACGAGGGCCTGATCCGGGCGTTCACCTCCGGCGAGGACCTGCACACCACGGCCGCCGCGCAGGTCTTCGGCGTCGAACCGGCCGCCGTGGACGCCGAGATGCGCCGCAAGATCAAGGCCATGTCCTACGGCCTGGCGTACGGTCTGTCCGCGTTCGGTCTGTCCCAGCAGCTCAACATCGACGCGGGCGAGGCGCGCGCCTTGATGGACGCCTACTTCGAGCGCTTCGGCGGCGTCCGCGACTATCTGCGGCGCGCGGTGGACGAGGCGCGGGCGACGGGCTACACGGCGACGCTCTTCGGCCGCCGCCGCTACCTCCCCGACCTCAACAGCGACAACCGCCAGCGCCGCGAGGCCGCCGAGCGCATGGCCCTCAACGCACCGATCCAGGGCACGGCGGCGGACATCGTCAAGATCGCCATGCTCAAGGTGGACAGCGCGCTGCGCGCCGCCGACCTGCGCTCCCGGATGCTGCTCCAGGTGCACGACGAAATCGTGCTGGAGATCGCCCCCGGCGAGCGCGAGACGGTGGAGGAACTCCTCCGCCGCGAAATGTCCGACGCGGTCCACCTGAGGGCCCCACTGGACGTCTCGGTGGGCGCGGGCCCGGACTGGGAATCGGCAGCGCACTAGCCTCCGGCGGTTAGGCGGCAGAGTACGGGGGCCTTCCCGGCCCCCGGCCCCGGTCGGGCCCCGGCTCCGTCCGCCCTCGGCTCCGGTCGGGCCCCGGCCCCGGGCGGCCCCTGGCCCCGTTCGGGCCCCGGCCCGACCCCCGGCCTCGGGCCCGGAGCGGCTCCCGGGCCTCTGGTCCGGATCGGGGCTCCGGCCCCGGGCCTCGGGCCGCGGTGGCTTCGGGCCTCAGGTGGGGCTTCGGCCCCCGGCCTGGGGCGATCGGGTCGTTGCCCCCGGCCTCGGGTTCGGGTGGGGTCCCGGCCCCAGCGCCGGCTCGGGCCCCGGACCGGGGCGATCCGGTCTCCGCCGCCCCCGTCTCACTCGCGTGGCCCCGCTGATCCGTCGTTCGGGGGGCGGGGCCGGGAGGATGCCCGCATGGGTATACGCATGCTTCACCGCCGGACGGCACACGCACGCGTTCACGCCACGGCGGTCACCGATTCGTATCTCGACGCGGACTCGGCTCCGGTGTGGCGTCCGCTGTCCGCTCTCGCGCCCGGCGCTGCCACGCCCCGTGTCCCCAGGACGCCCGGTACGGTCCTGTGCGGCGCCTTGGTGCGGCTCCGGGACCGGGGGGTCGGCCTTCTCGCACCCGTCGGACGCCTGGGACGTCTCGTCCGTCGCGTCTCCCGGCTCGGGTTCGAGACGGCTCGGGGCCGCGCGGACCTCGCTCTCGGCGTGCTCCGCCGGGGCCGGCGGCGCCGTCGGACACGCCGGATCCGTGTCTTCGTCGTACCGATGCCTCTGCCGGTGCCGCCCGTTACGGACCGCCCCGCTCACCGGCCGTGACCTCCACCGGCCGCCCGGCGGCGACGCCGGTCCGGGCGGCCGGACGCCACAGCCGCACACCGACGGCGTACAGCAGCACGCCCAGCAGCAGTCCCGCGCCCGCCCCGAAGCACACCGTCGGGATCACCTCCCACGGCTTGGCCTCCCGCTGCCCCCAGTACTCCCACCAGCGCGTCACCCGCCGCACCGCCCCGACCAGCGCACAGCCGCCGATGACGGCCGCGGCCCACCACCGGTCCCGTACCGACAGCGCGGGGACCCCGTCCGGCGGCCCGTCCGGCGTGCCGCGCACCGCGCGCGTGAGGAACACGGCGATCACGACCGCCGCCACCGCCGAACCGCCGTACTGGAGGTACCAGTACAGCGGCGAGCCCGCGATCGTCTCGCCGAGGACCGGGAACAGCCGCATGCCCCAGCGGTCGAGGTGGGTGAAGGCGTCCCACACCACATGCGTCAGCGCGCCGAGCACGGCGGAGACGTACCACCACAGGGCCGTCGAAGGCCGCACCCGCGCGCGGGGCCGCCCGCAGCCGGTCAGCGCGGCCGTCCTGCCCTGGCGGGCGCGCGGCAGCAGCGCCACCAAGGGCTCCCGCACCAGCAGCCAGAGCCCCACCAGAGCCACGGCGAGGAGCACGTCGACGGTGAACACACCCGCGAAGGAGTGCGTGACGTCACCGAACCGCATCGCGTCGTCCAGGACGCTCGCCGCGTAGTAGGTCAGATCGGGCGCGAAGCTGCCCGCCACGAGAACGGCCGGCACCAGCCGGCCGCGGCCGGTCCCGTCGGTGCGCACGGCGGGCAGCACGGCCGCCGCATGACTGAGGGTGAACGGCACCACGGCTCCCGGGGCGAGGGTCGGCGGACCGGTCGGTCCCTTGATCACGACGCGGCGCGGGCGTGGGGCGGTTCCGTGAAATCGGAACCCGAACGGGTGCCGGGGCAAAAGAAGTTGCCGTAGGGTCGCCTGGGTTGCCGTGCGACACGCCGCCGGACGCAACCCACGAGGCGGGCTGATCGTCACAACAGCAGAAAGCTACAGCGGCAGGGGCGCCGGGCGTCCCACGGGAGGGGTTCACTTCATGTCGTCGGCGTATTTCGGCAGCAGGCTGCGCAAGGGGGCGGTCAACACCACCGTGGCAGCCCTGGCCGTCGCGGCACTCGCCGCGTCCCAGGCACCGGACGTCACGGCCGACAGCGCGGGCAGACAGACCACCACCGACGCCCCGGCCGCCGACCCCGCCACCGGCGACGGCGCGACCGGCAACTCGCCGTACTACACGGACCTGCCGCCCCTCAACAGCCCGAACCCCGCCCCGAGCGCGAGCACCGGCACCACGCCGGCCGGCACCGGCAGCGCCGAGGCCGGCATCCCCGCGACCGTCCTCGACGCCTACAAGAAGGCCGAGGCGAAGCTGGCGCAGTCCAAGCCCGGCTGCAACCTGCCCTGGCAACTCCTCGCCGCCATCGGCAAGGTGGAGTCCGGCCAGGCCCGCGGCGGCCGCGTCTCCGCCGACGGCACCACCTTCGCCCCGATCCTCGGCCCGGTCCTCAACGGCGTCGGCTTCGCGAACATCAGCGACACCGACAACGGCGCCTACGACGGCGACAGCACCTACGACCGCGCCGTCGGCCCCATGCAGTTCATCCCCTCCACCTGGGAGTGGGCGGGCCGCGACGGCAACGCCGACGGCCGCAAGGACCCCAACAACATCTACGACGCCGCGCTTGCCGCCGGCCACTACCTGTGCCGCTACAGCTGGGACATGTCCACCTCGTCCGGGCTGCGCAGCGCCATCCTCAGCTACAACAACTCGACGGACTACTACAACACCGTCATCTCGTGGCTGGAGTACTACCGCAAGGGCAGCCACGAGATCCCGGACGGCACCGGTTCCGTGCCGTCCAACCGCAGCGACGACGACGGCGGCACCACACCCCGCACCCCGGCCACCCCGGCGGCCCCGCACAAGCCCGGCACACCCGGCAAGCCGAACAAGCCGAACAAGCCCGGCACGCCGGCCGAGCCGAGCACCCCGCCGGTCACCCCGAAGCCGCCCGCGACGCCCACCGACACCGTCCACCACCTGGAGGACGCGGGCACGGCCACGCTCACCGCCATGGCGGGCGACGCGTTCACCACCCGGATCGGCACCCGCACCGAGACAGCGGCCGGGAAGGCCGTCGCCAAGGTCAGGGTCCGCTTCACCATCACCGGCGACACCGACGCCACCTTCGCCGGCGGCGAGAGCGTCGCCACCGTCGTCACCGACAGCAAGGGCGTCGCGTCCGCGCCCGCGCTCAAGGCAGGCGAGAAGACCGGCACCTTCACCGTCCGCGCCACCGTCGTGGGCCGCACGGTCACCGCCCTCACCTACCGGGCCACCGTCACCGAGCGCGCCGCCGACACCCTCACCCGCGCCGCCACCACGGACCTGACCTGCGAGGCGGGCGGCGAGTTCGCCGAAGAGATCGAGCTGAAGGCCACCTACCGGGGCGCCGCCGCGGACAAGGTCGCCGCCACCGCCACCCTGATCACCTCGGCCGACGAGCCCACCACCAACGACAAGGGCCCGTACTTCAAGGACGCCGACGGCAACCCGGTCCGCACCTGGACGCTCACCACCGACGCCGACGGCCTGCTGAAGCTGCCCAAGCTCTACGCGGACGACACCGCCGGCACCTACCTGCTGCGCATCACCACCGCAGGTGGCGCCACCCTCACGCTCGACCTCACCGTCACCGCCCCGGAGCCCACGACACCGACCCCGGACCCGGGCGAGTCGCAGGACCCCTCGCCGACTCCGAGCCCCGAGCCCAGCGCCTCGTAAGGCCGACCCCGTACGCCACGACGGCGCCCCTCCGCCGGGAGGGGCGCCGTCGTGCCGTCCGGCCTGTTCTCATCTCACCCGCCCGTTGCTACGGTGCCGCACCTGACGCCCTGTCAGGTGACGTTCCGTCGGCCCCGGGAGGTCCGTATGCGCGCCCTGATCGCCGCCGCCACCGGGCTCGCCGCCGCGCTCGCGCTCGTCCTCGCCCTCACCGCGCTCGGCACCCCCACCGGGAAGACCTCCCCGAAACCGCTGCTGACGACGGTGCCCGCACACCCGTAACCGCCCGGGAGGGAGGCCGAGATGCGCCGCAAGGCCGGCCTGGTCCTGCTCGCCCTCGCCGTGTTCTGCACGGCCCTGTCCCCACTGCTGCGCTGGTACGCCTTCCCGCGCCTGGCCAAGGTCCCGGCGAACGAGTACCAGACCATGGTCCTGGAGGCGAAGGACGCCACCCTCCTCGACTACGGCACCATGACCGCCCGCACCGTCCCCCGCATCACGATCGTGCAGACCCTCAAGGGGAACGTGGAGGCGTCCGAGCGCATCGAACGGACCGCGGGCCGCGACGTCGTCGTCTGGGACGGCCTCTCCCACGTCCTGGGCCCCGACGGCGCCATGGTCTCCAGCGTCCCCGAGCGCTACATCTTCGACGCCCACACCCAGGAACCCGTCCACGCCACCGGCGAGGCGGTCGACGGCGACCCCGTCCGCCGCGAGGGCATCGAGTTCAAATGGCCCTTCCTGACCGAGAAACGGGACTACCAGTACTTCGACGCCCAGGCCCGCAGCACCGCCCCCATCCACTACAAGGGCACCCGGGACTTCCGCGGCGTCCCCGTCTACTACTTCGAGCAGACCGTCCCCTGGACCAAGGTCCCCATGCCCCGCACCCTGCCCGTCCAGGGCATCACCCGCGAGACCGTCGCCGAGACCGGCACCACCCGCTGGTACACCACCGTCCGCAGATTCTGGGTCGAACCCCTCACCGGCGCCCCCGTCTACGGCGAGGAGATCCACCGCGAGGAACTGCGCGGCGGCACCCTCCTCGGCGACCGTGACAAGGTCACCGCGTTCGCCGGGCACGTGAAGATGCGCGAGGACTACATCGAGCACACCGTCGCCCTCGTCAAGCACAACCGCACCCTGGTCCTGCTGCTGACCTCCTACCTCCCGTGGGGCTTCCTCACCCTGGGCGGCCTGCTCCTCGCCCTCGCCCTCCGGCTGGAGGCGCGCGGCAGACGCCCGGCCGGTCCCGCGCCGGACACCGCCCGGCCCGCCGAGCCGGTCAGCGCCTGAGCGCGGCGTTGGTGCGCCGGGTCGGCTCCGCCGTCACCGGGTCCTCGGGCCACGGATGCTTCGGATAGCGGCCGCGCAGCTCCGCCCGCACGCCCTTGTAGCCGTCCCGCCAGAAGGAGGCCAGATCGGCCGTGACGGCGGCCGGACGCCCCGCGGGCGACAGCAGATGCACCAGCACCGGCACCCCGGCGAGCCGCGGCGACTCCCGCGAGCCGAACATCTCCTGGAGCTTCACCGCGAGCACCGGCCGTTCCGGATCGCCGTAGTCGACCCGGATCGCGGACCCGCTCGGCACGGTGATCCGCTCCGGGGCCAGCTCCTCCAGCCGGGCCGCGTCCCCCGAGGCCCACGGCAGCAGCCTGCCGAGCGCCTCCCCGGCGTCGAGACGGGCCAGGTCCGCCCGCCGCCGGGCCCGGCTCAGCTCCGGTTCCAGCCATTCGTCCACGCGCGCGTGCAGAGCGTCGTCCGAGACGTCCGGCCAGGGCTCGCCCAGGTGCAGCCGCAGGAACGCCAGCCGCTGCCGCAGCACCAGGGCACCGGCGGACCAGCGCAGCAGCCCGAACCCCTCCCGGCGCAGCCCGGTCAGCAGTGCCTCCCTGACCAGGGCCGGGTCGGGGTCCCGCAGCGGCCGCGCGGCCAGCTCGATCGCCCCCAGCCGTTCCACGCGGCGCGCCACGACGTCCCCGTCGGCCCAGTGGACCTCCTCGCGCGCGTCCAGGAGCGGGCCCGCCGCGCGCCGGGCGAGGTCCTCGTCGACGACGGCCCCGAGCCGCACACGCGCGTGGCCCCGGCCCACGGGACGGTCCGCCACGGCGACCGCGATCCACGGGGCGCCCCGCAAGGGCGAGGTCTCCGGCAGGTCGGCGCGGGTGCCGGAGGCCATGAGATACGAGCCGCCGTCGAGCCTGGCCACCCGCTCGGGGAAGGCGAGGGCGGCGACCAGCCCGGCCACCCGGTCGTCACCGCCGGGCCCTTCGGAAAGGGCTTTCCCCGCCACCTCCCCGGAGACTTCTCCGGAGACCTCCCCGGCGACGGCGGCGCTTTTCAGCCGCCGCACCTCACGCCGCCAGCGCTGCGCGTACGCGTCACCGCCGTGCCGGGCCGTCCGCAGCGCGGCCGCGAGATCGTCCCCGTACGCGCGCGGCGCCTCCTCGGACAGCAGGGCCACCACCTCGGCCGCCGGACCCGGCGCGTCCAGCAGCGCCCGCCCCAGCCGGGGATGCAGCCCCAGCCGCGCGAGCCGCCGCCCCCGCTCCGTGGCCCGGCCCGCGGCGTCCACCGCCCCCACCGCCGTCAACGCCGCCCGCGCCGCCGCCATCGCCCCGGCCGGCGGCGGATCGAGGAGCGCCAGCCCGGAGGCGTCCGGATCGCCCCAGCAGGCCGCCTGAAGGGCGAACGCCGTCAGATCGGCCACCTTGATCTCGGGGGAGGGGAACGACGGCAGCCGGCCGTCCTCCGCCTCCGCCCAGCACCGGTACACCGCGCCCGGCCCCTCGCGCCCCGCCCGTCCGGCCCGCTGCCGCCCCGCCGCCCGCGACGCCCGCACGGTCGTCAGCGCGCTCAGCCCGCGCGCGTGATCCACCCGCGGCTCCCGCGCGAGACCCGAGTCCACCACCACCCGCACCCCCGGCACCGTCAGCGACGACTCCGCGACCGACGTCGCCAGCACCACCCGGCGCGCCTCACCGGGCGCCAGCACCGCGTCCTGCACGGCGGCCGGCGCCCGCCCGTGCACCTGGAGCACCTCCACCCCGCCCAGGCCGCCCAGGAGCGCCGCGACCCGCGCGATCTCCCCGACCCCCGGCAGGAAACACAGCACGTCCCCCGACCGCTCGGCCAGCGCCCGCCGCACCACCGACGCCACGTGCGCCAGCAGCTCCGGATCCACGCGCGTGCCGTGCGGGGGCCGTACCGGCCGGACCGGCGGGGCCCACACCACCTCCACCTCGAACGACGTCCCGTGCGCGCGCACCACCGGCGCCCCGCCCAGCAGCCGCGCCCAGCCCTCGGTGTCGGTCGTCGCGGACGCTGCCACCAGCCGCAGCTCGGGGCGGAGCGCCTCCCGCACGTCCCACAGGAAGGCCGCCGACGTGTCCGCGTCCAGATGCCGCTCGTGGCACTCGTCGAGGATCACCGCGTCGACCCCCGCCAGCTCCTGGTCGCGCTGGAGCCGCTGGAGCAGCACACCCGTCGTCACGACCTCCACACGCGTGCGCCGCCCGACGACCCGCTCCCCGCGCACCGTGAAACCGACGCTGTCACCCGGGCGCTCGCCCAGCAGCCACGCCATCCGGCGGGCCGCAGCGCGGGCCGCGATCCGCCGCGGCTCGGCCACCACCACCCGCCGCGCGGGCCCCTCGCCCAGCAGCCCGGCCAGGGCCAGCGGCACCAGCGTGGTCTTGCCGGTGCCCGGCGGCGCGGCGAGCACGGCCGCGCCGTGTCCGTCCAGGGCGTCGTCCAGCGCGGGCAGGGCGACCCGTACGGGCAGCGCGCCCAGGGCGTCGTCACGGAGCATCACGCCCCCAGTGTCGTACGCCGCGGAAGGGGCCCACTACGCGCGCGTACGGGCTCGCACGCGCGCGCCACGGTGTTACGAGCGGTCAGTCGCGGTCACGAGCGGTCAGTCGCGTGCGCAGACGAAGATCGCCGTGCCCGGGACGAGGTTCCCGCGCAGCGGGGACCAGCCGCCCCACTCGGAGCTGTTCCAGGCCGGCCACTCCGGCTCGACCAGGTCCACCAGCCGGAACCCGGCGGCCACGATGTCGCGCACCCGGTCGCCCAGCGTGCGGTGGTGCTCGACGTACACCGCGCGGCCCGACTCGTCCTGCTCCACGTACGGCGTGCGGTCGAAGTAGGAGGAGGAGAGGGTCAGCCCCTCCGGGCCCGGCTCGTCCGGGAAGGCCCAGCGGATCGGATGCGTCACCGAGAACACGAACCGGCCACCGGGCCGCAGCACCCGCCGCACCTCCTTGAGCACCAGCACCGGATCGGCGACGAACGGCAGCGCCCCGTACGCCGAGCAGGCCAGGTCGAAGGAGCCGTCCGCGAACGGCAGCGCGCCCGCGTCCGCGCACACCAGCGGGAACCCGCCGCCGATGCGCAGCGCGTGCTGGAGCTGGCGGTGGGACAGGTCCAGGGCGACCGGGCGGGCGCCCTGCGCGGCCAGCCAGCGCGCGCACTGGGCGGCGCCGGCGCCGATCTCCAGGACCTCCTTGCCCTTGAGGTCCTCCGGCGGGCCGAGCAGCTCGGCCTCCACCTCGTCGAGGCCCTCGGGACCCCATACGAACCGGTCGTCCCCGAGGAAGGTGCCGTGCTCGGTCTGGTACTCGTCGGCGTTGCGGTCCCACCAGCCCCGGTTGGCGCGGGCGCTCTCCGTGACCCCGGCGTCGCGCCGGGTGGCCTCCGGCTCGGCGGCGGGCCCGGGGGCGTGCCCGGAGTGCGGCCCTGTGGTGAACGCGGACGATGCGGGCTCTTGGATGATGGGCTCCCTCGTCGTACTCTTCCGTGCAACCCGCCCGACGGCGCCGCACGGGTGTCGCCGGAGGGTGCTTCTGCGGCCTGCGTGGCCTCGGAAGACTGATTGTGTGCCGGGATTGCGGCGATCCGCCCCGGGTGTGCGCCTTCGCGCATTGACCCTGCCCGGCTGCCCCCGTATGCTACAAGTTGCGCTGCGGGCCTGCGCACCTCAGACGTAGCAGGCTGCGCTCGCATCTGTTGTATGTCCCCTCGGTTGTCGAGGTGCCATCACCGGATTCCCGGTGGGGTGCCTCCTTGGCTGTCCGGCTTCTTCAGAGCGATACGGGCTCCCGGCGTAGCAGTACCTACGACTTTCTGTCCGTAACCGGAGCCCTTTCCCACATGACGAGCAGCACCGAGACCACCGCCACCACCCCGCAGGTTGCGGTCAACGACATCGGTAACGAGGAAGCCTTCCTCGCCGCGATCGACGAGACGATCAAGTACTTCAACGACGGCGACATCGTCGACGGCGTCATCGTGAAGGTCGACCGGGACGAGGTCCTGCTCGACATCGGTTACAAGACCGAAGGTGTCATCCCGAGCCGCGAGCTCTCGATCAAGCACGACGTCGACCCCAACGAGGTCGTCGCCGTCGGCGACGAGATCGAGGCCCTCGTCCTCCAGAAGGAGGACAAGGAAGGCCGCCTGATCCTCTCGAAGAAGCGCGCCCAGTACGAGCGTGCCTGGGGCACCATCGAGAAGATCAAGGAAGAGGACGGCATCGTCACCGGTACCGTCATCGAGGTCGTCAAGGGTGGTCTCATCCTCGACATCGGCCTCCGCGGCTTCCTGCCCGCGTCTCTCGTCGAGATGCGCCGCGTCCGCGACCTCCAGCCCTACGTGGGCAAGGAGCTCGAGGCGAAGATCATCGAGCTGGACAAGAACCGCAACAACGTGGTCCTGTCCCGCCGTGCCTGGCTGGAGCAGACCCAGTCCGAGGTCCGCCAGACGTTCCTCACGACCCTCCAGAAGGGTCAGGTCCGCTCCGGTGTGGTCTCCTCGATCGTCAACTTCGGTGCCTTCGTGGACCTGGGTGGCGTCGACGGTCTGGTCCACGTCTCCGAGCTGTCCTGGAAGCACATCGACCACCCCTCCGAGGTCGTCGAGGTCGGCCAGGAGGTCACGGTCGAGGTCCTCGACGTCGACATGGACCGCGAGCGTGTCTCCCTGTCGCTGAAGGCGACCCAGGAAGACCCGTGGCAGCAGTTCGCCCGCACCCACCAGATCGGCCAGGTCGTGCCCGGCAAGGTCACGAAGCTGGTTCCGTTCGGTGCGTTCGTCCGCGTGGACGAGGGCATCGAGGGTCTGGTCCACATCTCCGAGCTGGCCGAGCGCCACGTGGAGATCCCGGAGCAGGTCGTCCAGGTCAACGACGAGATCTTCGTCAAGGTCATCGACATCGACCTCGAGCGTCGCCGCATCAGCCTCTCGCTGAAGCAGGCCAACGAGGCCTTCGGTGCCGACCCGGCCACGGTCGAGTTCGACCCGACCCTGTACGGCATGGCCGCGTCCTACGACGACCAGGGCAACTACATCTACCCCGAGGGCTTCGACCCCGAGACCAACGACTGGCTCGAGGGCTACGAGACCCAGCGCGAGGCGTGGGAGCACCAGTACGCCGAGGCGCAGACCCGCTTCGAGCAGCACCAGCAGCAGGTCATCAAGTCCCGCGAGGCCGACGCCGCTGCCGCGGCCGAGGGCGGCGAGGCTGCGGCTCCGGCCGCCTCGGGCGGCGGTTCGTACTCCTCCGAGGGTGCGGACACCTCCGGTGCCCTGGCTTCGGACGAGGCGCTCGCCGCGCTGCGCGAGAAGCTCGCCGGCGGCCAGAGCTGACGCTCGGCACACCGGCTGTCCGCTGAGGTCTGAGGGCCCCGGCTGACAGAACAGCATGAAGAAGAAGGGCCGTACCTTTCGGGGTGCGGCCCTTCTCCTGTGCGGGAATGCCGTCGCTCCCACGGGTGTTGTGAAGGAGGAACACGAGGAGGAGCGGTCCAGGTGCTTGATCCGCAGGGTTTGTACGCATGGGAGCCGAAGGGGCTGGCCGTCGTCGACATGGCGCTGGCCCAGGAGTCGGCCGGACTTGTGATGCTCTACCACTTCGACGGATACATCGACGCGGGGGAGACCGGTGACCAGATCGTCGACCGGCTGCTCGGCTCACTGCCCCACCAGCTCGTCGCCCGCTTCGACCACGACCGGCTCGTCGACTACCGCGCGCGGCGGCCGCTGCTGACCTTCAAGCGCGACCGCTGGACGGAGTACGAGGAGCCCTCCATCGAGGTGCGCCTCGTCCAGGACACCACCGGCGCCCCCTTCCTGCTGCTGTCCGGCCCCGAACCGGACGTGGAGTGGGAGCGGTTCGCCGTCGCCGTGAAGCAGATCGTCGAACGCCTCGGCGTCCGGCTCTCGGTGAACTTCCACGGCATCCCCATGGGTGTCCCGCACACCCGCCCCGTGGGCCTCACCCCGCACGGCAACCGTACGGACCTGGTCCCCGGCCACCGCAGCCCCTTCGACGAGGCACAGGTCCCCGGCAGCGCCGAGGCGCTCGTCGAGTACCGCCTCATGGAGGCCGGGCACGACGTGCTGGGCGTCGCCGCGCACGTCCCCCACTACATCGCCCGCTCCGCCTACCCGGACGCCGCCCTGACGGTCCTGGAGGCCATCACCGCGGCCACCGGGCTGGTCCTGCCGGGCATCGCGCACGCCCTGCGCACCGACGCCCACCGCACCCAGACCGAGATCGACCGCCAGATCCAGGAGGGCGACGAGGAACTCACCGCCCTCGTGCAGGGGTTGGAGCATCAGTACGACGCGGCGGCGGGCGCCGAGACCCGCGGCAACATGCTCGCCGAACCCGTCGACATCCCCTCCGCCGACGAGATCGGCCGCGAGTTCGAGAAGTTCCTGGCGGAACGCGAGGGCGAGGGCTGAGCCACCGCCTGGAAGCCCCCGGGGCCTGCCGGATGCGACAGCGCCGGCAGGCCCTAAGCTTCCGCTCATGCTGAAGGTGGGCCTGACCGGTGGAATCGGCGCCGGCAAGAGCGAAGTGTCCCGGCTGCTCGTCGCGTGCGGGGCCGTACTGATCGACGCCGACCGGATCGCCCGCGAGGTCGTCGCCCCCGGGACGCCGGGGCTCGCCGCGGTCGTGGAGGCGTTCGGCGCGGAGGTCCTCGCCGCGGACGGCAGCCTGGACCGGCCGAAGCTCGGCTCGATCGTGTTCGCCGACCCGGAGAAGCTGGCCGTCCTGAACGGCATCGTGCACCCCCTGGTCGGCGCCCGCTCCCGTGAGCTGGAGGAGACCGCCCCCGAGGACGCCGTCGTCGTCCACGACGTCCCGCTCCTCACCGAGAACGGCCTCGCCGGGCTCTACGACGTCGTCATCGTCGTCGACGCCGACCCCGGCACCCAGCTCGACCGGCTCGTCCGGCTGCGCGGCATGACCGAGGACGACGCCCGCGCGCGGATGGCCGCCCAGGCGACCCGTGAAGAGCGCCGGAAGATCGCCGACATCGTCGTCGACAACGACGTACCGCTCCCCGATCTCCAGGCGCGGGTGCGGGAGGTCTGGGCGGACCTCGCGCGCCGGGCGCGGACGGAATAGCGGTCCGCGCTCCGCGCGTTGAACCCTCCCAGCAAGGGAAGGATTTTTCCGTGCCCGATACCAGCGGTTCGACCGGACGTACTCCGGAGACGCATGTCATCGACTTCCGCGCCGCGGAGCAGTTGCTCGCCGCGCGGGATCCGCGGGGCGCGGTGAAACTGCTCGACCGGGTCATCGCCGCACACCCCGAGAACACCGCCGCCCGGCTGCTGCGCGCCCGTGCCTTCTTCGCGGCCGCCCAGCTCCGTCCCGCCGAACTGGAGTTCACGGTCGTCCTGGAGCGCGAACCGGACAACGCCTTCGCGCACTTCGCGCTGGCCCGCACCTACCAGCGGCAGGGACGCGCCGACATGGCGACCCGCCACTTCCGGCTCGCCGCCGCCCTGGACCCCAACCCGCGCTATCTGGAGGCGGCCCGCTTCGAGACCTGAGGGCCCGCCAGGCCGTCAGGACCGGCTGTCGTCCGGCGGCCGGTACGGCGGGACGTCGCGGCCCGGCTGGTAGTGCGGGCCCTGCCGCAGATGCCGCAGGATCCGCGCCAGGTCGACGGTGACCACCAGCCACAGCAGCCCGCAGGCCACCGCCCATCCGGGGCGCCCCGCCAGCAGGAACGCGATCGTCCCGAAGACCGCCCAGGCCAGACCCCACAGGCTCAGCCAGAAGCGCATCCGCAGCGCACTGCGCGCGGTCACCGGCTCACTGCCCGTACGCATCCAGATCACCACTTCCTCCCTGCAACGTACTGCGCGGCCCGGACGTTCTCCAAGGGAGCCCGAAGCAACCGGAGGGGGGCGGCGCCGTGCTGCCGGACGCCGACGAACTGGCCGAGGTACTCCTCGACCTCGCCGTACCGCACGAGGACATCGACGAGGCCGTACGGCTGAGCCGGCACCTGCGCCGGGACGCCGAGGCGCTCCGCTTCCTGGAGGAGGCGGTGGCCGGCCTGGTCGAGGGCATCGGTTCGGTCCGCGAGAAGGCAGCCGACATCCCGCCGCTCCCGGGCGCCACGGGTGCCCTCGCCCGCTACGCCCCGCTGTTCGTGTTCGCCGCCGCCCTGCCCCACGTACGCGCCCACCACCGCGCGCGGGGCGTCCCGGACCGGATCGGCCGGCACACCCTCGCCGACGTCGGCCGGTGCGTCGCCTGGCACCGGCGGTGGTACGGCACGGGCGGGGTGCTCAGCCCGCGCTGGCTGAGCCTGCACTTCCACGGCGAGCTGTACCAACTGGGGCGGCTCCAGTTCCAGCGCGGCCGGATCGGCTCCTGGACCGGCGGCTCGATCGCCGCGGCCGGACTGCCCCTCGCCCCCGGCGACCCCGCGCTCGCCCTGCACATTCCCGACTTCCTGGGCCCGCTCACGCCGGAGGCCGTGGACCGCTCCCTCGCGCTGGCCCGCGCCTTCTTCGCCCGCCACTACCCCGAGGAGCCCTACCAGGTGGCGATCTGCGGCTCCTGGCTGCTCGACCCGCAACTGAGGGACCGGCTGCCCGCCGACTCCAACATCGTCCGCTTCCAGGAGCGGTTCCGTCTCAGCCACCGCCTGCCGGAGCCGGAGGACACCGAGCCCGTTCGCTTCGTCTTCGGCACCACCGACGTCCCCCTCGACCGCCTCCCGCGCCGGACCCCTCTGCAGCGGGCGGTCCTCGACCATCTGGACGAGGGCGGGCACTGGTACGTGGGGCACGGCTGGTTCCGCCTGTGAACCGCCCGGCCCGGCGCGGCCGTACGGTGGAGTGATGGACGCCCCTCGTGATCCGGACGCCGCTCACGATCCGGACCCCGGGCCCGGCCGTGCCGCCGGGCTGGCCGAGCTGGACCGGCGGGTCGAGGGATGCCGGGCCTGCCCCCGGCTGGTGGCCTGGCGCGAGGAGGTGGCCCGCACCAAGCGGGCGGCGTTCGCCGACTGGACGTACTGGGGGCGGCCGGTGCCCGGGTTCGGGCCGTCCGACGCGCGGCTGCTGATCGTCGGACTGGCCCCGGCCGCGCACGGCGGCAACCGCACCGGCCGGATGTTCACGGGTGACCGCTCGGGAGACGTGCTCTACCAGGCGCTGTACGACGTGGGGCTCGCCTCGCAGCCCACCTCCGTCGCGGCCGACGACGGCCTGGAGCTGTACGGCGTGCGCGTCACCGCGCCCGTGCACTGCGCGCCGCCCGACAACAAGCCCACCCCCGGTGAACGGGACACCTGCCGCCCCTGGCTCGTGCAGGAACTGCGGCTGCTGCGGCCGACCCTGCGCGCGGTCGTCGTCCTCGGCGGCTTCGGCTGGCAGGCCGCGCTGCCCGCGTTCGCCGAGGCCGGCTGGACCGTGCCCCGGCCCCGGCCCGCGTTCGCGCACGGGGCGAGGGTCTCGCTGGACGGCCTCGCCCTGTTCGGCTGCTTCCACGTCAGCCAGCGCAACACCTTCACCGGGCGTCTCACCCCGGAGATGCTGAGAGACGTGCTGCGCACGGCGGCGGAGCGGGCGGGGCTCCCCTGACCGTCGACCCGCCCCCTTACCGCCGGTCCGCCCCCTTGCCGCTGACCCGCCTGTGACCCGCCTGCCGTTCGAGGAGTACAGACCCGATGCCCGCCCCCGAGCACAGCGACGCCGTCTTCCTCTCCGGCACCGCCGACGCCCTCGCCGCCCTCCCCACGGTCCGGGCCGTCGCCCTCGGCGGCTCGCGCGCCCAGGGCACGCACCGGGCCGACAGCGACTGGGACCTCGCCGTCTACTACCGGGGCGCCTTCGACCCCGCCGATCTGCGGGCGCTGGGCTGGGACGGTGAGGTGTCCGAGGTCGGCGGGTGGGGCGGCGGGGTGTTCAACGGGGGCGCCTGGCTGACCGTCGACGGGCGGCGCGTGGACGTCCACTACCGGGATCTGGACGCCGTCGAGCACGAGTGGGCGCAGGCCGAGGAGGGGCGGTTCCGGGTGGAGCCGCTGATGTTCCATCTCGCGGGGATCCCGAGCTATCTCGTCGTCGCCGAACTCGCCGTCAACCAGGTGCTGCGCGGCGAGCTGCGGCAGCCCGCGGTCTATCCTCCGCGTCTGCGCCGTACCGCCCCCGACCGCTGGTACGGCACCGCGCGCGCCACCCTCGCCTACGCCCGCGCGGGCCACGCGCCCGCCGCCCGGCGCACCGAGGCGGCCGGGGCGCTCGCCGTGGCGGCGGTCCAGGTGGGGCACGCGGTGCTGGCCGCGCGCGGGGAGTGGGTGACGAACGAGAAGCGGCTGCTGGAGCGGGCGGGCCTGCGGGCCGTGGACGACCTCGTCGCCCGGCTCGGGAGCGGCGGCCCCGACACGCTCGACACGGTCCTCGGGCAGGCCGAGACACTGTTCGCGCACACCGTGCGGGCCGCGCTCGACTGACCCCTCGCCCGGCCCGGCCGCCCGGAAGCCGTCACCCGGCCGAAACGCGGCCGTCCCACAGCCCCCACGCGCACCACGTACCGTGGAGGGAGCGGCCCACCGCTGACCGCCGCCCCGGCCACTGTCGCCCGAAGGCACATCCGAGCCCTCGCACCGACAGGAGCCCCGTGTCACCGCGCCCGCACCGTCCCGCTCGCGCCGCCCTGCCGCCCTGGATCGCCCACGCCCTGCGCGCCCAGCGCGGGCCCGTCCCCTGGAGCGCCGTCGCCCGCGGGGCGCTCTCCGCCGGGCCGCTGCTGCTCGCCGCGACGCTGGCGGACCGTACGTCCCTCGGTGTGGTGGCCGCGATCGCGGCGATGCTCGCCGGGATCAACGACCGGCCCGGCAGCCGCCGTTCCTCCGTCAGACGGCTCGGGGCGCCCGCGCTCGCCGGTGCGGCCGGACTGCTCGTCGGGACGTACGCCGGGGACCACGCCGGGCCGGTCGCGCTGACGGCCGTGCTCACCGGGCTCGGACTCGTCGCCGGTGGGATCAGCGCCGTCGGCCCGGTGGCCTCGGGCGCCGGGACCCAACTGCTGGTCGCCGCCGCGATCGGCGCCGGGATGCCGCTGCCCGAGGACGGTCCGACCCGCGCCCTCGCCTTCCTCGCCGGCGCCGGCTGGCTGCTCACCCTGCGGCTGGCCCTGCCCACACCGGGTGCGATGACCGGCGACTTCCGGTTCGACGGGGAACGGGACGCGGTGGCCGGCGTGTACGACGCGATCGCCGCCCTCCTGGACGCCGCCGGCACCGGGCACGCCACCGCCCGCCGCGCCGCCCTCACCGCCGCGCTCGACGACGCCCAGGACGCCCTCGACGGGCCCCGGCTGCGGCGCTTCGCCAGCAGCGCGGCCGAACGGCGGCTGCACGGCCAGTACGCCGCCGCGCTGCCCCTGGCCGAGGCCGCCACCGCCCTCGCCTGGGCCGGCGAACCCGTCGGCGCACGCGCGGGCGAGGGACCCCGGCGGCTCGCCGCCGCCGTCCGCGAGAACACGCCCACCGGACCGCTGCCCGCCCCGTCCCGGTCGGCGCCCGCGCTGCGCGCCCTCGACGACGCCCTGCTGCGTGCCGCCGAAGCCTTCGACCGGGGCGCCGGACGCGATCTGCACACCCGCCGTCGGGGTGTGCGGAACCTGCTGCGGACCGTCCTCGGTGCCGGTGGCCGCGAGTACGGGCTGCGGGTCGCGCTCTGCTTCGGAACCAGCGTCGCCCTCGCGCAGGCCCTGCACCACGCCCACTGGTACGGACGGCACGAGCACTGGTACTGGCTGCCCGCCACGGCCGTGTTCCTGGTCAAGCCCGACCTCGGGCCGCTGGTGTCCCGCGTGCTGTGCCGGGCGGCGGGGACCGTGCTGGGGGCGCTGCTCTTCGCCGGGTTCGCCGCCCTGCTGCCGCGCCCCGCCGGGCTCGTGGCGCTGGTCGCCGTCTGCGGCGCGCTGATCCCGGTCGCCACACGGCACTTCGCCGCGCTGACCGCCGTCGTCACCGTGCTCGTACTGTCCCTGGTGATGGTCGGCGGGGAGCCCCAGGCGTCGGTCGGACGGCTCGTGGAGACCCTGCTCGCCTGCGGGATCGTGCTCTTCGTCGGGCATCTGCCGATGCCGGGGGAGCGCGGTGGCCAGGTCCGGGCCCGCCTCGCCACGGCCGCCGACGCGGCGCACGCCTACCTCACCCATGTGCTGGCCGAGCGGGGCACCGCCGGTGCTCCGCTCGGCGAGGACGACGACCGGGCCGCCCGCTGGACGCTGCGCCGCGAGGCGTACCGCACGCTCGCCGAGGCCCGCGCCGCCATCGCGCGGGCCGCCGCCGAACTGCCCGCCCTCGCCCGGCACAGCGAGGGCGCGGACGAGGTCGCCGCCCTGCTGGAGCGGCTCGTGGACACCACCACCGCCTGCGCGGTCCACCGCGACGACACCGGACGGCTCGACGCGGCCCACCGGGAGCGGCTCGCCGAACTCCTCGACGAACTCGCCGTACGACGCGGCCGCGTGGGCCTGCCGACCCCGACGGGCCCGTCGGCCGCGCTGCCGGAGCCGTCCCCCGCCGGCTGACACGGCGCGTACGCCTTCCGACACGAACGGTGCGGGAAGTGTCCGGAAAGTGACCGGATCCTCACCGTCCGCGCCGACCCCGTGTCAGCTACGTCTCAGTACCGCAACCGACCGAGCCGTTCGGCCTCCGCAGGGCGTTAACTCCTACAAGTACGACGCTTCGGAGGTGCGAGATGGTGAACGGGCGGACCGTGCTCGAACGCTTTCCCGCAGGTGGGCCGCGCGGATCGTGGCCCGCGGAGGAGTTCGCGCACGCGCGGCGCATGGAGGGGCTGCCCGCCGAGGTCGTCATGGACCTCGCCACGGACACCTTCCTGGTGATCGTCCGCGCGGACGCGACCGACTGAGCCGTCAGCCCACCTGCGAGGTGGGCGCCGGCGCCGAGAACTGCTCCGCCTGCAGCGCGTACAGCTCGGCATACACCCCGCCGCCCGCCAGCAGCTCGTCCGGCGTCCCGGACTCCACCAGCCGGCCCTGGTCCAGCACATGCACCAGGTCCGCGTGCCGGACCGACGCCAGCCGGTGGGTGATCAGCACGACCGTCTGGCCGCTGTCGGCCAGCGCCCGGATCTTCTCGAAGACCTCCAGCTCGGCCCGCGCGTCCAGGGCGGCCGTCGGCTCGTCCACGATCAGGATGCGGCCCCGCCGGTACGCGGCCCGCGCGATGCCGAGCCGCTGCCACTGCCCGCCGGACAGCTCGTGCCCGCCGCTGAAATGCCGGGCCAGCAGGGTGTCCAGACCGCGCGGCAGATCCGCCACCACGTCCTCCGCGCCCGCCTCCGCGACCGACGTGGCCAGCCGCTCCTCCGTCAGCGCCGCCGACGACCGCCCGATCGCCACATTGACCCGCGCGGTGAACGGCCAGCGCTTGAAGTCCTGCGCCACCATCGCGATGCGCTCGGCGAGCCGGTGCCGGTCCGCGTCCGCCACGTCCACGTCGTCCCACAGGATCCGCCCCCGGTCCGGCCGGTACAGCCCCGCCAGCAGCTTCACCAGGGTCGTCTTGCCCGAGCCGTTCTCCCCGACGAGCGCGATGATCCGGCCCAGCGGAAGCGTGAGCGTGACGTCGTCCAGCGCGGGCCGGGCCGACTCACCCGGATAGCCGAAGGTGACGTTCTCGAACCGGATCTCCCGCGGATCGTCCGGCAGCGCCACCCCGCCCACCGGGATCGCCCGCTCGGCCGCCTCGACGTACAGCCGCTGGAGATCGCCGACGAACAGGGCCTCCTCGTGCAGCTCGTTGATCTCCAGGACCAGCGTGTTCAGGCTCGTCGAACCGGAGCGGATCGCGATGACGGCCGTGCCCGCCACCGCCAGCGCCATCGTCCCCGTCAGCAGCAGTCCGCCCAGCGTGGCGTACGTCGCCGCCGTCGCCAGGCCCGTCCAGGCCGCCGCGATCAGCCCGGTGCGGGCGGCCAGCCGGGCCAGCCGGGCCTGCTCCGCCTCCGCCGTCTCCGACATCGCCCGGAAGTGCCGCAGCAGGAACGGTCCGACCCCGTGCACCCGGATCTCCGGCGCGGCCGCCGGCTCGGTGAGCAGGCTCCCGATCAGATGACCCGCGCGCGCGTGCTGTACCCAGGTGTGGAAGGACTCGTAGCGGCGCCGCGCGTTCGTCAGCGCGCTCCACGCGCTGGGCAGCGTCATCGTCACCAGCAGCGGCAGCAGCAGGGGGTGCAGCACCGTGAGCACGCCCGCCGCCGCGGCCAGCGAGATCACCGCGTTCACCACCCGCGCCCCGTACATGATCATCCGGCGGGCCGACTGGGCGCCGTACTGCGCGGTGTCCAGCAGCTTGTGGAACGCGTGGTCCTCGATCGCCGACAGCTCGACCGCCGCCGCCCGCTCCAGGTACAGCTCGGTCGCCACCCGCTCCACCTTGGGTTCGAGCCGCCCGGTGGCGTACGTCGACGCGGCCCGCAGCAGCGCCCCGACCAGGAGGACGACGGCCATGACGGTCAGCGCCGGGGCGGCGTCGCGCAGCCGGTCCTCGATCGGGCCGGTGCCGATCAGCCGGGTCAGCACGGTGTTGACTGCGAGCAGACTGACCGCCTGCGCCGCGCCCTGGGCGATCTCCGCGCCCAGCACGATCCTGGCCGCGCGCGGGTCGGCCTGCCGGGCCAGCCGGAGGCTCAGGGCGAGCAGTGACGGCAGCCGGGCGACCATGGCCCGGAAGTCCAGCTCCAGGAACGCGTCCCGGTGCTGGTTCCAGCCCATGTCGTAGCGGAGCGGGCCGCCGAAGAGCAGCCGCTCCGACTCGGAGACGTCGCGCTCGTCGGGGCTGCGGCCCTTGCGTTCCTTCTGTTCCTTCGGGCGTTTGCTCTGTCGCTCCTTCGCCACCGATGACCTCCCCCGATCGTGGACGAACGGCCACTATCGCGGGAGGGGGTGAGGCAGGACAGGGCGCAGAGCGGGGGAGCGGGTGCGCGCGGGCGTGCGCGGGGGTTACGCGCTGATCGGCCGGGACCAGGCCGGCGCGGTGCCGGTCAGACGGCACAGGGCCAGATAGAGGGGGATCGGCGGAGTGTACGGAAGCGTGCCGTCCGGCCGGTGGAAGAGGTGGGGCGTGCGCGGGGTGTCCGGCACGATCGCGCCGGTGGCGTACCGCGAGGGGGCGGGCCACTCCAGGGCGTAGTCGGAGTCGGACGGGACGAGCCACCACCAGTGCGAGCTGTCGGCGTAGATACAGCCCACGCGCGGGAGACGCGGTACGAGGAGCGCGCCGAGGTCCGCGGGGACGGCGACGGCGTCGCAGCCGAGGGGGGCGGTCATGCCGTCCGGCACGACGAGCCGCCGAGGGGCTCGCGGCGCGATGCCCAGGCCGCTGCGCTTCAGCCGGACGAGGGTGTTCAGGCTGAGCGCCGGGGAGGTCAGGGTGCTCATGGCCGGCCCCGTTCCCGGCCGCGGTCGCCCGGCACGGTTCCGGCGGCCCGGACGTCGAGGCCGGGCGTGCGCTGCCACTGCGGAGCCACGCGCGGCGCCGGACCGGCCGACGACTGGTCGGGGGGTTTCGGCACGTAGGGCAGGGGGCCGTGGGGCGCGGGGCCGTGGGGCAGGGGTCGCACGGTGTGCGGGGCCGGTTCCGGTGCGCGGTGCGTCGGGTGGGCGCCCGGTTCCGGGGTGGCGCGGTGGGCGGGGTGCGTGGCTGTCTCCGGCGTGCGGTGGGCCGGGTGCGTGCCCGTCTCCGGCGTGCGGTGGGCCGGGTGTGTGCCCGGCTCCGGCGTGCGGTGGGCGGGGTGCGCGGGGTGTGTTGTCCCGGCCTGGGCCGTGCGGTGCGGGTGGCCGTCGTTCTGCCGGAGGACCCGCGGGTCGGGGGCGGCGCTCGCCTCGCCCCCCTCACCCGAGTGATCGGCGTGGTCGTCGTGCTCCGTGTCGTCCCCCGGTCCCGGAGCGGGCGGTGCGCCCCAGCCCAGGTCGTCGCGGGGTTCGTCGGCGTCGAGTTCTTCGGCGTGCGCGGGGCCCGCGCTGCGCGGGACGTCGGCCCAGACCAGCAGGCCCGCCCCGTGCTCCTGGGCGCCCCAGGCGTGACAGACGGCCGCGACGAGGAGCAATCCCCTCCCGTGCTCCTCCTCGGGACGCTGCGGCGACGGATGCGGCTCGCCGGGGGCGCATCCCTCGTCGCGCACGGAGATGCGCACCAGGTCGTCACCGTCGTACAGCTCGCACACGACGACATCGCTGTCGGTGTGCACGATCGCGTTGGTCACCAGTTCGGATATCACGAGGGCGGCCGTGTCGCAGGTGTCCTCGCACACCGCCCAGCCGCTCAGCCGCGTTCTGGCCAGGCGTCTGGCCTGGGCGGGAGAACCCGGATGGGCGGCCAGCTCGAACCGGAACCGGCGCTCGGCAGCGGCCTCGGAGGGCTTTGCTCCCGCGGCGGTACCGAGACCTCGGGGGTGGCCTGCGGCAGCGTCTGTTCCTAAGGGCGCGGACGGAATCACGCTTGCCACTATCGCCCCGCCGTGAACACTTGGCAAGTGTCACTCTGAAAAATGCAGAGTGCTGTGTGACGGTGTGGAACGCCGTGGCACACTGCACGCAACAACACGTTGAGCGGCGCCAGTTGGGATCACCGAAGATCCGTACTCATTCGTACAGATCTTCGATCGAGTCTTCGAATGGCGCCGCAAGGCTGTTCAGGTTCTTCATGGAGGTGGAGCGTGAGCGAACCGCGGTCCGCGCCGACCGTCGGACAGGTCGTCCTCGGCCGGCGCCTGCTGGACCTGCGGGAACGCGCCGGGCTCAAGCGCGAGGAGGCCGCTCGGATCCTCCGTGTCGCGCCCGCCACCGTCCGCCGGATGGAGATGGCCGAGGTCGGCCTCAAGATCCCCTACCTCCAGTTGCTGCTGAAGGCGTACGGCGTCACCGACGACGAGGCCGAGGGCTTCGTGCAACTGGCCGAGGAGGCCAACCGGCCCGGCTGGTGGCAGCGCTTCCACGACGTCCTGCCGGGCTGGTTCTCCATGCATGTCAGCCTGGAGGGCGCCGCCTCCCTGATCCGCCAGTACGAACCGCACTTCATCCCCGGTCTGCTCCAGACCGAGGAGTACGCGCGCGGGGTGCTGCGCTCCGGAGCCATCGGCCAGACCCGGCCGGAGGACATCGAGCGCCATGTCGACCTGCGCATGCAACGCCAGGAACTGCTCACTCGTCAGGACGCCCCCCGCCTGTGGGTCGTGATGGACGAGACCGTGCTGCGCCGCCCGGTGGGCGGTCCGGAGGTGATGCGCGCCCAGGTCGACAAACTGCTCGAAGCGACGAAGCTGCCCAATGTGACGCTCCAGGTCGCCCCGTTCACCGGCGGGCCGCACCCGGGGACGTACGGGCCCTTCGTGCTCTTCCGATTCGCCATGCCGGAGCTTCCGGACATGGTCTACAGCGAGTACCTGACCGGCGCCGTCTATCTCGACGCGCGCACCGAGGTGGCGACCCACCTCGAGGTCATGGACCGCATGGCGGCGCAGGCCGCTACTGCACATCGCACGAAGGACATCCTGAGGGATTTCCGCAAGGAGCTGTGAATGGATCGCATCAAGCCGCGCAAACGGGTCTACAACGGCATGCCCGCGCAGGACTTGGGCAGCGAAGGCTGGCACAAGCCGTGGAGCGGCGGGAACGGCGGCAACTGCCTGGAGGCGATGAAGCTCGCCGACGGCCGGATAGCCGTCCGCCAGTCCACCGACCCGGACGGTCCGGCACTCATCTATACGACCGACGAGATGACCGCGTTCATCGAGGGCGCGAAGGCGGGGAAGGCGGACTTCCTGCTGTCCTGACGATCTGCCCTGACGATTGTGTTTCTTCCGCTCAACTTCCTTATCTTGGTACTGAATTGATCATCGTTGACCGCGTCAGACGCTTACGGAGTGCCTCATGACCGGGCAGGACCCCACCCCCGTAGTCGAGATCGACACCAGCAAGCCCCATCCCGCACGCATGTACGACTGGTACCTCGGCGGCAAGGACAACTATCCCGTCGACGAGGCGCTGGGCCGCCAGATGCTCGCGCTCGACCCGCGTGTTCCGGTGATGGCACGAGTCAACCGTGCCTTCATGCACCGGGCCACGCGCTGGCTGGCCCGCAACGGCGTCCGCCAGTTCCTGGACGTCGGTACCGGCATCCCGACCGAGCCCAATCTGCACCAGGTCGCCCAGGAGGTCGCGCCGGACGCCAGGATCGTCTACTGCGACAACGACCCGATCGTGCTGGCCCACGCGGCCGCCCTGCTGCGCAGCACGCCCGGCGGTGTCACCGAGTACCTCCAGGCGGACGTCCGCGACCCGGCCACCATCGTCGAGGGGGCCAGGAAGATCCTGGACTTCGACCGGCCGGTGGCCCTGTCGCTGATCGCGCTGCTGCACTTCGTCTCCGACGAGGACGGGGCGCACGAACTCGTCAGCCGGCTGCTCGCCGAACTGCCCTCGGGCAGCTACCTGATGATGACCCACGCCACCGCCGACTTCACCCCGGAGGAGTCGGCGGCGGCGACCGCCAAGCTCAAGGGGGCGGGCATCACCCTCGCCCTGCGCTCCCGCGAGGAGTTCGCCCGCTTCTTCGACGGGCTCGACCTGGTCGAGCCGGGCGTCGCGGTCGTCCCCGACTGGCATCCCGAGCTGGGCGAACCCGTGCCCGGCCAGGAGGACGGCGTCATCCCCGGCTACGGGGCGGTGGCGCGCAAGCCGTAGCCTCCCGCCGCAGGGGCGGGGCTTGCGGGGCGGCGGGCGGGGCCTGCGGGCTCAGAACCAGGTCAGCATGCGCCGTGGGGCGTCCACCAGACGGCTCACGGCGACGACCGGGAGCGGCGGCTGCTCGGCCTCGCTCTTGCCGAGGTGCAGTCCGTAGTAGATCTGCTCGATCGACGGCGGCCCGACCGCGAGGTTGCGCCGGACCGCCGTCGACGGCGACTTCTCCCCGGTCTGCACCAGATACGCGGCCGCCATCGTGCCCGTACGGCCGACGCCCGCGCCGCAGTGCACGAACACCTTGCCCTCGGCCGCCGCGACGGTCGCGAGCAGGCGCTGCACCTGCGCGGGCCTCGGCGTCTGCCCGTCCCGGATCGGCAGGCGTACGACGTCGAGACCGGCCGTGCGCGGCCCGCCGAGCTGATGGGCGCTGAGGTCCTCGGCGCGCAGATCCACCACGGTGGTGAAGCCCAGGCCCGCCAGCGCCCGGTACCCGGCGGGGGAGGGCGCGGCGCCGCGCCACAGCCGTCCGTCGGAGTCGACGGGCTGGAAGTTGTGGATGCCCTGCACGGTGCGGGTGCCGGCCGGGGCGGGCGTCTCCTGCTTGGCCCAGTACGACAGGGCCAGGATGCCGCCGGCTCCGGCGGCCCACAGGACCGCGTAGCCGATGACGAGGGCGATCAGGACACGCATCGCGCGCCGGGGGAGGGGGCGCTTGCGGGGAGCGGGATTCGGGTGGGGGTGGGGCAGGGTGGCACTGAGGACAGCCATGAGCGACCAGAGGGACTAGGGGACGTGGGCGCCTTCGCATCGTAGCCCGCGCTCCCCTTGTCCGTCTTGTCCGTGTACGCATGCATATATGGACCGTATGTCGTACGGATCGGCCGGTTCGTACGGGCGAGTCGCCCCGGTCAGTCGTCGTCCGTGCCCGTGTCGCCGACGCCGACCACGGTGAGATGGGCGCGTTCGAGGGTCGTGTCCTCCAGGCAGCCGCGCAGCCGCAGCCGGTCGTGCTCGGTCAGGGCGGGCCGTACGACCCCGGCGAACAGCCCGTCCCCGAGGTCGCCCAGGGCCGTGTGCCGCAGCGGTACGGACGTGGAGTCCCGGCAGCGCTCCCACACCTGCTCCGCGGCCAGCGCCCGGCGCGCGGACGTCACGTCCGGGCCCCGCAGGTCGACCTGTACGAGCACGGAGGTCGCCGCGCTGCCGTTCGGCTCCTCCTCCCGGGTCTGGGTCAGCTCCGCGATCCCCGCGACCAGCGCGACGGTCAGCGCCCCCGCCACGACCACGACGACCGCCCCGCGCGCGGTACGGCCCCACGACATCCGGGGTCGCTCCGGCGGCAGCCCCGCCAGCTCGTCCGGTCCGCCCCGCTCGTCCTCGCCCTCCGGACCGGGGGCGCCGAGCACGGCGAGCCGTCCGGCCAGCCGCCGCTCGGCCGGTCTCGTCGTGGCCGACGCGATCCGCTGCACCACCCACGCCAGCCCCGACAGCAGCACCCCGGTGACCATGAGGACCGGCACGAAGACGTACGTACGGTCCGACGGGTCCTCCAGCCACCGGAACCGCGTGTCCTCCCGTGCCCGCGCGGGCTGCCGCAGCCGGGCGAGCACGTCCTCCTGGCGCGCCTCCGCCTCGCGCTGGCGCCGGTCGGTGTCCCGCAGCCGCTCCTCGATCCGGGTCAGCCGCCCCAGCAGCACGATGCCGAACAGCAGCACCTCGACCACAAGCAGCAGCACCCCGCAGATCAGCGCCCGCTGCCACTGCCACCGGTACAGGTAGATCACCAGGTACGAGCCGGCCCCGGCCGCCGCGAGGCCCGCGAACACGTACATGACCTTCTTCACGGCGCCTCCCCCGCGCGTACGTCGCCCGTGGTGCCGTCGAGCGAGAGCCGCGAACCGGGCGGGAAGCGGCGTACGGCGTGCGCGGCGCCGACCACCGCCGGGAGCCCGAACTCCCGGGCCAGGACCGCCAGGTGGGACAGCGGACTGCCGGTCTGCGCGACCAGCCCCGTCAGGTCCGGCAGCAGCGGGGCGAGCGCCGGGTCCAGGGTGCGGACGACGAGCACGGCGTCGGGCGGGCGGGGGCCCGTGCCGTCCCAGGCGGTGCCGACCGCGCGGCCGCGGGAGGCGCCCAGGCCGCGATTGCCGTTGCCGTCGCCTCGGCTGTCGTCACGGTGGTCGTCGTGGTGCTCGGCGACCACGACCTCGCCCTCCGCCAGCCGGAAGGCGTCCGGCAGCGCGGGCGACGCGGAGGGCGGCACACGCGTGTGCGCGTCGGCCGGCAGCGGGCCGCCCTCCAGCGCGGCGGCCACCTCCGTCCAGCGCAGCAGCGCCAGACGTTCCACGTCCAGCCCCGTCCGCCGGGCGGCCTCCCGGGCGAGCCGGACCTGAAGCTCCTGGACCCAGCGGATGCGCAGGCGGAGGGCTTCTCGGGGCGGGAGACCGGGGACAGGGGAGCGGGTGTGGGTGAGGGGGTGGTCGGCGTGTCGTGGATCCTGCTCGCTCGCCCTGTGGGGCCCTCCGCCTCCCGTGCCGCCGTCTCCCTGCTCCGGCACGTGCGCGTCCGGTGTCCGTGGCCGGTCGCGCAGGCTCGGTGCCGTCAGGGCGAGGACCACCGGTTCCGCGGCGATCACCCGGGCGTCGGGAACGCCCCGCGCGCGGGCCGCCGCCAGCGCGGTGAGCGCCGCGCCCGCCGCCGTTCGGCTGGTCGGCGGTTCGGGCAGCAGGGCGCCCGCGAGCGCCTCCTGGGCGTGCAGGGACACCAGGACCCGGCGCGTCCAGCGCAGCTCGGCCACCAGCGCGGGGGAGGGGGTTCCGGCGGGGGCCGGGACGCCGGCCAGCCTGCGGTCGACGTCCGCGACGAGGTCCGTCGCCAGGCCCGGCAGCGCCGTGCCGAGCCGTCCCACCCGCCACGCGGCGGCGAGCCGGCGGGCTCCCGGCGCGGGGTTGAGCAGCGCGAGCCACGGATGCCGGGGCCGGGCCGCGCCGAGCAGCCGCAGGTCGGCCGCCGCCCGCCCGCCGACCGTGCGGACCACCGGTACCGTCCGCAGCAGCCGGCGCGGCGCGGTGCCCCCGATGTCGAGCGCGGCGGCGAGACCGTGCGCCATGGGCGTGACCCACAGGTCCTCCTCCAGCGGGGTCAGTTGCGTCGGGAGCGTCTCGGCGACCGGGCCGGGTCCCAGCAGACGGGCGCCGCGCGCGGGCCGTGCCGCCATCGCCGTGATGGGACGGCTCTGGAACAGCCACAGCCGCCCGTCCGTGTCGAACCCGAACTCGATGTCCTGCGGTCCGCCGAACACCTTGCGGGCCCGTCGCGCGAGCCGGACCAGCCGGGCCAGCTCGGAGCGGGTGAGGGGCGGGCCCTTCTCCAGCGGGCCCTCCTCCGGGTGCTCCGGTTGCTCCGCCTGCTCTGTGCGCAGCAGTCGCCCGCGGGCGCTGAGCCAGTAGCCCGTGCCCGTCCGCTCCCCGCCGACGAGGCTGTCGGGGCCGCCGTGCACCGCGCTCACCAGCATCCGGTCGGACCGCCCCGCCACCGGGTCGGCCCCGAACATCACCCCGCCGGCCCGCGCCCCGAGCATCGGCTGCACGAGGACCGCCATGGGCGCCGTGGACCCGTCGGGCAGCCGCGCCGAGTCGAGCACGGTCCCCACGGCCGCACGGAAGGCCGGCCAGCCGCGTACGTCGAGCACCGAGGCGAACCGGCCCGCCAGCGAGGACCCCTCGGTGTCCTCCCGCGGCGACGAGGACCGTACGACGAGAGGCAGGGTTCCCCCGTCGGAGAGGTCGTCCCAGGCCCGCCGCAGGGCGACGGTGTCGCCGCCGCCTCCGTGCGGGATCACGAACCCGGGCAGCACCGGCAGTCCGGCGCGGGCCGCGCGGGCGAGGTTCGCGGCCTTGGAGCCGGTGAGTCCGGGGAGTGCGGCGCCGGGGTCGTCCAGCGGGACGGCGGCCGTGTCCCGGGCCCCGGCGAGAGCGAGGACGGCCTCGCCGCCCGGCACATCCCTGCCGCCGGCACCGTCTCCATGACGTTCGTCGAGCGTCGTCATCAACACCCTCCCGTACCGACCGCCAACAGGGGGGACGCGCGGGATGGGCCCTGCGCCTGACGGCGGAACGAAGGATGGGGGCGGCCGCTGCCTGCCCGGCGCCGGGCGCGACGACAGCACACCTCCTGTTCCGATGGTCCCACCGCCGTTCGGATCCATGTAGCCCGTAAGCCGCTTTTCGGACACCTAGGGGAAGATTTGGTGAGTGGGGCGGAGACCGCGCCCGGGGCGTCGTCCGGCGGGTGCAGGTCCCGGCTCCTCCCGGCTCCTCCTCGGGCAGGAGGGGCGCGCGGCGCCTCGTCCGCGGGAAGGATTGCCGCCGCGCCTCACCCCGGGTGGCGTGGACCCCGCTCGCGGCGCCGGTCCGGCGGCAGCACGCCGCACAGGGCGTCCAGCGCCGCGCCGTACGCGTGCTCCGACGGCGTCGCGTACCCGACGACCAGCCCGTCCGCCGCCGGGAGGTCCGTCTCCGGGTGCCGGAAGGACGCCAGGCCGTCCAGGGCGATGCCCTGCCAGGCGGCCGCCTTCACCGTGGAGCGCTCGGTGCCGGGCGGCAGCCGCAGCACCGCGTGCAGACCGGCCGCGACCCCGGTGACCCCGATGTGCGGCGCCTGGGCCGCCAGCGCCGCGACCAGCCGGTCCCGCCGCCCCCGGTAGCGCTGCCGCATCCGCCGTACATGACGGTCGTACGCCCCGGAGACGATGAAGTCGGCCAGACCGAGCTGGTCCGGGACGCTCGCCCACGCCTCCCGCTCGCCCTTGGCGGCGAGCGCCGCGTCCACGAACCGCCGCGGCAGCACCATCCAGCCCAGCCGCAGCGCGGGCGAGAGACTCTTGCTCACCGAGCCGATGTAGATCACCCGCTCCGGGTCGAGGCCCTGGACGGCGCCGACGGGCCTGCGGTCGTAGCGGAACTCGCCGTCGTAGTCGTCCTCCAGCACCACGGCGTCCCGCGCGCGTGCCCAGTCGACGACGGCGGTCCGACGGCTCGGGTGCAGCGGGCCGCCGGTGGGGAACTGATGCGCGGGAGTGAGCAGGACGGCCCGTTCGCGCCCCAGCGCCTCCACGCGCGCCCCGTCCTCGTCCAGCGGCAGCGGAACCGTCCGCACGCCCGCCGCCGCGAGCAGCTCCCGGTGGAAGCCCAGCCCGTACGCCTCCACGGCCAGCGGGCCGCGCAGCACCCCGCCGGGAGCGCACAGCAGCCGCAGCGCGTGGGCGAAGCCGGAGCAGATCACGATGCGCTCCGGCTCGGTGCGTACGCCACGCGCGCGTGCCAGATATTCGGTGAGGGCCTCGCGCAGCTCCCGGCGCCCGGCGGGGTCACCGGGCCCGAAGACCTCGTTGGGCGCCTGCTGGAGGGCCCGCCGGTAGGAGGCGAGCCAGGCCGCGCGCGGGAACGCCGACACGTCCGGGGTGCCCTGCCGCAGATCGTGCAGCGGGCCACGCGCGCGTGGCGGCGCGTCCACCGGTGTCCGTTCGGCGCGGCGCAGGGGTTCGGCCCGTTCGGCGACGCGGGTGCCGGAGCCCTGGCGGGCGGTCAGCCAGCCCTCCGCGACCAGTTCGGCGTAGGCGTCGGCCACCGTGTTGCGGGCGATCCCGAGGTCGGCGGCGAGCGAACGGTAGGGCGGCAGCCGGGTGCCCGGGGCGAGCCGCCCGTCACGCACGGCCTCGCGCAGCGCCCGGATGAGCGCGGCCCGCCGTCCGCCGGGACCGGACAGCTCCAGATGCAGGTCCGCACCGATCCGCTCCGCGGAATTGACCCACGAATCCCCCATGGAAATGCACCCTACAGGGGGTCTTTCCGGCTTCTAGGTTGGAGCACATGGATCACACGACGACGAACACCGCCACCGCTCTCATCGATGCAGAGTCCGCCCTCGACCCCGCCACTGCGATCGCCGCCGCCGAGGCCGCCCGCACCCGGCTGGACTTCGGCCGGTCCGCCCGCCCGGCGTTCCGCGCTCTCATCGGCTTCGACGCCGCCGCCCGCGAGGGCCTCGACCCCGCCCTCGTCGAACTGGTCCAGATCCGGGCGTCCCACCTCAACCACTGCGCGTACTGCCTGCACATGCACACCAACGACGCCCGCAAGGCCGGCGAGAGCGAGGACCGGCTGCACCTGGTCGCCGTCTGGCGCGAGGCCCGCCACTTCTACACCGAGCGGGAACAGGCCGCCCTGGCCCTGACCGAGGCGCTCACCCTGGTCGCCGACGGAGGTGTCCCGGACGACGTCTACGCCGAGGCCGCCGCGCACTTCGACGAGCCGGAGCTGGCCCAGGTGATCGCCCTGATCTGCGCGATCAACACCTGGAACCGGGTCGCCCTGGCGACGGCCAAGGTGGCGGGCACGGACGAACGCCGCTGACCCCGGCCGCCCGGCCGGTTCCTTCCGCTCACACGGTCATGGGGCGGTCGTACGGCGAGATCGGCGCCGGCAGCCGGGAGGCGCCGGTCAGATGGCGGTCGACGGCCGCCGCCACCGCCCGCCCCTCCGCGATCGCCCACACGATCAGCGACTGGCCGCGCGCCGCGTCCCCGGCGGCGAACACCCCGGGGACGTTCGTCGCGAAACCGCCGTCCCGCGCGATCGTGCCGCGCGGCTCCATCGCCAGGCCCAACTGGTCGGTCAGCCCGTCCGTCCGGTCGGGCCCGGAGAAGCCGAGGGCGAGCAGCACCAGGTCGGCGGGGATCGACCGCCCGGTGCCCGCCACCGGCGTGCGCCGCTCGTCGACCTCGACGACGTGCAGCGAACGGACATGACCGGCCTCGTCGCCGGAGAAGCGGAGCGTGGAGGCGGAGAACAGGCGCGCGTCGGCGTCGGCCGCCGGCGCGGTCCGCAGATCGCGCGCCTCCTCGTGCGCCGCCGACATCCGGTAGATCTTCGGATACGTCGGCCAGGGCTCCGTGTCCTCGTCGCGCTCGGCGCCGGGCTGCCGGTAGATGTCGAGCTGGGTCACGGACGCGGCCCCCTCCCGCACCGCCGTCCCCAGACAGTCCGCGCCGGTGTCGCCGCCGCCGACGATCACGACGTGCCGGCCGGCGGCCGACATCGGCGACACCTCCAGATCCCCCTCGCACACCCGGTTGGCCAGCGGCAGATACTCCATCGCCTGCTGGATCCCGGCCAACTCGCGCCCCGGCACCGGGAGTTCCCGCCACGCCGTCGCCCCGGTCGCGATCACCACGGCGTCGTGCCGGGTCCGCAGCTCGGCCGCCCCGATGTCCCGCCCGACCGCCGTCGACGTACGGAACCGGGTCCCCTCGGCGAGCATCTGCTCGATCCGCCGCTCCAGATGACGCTTCTCCATCTTGAACGCCGGGATGCCGTACCGCATCAGGCCGCCGATCCGGTCGTCCCGCTCGTACACCACGACCGTGTGCCCCGCGCGCGTGAGCTGCTGCGCGGCCGCCAGCCCGGTGGGGCCGGAACCGATCACCGCGACCGTCTTCCCGGAGAGCCGGTCCGGCGGGCGCGGCGGCGTGAAGCCGTCCGTCCACGCCCGGTCGGCGATCGCGACCTCGACGTTCTTGATGGTGACGGCCGGCTGGTTGATGGCGAGCACGCACCCCGCCTCGCACGGCGCCGGACACAACCGCCCGGTGAACTCCGGGAAGTTGTTCGTCGCGTGCAGCCGGTCGCTCGCCGCCCGCCAGTCCTCCCGCGACACCAGGTCGTTCCACTCCGGGATCAGATTGCCGAGCGGACACGCGTCGTGACAGAACGGGATCCCGCAGTCCATACAGCGGTCCGCCTGCTTGCTCACGATGGGCAGGAGCGCGCCGGGGACGTACACCTCGTCCCAGTCCCGGACCCGCTGCTCCACGGGCCGGCGGGGCCGGTCCTGGCGCGGAGTGGTCATGAATCCCTTGGGATCGGCCATGTCCGTAGTCCTCGCGTGCGTGTGCGCGACAGGCCGTGCGTCATCGGGCGGCACTCTTCCGGCCACGATACGTCCCACCGCGCGGCCCCGCAGAGCCGCGGGACACCGCTTTCCCCCGGTCCCTCCGCGGGAAGCGGGCGCGGGCCGGGCGCCCGCTTCGGATCAGGCCACGGCCAGCAGGTACGACACTGCCGCCGCGCCCGAGGCCACCGTGCGTATGTGGTTCCACGCCGTCCACTCGCGCACATACCGCGGCCAGTACGCCGCCGCCTCCGGAGCGCCCGGATCCAGCCGGGCCAGGGCGTCGTTGCGCGGCACGTTGGCGCTCATCGTCACCCCGAACGAACCGAACAGATGCAGCGCGCTGCCCAGCAGCAGTTCCACCGTCCCCTCGTCCGGCCACAGCACGAACGTCACCACGGCGATCACCACCGCCAACGCCGTCGACCCGAGGAACACGGCCATGAACGCCGGCCGCACCGCCGCCCTGTTGACCGCCTGCATCGCCGCCACCCCCTGCGCGGGCGGAAGCGCCGCCAGCCCGCGCATCACGAAGGTCGAGAACGCGCAGAACACCCCCGCCACCAGCCCGGTGCCGAGCACCCCCAGCACCGTCAGCACGAAATACGGCCCATCGATCATCTCGACGTCAACTCCCGCCTCGAACCGGATCGCACCCGCGACCATCCACCCTCCCCAGTCAATTCCCACCCGTACACCAGGGCCATGGCCGAACCGCGCCGGACCATAAGCGAGCGTCCACGCCCGTCACGCGCCCGTCGGGCCGAGCCCCGCCTCCCACCCCCACTCCCGCAGGATCCGCTCCACCTCCGCCGCGATCCGCCGCCGCGCCTCGCGCCGCGGCACCCCGCCCATCAGCAGCCGGTCGTACGGCGTCTCCAGATGCCGTACGGACGCCACGACCGCCGAGACCACGGCCCGCTCGCTCAGCGCCCGCCCGGCCGCGCTGCGCCCCACCCGGCCGCTGCCCCGCAGGGAGGCGTGCGCGGCGATCGCCCGCGCCCGGTCCTCGGGACACCCCGGCAGCAGCCGCAGGATCTCCGCCGCGAACGCCGCCGTGAACCGCACGTCCTCCTCCGCCCGCCGCCGCGCGTCCCGGACCCGGCGTCTTCGCCGCGCCTCCGCGTCCGCCAGACACCGCGCCTCCGCCCGGGCGAGGCCCGCCTCCTCGACCAGGACGCCCTGCCGCTCGTACCGACCCCGGCGCCGGTTGAACCGCACCACCACCGCCGACAGCGTGCTCTCCTCCCGCGATCTGCGGGTCAGTGCCGTGTCGCCGCGCGCCAGGAACACCAGGTGTCCCAGGTCGGCGCAGTCCAGACAGCGCGGCCCGTCGTCCTCCACGACCACCATCGGCATCGGACCGCGCCGGCATCCGACGCAGTGCCTGCGCCGCTGCGGCTGGACGACGAGAAGGCCGGGCCGGGGGAGGGGAGTTGGGGGTGCTGCGGGTGCTGCGGCCGTCATGGGGACCTCATTCCCGCCGGTGGCCGTCGCGGCACGTCACCGCGGCGCCGCGTTCGCCGGGCGGCTGACGCATCATGGGCCGTGTGCGACTCGAAGCGATCACCTGGGAACGGCTCGGCGACCTCCTCGCCGAGCGGCTGCTCGACCTGAAGCCGGCCGACGGCAGCCCCTGGCCGCGCATCGCCTTCGACGGCGCCCCTGCCGCCCGCCCCGGCGACCTCGCCGAACGCGTCGCCGAGGCACTCCGCGTCCGCGGCCGCCCCTCCCGGGTCGTGGACGCCCACGGCTTCCTGCGCCCCGCCTCGGTCCGCCTGGAGTACGGCCACCAGGACGTCGACGCCTACTACGACGGCTGGCTCGACACCGGCGCCCTGTGGCGCGAGGTGTTCGGCCCCCTCGAACCCGGCGGCGACGGACGGATCCTGCCCGACCTGTGGGACCCGGTCACCGACCGCGCCACCCGCACCCCCTATGTCCACCTCCCGCCCGGCGGCTTCCTGCTGCTGCACGGCCCTTTTCTCCTCCGCCACTGGTTCCCCCTCGACTTCAGCGTGCACGTCCTCCTCTCCCCGGGCGCCCTCCGCCGCCGCACCCCCGAACCCGACCACTGGACACTCCCCGCCTACGAGACCTACGAGCGGGAGACCGACCCGGCGGCCACGGCCGACGTCGTCGTCCGCGCGGACGACCCCCGCCATCCGGCGTGGAACGGCTGACGGGCAGCGGATCCACCGAACCGCCGTTGAACAGGTGCACGATCCGACGGCGCCCGGCTCCGGGTGCGACCGTCCGGCGGCACGGCGAGAATGAAGGGCGCCGGGACTAGCGGTGCCCCCGCGCCGCGCCGGCCGTCCGGCCACGGGAGGTACGCATGACCACCGCCGGAGACATCATGCACCGGGGCGCCCGGTGGATCCCCGCCCACGAGACCCTCGACCGCGCCGCCCAGTTGATGCGTGAACTGGGCGTCGGAGCGCTGCCCATCGGCGACGACAACGACCGGCTCTGCGGCATCCTCACCGACCGCGACATCGTCGTGGGCTGTGTGGCCATGGGCCACGATCCGTCCAAGGTCACCGCCGGGGAGATGGCCAACGGCACCCCGCGCTGGATCGAGGCGAGCGCCGACGTCGACGAGGTGCTCCGCGAGATGCAGGACCACCAGATCCGCCGGCTGCCCGTCATCGAGAACAAGCGCCTGGTCGGCATGATCAGCGAAGCCGACCTCGCCCGGCATCTGAACGACGATCAGATCGCGTCCTGGGTCGAGAACGTCTACGCGATGTCCGGGACCAGCCGCCAGTGACCCCCGGGCACGGCCCGCCTCCGCCTCACAGCCAGCCGTTGCGCCGGAAGCCCCGGTACAGCAGCAGACAGATTCCGGATATCACGCCGAGTATCAGCGGATAGCCGAACCTCCAGTGCAGCTCCGGCATGTGATCGAAGTTCATGCCGTAGACACCGCAGACCATGGTCGGAACGGCGATCACCGCGGCCCACGCGGTGATCTTCCGCATGTCCTCGTTCTGCGCGACCGTGACCTGGGCCAGATGCGCCTGGAGGATCGAGTTCAGCAGTTCGTCGAACGCGGCGATCTGCTCCGTGGCCCGCAGCAGATGGTCGGAGACGTCCCGGAAGTACGCCTGTATCTGCGGGTCCACCACCCGCACCGGGTGCTCGGCCAGATCCGTCAGCGGCCGCTTCAGCGGGACCACGGCCCGCTTCAGCTCCAGGAGCTCCCGCTTGAGCTGGTAGATCCGCCCCGGATCGGTCCGCGCGCCGTTCTCCGCGAAGACGTCCGCCTCGACCTGGTCGATGTCGGCCTGCACGGAGTCGATGACATGGAGGTAGTCGTCGACGACATGGTCCGCGATGGCGTGCAGCACCGACGAAGGCCCTATCGCGAGCTGCCCCGGATCGGACTCCAGCCCCTCCCGCAGCGGACCCAGCGAGCCGTGCCGCCCGTGCCGCACCGTGATGACGAAGTCGGGGCCCACGAACACCATGATCTCGCCGGTGTCGACCACCTCACTGGTGGCCGTCAGTTGCTCGTGCTCCACATAGCAGACCGTCTTGAACACCGCGAACAGCGTCTCGTCGTACCGCTCGACCTTTGGACGCTGATGCGCCTCGACCGCGTCCTCGACCGCCAGCGGATGCAGGTCGAACAGCTCGGCGACGCCCGCGAACTCGTCGTTCGTCGGTTCGTGCAGACCGAGCCAGACGAAACCACGCCGGTGCTTGCGCACCTCCTCCACCGCGCTGACCAGGTCACCCGCGGCCGGTGCCCGCACGCCGTCCAGATACGCCACGCAGTTCACCACCGAGGAGCCCAGCGGCGAGCGCGCGTGATGACTGAGGTCGACCCGGCTGCGCCGCCGGCCGAGCCGCGCCACCTTGCGCAGACCACCGACCCGGCCGAGGCCGGTGACCCTCCGCAGATTCCCCGCCATCGTCATCCTGGCCCCCCTTCGTGGATCTCCTCGCGCCGAACTCCTGCGCCCTGGCGCGCCAGTCTGCCAGGATCACGCCGACCGTGGGTGAGCCTGTGGGCAGCGAGGATTCCGCTTTGTTCCCGCCTGTGGACAACCGGTCGCCCAGCTCACCTCGGACGGCGTGTACCCGCCCCCGGCGTGACCGATCCGGCCGCGTCGCCCACCTGTACAAGCAGGTCAACTGGGATGATCACGGCATGACGCGCACCGACGGGTACCTCCTGGACAACCGGCAGGCCGAGGCGGCCGAACGCTTCGACGCCTTCGCCGCCCTCTTCGACCCCACGACGTTCCGCCACCTCGAAGGGCTCGGCGTCGGCCCCGGCTGGCGCTGCTGGGAAGTCGGGGCGGGCGGCACCTCCGTGGTGTCCTGGCTGGCCAAGAAGGTCGGGCCGACCGGCAAGGTCGTCGCGACCGACATCGACACGAGCCTGCTGACCACGGTCGGCCGCCCGCCGGTGGAGGTACGGGTCCACGACGTCGGCACCGAGGAGCCGCCCGGCGACGGCTTCGACCTGGTGCACGCCCGGCTCGTCCTCGTCCATGTCCCCGACCGGGAGCGGGCGTTGGCCTCGATGATCAAGTCCCTGCGGCCCGGCGGCCGGCTCCTCGTCGAGGACGGCGACCCCGCCCTCCAGCCCCTGATCTGCCCCGACGAGCACGGCCCCGAGCAGCAGCTCGCCAACCGCCTGCGGAACGGTTTCCGCACCCTGCTCGCCGACCGCGGCGCCGACCTCGCCTACGGCCGCAAGCTGCCCCGTCTGCTCCGCGAGGCCGGGCTGCGCCGGGTCGAGGCCGACGCCTACTTCCCGCTCAGCTCGGACGCCTGCGGGGCGCTGGAGTCCGCGACGGTCCGTCAGATCCGCGACCGGCTCGTCGGCGCCGGCCTCGCCACCGAGGACGACATCGAGCGACACCTCGCCAACGTGGCCACCGGCACCATGGACCTGGCGACGGCTCCGATGATCTCGGCGTGGGGGAGGAAGCCGTAACGCCGAGAACCGGGTACGGACTCCACCCCCTCACCCGGCGCGCGCCGGGTCGCCCGCCGCCTGCCCGTCATCGACCGAAGGCCCGGGAGGCCCGGAACAACCGGAAGGCCCGGAACAACCGGAAGGCTCGGAAGGCCCGGAAGGCTCGGGGGACTTGGGGCACTCGGCGGACCCGGCCGACTCGGAGGGCTCGGTGCCGCCCCCGCCCACCGGCGGTCTGCCGCCGACGCGTTCCACCGCCAGGGCCCCCGCCCGGCACCCCTCCGCCGCCGCGGCGCCGGGGTCCGCGCCCGTCAGCAGCGCGGCGAGGAAGGCGCCCGTGAAGGCGTCACCGGCGCCCGTGGTGTCCCGAGGCGTCGCGGGGGCCGCGGGGACCGATGCGAGCACGGCACCGTCCCGGGCCACCAGCGCGCCGTCCGCGCCCTGCTTCGCCACCACCAGCGGCACACGGCGGCTCAACGCGGCCGCCGCGTCCGCGCCGTCCGGCAGCCCGGTCAGCAGACACGCCTCGTCCCGGCTGGGCAGCAGCACGTCCACCCCCTCGACGAGGGCCATGAACCGCTCGACACCCAGCTCCACCAGAAAGCCCGCCGACGCCGGATCGAGGCTCACCGGGACTCCACGCGCGCGTGCCGATGCCACGGCCGTGCGGACCAGCGCCCGCCCGGTCCCGGAGAACAGCAGATAGCCCGACAGATGCAGCCGCCCCACCCCGTCCAGCAGGGCCTCCGACCAGTCCTCGGGGCCGAGCCGCAGGGACGCGCCGCTGTCGGTGAGGAACGTCCGCTCCGCCGCCGCACCGGTGTCCACCAGGCAGATCACCGTGCCGGTCGGGGCCTGAGGATCGACGACGAGCCGGGGCCGTACCCCCGAGGCGATCAGCTCGCGTTCGTGCCAGGCCGCCGCGTCCGCGCCCACCCGCCCGAGCAGCCGGACGTCCGCACACCCCCGATGGGCCGCCCAGCACGCCACGTTGGCGCCCGCGCCGCCCGGCAGGGTGCGGATCACGGCGACCGTGTCCGTCCCCGACGCCAGCGGACCCCGATGCCGTGCGACGACGTCCGTCACGACGTCACCGACCACCAGCAGCGCCCCGCCGCCCTCGCGCGCGGCGGCCCCGCCCGGCAGGCCGCTCACCCGGCGGCCCAGGCGGCCGCGATCCTCCCCGCGAGCCGGACATTGCCGCGCACCGCCGCCAGGTTGGCGCTCAGGGACGCCCCGTCGGTGTGCCGCACCAGGTAGTCGAGCAGGAAGGGGGTGACGCCCTGGCCGCTGACGCCCTCCGCCTCGCACGCGTGCAGCGCGTCGGCGAGCACCCGCGCGTGCAGCGCGGGATCCAACTGCTCCTCCTCCGGCACCGGGTTGGCCACGATCAGCGCCGACTCCGGCATGTCCAGCGCGTCCTGGGCCCGCATCACCGCGGCCACCTGCGCCGGGGAGGTGAGCGTCCAGTCCACCGGGTGTGCCGAGTCGGACAGATAGAAGCCGGGGAAGCGGTCCGTGCCGTATCCGGCGACGGTCACCCCCAGGGTCTCCAGCCGCTGGAGCGTCGCCGGCACGTCCAGGATCGACTTCACGCCCGCGCACACCACGGTGATCCGCGTGCGGGCCAGCAGACCGAGGTCCGCCGACTCGTCCTGGGTGACCGTCCACTCCCGGTGCACACCGCCGAGCCCGCCCGTCGCGAACACCCGCACCCCGGCCAGCGCGGCCAGCAGGGCCGTCGCCGACACGGTCGTCGCCCCGCTCGCGCCCGCGGCCACCGCGGGCGGCAGATCTCGATGGCCCAGCTTGCGTATCCCGTCCTCGTTGGCCACCCGCTCCAACTGCTGCTTGTCCAGGCCGACATGGGGCCGCCCGTCCAGCACCGCGATCGTCGCCGGCACGGCGCCCTGCTCCCGGACCACCGCCTCCAGCTCCAGCGCCACCTGGAGATTGCGCGGGCGAGGCAGCCCGTGCGCGATGATCGTGGACTCCAGGGCCACCACGGGGCGACGCGCGTCAAGCGCCTCGCGCACCTCTTCCGACACCACCAGCACCACGCCTGCCTCCTGTATGTCGCTCTCCCCTCATCCCTGGCGAGCCCCGCGCCGCGTCAAACCCCCGCGCGTGAAGAGCACCAGCGCGGCCAGCGGTACGAGCAGACAGGCGGCCGCGAGGTTGAGCCACGCGTAGCTCGCCTTCGCCACCACCAGCCCGGCGATCGCCCCGCCGACCCCGGCCGAGGTGTTCATCGTGAGGTCGGACAGCCCCTGCGCCGCCGCCCGCGCGGACTGCGGGACGGCGTCCGTCAGCAGCGTGGAGCCGGACACGAGCCCGGCCGACCAGCCCAGGCCGAGCACGAAGAGCCCGGCGGCGGTCTGCCCGTGGGAGCCGCCCGCCGTGCCGGCCAGGAACAGCGCGCAGGCCAGCAGACCCGCCGCGAGCCCGGTCACCGACAGCCGCCCCACCCGGTCCGCGAGCCGGCCCATCAGCGGCGCGAACGCGTACATGCCGGCGATGTGCCCGCTGATGACCAGCCCGATGAGATCGATGCCCGCCCCGTGATGTGCGAGGTCGAGCGGTGTCATCGCCATCACCGAGACCATCGCCGTGTGGGACACGGCGACCGTCACCAGCGCGAGCCGGGCGAGCGGCGAGGCGGCGACGGCCGACAGCCCGGCCCGCAGGGAACGCGCCTCGGGGGAACGCTCGTCCTCGGGCGCGAGCGCGCGGGCCGTCAGCAGCGGGTCGGGGCGCAGCAGCACGGCCACCACGACCGCGGAGACGACGAAGATGGCGGCCGCCCACAGGAAGGGTCCGGCCGCCTCGGGTATCCCGAGACCCGTGACGCTGCGGCCGGCGGGCGCGGAGATGTTCGGGCCAAGCACCGCGCCGACCGTCGTCGCCCACACCACGAGCGAGATCGCCCGGGCCCGCCGCTCGGGCTCGGCGAGATCGGCGGCCGCGAACCGGGCCTGGAGGTTCGCCGAGGAAGCCGCGCCGAAGGCCGCCATGCCGCAGAGCAGCAGCGGAAAGCTGCCGATCCGCGCGGCCACCACCACGACGGAGGCGCCGAGGGCGCCGATCAGATAGGCCAGGACCAGCCCCGGCCGGCGCCCGCGTGCCGCCATCAGCGCGGCCAGCGGCATCGACAGGACGGCCGTCCCCGCGACGGTCGCGGTGGGCGCGAGCCCGGACAGCGCCTCGGTGCCGCTGACCTGCCGGGCGAGGACGGCGGACAGCGCGATGCCGGTGGCCACCCCGAGCCCGCCGAGGATCTGCGCGGCGACCAGCACCGCGGTCGTACGCCGCCGCAGGGCGGGCACCTGCGCGGCGTCGACGGGCGGCACGCCCGCGCGTTTGACGATGAGGCCGGTCACCGGCGCGATCTCCCCCCCTGTCCGACCTGTGGGGCCGGCGGCACCCGTCGGACGTCAGAACAGCGGTTCGGGCAGGACCCCCTCCAGCGCGAGCAGCTTCCGCTTGGTCTCCAGGCCGCCCCCGAACCCTCCGATGCCGCCGTCGCTCTCGACGACCCGATGGCAGGGAACCACGATCGGCAGCGGATTGGCACCCATCGCCGCCCCCACCGCCTGGGCCGCGCCCGGCTGCCCGACCCGGCCGGCCAGATCGCCGTACCCCACGACCGCGCCGTACGGCACCCCGGAGGCCAGCTCGCGCAGCACCTGACGGTTGAAGCCCGAGATCAGCGACCAGTCCAACGGCAGCTCGAAGTCGCGCCGGTCACCCGCGAAGTACGCGTCGAGCTGCCGTATCGCCTCGGACAGCAGCGGGGAGCCGGGCGCCTCGACGGGCTCGGTGCCGAGCCGCTCGGCGAGCCGGGCGAGCGCCTGGTCCCGGACCGGGCCGGTGGCGTGGAACACGACGTTGACCACGCCCTCGGGGGTCGCGGCCAGCAGCAGCGGACCGATGTCGCTGCCGACGACGGCCCACACGACCCGCTGCTCGTTCTGCGCATGGCTGCTCATGCGCCCCACCGTACGGCCCGCCACCGACAACGCCCCCGGCCGCTCCACCGCCGGCGCCGGTCCGGCCGGGACACGGGCCCGGCGTCAGTACCAGTACACCGCCCGCCGCACCACGTCCGGCTTGTTGCTGATGATGCCGTCGACCCCGTACCCGGCGACCGTGCGGGCGGCCGGGGCGTCGTCGACGGTCCAGGCGAAGACCTCCATCCGCCGGCCGTGCGGCCCGGTGAGCGCGTGCACGGCGTCCACATAGGACCGCGACAGCGTGGTGTGGGACGGATTGACCAGATCGGCGAAGCCCGCGTACGAGGGCAGCTCCGCCACGGGCGGCGTCCCGAGCAGCCCGGTCCGCACCGCAGGCTTCAGATCGTGCACGGTCCGCAGGCTGTCCGCGCTGAAGCTCTGCACGATCAGCCGCCCGGACAGGTGCCGCGGGTCGAGCCAGCCCTCGTTGCTCAGCAGCTTGAGGGTCTGCGCCTCGACGCCCGGGTACAGGGCGGGGTTCTTGATCTCCAGGAGCAGCTTCTGGTGGTTGCGCTCCACCCGGTCCACGTACTCCTCGAGCGTCGGCACGCGCGTGTCCGCGTAGGCGGGACCGAACCAGCCGCCCGCGTCCAGCCGGGCGATCTCGGCCGCGGTGAAGTCCGCCACCTTCCACGGCGCACGGTCGGGGAAGACCTCCTCGACGTCGGTGGTGCGGCGCAGGGAGTCGTCGTGGATCACCACCAGCTCGCCGTCCTTGGTGCGCTGGACGTCGTTCTCCACCCAGACGACGCCCCGCGCGGCGGCCTCGTCGACCGCGGCCAGCGTGTTCTCGGGGGCGTACGCGGAGGCGCCCCGGTGGGCGATCACCGTGGGCCGGACCGCGCCGCCCGCGCGCGCGTCGTGGACGGGCAGCAGCAGGGCGGCGGTGCCCAGGAGCGCGGTGGTCGTGGCGGCAACTGCACGCGCGTGCATGTGCACTCCTTGTGTGGATCGATTTCACATACCGGTCACGTACGGCTCAACTGTGACAGCACAGAGTGAACGACGAGGGGGGTGCGGAAGGCGCGCGGAAGGAAAGACAGGATGAAAGATGGTGCCGCGGGCCCTCACGGATGCCGCACATGTGGGGCAGGACCGTGTTTCTTTGCCGGAAAATCGTTCGACCATTCCGGTGGCAGTCATACTCTCTCTCAGCCTTGACCGCTCGCGCGGTCCCGGGGAGGGGCGCGTCAGGACATCCAACAGGGCGGAAGGGCAGCCGCGCATGCACGGCACGGTCGACGGATTCAGCTACGGCCTCGTCACACCGCTGGTGGCCTACGTCATGGCCTGCCTCGGCGGCGCCCTCGGTCTGCGCTGCACGACCAGGGCGCTGCTCGTCTCGCACTCCTGGCGCCCCGGATGGCTCGCCCTCGGCTCGGCGGCGATCGGTTCCGGGATCTGGACGATGCACTTCATCGCCATGATGGGCTTCACCATCCAGGACGCCCCGATCCACTACGACAAGCCGATGACCTACGCGAGCCTCGCCGTCGCCGTCGTCATGGTCGGCGTCGGGATCTTCATCGTCGGCTACCGGGGCGCGACCGGTACCGCGCTGTTCACCGGGGGCACCATCACCGGACTGGGCATCGCGTCGATGCACTACCTGGGCATGGCCGGCATGAGCTTCAACGGCACGCTGGAGTACAACACCTTCACCGTGGGCGCCTCCGTCGCGATAGCCATGGTGGCCGCCACCGCCGCCCTGTGGGCCGCGGGACAGGTCAGGGGCTTCCTGTGGAGCGTGGGCGCCGCCCTCGTCATGGGGCTCGCCGTGACCGGCATGCACTACACGGGCATGGCCGCCATGAAGGTGCACCTGCACACCGGGGCCCCCGTCCCGGGCGACTCGCCCACCACCCTCCTCGCGCCGATGCTGATCGGCCCCCTCGCCTTCCTCTGCCTCGCCGGCGTCGTCATCCTCTTCGACCCGCTGATGATCATGGGCGGGCCCGAGCGGGCGCCCGTCGAGCACAAGCCCGGCGTCCCGGCCCGCCCCGGCTCCGCCCACCCGGCCCACACCCCGCGCCGCCTGCGCCTCCGCACCCGCGGAACGGCCGCCCACCACGAGACCCGCACCCCGCAGAACCGCTGACCCGGCCCCGTTGTCAGTGGGGGGTCGTACGGTGGATGCCATGCGGCCCGTATCCCAGATCGAACGCACGGTGGCGCCCTTCGAGGTCGTCAGCCCCTACCAGCCCAGCGGCGACCAGCCGGCGGCCATCGCCGAGCTGGCCCGGCGCGTGCAGGGCGGCGAGAAGGACGTCGTCCTGCTCGGCGCGACCGGCACCGGCAAGTCCGCCACCACCGCGTGGATGATCGAGAAGCTTCAGCGCCCCACCCTGGTGATGGCGCCGAACAAGACCCTGGCCGCCCAGTTGGCGAACGAATTCCGCGAACTCCTGCCGAACAACGCGGTCGAATACTTCGTCTCGTACTACGACTACTACCAGCCCGAGGCGTACGTCCCGCAGTCGGACACCTACATCGAGAAGGACTCCTCGATCAACGAGGAGGTCGAGCGGCTGCGCCACTCCGCCACCAACTCCCTCCTCACCCGGCGGGACGTCGTGGTGGTCGCCTCCGTCTCCTGCATCTACGGCCTGGGCACCCCGCAGGAGTACGTGGACCGCATGGTCTCCCTCAAGGTCGGCGACGAGATCGACCGGGACGCGCTGCTGCGCCGCTTCGTCGACATCCAGTACACGCGCAACGACCTGGCGTTCAGCCGCGGCACCTTCCGGGTGCGCGGCGACACCATCGAGATCTTCCCGGTCTACGAGGAGCTGGCCGTCCGCATCGAGATGTTCGGTGACGAGATCGAGGCCCTCTCCACCCTCCACCCCCTCACCGGCGAGATCATCAGCGACGACGACCATCTCTACGTCTTCCCGGCCACCCACTACGTCGCGGGGCCCGAGCGCCTTGAGCGGGCGGCCAACGACATCGAGAAGGAACTGGGCGAGCGCCTGGCCGACCTGGAGAAGCAGGGCAAGCACCTGGAGGTCCAGCGGCTGCGCCTGCGCACCAACTACGACCTGGAGATGCTCCGCCAGATCGGCTCCTGCTCCGGTGTCGAGAACTACTCGATGCACTTCGACGGCCGCTCGCCCGGCTCCCCGCCGAACACCCTGCTCGACTACTTCCCGGACGACTTCCTGCTCGTCATCGACGAGTCTCATGTCACGGTCCCGCAGATCGGCGCCATGTACGAGGGCGACGCCTCCCGCAAGCGCACCCTCGTCGACCACGGCTTCCGGCTGCCGTCCGCCCTGGACAACCGCCCGCTGAAGTGGGAGGAGTTCCAGGAGCGCATCGGACAGACCGTCTACCTGTCGGCGACACCCGGCAAGTACGAGCTGTCCCGCGGGGACGGCGTCGTGGAGCAGATCATCCGCCCCACCGGTCTGATCGACCCGGAGGTCGTCGTCAAGCCCACCGAGGGCCAGATCGACGACCTGGTGCACGAGATCCGCACGCGCGTGGAGAAGGACGAACGCGTCCTGGTCACCACGCTCACCAAGAAGATGGCCGAGGACCTCACCGACTACTTCCTGGAACTGGGCATCCAGGTGCGCTATCTCCACAGCGACGTCGACACGCTGCGCCGTATCGAGCTGCTGCGCGAGCTGCGCGCCGGTGAGTTCGACGTCCTGGTCGGCATCAACCTGCTGAGGGAGGGCCTCGACCTGCCCGAGGTCTCCCTGGTGGCGATCCTCGACGCCGACAAGGAGGGCTTCCTGCGCTCCGGCACCTCGCTGATCCAGACCATCGGGCGCGCGGCGCGCAATGTCTCCGGCCAGGTCCATATGTACGCCGACAAGATCACCCCGGGCATGGAGCGGGCGATCGAGGAGACCAACCGCCGCCGGGAGAAGCAGGTCGCGTACAACACGGCGAACGGCATCGACCCGCAGCCGCTCCGCAAGAAGATCAACGACATCGTGGCCCAGATCGCCCGCGAGGAGGTCGACACCGAGCAGTTGCTCGGCTCCGGCTACCGCGCGAAGAAGGACGGCGGGGGCACCAAGGCGCCGGTTCCCGCACTCGGCGGCAAGGCCGCCAAGGGAGCGAAATCCGCCACGGCCGCCTCGTCGGCGAAGTCCGCGAAGGGCAAGGCCGAGACCGTTCCGACCGACCGTCCCGCCGCCCAACTCGCCGAGCAGATCGAGGAGATGACCCAGCGCATGCGGGCCGCCGCCGCCGATCTCCACTTCGAGGTCGCCGCCCGGCTGCGTGACGAGGTCTCCGAGATGAAGAAGGAACTGCGTCAGATGAAGGAGGCGGGTCTGGCCTGACGGCCCGGCCCGCGAGGCCGCCGTGCCCGGGTTCCCACGCGCTGTGTTGCAAGACCGACACAAAGTGCGGGCCTGGGTACGGCACTGTCAGTGCCCTTGCGTAGGGTTTTGGACAACCGCGGGTGCCGCGGCAACAGGGGACAGTCCGAGAGGGGAATCAGCGCGTGACCGTCAACATGACCAAGGGTCAGGCCATCAGTCTTCAGAAGAACGACGGCGGCAGCCTGACCGCGGTGCGCATGGGTCTCGGCTGGCAGGCGGCTCCGCGGCGCGGCCTGTTCGGCTCCCGCACCCGCGAGATCGACCTCGACGCCTCCGCCGTCCTCTTCGCGGACAAGCAGCCGGTCGACGTCGTCTTCTTCCGTCACCTGGTGAGCGACGACGGCTCGGTCCGTCACACCGGTGACAACCTGGTCGGCGGTGTCGGCCAGGGCGGCGACGACGAGGCGATCCTCGTCGACCTGGCGCGCGTCCCGGTCCACATCGACCAGATCATCTTCACCGTGAACTCCTTCACGGGCCAGACCTTCCAGGAGGTGCAGAACGCGTTCTGCCGCCTGGTCGACGAGACCAACGGCCAGGAGCTGGCGCGCTACACGCTCGCCGGCGGCGGCGCCTACACCGCGCAGATCATGGCCAAGGTGCACCGGGTCGGCGGCGGTTGGAACATGACGGCCCTCGGCACCCCGGCCAACGGCCGTACCTTCCAGGACCTGCTGCCGGCGATCCTGCCGGCGCTGTAAGACGGCGGGCGGGGCCCGGCCGGGCGGACACCGGCCGGCCGGGCCCGCATCCGACACCACCACACGCGACACAGGGGGACGACAGGCGATGACGGCCGAGCTGGTGCGGGGACAGAACCACCCGCTCTCCCAGGCCCGCCTCGAGATCAGGGTCTCGGCCGGCACGCCGATCGTGGCCGCGGCGACCCTCGGCGACGAGGACGGCAGGGCGCACAGCGTCGAGTGGGTGGCCCATCCGGGCGCGCCCACACTGCCGGGCCTGGAGGTCTCCCGGCAGGCCGCCGCGGACCACCGTCTCGCGGTGGACCTCGACGCGCTGTCCGCGGAGGTGCACCGGGTCAGCGTTCTGCTCGCCCTGCCCGTGGGCGTCGGCGGGCCGGTCAGCTTCGGCTCCGCCGCCGTCCCCTTCGTCGCGGTCACCGGTCTCGACGGCACCGAGGTCGCCTCGTACACGATCACCGGTCTGGACGCCGAGTCGGCCGTGGTCGCCCTGGAGCTGTACCGCCGCCAGGGCGCCTGGAAGGTGCGGGCTGTCGGCCAGGGGTACGCGGGCGGTCTCGCGGAGCTGCTCACCGACCAGGGCCTGCCGCAGGCGCCCCAGCTCGCGACGAGCATCAATTCCGCGGTCGTCGACGGGGTGGCCCGTTCGCTCCAGGCTCCGCCGCCGCGCACCCCCGAGGGCGACCGCTCCCGGCAGACGGCCACCTCGGCCCTCGGCCCCGACCAGAGCGGTTCGCCGTACACCACCCAGGGCGCCACCGGGCCGTACCCGGGCGCGCAGGGCGCCACCGGCCCCTACAGCGGGGCGCCGGGCCGTCCGGACGGCGGCGCCTCGCCCACCGACCCGGCCGCCGCCCAGCCGACGCCCGCGGCCCCGTCCTCCGGCGGCCCGATCGACTACAGCCACCCCCGCCGGCAGAACGCCGCTCCGCCGCCGCCCCCGCCCACCGCTCCTCCCGCCGAGCCCGGTCAGCCGGCCCGGCCGGTCGCCGGGGACGCGACCGGCTGGTCCATGGACGAACGCCTCTACAACCAGGTCTGGGGCATGTTCGAGGACCTGGCGCGCACCACCGCCGCCTACCGCAGCGCGGTGGACTTCGCCGACACCCGGCTGGAGAAGGAGCTGGACCAGGTCCTGTCCGACCCGCGCAGCCGGATCGGCGGCCAGGGCGACGCCGCCCGGGAGACCGCCCAGGCCAAGCACGTCCAGCTCGTCGACCAGGCCCGTGAGGCCCTGGAGCGCGATCTCGTCCAGCTCACGGCCGAGGCCGAGGTCGTCGAGCCGGCGCTGCCCGTGGCGTACGCCCGCTGGGACAACCCGGCGTGGCACGCCTACCGGGTGCCGATGGAGATGCCGATGGCGTTCCGGCTCGGGGACCTCCAGTTGCCCGAGAGCGATCCGCTGCGCATCCCGATGCTGGTCCGGCTGCCGCTCGAACGCGGCCTGTGGATCGACGCCGGGCGCACCGCCGCGTCCGACGGCTCGTTCGCGGACTCCCACGAACTGCGGCAGCTCGCGATGGAGTCGGCCGTGGCGCACACGGCCCGCCTCCTTGCCGTGCATCCGGCGGACGAGTTCACCGTGCATGTCATCGACCCGGCGGGATCCGGCGCGCAGGCGCTCGCGCCGCTGGTGCGCGCCGGGGTGCTCGCCGCCCCGCCGGCGGTCGGCGCCGCCGGTGTGGCGGACGTCCTGGGGCGGCTCACCCAGCGGGTCGACCTGGTGCAGATGGCGGTGCGGGGCGGCGCGGCCGACTCGCTGCCGCCGGGCTTCGACACCTCCCAGCAGCTCTTGGTCGTCAACGACTTCCCGCACGGTTTCGACGACCGCGCGGTGAACCAGTTGCGCTATCTCGCCGACGAGGGCCCGGCCGTCGGCGTGCATCTGATGATGGTGGCCGACCGCGAGGAGTCCAGCGCCTACGGGCCGCTGCTCGACCCGCTGTGGCGCAGTCTGCTGCGGCTGACGCCGGTGCCCGACGACCACCTCGCGGACCCCTGGGTGGGCCACGCGTGGACGTACGAACCTTCCCTCGTGCCGCACGGCAGCCAGGTGCTGGAACAGGTGCTCGCACAGGTCGCGGCGGCCCGCGCCAAGTACAGGTAAAGGACCTCTGACCAGGCAATTTGATCTTTTCTTTGCCAATCCCTTTACCGTTCCTTGGTGATTGGGGTACTGTCTTCCGTGCGGAGGGGAGTACTCCCTGACTGCGGCGTTCCCGTCAATACGGATCGATCCTGATCCCGGGACGTCGGCCCATCGCATGGGTGGAAGAGACCTCCGGCAGCGCAACGACGCTGACCTTGCCGTTACGTACTGCCGGAGGCGCAGTGGATGTTTCCGTGACCCTGTGGGTCCTTACCATCGTGGGCCTGGCCGCCCTCATCGCGGTCGACTTCTTCATCGGCCGCAAGCCGCACGACGTGTCCATCAAGGAAGCCGGGATCTGGACCGTCGTCTGGATCGCCCTGGCCGGGCTCTTCGGCCTCGGCCTGCTCTTCTTCGGCGGCGGACAGCCCGCCGGGGAGTTCTTCGCCGGCTTCATCACCGAGAAGTCGCTGAGCGTCGACAACCTCTTCGTCTTCGTCCTGATCATGGCGAAGTTCGCGGTCCCCTCGCAGTACCAGCAGCGGGTCCTGCTCTTCGGTGTCCTCATAGCCCTGGTCCTGCGGGCGATCTTCATCGCCGCGGGCGCCGCGATCCTCGCCAACTTCGCCTGGGTCTTCTATCTCTTCGGCGCCTTCCTGATCTGGACCGCCTGGAAGCTCATCCAGGAGGCCCGGGCCGCCGAGGAGGACGAGGAGTTCGAGGAGAACAAGCTGCTCAAGGCCGCCGAGCGCAGGTTCGGTGTCGCCGACCGCTACCACGGCACCAAGCTGTGGATCGAGGAGAACGGCAAGCGGGTCATGACCCCGATGCTGGTCGTGATGCTCGCCATCGGCACCACCGACGTGCTCTTCGCCCTCGACTCCATCCCCGCGATCTTCGGTCTCACCCAGGACCCGTACATCGTCTTCACCGCCAACGCGTTCGCCCTGATGGGTCTGCGCCAGCTCTACTTCCTCATCGGCGGACTGCTGAAGAAGCTGATCCACCTCAGCTACGGCCTCTCGGTCATCCTGGGCTTCATCGGCGTCAAGCTGGTGCTGCACGCGCTGCACGAGTCGGGCGTCCATGTCCCCGAGATCAGCATCCCCGTCTCCCTCGGCGTGATCTGCTCCGTCCTGATCGTCACCACGGTCACCAGCCTGCTCGCCTCGAAGAAGCAGCAGGCGGCCGAGGCGGAGCGCTCCGAGGACGAGGGCGCCCCCAAGGACAGCATCGGGGCCTGACCTCGTGGGACGCGATGACAACCACCCCGGGAGCGGTGCGCGGCGCAGTGCCGGGCACCGCTCCCGGTGCTCCCGCTTCCGCCCCCGGCCGGAGTGCGAGAGCCGGAATGCGAAGCCCGGGCCGCTCTGCGACGATCGCTCCATGATCGCTCGGCTCAGGTCGCTCGCGACCCGGTGGACGTCCCTCGTGCCGGTGCTCGCGGTCGTCCTGCTGGTGCTGACCTGGGGCCGCGACCTGCCCGGAGGGATCGTCGCGCTGGTGACGCTGGTCCTCGCCGGAGCGGTCCTGGCCGCCGTGCACCACGCCGAGGTCGTCGCCCACCGTGTCGGCGAACCCTTCGGCTCCCTCGTCCTCGCGATCGCCGTGACGATCATCGAGGTCGCCCTGATCGTCACCCTGATGGTCGACGGCGGCGACAAGAGCTCGACCCTGGCCCGGGACACCGTCTTCGCCGCGGTGATGATCACCTGCAACGGCATCGTCGGCCTGTGCCTCCTGACCGCCTCCCTGCGGCACGGCACCGCCATCTTCAACCCCGAGGGCACCGGCGCCGCCCTCGCCACCGTCGCGACCCTGGCCACCCTCAGCCTGGTCCTGCCGACCTTCACCACCAGCAAACCCGGACCGGAGTTCTCCAGCGTCCAGCTCACCTTCGCCGCGGTGTCCTCACTGATCCTCTACGGGCTGTTCGTCGCGACCCAGACCATCCGGCACCGCGACTACTTCCTGCCGATCACCCGGCAGGGCGACGTCATCACCGCGGACACCCACGCCGACGCCCCCTCCTCCCGGACCGCCCTGATCAGCCTCGGCCTGCTCGGTCTCGCCCTGATCGGGGTCGTCGGCCTGGCCAAGGGGGTCTCGCCCACGATCGAGTCCGGCGTGGACGCGGCCGGGCTCAACCAGGCCGTCGTCGGTGTCGTCATCGCGCTGCTCGTGCTGCTGCCCGAGACCATCGCCGCCCTGCGCTCCGCCCGCCGCGACCGCGTGCAGACCAGCCTCAACCTCGCGCTCGGCTCCGCGATGGCCAGCATCGGCCTGACCATCCCCGCCGTCGCCCTCGCCTCCCTCTGGCTCACCGGCCCGCTCGTCCTCGGCCTCGGCCCCACCCATATGGTCCTGCTCGCCCTCACCGTCGTGGTCAGCTCCCTGACGGTGGTGCCGGGCCGGGCCACGCCGTTGCAGGGCGGCGTCCACCTGGTGCTGTTCGCGGCGTACCTGGAACTGGCGATCAACCCTTAGTGACCCCGACCGTCACCGGCCGCCCGGCCCCCACCGGCGCCGGGCGCGTCTCCGGCAGCAGCGCGAAGCAGCCCAGGCTGACCAGCGCGATCGCCGTCAGATACACGCCCACCCCCCACGGCACCCGCCCCGACCCCTCCGCGAGCGCCGTCGCCACGACCGGGGTGAGCGCGCCCCCGAGAACACCCCCGAGGTTGTAGCCGACCGAGGCGCCCGTGCAGCGCACCCGCGGTTCGTACAGCTCGGGCAGATAGGCCGCGATCACCCCGAACATCACCACGAACGCGATCAGCGCCCCCATCAGCCCCACGAACATCGGCAGCGGCGCCCCCGTCGACAGCAACGCGACCATCGGGCACATCCACAGCGCCGCCATGGCGCTCCCGGCGAGGCACAGGGGCCGTCGCCCGTAGCGGTCGCCGAGCATCGCCGTCAGGGGTGTCAGCGCGCCCTTCACCACCACCGCGGCCATGATGCAGGCCAGCATCACGGTCCGGCTCACGCCGAGCCGCTCGGTCGCGTACGCCAGGGACCAGGTCGTCGCCGTGTAGAAGACCGCGTACCCGGCGGCCAGCGCGCCGGCCGTCAGCAGGAGCAGCCGCCAGTGGTCGCGCACCACCTCGGCGAGCGGCACACGCGCGCGGTCGTCGATCTCCAGGAAGCGAGGGCTCTCCGGCAGCGAGGACCGCAGCCACAGCCCGAGCACGGCCAGCACCCCGGCCGCCCAGAACGGCACCCGCCACCCCCAGCCCGCGAACTGCGCCTCGGTCAGCACCGCGGACAGGACCAGCACCACCCCGTTGGCGAGCACGAAACCCACCGCGGGCCCGATCTGCGGAAAGCTCGACCACAGCCCGCGCCGCTCGGCCGGGGCGTGCTCGGCGGTGAGCAGCACCGCGCCGCCCCACTCCCCGCCGAGCCCCAGCCCCTGGAGGAAGCGCAGGACGAGCAGCAGCACGGGAGCGGCCGCCCCGATCGTGTCGTACGTCGGCACGCAGCCGACGGCGACCGTCGCCGCGCCGGTCAGCAGCAGCGAGGCGACGAGGACCGGCCGGCGCCCGTGCCGGTCCCCGATGTGCCCGAAGAGCATCGACCCGAGCGGCCGGGCCAGGAAGCCCACGCCGAAGGTCCCGAACGCGGCCAGCGTGCCCGCCAGCGGCGAGAACGTCGGGAAGAACAGCGGCCCCAGGATCAGCGCGGCCGCGGTCCCGTAGACGAAGAAGTCGTAGAACTCGATGGCCGTCCCGGCCAGGGAGGCGGCCGCGAGCCTCGGCATGGAGGGCGCGGCCGCCTTCACGGTGCGTACGTCGTGCATGCCGCGTCAACCACCCGCGGTGACGGACGGTTACGGGGGCGCGCGGAGTACAGGACGGGGGCGGGAGGTGCCAGGGGGCGTCAGTACGTGACCGTGATGCGCCGGGCGGGGCCGTCGACCCGGACCGTCCCGCCGTAGGGGATGACGAGCTGCGGGGTCGTGTGGCCGAGGTCCACGTCGAAGACGGCCAGCGTGTCGGGGGCGTACTCCGCCAGCGCGCGCTCCACCGCCGCACGCTGCTCGGCGGCGTACCGGGCGGACTCCTCCGGGCTGTTGGGCCGCTCGAAGGACCAGGTCTTGGCGCGGCCCATCAGCAGCGCCGGGAAACGCCGCAGCAGCCCGCGCTCACCCATGTTGCGCAGGATCCGGTAGACCTCCGTGCCGCTCGGCAGCTCCTCCGAGGTCTCCAGGAACAGCACGCCCCCGTCGTACACCGACGGGTCGTGCGCGATCTCGCGGTCGGCCATCAGCAGCCAGGCGAGGATCTCCAGGCAGCCGCCCCAGCTACGCCCCTCCACCACACGGTCGGGGTTGCGCCAGATCCAGCCGTCGCCGGGCCGGGTCTCCGGCTCCTCGTCGAAGGTCGCCGGGTCGGCCCAGTCGCGGTTGACGTCGTTCCAGCGCTCCGCCGGCCGCAGTTCGTAGGCGCCCGGCGTGAACAGCGCGGCCCGCAGGGAGTCGGCTGTGAGCCGGTCCATCGCCACGGGGCGTCCGAGCTGGGTCATCACGGTCGCGCCGTGGAAGCCGACGATCCCCGTGGTGTGCAGGAAGGCGAGCAGGTTGGTGTTGTCGCTCATGCCGAAGAACGGCTTCGGGTTGGCGCGGATCAACTCCCGGTCCAGCAGCGGCAGCACGGTGATCTGGTCGTCACCGCCGATCGACGCCATGATCACCTTGATGTCCGGGTCGGCGAAGGCGGCGTGGATGTCCTCCGCCCGCTCCTTGGGGGTCGTCCCCATCCTGCGGGTCGTCGGGTACTCGACGGGCTCCAGACCGAAGTCCTCACGCAGCCGTCTCAGCCCCAATTCGTAGGGGCGCGGGAACAGTTCGGGCAGTCCGGCGGCGGGCGAGAGGACGGCTATACGGTCGCCGGGTGCCGGCTTGGGCGGGTACACGGGCGGGATCATGCTCCCGGAGGGTACGCCCTCTCGGCCGCCGTTTCACCGTGATAAACCGGTTCGAGCAGCGGCCCGGTACGGGCCGCCCCGACGGACCGGAGGAACCGTGCCCCGCACCCTGGCCAACGCCCCGATCATGATCCTGAACGGCCCCAATCTGAACCTCCTGGGCCAGCGGCAGCCGGAGATCTACGGGTCCGACACGCTCGCCGACGTCGAGGCGATGTGTGTGAAGGCGGCGGCCGCGCACGGCGGCACGGTGGACTTCCGGCAGTCCAACCACGAGGGCGAGCTGGTCGACTGGATCCACGAGGCGCGACTGAACCACTGCGGCATCGTCATCAACCCGGGGGCCTACTCGCACACGTCGGTCGCGATCCTGGACGCGCTCAACACCTGCGACGGCCTGCCGGTCCTGGAGGTCCACATCTCCAACATCCACCGGCGCGAGTCCTTCCGGCACCACTCGTACGTCTCCCTGCGCGCCGACGGGGTGATCGCGGGCTGCGGGGTGCAGGGGTACGTGTTCGGCGTGGAGCGGGTGGCGGCGCTGGCGGGATCGGGGACGGCCGACACGTGAGCACCGCCCTCAGGGCCGACAGGTAAGCACCGGCCTCCAGGAGCACGCCCCTTACCCGGTCACGCCCCCTACACGGTCACGCCCCTTGCACGGTCACGAGCGGCGGGTCACAGCCGTCCCGCCTCCACGATCCGCCGCAGGAACCGCCGGGTGCGCTCCTGACGCGGGTCGCCGAAGACCTGCTCCGCGGTGCCGCGCTCCAGCACGACCCCTCCGTCCAGAAAACAGACCTGGTCGGCGACCTCGCGCGCGAAGCCCATCTCGTGCGTGGCCAGCACCATGGTCATCCCGTCGCCCTTCAAGTCGCGCACGACGTTCAGGACTTCGCCCACCAGCTCCGGGTCGAGGGCCGCGGTGACCTCGTCGAGCAGCAGCAGCCGGGGCCGTACGGCCAGGGCGCGCACGATCGCCACGCGCTGCTGCTGGCCGCCGCTCAGCCGGTCGGGGTACTCACCGGCCCTGCCGCCCAAACCGAGCCGCTCCAGCAGCTCCCTGGCCCGTTCCTCGGCCTCCGCGCGGGAGACGCCGTGCACCCGCCGCGGCGCGAGCGTGATGTTGTCCAGCACGGTCATGTGCGGGAACAGGTTGTACGACTGGAAGACCACGCCGATACGGCGCCGTACCGCGTCCTGGTCGACGCGCGGATCGGTGATCTCCTCGCCGTCCAGCCAGATCGCGCCGTCGTCGATGTCCTCCAGGAGGTTGGCGCAGCGCAGCAGGGTGGACTTGCCGGATCCGGAGGCGCCGATCAGCGCGGTCACGGTGTGCGGGGCGACCTCCAGATCGACGTCCCGCAGGACGACCGAGCCGCCGAAGGTCTTGCGGACGGACTCCATCCGCAGCACCGGCGCGTCGCTCATGTCGTACCCCCCTGGGCCCGCTGACGGTCCATCCGGGCGGTCACCCAGTCCGTGAAGCGGGTCATCGGAATCGTCAGCGCGACGAAGACCAGCCCCGCCACGATGTACGGCGTGTAGTTGAGGCTGCGGCCCACGATGATGTCGGCCGCGCGGACGGCGTCGATCGCGCCGCCGATCGACACCAGTCCGGTGTCCTTCTGGAGGGACACCAGGTCGTTCAGGAGCGGCGGCACCTGGCGGCGCACCGCCTGGGGCAGCACCACGTACCGCAGCGCCTGCCGGTTGGACAGGCCGAGCGAGCGGGCCGCGGCGCGCTGCGAGGGGTGCACGGACTCGATGCCCGCGCGGAACACCTCGGCGACGTACGCCGAGTACGTCAGCGTCAGCGCCGTACCGCCCAGCAGCACCGGATCCACCGTCACGCCCTGGAGCCGCAGCGCCGGGACGCCCAGCACCACGATCATCAGGTTGATGATCAGCGGCAGTCCCCGGAAGAAGTCCGTGTAGGCGGCCGCGAGCACCCGCAGCGGGAAGAAGACGGGGCCGCGCAGGGTGCGGGCCACGGCGATCAGCATGCCGAGGACGAGCACGGCCGCGCCGCAGACCAGCAGCAGCCTGACGTTCAGCCAGAGCCCTTCCAGCACCTTGGGGAGCGCCTCGCGCGCGTACCGTCCGTCGAAGAACGTCTCCTTGGTGCGCGGCCAGCCGGGCGCGCCGACCACGACCAGATAGAGGACGGCGGCCGTGACCAGGGTGGAGAGCGCGGCGATCGCCGTGGCGCGGCGGGCGCGCGTGCGCTTGTAGCGCTCGCGCTCCAGCCGCCGCGCGGACGGCACGTACGCGTCACCAGGGCCACTCGTGTCCTCCTGGCCCGACTCCTTCGCGGTGACGGTCACTTGAGCACGGGCGCGTCGACGGCGTCGGAGAGCCACTGCTGCTCGATCTTCGCCAGGGTGCCGTTCTTCCGGAGCGTGTCCACGGCGGCCGTCACGCACGGGGTGAGCGCGCTGCCCTTGTCGAGGACGAGCCCGAACTGCTCCGGCGTACCGCCCCGGTTCTCGAACTGGCCGACGATCCGGGCGTCGGTCACCTCGGCGGCGGTGATGTAGAACGCGGTCGGCAGGTCCACCACGATCGCGTCGACCTGGCCGTTCTTCAGCGCCGACTTGGCCTGGTCGTTCTTGGCGTAGACGGCCGGCTGCGCGGTCGGCTTCACCACGTCCTCGATGTAGCCGAGGCTCGTGGTGCCGACCTGGGCGCCCAGCTTGAGCCCCTTGAGGTCCGCGAGACTCTTCGCCTTGGCGGCCTTCGAGTCCTTCAGCGCGATGACGGCCTGGCGCACGTCGTAGTAGCCCGACGAGAAGTCCACGGCCTGCTTGCGCTCGTCGCTGATCGACACCTGGTTGATGTCGAAGTCGAACGTCTTCGCCCCCGGCGCGAACGCCTTGTTGAACGGCACGCTCTGCCAGACGACGGCGCTCTTGTCGTAACCGAGCTGCTCCGCCACCGCGTAGGCGACGGCCGACTCGAAGCCCTCGCCGTTGGACGGCTTGTCGTCCTTGAACCACGGTTCGTAGGCGGGCTGGTCGGTGGCGACGGTCAGCTTGCCGGCGGTCTCGGTGGCCAACGCGCCCCGGGCACAGGCGTCGGCGGTCGATCCGGACGGCTTCGCGGCCGCGTCGTCCTCGGGCTGCGGGGCGCAGCCGACGGCGGTCGCGAGAAGGGCGACGGTGGCGCCGGCGACGGCACGGCGCAGAACACGAGGGGCGAGGTGCATGGCGGGAGAGTGACAGCGGGATCCCCGTTTTGTCGAGGTCGCATCAGCAGATGTCCGCATGGTGGGAGCGGGTGTTGCAGTCTCGTGAACAGGGGCGCGAGGAACGCCTGTTCCGCCTGGGGCCGCCGGCCGAGGGCGGGGATCGAAAGGCCGGCGGCCCATGCCGCGCCGGAGCCGTCATCCCGCGCGGGGCATCCCCCAGTTGACCGCGCGGCCACGCACGTGTGCAGCGCGCGCGAGCCTCGGGAGCGTGCGCGCGATTCACACGGGGCGCGTGTACGCCGACACGCGCCCCGGTGTGCGGCGGAGCGTCACGCCGGCGACGAGGTCACCACCCACACGCGTGGACGTCACCACCCGCGCGCGTGCCACTCCGGAAGGTGCGGCCGCTCCGCGCCGAGGGTGGTGTCGTTGCCGTGGCCCGGGTAGACCCAGGTCTCGTCCGGCAGTTCGGCGAAGATCTTCGTCTCGACGTCGGCGATCAGCCGGGCGAACGCCTCGGGGTCGTTGCGGGTGTTGCCCACGCCGCCCGGGAAGAGGCAGTCGCCGGTGAAGACGTGCGGGTGGCCGTGCGGGTCGTCGTAGACGAGGGCGATCGAGCCCGGGGTGTGGCCGACCAGGTGGCGGGCCGTCAGTTCGACGTTGCCGACGCGGATCACGTCGCCGTCGTCGACCGGGACGTCGGTCGCCACGGGGATGCCCGGGGCGTCCTCCCGGCCGGCGTAGGTGCGCGCGCCCGTGGCGGCCACGACCTCGGCGAGGGCCTGCCAGTGATCGCCGTGCTGATGGGTGGTGACGACGGACGCGATGCCGTCGTCACCGATCGTGACGAGCAGCGCCTCGGCGTCGTTCGCCGCGTCGATCAGCAGTTGCTCGTCCGTGGCCCGGCAGCGCAGCAGATAGGCGTTGTTGTTCATGGGCCCGACCGCGAGCTTGGTGATCATCAGGTCCTTCAGCTCGTGCACGTCCGCCGGGCCGCCGACCGTCACGTCTCCGCTGTACGTCATGACGGCCAGCCTATAGCGGCGGAAGGGCCGGGAGCGGTCCGCCGGCGACGGTCAGGGCGGATCCGTCGCGGCGCCCGGCGAGCCAGCCCAGCAGGTCGGCGGGGGAGCCCGTGACGGTCACCTCGGGCGCGTCGGCCTCCCGGCCGGTGTGCCACACGCGTGTGCCGTCCGTCAGCCGGGTCGGCGGCACCTCGGGATGCCCGGTGAACCGCTCCGCGAGGAACGCGGTCTCCCGCTCGGTGAACTCCGCCGGCAGGTCCTCCAGCGTGTAGCCGATCCCGAGGTCCACGTGGTGCAGCTCGACCTCCACCCAGCGCCGGAACGGCACCCGGGCCGCCGTGTCCGTGACGCCGTTGCGCAGCTCGACCGTGCGGGACCAGTCGGCGGGCACGGCCGCCGCGCGCCGCAGGCGCTCCGCGCTCTCCCGGACGTCCGTGAGCTGCTCCGGCAGGGGGCGCGGGGCGTCCCGCTCGATGTCGGCCTCCCGCACACCGGCGTCGACGTACATCGGGCGGCCCTCGAAGACGTTCACGAGCGCGTCCGCGTTGCGGGCGAGATGGGCGAGGACGTGGCCGCGGCTCCAGCCGGGCAGGAGTGACGGCTCGGCCACCGACGCGTTGTCCAGTTTGCCGACTGCGACGAGCAGCCGCTCGGTCGCGTCCTGTAGGGACTCCAGGTCATGAGCGTGATCAATCATGGTGCTGACCCTAGCCCCACCACTCCTTCGGGTGAAGGTGGCGGAACGTGGCCCGAAATCGAATGCACGTGCTATATGGTCGGTGGCGGCGTCGGGCATGCTGGAAGGTCGGGGGTTGTTGTCACCCGGTGGATCCGACCGGCGTTGTCAGTGGCTCCCCCTAGTCTGAGGAAGACGGGGGCCCCGCCCCTGTCACTTCACTCAAGAAAGGTGCGGACCGGCGTGGCCGACCGTCTCATCGTCCGTGGCGCGCGCGAGCACAACCTCAAGAATGTCTCGCTCGATCTGCCACGCGACTCGCTCATCGTCTTCACGGGCCTGTCGGGGTCGGGCAAGTCCTCGCTGGCCTTCGACACGATCTTCGCCGAGGGCCAGCGGCGCTACGTGGAGTCGCTCTCCTCGTACGCCCGGCAGTTCCTCGGCCAGATGGACAAGCCGGACGTCGACTTCATCGAGGGTCTCTCCCCGGCCGTCTCGATCGACCAGAAGTCGACCTCGCGCAACCCGCGCTCCACGGTCGGCACCATCACCGAGGTCTACGACTACCTGCGCCTGCTCTTCGCGCGCATCGGCAAGCCGCACTGCCCCCAGTGCGGCCGGCCGATCTCGCGCCAGTCGCCGCAGGCCATCGTCGACCGCGTCCTGGAGCTGCCCGAGGGCAGCCGCTTCCAGGTGCTGTCGCCGCTCGTGCGCGGGCGCAAGGGCGAGTTCGTCGACCTGTTCGCCGACCTCCAGACCAAGGGCTACTCCCGCGCGCGGGTGGACGGCGAGACCGTCCAGCTCTCCAGCCCGCCCACCCTGAAGAAGCAGGAGAAGCACACCATCGAGGTGGTCGTCGACCGCCTCACGGTGAAGGAGTCCGCCAAGCGCCGGCTCACCGACTCCGTCGAGACGGCCCTCGGCCTGTCCGGCGGCATGGTCGTGCTCGACTTCGTCGACCTCCCCGAGGACGACCCCGAGCGCGAGCGCATGTACTCCGAGCACCTGTACTGCCCGTACGACGACCTGTCCTTCGAGGAGCTGGAGCCCCGCTCCTTCTCCTTCAACTCGCCCTTCGGCGCCTGCCCCGAATGCACCGGCATCGGCACGCGCATGGAGGTCGACCCCGAGCTGATCGTCCCCGACGAGGACAAGTCGCTCGACGAGGGCGCCATCCACCCCTGGTCGCACGGCCACACCAAGGACTACTTCGGCCGGCTCGTCGGCGCCCTCGCGGACGCGCTGGGCTTCCGTACGGACATCCCCTTCGCCGGGCTGCCGCAGCGCGCCAAGAAGGCCCTGCTGTACGGCCACAAGACGCAGATCGAGGTCCGCTACCGCAACCGCTACGGCCGCGAGCGGGTCTACACGACCCCCTTCGAGGGCGCCGTCCCGTTCGTGAAGCGCCGGCACAGCGAGGCCGAGAGCGACTCCAGCCGCGAGCGCTTCGAGGGCTATATGCGCGAGGTGCCCTGCCCCACCTGTGAGGGCACCCGCCTGAAGCCGATCGTCCTCGCGGTCACGGTCATGGACAAGTCCATCGCCGAGGTCTCCGCGATGTCCATCAGCGACTGCGCGGACTTCCTCGGCGAGCTGAAGCTCACCGCCCGCGACAAGAAGATCGCCGAGCGGGTGCTCAAGGAGGTCAACGAACGGCTGAAGTTCCTGGTCGACGTCGGCCTGGACTACCTCTCCCTCAACCGCGCTGCCGGCACCCTCTCCGGCGGCGAGGCCCAGCGCATCCGCCTGGCCACCCAGATCGGCTCCGGGCTCGTCGGCGTCCTGTACGTCCTCGACGAGCCGTCCATCGGTCTGCACCAGCGCGACAACCACCGGCTGATCGAGACCCTGGTCCGGCTGCGCGACATGGGCAACACGCTCATCGTCGTGGAGCACGACGAGGACACCATCAAGGTCGCCGACTGGGTCGTCGACATCGGCCCCGGCGCCGGCGAGCACGGCGGCAAGGTGGTGCACAGCGGCTCCCTCAAGGAGCTGCTCGCCAACACCGAGTCGCAGACCGGGCAGTACCTGTCGGGCAAGAAGGCCATCCCGGTGCCCGACATCCGCCGCCCGCTCGACCCGTCCCGCAAGCTCACGGTGCACGGCGCCCGCGAGAACAACCTCCAGGACATCGACGTGTCCTTCCCGCTGGGCGTCTTCACCGCGGTCACGGGCGTGTCAGGATCCGGCAAGTCCACGCTGGTCAACGACATCCTGTACACCCACCTGGCCCGCGAGCTGAACGGCGCGCGCAGCGTGCCCGGCCGGCACACGCGCGTGGACGGCGACGACCTGGTCGACAAGGTGGTGCACGTCGACCAGTCGCCGATCGGCCGCACCCCCCGCTCCAACCCGGCCACCTACACCGGTGTCTTCGACCACGTCCGCAAGCTGTTCGCCGAGACCACCGAGGCGAAGGTCCGCGGCTATCTGCCCGGCCGCTTCTCCTTCAACGTCAAGGGCGGCCGCTGCGAGAACTGCGCGGGCGACGGCACGATCAAGATCGAGATGAACTTCCTCCCGGACGTCTACGTCCCGTGCGAGGTCTGCCACGGCGCCCGCTACAACCGGGAGACCCTGGAGGTCCACTACAAGGGCAAGTCCATCGCCGATGTGCTGAACATGCCGATCGAGGAGGCGGTGGACTTCTTCGAGGCGGTCCCGGCGATCGCCCGGCACCTCAACACCCTCAAGGACGTCGGCCTCGGCTACGTCCGGCTCGGCCAGTCCGCGACCACCCTCTCCGGCGGTGAGGCCCAGCGGGTCAAGCTCGCCAGCGAACTCCAGCGCCGCTCCACCGGCCGCACGGTCTACGTCCTGGACGAGCCGACCACGGGTCTGCACTTCGAGGACATCAGCAAGCTGCTGAGGGTCCTCTCCGGCCTGGTCGACAAGGGCAACACGGTCATCGTCATCGAGCACAACCTCGATGTGATCAAGACCGCCGACTGGATCGTGGACATGGGCCCCGAGGGCGGTGCGGGCGGCGGCCTCGTGGTCGCCGAGGGCACCCCGGAGGAGATCGCCGCGGTACCGGCCAGCCACACCGGCAAGTTCCTGCGCGAGGTCCTCGGAGCCGACCGGATCAGCGACGCGGCTCCGGTGAAGGCGCCGCGCAAGACGGCCGCCAAGAAGACGGTCGCGGCCCGGACCCCGGCGAAGAAGACGGCGACGGCCCGGACGACCGCGGCCAAGGCGACGAGCACCGCCAAGGCGACGAGCACGGCCAAGGCGGCCAAGACCGCCAAGGCGACGCCCGCGAAGAAGGCGGCGCGCTCGCGCAAGGCCTGACCGTCGCCACGGAACGACAGGGCGCCCCGCCGGAACTCCCGGCGGGGCGCCGTGCGTTCACAGGGTGCCGAGCTCGGCCAGGTACGGCGGTTCGGCTCCCGCGCGGGAGCAGGTGATCGCGGCCGCGTGCGCGGCGAAGCGCAGCAGCGTCTGCCACTCGGCGGGCGTCATCGCCTCCAGGGCCCGCACCGACAGCGCGTCGCTCAGGGAAAGCCCGTGCAGAAGCGCGGCGTTGACGGTGTCGCCGGCGCCGATGGTGTCGACGACGTCCACCTTCTCGCCGGGCGTCACATGCACGCCTCCGTCGTGGGTGAAGGCGGTGAGTCCGTCGGCGCCCTGGGTGATGACGACGGCGGAGGGGCCTGCGGCGAGCCATTCCTGTGGGGTGCCGCCGAGCCAGGTGGCGTCCTCCCGGGAGAGCTTGAGGAGGGTGACGGAGGGCAGCCAGGTGCGGAAGCGGGTGCGGTAGGCGTCGGGGTCGGGGATCAGGCCGGGCCGGATGTTGGGGTCCAGGGCGGTGAACAGCCCCTGTGCGGCGCTGTGGTGCAGGAGTTCCTCGTAGGCGCTGGCGCCGGGTTCGAGGACGAGGGAGCAGGTGCCGAAGGAGACGGCGAGGGTGTCCTTCGGCAGGGTGGTGGGGGTGGTGAAGAGGCGGTCGGCGGTGCCTTCGACGTGGAAGGTGTAGGCGGCGGAGCCGTCGTCGTCGAGGGTGGCGAGGGCGAGGGGGGTGGGTTCGGGGCCGCGCTGGACGGTCGGGGTCTCGACGCCGGCGGTGTGGAGGCCGTCGAGGAGGGCCTGGCCGTAGGTGTCGGTGGACAGGCGGGAGCAGAAGGCGGTGCGGGAGCCGAGGCGGGCGAGGGCGACGGCGGTGTTGTAGGGGCCGCCGCCCCGGGCGGGCCGCAGGGGCGCGAGAGCCCCGGGTTCTTGTGGCACCAGATCGATGAGGGCCTCACCGGCGACGACGATCACGCGAACGATCCCTTCACAGACTGCGGGCACGGCACTGACGCCGTGGACAGGATGACAGGCGCCGGGGCGCCGTCACTCCCACTCCCACCCGATGCCCACCATCCCCGACCGCACCCGGGGCTCCACGAGATGGACCGAGCGGTGGTGGTCGCTGAGGGGGAGTTCCTGGCGGCCCCCGCGCGGGGCGGCCGGTGAGTGCTGGGTGAAGCGGTGGCAGCGCAACGGCAGCGCGCCCCCGTCGAAACGGACCTGGAGCGCGTACTGGCCGCCCGCCGCGCCGAAACCGCGGACGTACTCGCGGGAGGCACCGGCGGTGCCGTCCTCGACGGCGTAGCGGAACAGGAAGGTGTCACCGGCCCGCAGCCGGGTGTCGAAGAGCAGCTCGGCCACCAGGACGCCGGTGCCGTGATGGCGGCGGATCCGGCCCGTGCGGCAGTTCTCCAGCGCGTGCACCGTCATCCGTTCGGGTGTGCAGCCGGGGTCCCCGTGGTGGACGGCGACGAAACGGTCCACCCCGTCGCGGTGCGCGCGCACGATGTGCTGCGACTCGCGGTGCTTCAGCTCGCGGCGGCCCCCGATGCGGACCCGCTCGTGATGGCCGAGGGTGTGCAGCCCGTCGTCGGGTGGGCACTCCAGTTCGGCAAGCAGCCGTTCGAGGGCGTCGCCGGCCTCCAGGAGCGAGCGGTAGGAGCGGCTCGCGGGCTGTCCGGTGGTGTCCTGGTCCCGGGTGTCGGTGTCCGCGAGCAGCCGGATCAGGGACTCGTCCGGCAGATGCAGGATCTCCTCCAGCGCGCGGACCGCGCGCAGCGACTCCGGGCGCTGGGGCCGGCGGGCGCCCTGCTGCCAGTAGCTCAGACTCGTGACGCCGACTTTGACCCCGTACCGCGACAGATGGTGCTGGACCCGCTGGAGGGGCAGTCCACGGGCGGCTATCGCGGCACGCAGCGCGACATGGAACGGGCCGCTCCGCAGGACCGTGTCCAGTTCCGCGGTGAGCGCGGAGACGGCGGACACGGCGGTTCCGGCCGTGACCGCGGGGACAGCGGTGAGCACCGGGCCACCGGCGACGGTGTCGTCCGCGGTGTGGACGGTGCGGGTGGTGTCGGGGGCGTCCGCGTGCTGTGTGGCGTGCGGCATGCAGGGGCCTCTCTGTGAATGCGCGCGACGGCTGGTCGGACCGTTCGCGTCGGGAACGGGGCCTCCTCGGCGACGCCGGGCCTCCTTCACATCCGTACGGCGTCCTTCAGGGCCTCGAGTTCCCCCGCATTGAAGCGTGTTGACCAAGTCCCGACAACACCTGATGCCCGAGTGGCACATGCGCCCGGCCGGTGGGCCGGGCAGGCCCCTTCGCGGACACCCCGACGGTTGTCCACAGCCCCGCCGGAGTGTCACCCCGCGCCAGTAGGGTGTGAGACATGGCCGACCCCTCCAGTTACCGCCCCAAGCCGGGACAGATCCCGGACTCCCCCGGGGTGTACCGATTCCGCGACGAGCACCGCCGGGTGATCTACGTCGGAAAGGCGAAGAGCCTGCGCCAGCGCCTGGCGAACTACTTCCAGGACCTGGCCGGCCTGCACCCGCGCACCCGCTCGATGGTCACCACGGCCGCCTCCGTGGAGTGGACGGTCGTGTCCACGGAGGTCGAGGCACTCCAGCTCGAGTACTCCTGGATCAAGGAGTACGACCCGCGGTTCAACGTGAAGTACCGCGACGACAAGAGCTACCCGTACCTCGCGGTGACGATGAACGAGGAGTTCCCGCGCGTCCAGGTCATGCGCGGCCACAAGAAGAAGGGCGTGCGCTACTTCGGGCCGTACGCGCACGCGTGGGCGATCCGGGACACCGTCGACCTCCTGCTGCGCGTCTTCCCGGTCCGCACCTGCTCCGCCGGTGTCTTCAAGAACGCCGCGCGTACGGGCCGTCCGTGTCTGCTCGGGTACATCGGCAAGTGCGCGGCGCCCTGCGTCGGCCGGGTCTCCGCCGAGGACCACCGGGAACTGGCGGACGAGTTCTGCGACTTCATGACGGGCCGCACCGGCACCTACCTCCGCCGTCTGGAGAAGCAGATGACGGAGGCGGCTGAGGAGATGGAGTACGAGCGGGCGGCCCGGCTGCGTGACGACATCGGCGCGCTGAAGAAGGCCATGGAGAAAAACGCGGTCGTGCTCGCCGACGCGACCGACGCCGATCTGATCGCGGTCGCCGAGGACGAGCTGGAGGCGGCCGTCCAGATCTTCCACGTCCGGGGCGGCCGGGTGCGCGGCCAGCGCGGCTGGGTCACCGACAAGGTCGAGGAGATCACCACGGGCGCCCTCGTCGAGCACGCCCTCCAGCAGCTCTACGGCGAGGAGACCGGCGACGCCGTGCCCAAGGAGGTGCTGGTCCCCGCCCTGCCCGACCCGGTGGAGCCGGTGCAGGAGTGGCTCACCGGGCGCCGCGGCTCCGGCGTCTCGCTGCGCATACCGCAGCGCGGCGACAAGCGCGCCCTGATGGAGACGGTCGAGCGCAACGCGCAGCAGGCGCTCGTCCTGCACAAGACCAAGCGGGCCTCCGACCTCACCACGCGCTCGCGCGCGCTGGAGGAGATCGCCGACGCCCTCGACCTGGACAGCGCGCCGCTGCGGATCGAGTGCTACGACATCTCCCACCTCCAGGGCGACGACGTGGTGGCCTCCATGGTCGTCTTCGAGGACGGCTTGGCCCGCAAGAGCGAGTACCGCCGTTTCCAGATCAAGGGCTTCGAGGGCCAGGACGACGTCCGCTCGATGCACGAGGTGATCACCCGCCGCTTCCGGCGCTACCTGGCCGAGAAGGAGCGCACGGGGGAGTGGACCGACGAGGAGCCGGACGGCGAGACCGGCGACGGCACCGGCCCCGACCTGGACGACCGCGACCCCGAGGACCGCGACCCCAGGGACCGCGGTCTCAAGGACGAGGACGGCCGTCCCCGGCGCTTCGCCTACCCGCCGCAGCTCGTCGTCGTGGACGGCGGCAAGCCGCAGGTGGCGGCGGCCCGGCGCGCCCTGGACGAGCTGGGGATCGACGACATCGCCGTCTGTGGTCTCGCCAAGCGCCTGGAGGAGGTCTGGCTGCCGCAGGACGACGACCCGGTCGTGCTGCCCCGCAGCAGCGAGGGCCTCTACCTGCTCCAGCGGGTCCGGGACGAGGCGCACCGCTTCGCGATCACCTACCAGCGCAGCAAGCGGGCCAAGCGTTTCCGGGCCGGTCCGCTGGACGACGTGCCGGGTCTCGGCGAGACCCGCAAGCAGGCGTTGATCAAGCACTTCGGCTCGGTGAAGAAGCTGCGGGCCGCGACGATCGACCAGATCCGCGAGGTCCCCGGCATCGGCCGCAAGACGGCCGAGACCATCGCCGTGGCCCTCGCCCGGGCGGCACCGCCCGCCCCCGCCGTGAACACGGCGACCGGAGAGATCATTGAAGAAGGAGAACCCGACACGACGGCGGGTTCCCCCGGAGAGCCCGTCCCGGCGGGCGCTCCGGAAGAACGACGGGGGCAGGAGCCATGAGCGAGCACGACGTGGAACCCAGGACCGAGCGAGAACAGACGTCCGCGACGGTCGCGCAGTCCGCGAAGGCGGCGCGATCCGCGAACCACGAAGACGGAGCACAGGTGAGTACGGACAGCACGCCGCCCGGGATCCCCGACGCGGCCATCCCCGAGCTGGTGATCATCTCCGGTATGTCCGGGGCCGGCCGTTCCACGGCCGCGAAGTGCCTGGAGGACCTCGGCTGGTTCGTGGTCGACAACCTCCCGCCCGCCCTGATCCCCACCATGGTCGAGCTGGGCGCCCGCTCCCAGGGCAATGTGGCGCGGATCGCGGTCGTCGTCGACGTGCGTGGCCGGCGCTTCTTCGACAACCTCCGCGAGTCGCTCGCGGACCTGGAGTCCAAGCACGTCACGCGGCGGATCGTGTTCCTGGAGTCCTCCGACGACGCCCTGGTGCGCCGCTTCGAGTCGGTGCGCCGCCCGCACCCGCTCCAGGGCGACGGCCGGATCGTGGACGGCATCGACGCCGAGCGCGAGCTGCTGCGCGAGCTGCGCGGGGACGCCGACCTGGTGATCGACACCTCCAGCCTCAACGTGCACGAACTGCGCGCCAAGATGGACGCCCAGTTCGCCGGCGAGGAGGAGCCCGAGCTGCGGGCCACCGTCATGTCGTTCGGCTTCAAGTACGGCCTCCCGGTCGACGCCGACCTGGTCGTGGACATGCGGTTCCTGCCCAATCCGCACTGGGTCCCGGAGCTGCGCCCCTACACCGGCCTCAACGACGAGGTCTCGGCGTACGTCCTCAACCAGCCCGGGGCGAAGGAGTTCCTGGACCGGTACACCGAACTCCTCCAGTTGGTTGCCGCGGGCTACCGTCGGGAGGGTAAGCGGTATGTGACCATCGCGGTCGGCTGTACGGGCGGCAAGCACCGTTCGGTCGCGATGTCGGAGAAGCTCGCCGCGCGTCTCGCGGCCGAGGGCGTGGAGACGGTGGTCGTGCACCGGGACATGGGACGGGAATGACAGGACGTACTCCGCGGCTGGGCCGGCTGCGCAGAGTGCCGCCGGACCGGCGCGTCGGCCGACAGGCCGAGGCAAGGGGCGCCCGGGCGCGCCGCCGCGGCACCCAGCCGAAGGTCGTCGCCCTCGGCGGTGGCATGGGGCTGTCCGCCTCACTGACCGCGCTGCGGCGCATCACCGGTGACCTCACCGGTGTCGTCACCGTCGCCGACGACGGTGGCTCCAGCGGACGCCTCAGGGACGAGCTGGGGGTGCTGCCCCCCGGCGATCTGCGCAAGGCCCTGGCGGCGCTGTGCGGTGACGACGACTGGGGCCAGACCTGGGCCCGGGTCATCCAGCACCGCTTCCAGTCCCAGGGCGAGATCAACGGCCACGCGGTCGGCAATCTGCTGATCGTCGCCCTCTGGGAGCAGCTCGGCGACCATGTCCAGGCCCTGGACCTGGTCGGCAACCTGCTGGGCGCGCACGGCCGGGTGCTGCCCATGTCCGCCGTGCCGCTGGAGCTGCAGGCGCTGGTCAAGGGGCACGATCCACGGCGGCCGGAGGACGTGGACACCGTCCGCGGCCAGGCCACCGTGGCCCTCACCCCCGGTGAGGTGCAGTCCGTGCACCTGGTGCCGCACGACCCGCCGGCCGTGCCCGAGGCGGTGGCGGCCGTCCTCGACGCGGACTGGGTGGTGCTGGGCCCCGGCTCCTGGTTCTCCTCGGTCATCCCGCATCTGCTGGTGCCCGAACTCCTGGACGCCCTGATGGAGACCAAGGCGCGCCGGGTACTCTCGCTGAACCTCGCGCCGCAGCCGGGAGAAACCGACGGCTTCTCCCCGCAGCGTCATTTGGAGGTTTTGGGACGACACGCCCCTAAACTCGCCCTGGACGTGGTGCTGGCCGACGAGGCCGCCGTGCCCGACCGGGACTCCCTCACCGACGCCGCCCAGCGGTTCGGAGCCGCGGTCGAGCTGGCGACGGTGGCCCGGACCGACGGAACGCCCCGGCACGACCCGGAGCTCCTCGCCGCCGCGTACGACCGTATTTTTCGGATGCATGGAAGGATCGGCCCATGGCGATGACGGCAGCGGTGAAGGACGAGATCTCCCGGCTACCCGTCACCCGGACCTGCTGCAGAAAGGCGGAGGTCTCGGCCATCCTGCGGTTCGCCGGCGGCCTCCACCTGGTGAGCGGCCGCATCGTGATCGAGGCGGAGCTGGACACGGCGATGGCGGCCCGGCGCCTCAAGCGGGACATCCTGGAGATCTTCGGCCACAGCTCGGAACTGATCGTGATGGCGCCCGGCGGTCTGCGCCGCGGCTCCCGCTATGTGGTCCGGGTGGTCGCCGGCGGTGACCAGCTCGCCCGGCAGACCGGACTGGTCGACGGCCGCGGCCGCCCGATCCGCGGTCTGCCGCCGCAGGTGGTCTCCGGAGCGACCTGCGACGCCGAGGCCGCCTGGCGCGGTGCCTTCCTGGCGCACGGCTCGCTCACCGAGCCCGGCCGCTCCTCCTCCCTGGAGGTGACCTGCCCGGGCCCCGAGGCCGCGCTCGCGCTGGTCGGCGCCGCCCGCCGGCTGTCGATCGCCGCGAAGGCCCGCGAGGTCCGCGGCGTCGACCGGGTCGTCGTCCGCGACGGCGACGCGATCGGCGCGCTGCTCACCCGCCTCGGCGCCCATGAGTCGGTGCTGGCCTGGGAGGAGCGCCGGATGCGCCGCGAGGTGCGCGCCACGGCGAACCGCCTCGCCAACTTCGACGACGCCAACCTGCGCCGCTCCGCCCGCGCCGCAGTCGCCGCCGGGGCCCGCGTCCAGCGCGCTCTGGAGATCCTCGCCGACGAGGTCCCCGAGCACCTCGCGGCCGCCGGCCGGCTGCGCATGGAGCACAAGCAGGCGTCCCTGGAGGAGCTGGGCGCGCTCGCCGACCCGCCGCTCACCAAGGACGCCGTCGCCGGCCGGATCCGCCGGCTGCTCGCGATGGCCGACAAGCGCGCCTCCGACCTCGGCATCCCGGGCACGGAGGCCAACCTCTCCGAGGAGCTGGCCGACAACCTCGTGGGCTGACGGAACGGCCGACGGAAACGCCGGTACAACGGCCGCCGGATCGGCCGAAAGAATCACTGACGCAACGTCATTTACCCGCCGCGGTAGTCCGATTGGGCTACCGCGGCGGTGTGTGACGGCCCGTGAGGCACCCTTGACTCGATCATGAACTGACACGAGCCTGACATCTGTTCGCCGGTGTGGCGGACCACTGCTAGGGGGGTTCATGAGACACAGAGCGAGATCGATCCTCGCTGTCGGCGCGCTCCTGATCACCGGAGCGAGCCTCGCACCCATCGCCCAGGCACAGAACGGCACGCCGGACCCGGCCTCCGACACCGACGAGGTCAAGGTCTTCCGTGCCGAGGTCACCAAGAAGCAGGTACCCCTGCTGCTGGAGGCCGGCCAGGACGGACACGAACTCAGCGAGCAGGCGCCCGAGAAGGGCACGGCCACCGTCGAGGTCTACCTCACCGACCAGCAGGCGCGGAAGCTGGAGGAGAAGGGGGTCGAGCTCACCGAGCACTCCCTCACCGCCGGGGCCGAGAAGCGGGTGGCGGCCGCCGCCGACGGGGTGTTCCGCCCGTACAGCGGCAGCGGCGGCCTCAAGGAGGAGATCCTCCGCACCGGCCAGGAGAACCCCGGTCTCACCAAGGTCGTCTCCATCGGCAAGACGATCAAGGGCCAGGACATCCTCGCGGTCAAACTGACCAAGAACGCGAAGACCTCCAAGGACGGCTCCAAGCCCTCCGTGCTCTACGCGTCCAACCAGCACGCCCGTGAGTGGATCACCCCGGAGATGACCCGGCGGCTCCTCCACCACTACCTGGACGCCTACAAGACGGACCGGCGGATCAAGAACATCGTCGACTCCACCGAGCTGTGGTTCGTCCTGTCGGCCAACCCCGACGGCTACGACCACACCTTCGAGAACACCGCCAACCGCCTGTGGCGCAAGAACCTGCGGGACGTCAACGGCGACGGTGTGATCTCCACCGGCGACGGCGTCGACCTCAACCGCAACTTCGCCTACAAGTGGGGCTACGACGACGAGGGTTCGTCCCCCAACCCCACCAGCCAGACCTACCGCGGCGCGAGCCCCGGCTCCGAGCCCGAGACCAAGGCGCTCGACGCCCTGGAGAAGCGGATCGGCTTCACGTACGGCATCAACTACCACTCCGCCGCCGAACTCCTGCTCTACGGCGTCGGCTGGCAGGTCGCCACCGACACCCCGGACGACGTCCTCTACAAGGCGCTCGCCGGCACCCCCGGCAACTCCGCGATCCCGGGCTACCACCCGCAGGTCTCCTCGGAGCTGTACACCACCAACGGCGAGGCGGACGGCCACGCGGCGAACGTCAACGGCACCGCGATGTTCACCCCGGAGATGTCGACCTGCCAGACCGCGTCCAACGCCGACCCGGACGACGAGTGGAAGGCCGCCGACTGCCAGTCGGTCTTCAACTTCCCCGACGACGAGAAGCTGATCCAGGACGAGTTCGCCAAGAACGTCCCCTTCGCGCTCTCCGTCGCCGAGTCCGCGGCCCGGCCCGACCGGCCCAAGTCCTCGGTCGGTCTGACCGCCGCCGACTTCACCCCGGCGCCCTTCACCACGTCGTACTCGCGCGGCGCGGACCAGGAAGTCTCCGTCGTCGTCCGCAAGGCGGTCCGCGACAAGGAGCTGAAGTACCGCGTCAACGGCGGCCGCACCCTCGACCAGGCCCTCCGGCCCTGGAAGGGCGGCGAGACCTACGGCGGCGAGGACAACCTCTACTTCGACGAGTACCGCGCCAAGGTGCAGGACGGCGAACCGGGCGACAAGGTCGAGGTCTGGTTCAGCGGCGAGACCAAGGACGGCAAGAAGGTCACGAGCGAGCACTTCACCTACACCGTCGCCGAACGGCCCCGGGCCGACACCCTGGTGGTCGCCGAGGAGGGCGCGGCCGCGACGCAGGCGCAGACCTACGTCGACGCGCTGAAGGCCAACGGCCGCAGGGCGATCGTCTGGGACGTCGCCACCCAGGGCGCCCCCGACGCGCTCGGTGTGCTCGGCCACTTCGGCACCGTCGTCCACTACACGGGCGCGAGCGTCCCCGGCAACCCGACCCAGTTGGAGCTGCGCGCCTTCCTCAACGAGGGCGGCAAGCTGATCGAGGCGGGCGAACTCGCCGGCGGCAACGTCGACCTCGGCGACGGCACCCCGTCGAACGACTTCAGCCAGTACTACCTGGGCGCCTACTCCCGTACGTCGACCCCCGGCGCCACCGGGTTCACCGGCTCCGGAAGCCTCGCCGGATCCGGCGGCGCCCTCGGCGCGGCCCCCGGCAACCCGCTGGACCGGGCCGGCACCTACGGCGTCACCTCGGACGAACTGCCCGCGACCCGGTTCCCGCAGTTCGCCAGCGCAGGCGCCGGACAGTTCGCGGGCACCGTCAACCCGTACGGCCCGTACAGCGGTGCGTACATGGCCGCCGCGGTGCACACCGACGACGCCTACAAGCGCCTCACCCGCACCGTCGACCTCACCGGGGTCACCGCCGCCGACGCTCCCGCGCTGCGCACCCGGCTGCTGTGGGACACCGAACCCGGCTACGACAACGCGATCGTGGAGATCCACACCGTCGGCGGCGACGACTGGACCACGCTGCCCGAGGCGGGCGGCGCCACCGGCACCGCCGTACCCGAGGAGTGCGGGGCCGGCTTCTACATCGCCGAGCACCCGTGGCTGCGGCGCTATCTGACGCTGGGCGCCAACACCTGCACCGCCACCGGCACCAGCGGCTCCTGGAACGCCCTCACCGGCGCCTCCAGCGGCTGGCAGCAGGTGAGCTTCGACCTCAGCGCCTACGCCGGCAAGCAGGTCGAGATCTCCCTCGCCTATGTCACCGACCCCGGTTCGGGCGGGCACGGCGTCCTCGCCGACGACGCCTCGCTGGTCGTCGGCGGCACGGCCACCGAGACCGAGGGCTTCGAGACCTCCCTCGGCGCCTGGAGGGCGTCCGGCCCGCCCGCCGGCAGCCCCGCCGTACTGAAGGACTGGACGCGCACCGGAGCGCTCTTCCAGACCTACGGCGCGGTCACCACCGACGACACCGTGCTGCTCGGCTTCGGCCTGGAGCACGTGGCGTCGGCGGCCGACCGCAGAACGCTCATCGGTAAGGCCCTCGCATCACTTGATCAGTGACGCGCTGTCCCAAGTGCCTTGACGCACCGTAGTAAAAACGGCCGTCAAGGCCCTCCGACCAGGGCGGTCCGTACCCCTACTGGCGGGTACGGACCGCCATGCCGTGTATGGGCGAAGTCGATGTCACCACGGGGCCCACGGAGAGGTAGGGTCGTGGGTGGTCGGGGACATCCCAAATACAGCTCGCCGGCACCGCATGGCCGGCGTACCAACGAGGAGATCGGTTCGTGACGATCCGCGTAGGCATCAACGGCTTTGGCCGCATCGGTCGTAACTACTTCCGCGCGCTGCTGGAGCAGGGTGCTGACATCGAGATCGTGGCTGTCAACGACCTGGGTGACACCGCCACCACCGCGCACCTGCTGAAGTACGACACCATCCTGGGCCGCCTGAAGGCCGAGGTGTCGCACACCGCCGACACGATCACCGTCGACGGCCACACCATCAAAGTCCTGTCCGAGCGCAACCCCGCCGACATCCCGTGGGGCGACCTGGGCGTCGACATCGTCATCGAGTCGACCGGCATCTTCACGAAGAAGGCCGACGCCGCCAAGCACATCGCCGGCGGCGCCAAGAAGGTCCTCATCTCGGCTCCGGCCAAGGACGAGGACATCACCATCGTGATGGGCGTCAACCAGCACCAGTACGACCCCGCCGAGCACAACGTCATCTCCAACGCCTCCTGCACCACCAACTGTGTGGCGCCGATGGCCAAGGTCCTCGACGAGAACTTCGGCATCGTCAAGGGCCTGATGACGACGGTGCACGCGTACACCAACGACCAGCGCATCCTGGACTTCCCGCACTCGGACCTGCGTCGCGCCCGCGCCGCCGCCGAGAACATCATCCCGACCACGACCGGTGCCGCGAAGGCCACCGCCCTGGTCCTCCCGCAGCTCAAGGGCAAGCTGGACGGCATCGCGATGCGCGTCCCGGTCCCCACCGGCTCGGCCACCGACCTCGTCGTCACGCTCCAGCGCGAGGTCACCAAGGACGAGGTCAACGCCGCGTTCAAGAAGGCCTCCGAGGACGGCGACCTCAAGGGCTTCCTCGCCTACACCGAGGACGCGATCGTCTCCTCGGACATCGTCGGCGACCCGGCCTCCTGCACCTTCGACTCCTCCCTGACCATGGTCCAGGAGGGCAACACGGTGAAGATCCTCGGCTGGTACGACAACGAGTGGGGCTACTCCAACCGCCTCGTCGACCTGACGGTCTTCGTCGGCGACCAGCTCTGATCGCCGGATCAGGCACCTCGATGTGACAGCAGGGCTCGGGCAGCGCAAGGACGCGCCGCCCGGGCCCTGAGTCGCGTGCGCGACCGCCCTGTCTACGATCACGGAGCATCAACAGCCCTCGGGAGTCCCTTTCATGAAGACGATCGACGAACTTCTCGCCGCAGGCGTGGCCGGCCGGCGGGTCTTCGTCCGCGCCGACCTCAACGTGCCGCTGGACGGAACCACCATCACCGACGACGGCCGCATCCGCGCCGTCCTGCCGACCGTCAAGGCCCTCGCCGACGCGGGCGCCAAGGTGGTCGTCGCCTCCCACCTGGGCCGCCCCAAGGGCGCCCCGGACCCGGCGTTCTCCCTCGCCCCCGTCGCGGCCCGCCTCGGCGAACTGCTCGGCACCGGCGTGGCCTTCGCGACCGACACCGTCGGCGACTCCGCCCGGGAGACCGTCGCGGGCCTCCAGGACGGCCAGGTCGCCGTCGTGGAGAACCTCCGCTTCAACGCGGGCGAGACCGCCAAGGACGACGTCGAGCGCGGCGCCTTCGCCGACCAGCTCGCCGAACTCGCCGACGTCTACGTGGGCGACGGCTTCGGCGCCGTGCACCGCAAGCACGCCTCGGTCTTCGACCTCCCGGCCCGCCTGCCGCACTACGCCGGCTACCTCATCGCCACCGAGGTCGACGTCCTGAAGAAGCTCACCGAGGACGTCCGGCGCCCCTACGTCGTCGCGCTCGGCGGCGCCAAGGTCTCCGACAAGCTCGCCGTCATCGACGAACTGCTCGGCAAGGCCGACCGCATCCTCATCGGCGGCGGCATGGCCTACACCTTCCTCAAGGCCCAGGGCCACGAGGTCGGCATCTCGCTGCTCCAGGAGGACCAGGTCCCGGCCGTGCGCGAGTACATCGAGCGCGCGGAGAAGACCGGCGTCGAACTGGTCCTGCCGGTCGACGTCCTGGTCGCGGGCGAGTTCCCGGACCTGAAGACCAAGGCCCCCGCGCACCCCACCACCGTCGCCGCGGACGCGATCCCCGCCGACCAGGAGGGTCTGGACATCGGTCCCGAGACCCGCAAGCTGTACGCCTCGAAGCTCGCCGACGCCGCCACCGTCTTCTGGAACGGCCCCATGGGCGTCTTCGAGCACCCCGACTACGCCGAGGGCACCAAGGCGGTCGCCCAGGCCCTCGTCGACTCCCCGGCCTTCACGGTCGTCGGCGGTGGCGACTCCGCCGCCGCCGTCCGGATCCTGGGCTTCGACGAGAACGCATTCGGCCACATCTCGACCGGTGGCGGCGCCTCCCTCGAATACCTCGAGGGCAAGACGCTCCCCGGCCTCGCCGCACTGGAGGACTGACCCTCAATGACCACCCGTACGCCGCTGATGGCGGGCAACTGGAAGATGAACCTCAACCACCTCGAGGCCATCGCCCACACCCAGAAGCTCGCCTTCGCCCTGTCCGACAAGGACTACGAGGCCGTCGAGGTCGCCGTCCTGCCGCCCTTCACCGACCTGCGCTCCGTGCAGACCCTGGTCGAGGGCGACAAGCTGGCCATCAAGTACGGCGCCCAGGACCTCTCGGCCCATGAGTCCGGCGCCTACACCGGCGAGATCTCCGGCGCGATGCTGGCCAAGCTGAAGTGCACCTACGTGGCCGTCGGCCACTCCGAGCGCCGCCAGTACCACGGCGAGACCGACGAACTGGTCAACGCCAAGGTCAAGGCCGCCTACAAGCACGGCATCACCCCGATCCTGTGCGTCGGCGAGGAACTGGACGTCCGCGAGGCCGGCAACCACGTCGCGCACACCCTCGCCCAGGTCGAGGGCGGCCTCAAGGACCTCCCGGCCGAGCAGGCCGAGACCGTCGTGATCGCCTACGAGCCCGTGTGGGCCATCGGCACCGGCAAGGTCTGCGGCGCCGCCGACGCCCAGGAGGTCTGCGCCGCGATCCGGGGCAAGATCGCCGAGCTGTACTCGCAGGAGCTGGCCGACAAGGTCCGCATCCAGTACGGCGGCTCCGTCAAGGCCGGCAACGTCGCGGAGATCATGGCGCAGGCCGACATCGACGGCGCGCTGGTGGGCGGCGCCTCGCTGGACGCCGAGGAGTTCGTCAGGATCGTGCGCTTCCGCGATCAGTGATCCGGGCCGCGAGTATGCGGTAGGCCCGATCCGTCGTACCCTTGCGGGGGCACAGCCCTGGAGCTGTGCCCCCGTCGTTATCCGAATCCGAGGAAGTTGGTCCAGCCGTGGTTTTGGGGTTCTCGATCGCCCTGATCGTCTTCAGCCTGCTGCTGATGCTGCTGGTGCTGATGCACAAGGGGAAGGGCGGCGGTCTCTCCGACATGTTCGGTGGCGGCATGCAGTCGTCCGTCGGCGGCTCCTCGGTCGCCGAGCGCAACCTCGACCGCATCACCGTGGTGATCGGTCTGCTCTGGTTCGCGTGCATCGTCGTCCTCGGCATCCTGATGAAGACGAACAACTGATCAGCCTCTCACAGGCACGCACAATCCGTACGTAAGGCCCCATGTTCGGTACGCGCAGCGGAGCGCGGCCTATCATGGGGCTTGCGTCTAGGTGCGGGAGCTGTAACTCCAATCACTGGACGCGCGTTGGGCCTTACGTAGACTGAGGCGCTCGCGGCGAAGCGAAACGTCGACTCGCTTCGCGGCACCATCACGCAGGGAGTTACGACCGTGGCAAGTGGCAACGCGATCCGAGGAAGCCGGGTCGGGGCGGGGCCGATGGGCGAGGCCGAGCGGGGCGAGTCCGCGCCCCGTCTGCGCATCTCCTTCTGGTGCTCCAACGGGCACGAGACGCAGCCCAGCTTCGCCAGCGACGCGCAGGTTCCCGACACCTGGGACTGCCCGCGCTGCGGCTTCCCTGCCGGCCAGGACCGGGACAACCCCCCGGACCCGCCGCGCACCGAGCCCTACAAGACCCATCTCGCCTATGTGCGCGAGCGCCGCAGCGACGCGGACGGCGAGGCGATCCTCGCCGAGGCGCTCGCCAAACTGCGGGGCGAGATCTAGGAACCGAGACCGGCCGGGAGCCCCGAGGCGCCCGGCCGGAGCCGTCTCAGCCGTCTCATGCGCACGTCTTCTTGCCGATCGCTCTTGCCGATCGCTCTTTCCGATCGCCGCCGCGCTGATACCCGCGCCCCGCCGGAACGTACTTGTAGTCGCACCGCGCGACCGCGCCACAACAGGTCACTCAACACACTGATCAACTAGGTTGGGACCGGCAGCGGGGCAGGTACACAGCAGGACAGGCGCACGAAAGAAGGCTGAAGTCCGACATGAACGCAGACGTCCGTACGAGGCTCAACCAGACACCCGAGTGGACCGCTCTGGCCAAGCACCGCGAGGAACTCGGCGAGGTGCGGTTGCGCGAACTGTTCGCCGCCGAACCCGGGCGCGGCAGCGGATACACGGTGCGGGTCGGCGACCTGCACATCGACTACTCCAAGCACCTCGTCACCGACGAGACGCTGCGGCTGCTGCGTGAGCTGGCCGCCGCCACCGACGTCTTCGGCCTCCGGGACGCCATGTTCCGCGGCGAGAAGATCAACACCACCGAGGACCGCGCGGTCCTGCACACCGCCCTGCGCGCCCCGCGCGACGCGGTGATCGAGGTCGACGGCGAGAACGTGGTCCCCGCGGTGCACGCCGTCCTCGACAAGATGGCCGGCTTCGCCGACCGGGTCCGCTCCGGCGCCTGGACCGGACACACCGGCAAGCGCATCAAGAACGTCGTCAACATCGGCATCGGCGGCTCCGACCTCGGCCCCGCCATGGCCTACGAGGTGCTGCGCAGCTTCACCGACCGCGACCTCACGGTCCGCTTCGTGTCGAACGTCGACGGCGCCGACCTGCACGAGGCGGTCCGGGACCTGGACCCGGCCGAGACGCTGTTCATCATCGCGTCCAAGACCTTCACGACCATCGAGACGATCACCAACGCCACCTCGGCCCGCTCCTGGCTGCTGGACGCCCTCGGCGACGAGGCGGCCGTCGCGAAGCACTTCGTGGCCCTGTCGACCAACGCCGAGAAGGTCGCCGACTTCGGCATCGACACGGCCAACATGTTCGAGTTCTGGGACTGGGTCGGCGGCCGCTACTCCTACGACTCGGCGATCGGCCTCTCCCTGATGATCGCCATCGGCCCCGACCGCTTCCGCGAGATGCTGGACGGCTTCCGGACCGTCGACGAGCACTTCCGCACCGCTCCTGCCGAGTCCAACGTCCCGCTGCTGCTGGGCCTGCTGGGCATCTGGTACGGCAACTTCTTCGACGCGCAGTCGCACGCGGTGCTGCCGTACTCGCACTACCTGTCCAAGTTCGCCGCCTATCTCCAGCAGCTCGACATGGAGTCCAACGGCAAGTCGGTCGGCCGGGACGGCCAGGAGGTCGACTGGCAGACCGGGCCGATCGTCTGGGGCACGCCGGGCACCAACGGGCAGCACGCGTACTACCAGTTGATCCACCAGGGCACGAAGCTGATCCCGGCGGACTTCATCGGCTTCGCCCGGCCGGTGCCCGAGCTGAGCGGTGAACTCGCGGCGCAGCACGACCTGTTGATGGCGAACTTCTTCGCCCAGACGCAGGCGCTGGCCTTCGGCAAGACGCCCGACGAGGTCCGTGCCGAGGGGGTTCCGGAGGAGCTGGTCGCCCACAAGACCTTCAAGGGCGACCACCCGACCACGACCGTCCTGGCCCGTGAGCTGACCCCGTCGGTCCTCGGCCAGCTCATCGCCCTCTACGAGCACAAGGTGTTCGTCCAGGGCGCGGTGTGGAACATCGACTCCTTCGACCAGTGGGGCGTGGAACTCGGCAAGGTCCTCGCCAAGCGGATCGAGCCCGCCCTGACCGAGGGCGCCGAGGTGCCCGGCCTGGACACCTCCACCGAGGCGCTGGTGGCCACCTACCGGGAACTCCGCGGCCGGAAGTGAGCGCGTTCTTGTAGACTCCCGGGCGATCATCGAGAAGATCGCTCGGGGGAGCTCAAGGTGACACGTACGCACAGGAGTTGGACCGACGGCACGCTCACCGCCCGGTCGTTCCTGAAGCCCCATCAGGTGGCCAGGGCGGTGTTCCATCCGACGTGGATCCCGCACTCGCTGGACCCGACCGTGGACCAGCTCAAGCGGATCCGGGTCATCGCCGGGGCGGTCGCCGCCCTGGGCGTCTACTCGTTCGTCCAGGGCGGGTTCGCCTTCGAGGAGATGCTGGACAACGCGGCGACCGCCTCCGCCGTCCTGTTCTTCCTCACACCGGTCACGGTGGGCGTGATGCTCTTCGTCTGGCGGCGCGGCGGCACCGTACGGCAGTTGAAGGTGCCCCTGCTCAACTCCCTGAAGCTGCTGCTGGTGTTCATCGGCTCGGTCTTCACGACCGTGATGCTGTTCTCCGTCGGCGCCACGTTCGGCATGCTCCCGCAGCTCCTCCTCGGCCTGGCGGGCCTGTGGATGGCGGTCTTCGTGATGGCCGGGGCGTTCCGGCTCACCGGCAACTTCTTCGGCACGGCCGCCGTGCACCGCTGTCTGCCGCCGCTCCTCGCCACCGTGACGACCTGGCTGATGGCCCTGCCCGACCTGATCACCGGCGACCTGCACGGCCTGAGCCTCACCCTGGGCATCGTGTTCATCCTGGGCGCGCCGGTCACGGTCACGGCGATCTCCCTGCTGGAGACCCGCCGCCTCAAGCACCGCTACGGCATCCGCCTGACGGCCCACCCGGCGACCCTGCCCCCGCAGTTCCCCGCCCCTCCGCCGTACCCGCCGGCCACCCCCTACCACCGGGGCAACCCGTACGCCCCACGCCCGAACCCGTACGCCTAGGTCCGCCTTTCGGATCTGGTCGGCTCCGAGCGACGGCACGTCTCGGCGGGCCCGAGCGGGGTCTGATGCGCGCATCCGCAAGGCGGAGGACGGCGGCAACGCCTCTGGGGTCCCCCTCTGGGAGCGGGCGGGACAGGCCCTGCGGCCCCGGCAAGACCTGAAGGAGAGGCCCAGCCCTACGGCGCTCAGGTCACCGCGCCCCGAGGCGTCGGCCGCGTGCCGGCAGGCCGTGCGGGGTGTGGGCAGGGGCGGCCGGCGCGGCCGCTCCGGGTGTTGCCGTCGGGGCGGGCCGTGTCGGCCGTGGTGAGGGGCCGGGCGTTCGGGTCCAGCGGCGCTCAGGTCACCGGCACTCAGGTCACCGCGCTCAGGGTGTCCGCCAGGCGGCGGCGGGCCGCTCGGGCTGCTGGGAGGGCTGCGAGGGCGGCCGCTCCTGTCACCGCGGCCAGGGCGAACAGGGTCAGCAGGGCCGGGGACGGCACCGTCGCGATGCCGGCGCCGATGCCGCTCGACGCTCCCTGGGCGTCGATCAGCCAGCGGGCCAGGGGTGCCCCCAGCACGGTGGCGATCAGGGCCGCGGCCAGGGCGGTGCCGGCGGTCGCGGTCACGGTGATCGCGGTGATCTGGCGTGGGGAGAGTCCCACGGCCTTCAGGGCGAGCAGGTCCCGCTCGCCTTCGCGGACCGTGCCGCCGATCGCCGTCAGCAGCTCGATGAGGCCGATGAGGGCCAGGACCACGATCAGCCCGGCCACCACCGCGCGCAGCGGCGAGAGCCCGTCCGCCGGGTTGGTCACGGTGTGCACGTCCAGATGCCCCTGCCCGGCGGCGGTCAGCCGGGCGGCGACCTCGCCGGGGTCGGCGCCCGGCTCCAGCCGGACCTGGTAGAGGGTGGGGGCCAGCTCCGGGTCGTTCTCGCGCAGGGTGTCCAGCGAGGTGGAGATGACCCGGCCGGCGTTCTCCGGTTCGATGCTGCGGCCCACGATGTGCAGGATCTGCGGCTGGTCGCCGACGGTCATGCGCACCCAGTCGCCGACCCGCACGTCCAGCAGGTCGAGGAGCCCCTGTCCGGCCACCGCCTCGTCCTCGGCGCGGGCCGGGCGGCCCTCGGCCAGGGTGTACGGGTACGGGTCGCCGTCGACCCCGAGGCCGCGCAGCGCGATCGTCGCCGTCTGGCCGGGGACCAGGGCCGCCAGCTCGACGCCGGGGTGGGCGGCGACGACCTGCGGGTCGCGTTCCAGCAGGGCGCGGGCGTCCCGGTCGGCGAGCCCGGAGTCCGCGTGGACGGTGAGGGCCGCCGGGAGGCCGATCCGCTCGGGGCTGCGGTGGAAGCGGTCGATGGTGGTCCAGGCGCTCATCGCCACCACGATCAGCAGCAGCGGAAGCGCGAGCCGGGTGATCGTGGCGAGCGACCGCAGCCGCCGGGTGGAGGTCCGATGCCAGCCGAGCACCAGCGCGGGCGGCACCCGGGCCGCGAGCGCCCACCGCGCGGCACCGGACAGCGGACCCGCCGCACCGGGCGTTCGCGGCCGGGGTCCCGCCGCAGGCCGGGGTACCGGCACCGGGGGCACCCGCCCGGCCCGCCAGGCCGCGAGTCCGGTGGTCGCCCCGATGAACAGCACGGCCGCGACCGGTACCGCGACCAGCGCCGTCGTATGGCCGGGCAGTCCCTGCCACACGCCGATCGCGTCTCCGAGCCTGCCCGGGATCCGGCTGCCCAGCAGTTGCGCGAGGGTGGCGGCGGCCGCCGCGCCCAGCAGGGCGTAGGCGATGTGCTGGAGCAGGAAGACGCGGACCACCTGGCCGGGCGTGAAACCGATCGCCTTCAGCACCGAGATGTCCCGCAGATGGCCCCGGATCCGGGTGCCGATCGCCCCGTGCACGGCGAGCCCCGCGGCCACCAGCGCGCCGATCCCGAACAGCCCGAGCACCTGTCCCAGCAGCCGGTTGTCGCCCTGTGCCTCGGCCCGCGCCTGCTGCCAGGTGGAGACCTCGCTGACCGCGCCCGAGCCCAGCAGGGTGACGGCCCGCTGGACGGCGTAGTCGGTGTCGTCGGGGTCGGTCAGCCGCAGCCCGATCACCTGGCCGCCCGGGTCGGGGACGGCGGACGGCAGCGCCCAGACCAGGCCCGGCTGCTCGCCCGGCCGGTAGCGCGGCTCGGCGCTGTCGGCGACGCCGAGCACGGTCAGGGAGCGGCCGGTGCCGGGCAGGGTGAGCGTGTCGCCGGGGCCGGCCAGCAGGGCGCGGGCGAGACGGCTCTCCAGGACCACCCCGTCCGGGGCGGAGGCGTCCAGCCAGCGCCCGGAGGTGAGCAGCGGCCGGTCGACGGCGGGCCGTTCGGCGGTGCCGCGCAGTTCGACGGAGGCCCGGGTGCCGCGGGAGGCGAGGGCGGCGGAGGCGGTGGGGTAGGGGCCGGCGACGTACTCGACGCCGTCGAGCGAGGCCAGCTTTCCGGCGGGTGCGGAGGGGGCGGTGTGCAGCCAGACATGGGCGCCGCGCGCCTGGGTGAAGACGCGCTGCCAGGGGTTGGTGGCGTAGCCGAAGAGCGCCGTGGCCAGGAGCAGCGAGGCCACGATGCCGGCCGTGGCGAGCACCAGGAACAGCGCCTCGCCGCGGTGCGTGCGCAGATCGGAGTGGGCCCAGCGCAGGGTGGCTCGCACGGGCCTCAGCCTCTCGGCCGGCAGGGGAGCCGACCACCGTCGGCCACCAGCACGTGGGCCAGCCGCTCCGCCATCCGCACGTGGGCCACCCGCGCCGCCATCCGCAGGTGGGCCGCCCGCACGTCGGCCCCCCGCTCCGCCACCCGCACGTCGGCCATCCGCCCGGAGGCCCCCCGCACGTCGGCCACCCGCCCGGAGGCCACCCGCATGTAGGTCATCTCAGTCCCTCAGCTCCAGCACGCCGGATATCCCGGTGCCGCGCGCCGGTGTGCCGTCCAGAGCGGCGTCGTCGGCGATCCGGCCGTCGAAGAAGCTGATCACCCGGTCCGCGGCGCTCGCCAGCCGGGCGTCATGGGTGACCAGCACGATCGTCTGGCCGCGCTGGTGGAAGCGGGACAGCAGCCGCATCACCTCACGGGTGCCCTTGCTGTCCAGGCTGCCCGCGGGTTCGTCGGCCAGCAGCAGTGGCGGGTGGTTGACCAGCGCGCGGGCCAGCGCGACCCGCTGCTGCTCACCGCCGGACAGCTCGCCCGGCATGCTGCGCTCCTTGCCCGCGAGGCCCAGCTCGGCCAGCAGGTCCTCGCGCTCGGCGCGGGCCCGGCGCGGCGGCACCCCGGCGAGCAGGGCGGGCAGCTCGACGTTGTCGGCGACCGACAGGTTCGACACCAGGTTGAAGAACTGGAAGACGATCCCGATGCGCTTCCTGCGCTCCACGGCCCAGCGCGCCTCGCTGTACCCGTCCGTGCGGCGGCCGTCCAGCCAGAGGCTCCCGGCGTCCGGCCGCTGCAGCCCGCCCAGCAGATGCAGCAGGGTCGACTTGCCGGCGCCGGACGGGCCGGTGACGGCGACGAACTCGCCCTGCCGTACGCACAGGTCGACCCCGCGCACGGCGTGTGCGGGCGCGCCCTCGCCGTGGTGCGTCTTGACGAGCCCCTCGGCGCGCAGCAGGGGCGGGGTGCCGGTGTCCGGCCGGGGAGGCTCCGCGGCGCGCGGCCGCGGGGCGGTACGGTCGCTCACTCCAGCTCCTCCAGCTCTTCCTGGCACCGTTCCAGCCAGTCGAGGTCGGCCTGGAGGTGCAGCATCGCGCCCTCTATCAGCAGATGGGCGATGCGGTTGTCGCGGTTCTCGGCGGCGGCCAGCTTCGACAGACTGCGCATGGTGGTCAGGTACTGCCGCCGTTGCTTGTTGATGAGGGCGATCTGGTCCGCGAGTCCGGTGCGCGGGGCGAGGGCCAGTTTCATGAAGAACTCGTCCCGCACCCGTGGCTCGTCCTCGGGCTCCTCGAACCAGGCGCTCAGTGCCGTACGCCCGGCGTCGGTGAGGTGGTAGACCTTTTTGTTGGGCCGGCCGGCCTGCTCGACGTCCTCGCCCTCGATCAGTCCCGACTTCTCCAGACGGCCGAGGGTCACATAGATCTGGCCGACGTTCGGCTGAGGGTACGCGGAGCCCAGCATCTGCTCAAGGTCCTGCTTGAGTTCGTAGCCGTGGGCCGGGCCGCGTGCCAGCAGGGCCAGGAGGGGCAGCCGCACTCGTGCTCTCCTCCTCGCATCCTGGGTAATGTGCCGCGGGCCCTAGTATCGCGCATACCTAACGGGTATACATGGCCTCTGACTCCGGACGACGACGCCCGGCGCCGGTGTACAGGGAGGAACCTATGCGGTGGATACACGCCGCGGGTAGGGGCCTTCTCGTTCTGGTCGTGGTCATGACCGGCTACATAGCCTCCGGCGCCCGTGCCGACGACGGTCCGGCGGGCGGCCGCGGACCCCTGACCCTGGCCACCGCGGGGGACCTCACCGGCTATCTCGGCCCGCTCCTGGAGGGCTGGAACCGCGCCCACCCCGACGAACGGGTCACCCTCGTCGAGCTGCCGGACTCCGCCGACGAGACCCACGCCCAGATGATCACCGATCTGCGGGCCGACGGCGGCCGCTTCGACCTCCTCAACATCGATGTGAGCTGGACCTCGGAGTTCGCCGCGGCGGGCTGGATCAGACCCCTGCCGCGCGACCGCTTCCCGCTGGAGACCTTCCTGCCGCCGGTCGTCGGCACGGCGACCTACGACGGCCGGCTGTACGCCGTCCCGTACGTCACCAACGCCGGGCTGCTCCTCTACCGCAAGGACGTCCTCGCCCGCGAGGGCGTCCCGCCGCCGCGCACCTGGGCCGAGCTGGAGCGGCTCGCGAAGACCGTCGCGCCGAAGTACGGACTCGACGGCTACGCCGGTCAGTTCCTGCCGTACGAGGGCCTCACCGTCAACGCGGCGGAGGCCGTGTACTCGGCGGGCGGCACGATCCTCGGCGACGAGGGCGAACGCGTCACGGTGAACTCCACGGCCGCCCGCGAGGGCATCGACTTCCTCGCCCGCGGGGTGCGCGAGGGCTGGATCCCGCGCCGGGCGCTCACCTTCAAGGAGGAGGAGTCCAAACAGGCGTTCCAGGACGGCCGGCTGCTCTTCCTGCGCAACTGGCCCTACGCGTACGCCGTCGCGTCGGCGCCCGGATCGCCCGTCGCCGGAAAGATCGGCGCCGTACCGCTGCCGGGTCCGGACGGGCCCGGGACCAGTGTGCTCGGCGGCTCCAACCTGGCCGTCAGCACCCATGCCCGGCACCCGGACTCCGCCGCGCGGCTGATCGCGTATCTGACCAGCGAGCCCGTGCAGCGCCAGGTCCTCACCCGGGGCGCGCTGCCGCCCGTGCGCGCCGCGCTGTACGAGGATCCCGCGCTGGTGCGGGCGTTCCCGTATCTGCCGACCCTGCGCGCCAGTGTGCTGGCGGCCGCCCCGCGCCCCAAGAGCCCCTGCTACGACCAGGTCAGCCTGGTCGTGCAGGCCGTGGTGCGCGACGCGATGGCCGGGCACGGGACGTCCGCCGCGGCGGTGCGGCGGCTGGCGCGTGAGCTGGACGTCCTCGCCGACTGCCAGGGCCGCTGACCGCGGGCCGCCAGCCCTGTCCTAGTTACATGTTAGGTAACGCCGGGATCTCTTCCCGGCGTTTTTTGATGCGTTAAGTACCGATATAAAAGGCCAACTCCGCAGTAGCTTCCGTACTTTTCATTGACACCCTCGCGACACCGCTACCTAACATGCATGCATAACGGTTGCCCTCCGCAGAGACAGGTCAATGGGTTGAACAGGCATCACTGGTGGCGCGACGCGGTGATCTACCAGGTCTACGTGCGCAGCTTCCTGGACAGCACCGGGGACGGCGTCGGCGATCTCGCCGGGGTCAGGGCCGGGCTGCCGTACCTGCGGAAGCTGGGCGTCGACGGGATCTGGCTGAGCCCCTTCTACCCCTCGCCGCAGCACGACCACGGCTACGACGTCGCCGACTACCGCGACGTCGACCCGCTCTTCGGCGACCTCGCCGAGTTCGACCTGCTGATGACGGCCGCCCGCCGGCTCGGCATCAAGGTCCTCCTGGACATCGTCCCCAACCACTGCTCCAGCGAGCACCCCTGGTTCCGCGAGGCACTGGCCGCCGGACCCGGCAGCGCCGCCCGCGCCCGCTTCCACTTCGCCGACGGCCGCGGCCCCGACGGCGCCGAACCGCCCAACAACTGGCACGCCATGTTCGGCGGACCGGCCTGGAGCCGGGTCACCGAGGCGGACGGCCGGCCCGGCCAGTGGTACCTGCACATGTTCACGCCCCAGCAGCCCGACTGGAACTGGCGCACCCCCGAGGTCGCCGACGAGTTCGACGGCATCCTGCGCTTCTGGCTCGACCGGGGCGTCGACGGCTTCCGCATCGACGTCGCCGCCGGCCTCTACAAGCACCCGGAACTGCCCGACTCCGACGACCCCGAGGCCGACGCCCGCACCCGCGACTCCGTCAACCCGCTCGCCTGGAACCAGCCCGAGGTGCACGACGTGTGGCGGCACTGGCGGTCGGTGTGCGAGGAGTACACGGCCCGCGACGGCCGCGACCGCCTCCTGGTCGGCGAGGTCTCCGTGCCCACGGCCCGCGAACACGCCCGCTACGTCCGCCCCGACGAACTCCACCAGGCGTTCTTCTTCGACCTGCTCGGCGCCCCCTGGAACGCCGACGCCTTCCGCAAGGTCGTCTCCGAGGCCATGCAGGACATCGCGGGCACCGGCTCCACCGTCACCTGGGTCCTCAACAACCACGACCAGATCCGCACCGTCACCCGCTACGGCGAACCCGCCGAAGGCAGTGTCGGCGCCGCCCGCGCCCGCGCCGCCGCCCTGCTGATGCTGGCGCTGCCCGGGGCCGCCTACATCTACCAGGGCGAGGAGCTGGGGCTTCCCGAGGTCCTCGATCTGCCCGACGACGTGCTCACCGACCCGATCTTCCACCGCACCGGACGCCGCGACCGGGTCCGGGACGGCTGCCGGGTGCCGCTGCCCTGGTCGGGCCAGGCGTCGCCGTTCGGCTTCACCTCCGGCGCGGGGGCCGCCGCGCCCTGGCTGCCGCAGCCCGAGTACTTCGCCGAGTACGCCACCGACCGCGCCCTCGCCGACACCCGCTCCTTCTGGCACCTCTACCGCGAGGGACTCCAACTGCGCTCCGCCCTCGACCAGTTGGGCGAGGGCACCCTGCGCTGGCTGGACACCCCGCCCGGCGTCCTCGCCTTCGTGCGCGGCGACGACCTCGTCTGCGCCGTCAACTTCGGTACGGCGCCCACCCCCGCGCCCGTCCCCGGCACCCCGCTGCTGTCCAGCGGCCCGTGCCCGCCCGGTGTGCTGCCCGGCTCGACCGCCGCCTGGTGGACCGACGACCGGCACACCCCCTGAACCTCCGTCAACTCCCCATCCCCGAAGGGACATCAACGATGATGCGACGACGTACCGCCCTGCTCTCCGGCTGCACCGCCCTCGTCATGGCGCTCGGCGCGACCGCCTGCGGCGACAGCGACCCGGTCTCCGCCGGCGGCGGCGACAAGAGCCTCGACGGCCAGACCGTCACCGTGGCCGGCGTATGGTCCGGCAGCGAGCAGAAGAACTTCCAGAAGGTCCTCGACGCGTTCTCCGAGAAGACCGGCGCCGACACCCGTTTCGTGTCGACCGGCGACAACGTCTCCACCGTCGTCGGCAGCAAGATCGAGGGCGGCAACGCCCCCGACGTGGTGATGGTCCCGCAGGTCGGCGTGCTCCAGCAGTTCGCGGAGCAGGGCTGGCTCAAGCCGCTGTCCGCCGGCACCGAGAAGGCTGTCGACGCGGGCTACGCACCCGTGTGGAAGACGTACGGCAGCGTCGACGGCACCCTCTACGGCCTCTACTTCAAGGCCGCCCACAAGTCCACCGTCTGGTACAGCCCCGACGCCCTCGCCCAGGCCGGGGTCGAGCCGCCGAAGACCTTCGACGAGCTGCTCCAGGCCGGCCGCACCGTCTCCGACTCGGGCCTCGCCGCGTTCTCGGTGGCCGGACAGGACGGCTGGACCCTCACCGACTGGTTCGAGAACGTCTACCTCTCCCAGGCCGGACCCGAGAAGTACGACGCCCTCGCCGCGCACGAACTCAAGTGGACCGACGCCTCCGTGGTCGACGCGCTCACCACTCTCGGCAAGGTCTTCTCCGACGACCAGCTCACCGCGGGCGGCGCGAAGGGCGCCCTCAACACCGACTTCCCCGGCTCCGTGGAGAAGGTGTTCGGACCGAAGCCCGAGGCCGGCATGGTCTACGAGGGCGACTTCGTCGCCGGTGTCGCCAAGGACCAGTTCGGCAAGGCGATCGGCGAGGACGCCGACTTCTTCCCCTTCCCGCCGGTCGGCAGCGGCGTGGCACCCGTGGTCAGCGGCGGTGACGCCGCCGTCGTCCTCAAGGACGGCAAGAACGCCGACGCCGGCATGAAGCTGCTGGAGTACCTGGCCACCCCCGAGGCCGCCGCCGTGTGGGCCGAGGCCGGCGGCTTCCTCTCCCCGAACAAGAAGCTCGACCTCGCCTCCTACGGCGACGACGTCACCCGCGCGACCGCCAAGTCCCTCGTCGAGGCCGGGGACTCGGTCCGCTTCGACATGTCCGACCAGGCCCCGGCGGCCTTCGGCGGCACCAAGGGCGCCGGCGAGTGGAAGATCCTCCAGGACTTCCTGCGCGACCCGTCCGACCCGAAGGCCACCGCCGCCCGCCTGGAGGCCGCGGCCGCCAAGGCCTACAAGGGCTGACGGACCATGTCCTCGACCCTGCTGAAAGAGGCGCCCGCGCCCCCGGCCGGCCCCGCCGGCCGGGCTCGGAGCAGACGACGGCGCGGCCGTGCCGTCGCCGTGCTCTTCGCCCTCCCCGCGCTCCTCCTGCTCGGCGCGCTCGTCGTCTACCCCGTGCTGTTCTCCGTCGGCCGCAGCTTCTTCGACGCGTCCGGCTCCCGCTTCGTCGGCGGCGACAACTACACCGAGATGTTCCGCGACCCGGCGACCCTGAAAGCGGTGCGCAACACCGCGATCTGGGTCGTCGTGGCCCCGGCCCTGCTGACCGGCCTCGGACTGATCCTCGCGGTGCTGGTGGAGAAGATCCGCTGGGCCACCGCCTTCAAGCTGCTGCTGTTCATGCCGATGGCCGTCTCCTTCCTCGCCGCCGGCATCGTCTTCCGCCTCGCCTACGACGAGGACCCGGACAAGGGCGTCCTGAACGCCGCCGTGGTCTCCGTGCACGACGCCTTCACCGGCACCTCCGCCTACCCGACCGCACGGGCCCGCGAAGGACAGGGGATCACCGCGGCCCCCGACGGCTCGTACCGGACCGACACGGCCGTGACGCCGGGGGAGACGGTGACACTCGGCCTGGTCGGCGTGCTGCCCAAGGACCTGCCGGACGGCGCCGAACCCGCCTCCCGGGCGGCGGGCGCCGAGGCCGCCGCCGACGAGCTGCGCGGCGTCGTCTACCTGGACTTCACCCCCGGCGGCGGAGGCCGCCAGGGCCAGGTCGACGCCCGCGAGAGCGGCCTGCCGGAGATGACGGTCGAGGCGGTGCGCGACGGGAAGACGGCCGCCTCCGCCACCACGGCCGCCGACGGCTCCTTCCGCCTCACCGGACTCGACGCGGACGCCTCGTACACCGTACGGCTGCCCGCCGCGAACTTCGCCGCGCCCTACGACGGGATCTCCTGGCTCGGCCCCGCGCTCGTCACCCCGGCGATCATCGGCGCCTATCTGTGGATCTGGACCGGGTTCGCGATGGTGCTGATCGGCGCCGGCCTCGCGACCCTGCCCCGGGACGCGCTGGAGGCGGCGCGGATGGACGGCGCGAACGAGTGGCAGATCTTCCGGCGGATCACCGTGCCGCTGCTGGCACCCGTCCTCACGGTCGTCTTCGTGACCCTCGTGATCAACGTGATGAAGGTCTTCGACCTCGTCTACATCATCGCGCCCGGCCCGGTGCAGGAGGACGCCACCGTGCTAGCCACCCAGATGTGGCTGGTGTCCTTCGGCGGCGGCAACGACCAGGGCCTCGGCAGCGCGCTCGGCGTGCTGCTCCTGCTCCTGGTGGTCCCCGCCATGGTCTTCAACGTCCGTCGATTCCGGAGGAGTCAGCGATGAACGCCGTCAGGCGCGGCCTGGGCAGCGCCCTGGTGCAGGGCTTCCTCGTGGTGATCGGCCTGGTCTGGCTGACCCCGCTGGCCGGACTGCTGATGTCCTCGCTGCGGTCGGCCGAGGACACCGCGAAGGGCGGCTGGTGGACGGTGTTCACCAGCCCCGCGCAGCTCTCCTTCGACAACTACTCGGCGCTGCTGGGGAACGCGGGTATCACCCGGGCCTTCTGGAACACCGTGCTGATCTCGGTGCCGACGACCGTCCTGGTCGTCGTCCTCGCGGCGCTCGCCGGATACGCCTTCGCCTGGCTGGACTTCCCCGGCCGGGACGCCGTCTTCCTGGTGGTGGTGGCGCTGTTGGTGGTGCCGGTGCAGATCGGTCTGCTGCCCGTGGCCAAACTCTTCGGCCAGCTCGGCCTGTTCGGCACGATCCCCGGAGTCGTCCTCTTCCATGTGGCGTACGGTCTGCCGTTCGCCGTGTTCCTGCTGCGCAACTACTTCGCCGAGATGCCGAAGGAGATGCTGGAGGCGGCGCGGATGGACGGCGGCACCGAGTGGCGGATCTTCACCCGCCTCGTCCTGCCGGTGGGCCGGCCGGCGCTGGCCAGCCTCGCCATCTTCCAGTTCCTGTGGGTGTGGAACGACATGCTGGTGGCCCTGCTGTTCGCGGACAGCTCGGCCCAGCCGCTGACCGTCGAACTCCAGTCGCAGATCCGGCAGTTCGGCAGCAACATCGACGTCCTGGCGCCGGGCGCGTTCGTCTCGCTGGTGGTGCCGGTGGCCGTGTTCTTCGCCTTCCAGCGGCACTTCGTGCAGGGGGTGATGGCGGGATCGGTGAAGTGAGCGCGAAGGGCCGGAGGGCGGTGGGGAACCTGACCCCCACCGCCCTCCGGCCCTCGGACGCCTCAGACGGGCGGCCTCACGGCGACGCCGGCGGATACAGCGACCGCGGCAGCCGGGAGGCCGCCGCGCTGTCCAGCAGCCACAGGGTGCGGGCACGGCCGCGCGCGCCCGCCGCCGGGGCCTGGATCTCGCCCGCGCCGGACAGGGCGATCGCCGCGGCCTCGGCCTTGTCCTCGCCGGCCGCCAGCAGCCACACCTCACGGGCCGCCCGGATCGCCGGGAGGGTGAGGGTGACCCGGGTGGGCGGCGGCTTGGGCGCGCCCCGCACCCCGACCACCGTGCGCTCGGTCTCCCGTACGGCCGGCAACTCCGGGAAGAGCGAGGCCACATGGGTGTCTGGGCCGACGCCCAGCATCAGCACGTCGAAGCTCGGCACGGCCGCGTGGTCCTCGGGGCCGGCCGCGCTGGCCAGCTCCTCGGCGTACGCCTCCGCGGCCGCCTCCACGTCGCTGCCGTACGGGCCGTCGGACGCGGGCATGGCGTGCATGCGCTTCGGGTCCAGCGGCACCGCGTCGAGCAGGGCCTCGCGGGCCTGCGTGACATTGCGCTCCGGGTCGCCCTCGGGCAGGAAGCGTTCGTCGCCCCACCACAGGTCGAGCCGGCTCCAGTCGACGGCGTCCCGGGCCGGGGCGGCGGCCAGGGCGGCCAGCAGGCCGTTGCCGTTGCGGCCGCCGGTGAGGACCACGGACGCGGTACCGCGGGACGCCTGGGCGTCCACGATCTTCGTGATGAGGCGGGCCGCGGCGGCCTGCGCCATCAGTTCCTTGTCGTGGTGCACGACGAGCTGGGGAGCACTCACTTCGCCGCCGCCTTCTTGACGGGAGCCGGAGCCGGGGCTGAGGCCGGAGTCACCGGTGCCGACGGCGCCGCTTCCCGTGCGGCACCTTCCGCAGGTCCTTCGCCGGTGCCGGGCCCTTCTCCTTTGGCGACGGCACCCTCCCCCTTCTCGTCCGGGGCGGCGGGCGCCGGCTTCTGCACCCGGGCCTCCGCCACCGCCGTCGACGCGTTCAGCCGCGCCACCCCGAACCGCAGGGCCGACGCGTACGTGTCGTCCGGGTCCAGCCGCCGCAGTTCCTCCGCGATCAGCTCGGCCGTGTCGCGGCGCTTGAGCGCCACCGCCCGGTCGGGCTGGCCCTGGATGGAGAGCGTGGCCAGCGAGCCGTCGGCCCGGTCCAGCACGATCGGACCGGCGTCGGTCGCCATCCGCACCGCCGTGAGCCCCGGACCGCCGGACAGCGACCGCTTGACGGGCACCGCGAGCCGGTCCGCGAGCCACATCGCCAACAGCTCGCAGCTCGGGTTGAACTCCTCGCCCTCCACCTCGACCGAGTTCACCGTGCAGGTGACCTGGTCCAGGGCGGCCGCCAGCATCGAACGCCAGGGCGTGATCCGGGTCCACGACAGATCCGTGTCGCCGGGCGCGTAGGTGTCGGCGCGGGCGCCGAGTTCCCGCACCGGCTGCTCGGAGGCGTAGGTGTCGGTGACCCGGCGCTGGGCGAGCGCGCCGAGCGGGTCGGCGGCCGGGTCCAGCGGCGCGTTCACCGGCCACCACACGACGACCGGGGCGTCCGGCAGCAGCAGCGGCAGCACGACCGACTGGGCGTGGTCGGCGACCTCGCCGTACAGCCGCAGCACGACCGTCTCGCCGGTGCCCGCGTCCGCGCCCACCCGCACCTCGGCGTCCAGGCGGGACTGGGTGCGGTCGCGGGGGGAGCGGGAGACGCGCTTGATGACGACGAGCGTGCGCGAGGGGTGCTCGCGCGAGGCGTCGCCGGCCGCCTTGAGGGCGTCGTACGCGTTCTCCTCGTCGGTGACGATGACCAGCGTCAGCACCATGCCCACGGCCGGGGTGCCGATCGCCCGGCGGCCCTGGACCAGCGCCTTGTTGATCTTGCTGGCGGTGGTGTCCGTCAGGTCTATCTTCATGGCCGGCGCCAGCTCCGTCCGTCTCGTTCGAGCATCTCGTCCGCCTCGACGGGCCCCCAGGTACCGGCCGGGTACTGCGCGGGCCTGCCGTGGGCGTCCCAGTACCGCTCGATCGGGTCGAGGATCTTCCAGGACAGCTCGACCTCCTCGGTGCGCGGGAAGAGGTTCGAGTCGCCGAGCAGCACATCGAGGATGAGGCGCTCGTACGCCTCGGGCGAGGACTCCGTGAAGGACTCGCCGTAGGCGAAGTCCATGGACACGTCCCGGATCTCCATCGAGGTGCCCGGCACCTTGGAGCCGAAGCGGACCGTCACGCCCTCGTCGGGCTGGACCCGGATGACGATGGCGTTCTTGCCCAGCTCCTCCGTCGCCGTGTGGTCGAAGGGGGAGTGCGGGGCCCGCTGGAAGACCACCGCGATCTCGGTGACCCGGCGGCCCAGCCGCTTGCCGGTGCGCAGATAGAAGGGGACGCCCGCCCAGCGGCGGTTGTCGACCTCCACCTTGATGGCCGCGTAGGTGTCGGTCTTGGACTGCGGGTCGATGCCGTCCTCTTCGAGGTAGCCGACGGCCTTCTCGCCGCCCTGCCAGCCGGCCGCGTACTGGGCGCGCACGGTGTCGCGGCCCAGGTCCTTCGGCAGCCGGACCGCGCCGAGCACCTTGGTCTTCTCGGCGGCCAGCGCGTCCGCGTCGAAGGAGGCGGGCTCCTCCATGGCGGTGAGCGCCATGAGCTGGAGCAGGTGGTTCTGGATGACGTCACGGGCGGCGCCGATGCCGTCGTAGTAGCCGGCGCGGCCGCCGATGCCGATGTCCTCGGCCATGGTGATCTGCACGTGGTCCACGAAGGACCGGTTCCAGATCGGCTCGAACATGGTGTTGGCGAAGCGCAGCGCCAGGATGTTCTGGACCGTCTCCTTGCCCAGATAGTGGTCGATGCGGAAGACCTGGTCCGGGGCGAAGACCTCGTGGACCACCTGGTTCAGCTCCTTGGCCGACTCCAGGTCGTGGCCGAAGGGCTTCTCGATGACGGCGCGGCGCCAGGAGTCCTTCGTCTGGTCGGCCAGGCCGTGCTTCTTGAGCTGCTGGATGACGACGGGGAAGGACCGCGGCGGCACCGACAGGTAGAAGGCGAAGTTGCCGCCCGTGCCCTGCGCCTTGTCCAGTTCCTGGATCGTGGAGCGCAGCCGCTCGAACGCCTCGTCGTCGTCGAAGGTGCCCTGCACGAAGCGCATGCCCTGGATGAGCTGCTGCCAGACCTCCTCGCGGAAGGGCGTGCGCGCGTGCTCCTTGACCGCGTCGTGGACCTCCTGCGCGAAGTCCTCGTGCGCCCATTCGCGGCGGGCGAAGCCGACCAGTGAGAAGCCCGGCGGCAGCAGACCCCGGTTGGCGAGGTCGTAGACGGCGGGCATGAGCTTCTTCCGGGACAAATCGCCCGTGACGCCGAAGATGACCAGGCCCGACGGCCCCGCGATACGCGGGAGCCGTCGGTCTGCGGGGTCACGCAGCGGATTGCTGCTTGACAAGATCTCAGCCCTCCGAGGGGGCGAGGCGCTCCAGCTCCGCCTCGGTCGACTTGAGCAGGTCGTTCCAGGACGCCTCGAACTTCTCGACGCCCTCGTCCTCCAGGAGCTGCACCACGTCGTCGTACGAGATGCCGAGCTTCTCGACCGCGTCGAGTTCGGCGCGGGCCTGCTCGTACGTCCCGGCGACGGTGTTGCCGGTGATCTGCCCGTGGTCCTCGGTGGCGAACAGGGTCGCCTCCGGCATGGTGTTCACCGTGTTCGGGGCGACCAGGTCGTCCACGTACAGGGTGTCCTTGTACGCCGGGTCCTTCACACCGGTGGAGGCCCACAGCGGACGCTGCCGGTTGGCGCCGGCCTTCTCCAGCGCGGTCCAGCGGGGACCCGAGAAGACCTCCTCGTACGCCTGGTAGGCGAGCCGGGCGTTGGCGAGGGCGGCCTTGCCGCGCGCCGCCTTGGCCTCGTCGGTGCCCAGCGCGTCGAGGCGCTTGTCGATCTCGGTGTCCACGCGGGACACGAAGAAGGACGCGACCGAGTGGATCAGCGAGAGGTCGAGGCCCTTCTCCTTGGCCTTCTCCAGGCCCGCCAGGTAGGCGTCCATGACCTCGCGGTAGCGCTCCAGCGAGAAGATCAGCGTGACGTTGACGCTGATGCCGTTGCCGATGACCTCGGTGATCGCCGGCAGACCCGCCTTGGTGGCCGGGATCTTGATCAGGGTGTTGGGGCGGTCGACCAGCCAGGCGAGCTGCTTGGCCTCGGCGACCGTGGCCCGGGTGTTGTGGGCGAGCCGCGGGTCGACCTCGATCGACACCCGGCCGTCCTGGCCGTCGGTGGCGTCGAAGACCGGGCGCAGGATGTCGGCGGCGTCCCGGACGTCCGCCGTCGTGATCATGCGGATGGCCTCTTCGACGGTCACCTTGCGGGCGGCGAGGTCCGCGAGCTGCCGGTCGTAGCCGTCGCCCTGGGAGATCGCCTTCTGGAAGATCGACGGGTTGGTGGTGACGCCCACGACGTGCTGCTGGTCGATCAGCTCGGCGAGGTTGCCCGAGGTGATCCGCTTGCGCGACAGGTCGTCCAGCCAGATCGCGACGCCTTCTTCGGAGAGGCGCTTCAGTGCGTCTGTCATGGAAATTGCATCTCCTACGTGTCGTGTGTGAGCGTCAGCGCCGAGCCGCGGCGAGGGATTCCCGGGCCTGCGCGGCCACGTTCTCCGCGGTGAAGCCGTACTCCTGGAACAGGACCTTGCCGTCCGCGGAGGCACCGAAGTGCTCCAGGGAAACGATGCGTCCGGCGTCCCCGACGTACTTGTGCCAGGTCAGACCGATACCGGCCTCGACCGAGACCCGGGCCCGCACCGACGGCGGCAGGACGCTGTCCCGGTACCCCTGGTCCTGCTCCTCGAACCACTCCACCGACGGCATGGACACGACGCGCGTCGGCACCCCGTCGGCCTCCAGCAGCTCACGCGCCTCGACGGCGACGTGCACCTCGGAGCCGGTCGCGATCAGGATGACCTCGGGCGTGCCCGTGGACGCCTCGAACAGCACATAGCCGCCCTTGGCCGCGTCCTCGTTGGGCTCGTACGTCGGCACGCCCTGGCGGGTCAGCGCCAGACCGTGCGGGGCGCCCTCGCCGAAGACCTTGGTGTAGCGGCGCAGGATCTCGCGCCAGGCGATCGCGGTCTCGTTGGCGTCCGCCGGGCGGACCACGTTGAGGCCGGGGATCGCGCGCAGCGACGCGAGGTGCTCGACCGGCTGGTGCGTCGGGCCGTCCTCGCCGAGGCCGATGGAGTCGTGCGTCCACACGTACGTCACCGGCAGGTGCATCAGCGCCGACAGCCGCACGGAGTTGCGCATGTAGTCGGAGAACACGAGGAACGTGCCGCCGTAGATACGGGTGTTGCCGTGCAGCGCGATGCCGTTCATCTCCGCGGCCATGGAGTGCTCGCGGATGCCGAAGTGGATCGTGCGGCCGTACGGGTCCGCCTCCGGCAGCGGGTTGTCCGCCGGGAGGAACGACGACGTCTTGTCGATCGTCGTGTTGTTGGAACCGGCCAGGTCGGCCGAGCCGCCCCACAGCTCCGGGATGACCGCGCCGAGCGCCTGGAGCACCTTGCCGGACGCGGCGCGGGTGGCGACACCCTTGCCGGGCTCGAAGACCGGGAGCTTCTCCTCCCAGCCGGCCGGCAGCTCGGTCGCGGCGATGCGGTCGTACTCGGCGGCGCGCTCGGGGTTGTTGTCCCGCCAGAGCTGGTAGGACTTCTCCCACTCGGCCTTCGCCTGCGCGCCGCGCTCCAGGGCGCCGCGGGTGTGGTTGATGACCTCGTCGGTGACCTCGAAGGTCAGCTCCGGGTCGAAGCCGAGGACGCGCTTGGTGGCGGCCACCTCGTCGTCGCCGAGCGCCGAGCCGTGGGCGGCCTCGGTGTTCTGCGCGTTCGGGGCGGGCCAGGCGATGATCGAGCGCATCGCGATGAAGGACGGCTTGTCCGTCACCAGCTTCGCGGCCTCGATCGCGTCGTACAGCGCGTGCGGGTCGAGGTCGCCGTCCGGCTTCGGGGCGACCCGCTGCACATGCCAGCCGTACGCCTCGTACCGCTTGACGGTGTCCTCGGAGACGGCCGTCTCCGTGTCGCCCTCGATCGAGATGTGGTTGTCGTCCCACAGCAGGATGAGGTTGCCCAGCTCCTGGTGGCCGGCCATCGAGGACGCCTCCGCGGAGATGCCCTCCTGGAGGCAGCCGTCACCGGCGATGACGTAGATGAAGTGGTCGAAGGGCGACTCGCCCTGCGGGGCCTCCGGGTCGAACAGACCGCGCTCGTAGCGGGCGGCCATCGCCATGCCGACGGCGTTGGCGACACCCTGGCCCAGCGGGCCGGTCGTCGTCTCCACGCCCACGGTGTGCCCGTACTCGGGGTGGCCCGGGGTCTTCGAACCCCAGGTGCGGAACGACTTCAGGTCGTCCAGCTCCAGGCCGAAGCCGGCCAGGTAGAGCTGGGTGTAAAGAGTGAGGGACGAATGGCCCGCGGACAGCACGAAGCGGTCGCGGCCCACCCAGTCGGCGTCGGCCGGGTCGTGCCGCATCACCTTCTGGAAGAGGGTGTACGCGGCGGGGGCCAGGCTCATCGCCGTACCGGGATGGCCGTTGCCGACCTTCTGTACGGCGTCGGCGGCCAGAACGCGTGCGGTGTCCACGGCCCGCTGGTCCAACTCGGTCCACTCGAGGTCTGTGGTGGTCGGCTTGGTGCTCACCCTGGGTCAGGGCTCCTCTCCACATGTCGAATACCGGCTGCTGAGGGCGCGCGCCCACCGGCTGCCGATGCACTGGATGTCCACCGGCCGCTGTCGAGCCTACCCCTGCGAAGACGTGCGTTTTTTCGAGTCATTCCAGACTGCCGGGCCGGGCTGGGATCCGCCTCCCGACTGGCACGTTCCGCATTCGGCACATGAATACGGAGCCGCTCATCTGACTGCTCAATCGAGTTTCTGTACGACCTTTGAGCGGCCCCCTGAGCGGACATCTGAGCGGGCCTCCGACCACCTGTCGATCATGGCTCGAAGGGGCCGCCGGACACCCCCTTCCAACACGACCCCACCCCCGCGAAGGCCGGGGTGTGGGCAACGTCTACAGTGGCGTGGTACGCGCGGGCCTTTACCCCCTATTCACATGGGGAGGCTCGCTGGGAGTCTCTGTCAGGGGTGTGCGTGACGGCCGTTGAATCCCGTCCAGTAGGGATGATCGGGACGAGCCAGAGCCCGAGCCGGCGGCCGTTCGGGGCCCGGGTCAAGGCGTTCGTGGCGCTGACCAAGCCGCGGATCATCGAGCTGCTGCTGATCACCACCGTTCCGGTGATGTTCCTGGCGCAGCAGGGTGTCCCCGACCTCGGCCTGGTCCTCCTGACCTGCCTCGGCGGCTATCTCTCCGCGGGCGGCGCCAACGCGCTGAACATGTACATCGACCGCGACATCGACGCGCTGATGGACCGCACCTCGCAGCGCCCGCTGGTGACCGGGATGGTGAGCCCGCGTGAATGTCTCGCCTTCGGCATCACCCTCGCGGTGGTCTCCACACTGCTGTTCGGACTGACCGTCAACTGGCTGTCCGCCTGGCTCGCCCTCGGCGCGCTGCTCTTCTACGTCGTCGTCTACACGATGATCCTCAAGCGCCGTACCTCGCAGAACATCGTGTGGGGCGGGATCGCCGGCTGCATGCCGGTCCTCATCGGCTGGTCCGCGGTGACGAACTCCCTGTCCTGGGCCCCGGTCGTCCTCTTCCTCGTCATGTTCTTCTGGACGCCGCCGCACTACTGGCCGCTGTCCATGAAGGTCAAGGACGACTACGCGCGCGTGGGCGTGCCGATGCTGCCGGTCATCGCCTCCAACAAGACGGTCGCCAAGCAGATCGTCCTTTATAGCTGGGTGATGGTCGCCGTCTCGCTGCTGCTCACCCCGCTGGGCTACACCGGCTGGTTCTACACGGCGGTCGCGCTGGTGGCGGGCGGCTGGTGGCTGTGGGAGGCGCACGCGCTGCACGGCCGGGCGAAGGCCGAGGTCACGGGCGGCAAGCTGAAGGAGATGCGGCTGTTCCACTGGTCCATCACCTATGTGTCGCTGCTGTTCGTGGCGGTCGCGGTGGACCCCTTCCTGCGGTAGCCCTTCCCGGATCCGTGCGACGGCCGGGGTGCGTGGGCAAGGCCACGCACCCCGGCCGTCGCCGTTCGATCTACCCGTCGGTAGCATCCTGACCATGGCAGACACGCAGCAGGTTGACGCGAAGGACGAGCGCCGGGTCGCCCGGCTCGCCAAGCAGATCAGCGCCTTCTCCCGCGAGCACGGCGGGGCCGAGGGCCAGGTCGCGTACATCGGGGAGCGCGGCGCCCGGATCGTGCTCGTCGGCGAGGACGGCGGCTGGGGCGACCTGGTGGCCCCTTCCGTCGAGATCGCGAACCGGGCCGTGGAGAAGGCCGGGATCACGGTCCACGACGAGTTCGACGGCGAGTTCGCGGCCAAGGTGACCACGGGACCGTACGAGTGGAGCCGGATGGCCGGGATCCAGGTCGGCGGCCCGAAGAACCCCCCGAGCGACACCTGAGCAACACCTGACACCCGGTTCACCCGTTAGGACCTTCAGGAGTACGCGGTCCGCCTCACGGGAGTGCCGATGATCGAAACGCCGTCCCTGGTGGACCAGTACTGCCACGGCGTCCTGCGAACGGAGCTGGGTCTCGGCACCTTCGAGGCCCAGCTCGCCCGTACCGAGGGCCCGCCCGCCCCGGGCACCACCCTCTTCGACACCCAGACCGGTTTCGCGGTACGCCGTTGGTGCCCCCCGCTGCTCGGCCTGGAACCGCACTGCCCGCCCGCCGGTTATCTCGCCCGCCGCCGTGAACTCGGCGTACTGGAATCGGGCCGCCGGCTGCTGCGCGGCAGCGGCATCACCACCTACCTCGTCGACACCGGGCTGCCCGGCGACCTCACCGGGCCCGGCGAACTGGCGTCCGCCGGGGACGCCGAGGCCCGCGAGATCGTCCGCCTGGAACTCCTCGCCGAGCAGGTCGCCGACACCTCCGGCACCGTCGAGTCCTTCCTCGCCAACCTCGCCGAGTCGGTCCACGGGGCCGCCGCGAGCGCGGTCGCCTTCACCTCGGTGGCGGGGGTGCGCCACGGCCTCGCCCTCGCGCCCGAACCGCCGGGCCCGGGGGAGGTGCGGGGCGCGGCGGGCCGCTGGCTGGCCGCCCGCCGGGTCGGCGACGAGCTGACCGACCCGGTGCTGCTACGGCATCTGTTGTGGATCGCCGTCGCCTCCGGGCTGCCGCTCCAACTGCACGCGGGGCTCGGCGAGACCGGCGCGCGCATCGACCGCACCGACCCCGTGCTGCTGACGGACTTCGTCCGGGCCACGGCCGGCCTCGGCACGGACCTCGTGCTGCTGCACGCCTACCCCTACCACCGGCACGCCGCCCATCTCGCGGGCGTCTTCCCGCATGTGTACGCCGACTCGGGCGCCGCCCTGGTGCGCACCGGCGCCCGGGCCGCGACCGTCCTCGCGGAGACCCTGGAACTGGCCCCCTTCGGCAAGATCCTCTTCTCCAGCGGCGGCCAGCGCCTGCCCGAACTCCACGTGGTCGGCGCCCGTCTCTTCCGCGAGGCCCTGACCCAGGTCCTGGGCGCCTGGGTCACCGAGGGCGCCTGGTCCCGCCCGGACGCCCAGCGCGTGGCGACCCTGATCGCCTCGGGGAACGCGCGGCGGGTGTACGGGCTGGAGTGAGGTCGCGAGACTGGGCGCATGACACGCCGTACGGACGCCTTGCTCGACCGGTTCCTCGCCGGACTCGCGGAGCTGGACCCCGCCGCCGTCTGGGCCCACGGGTCGCTCGCCGGGGGCGACTACCGGGAGGGCCGCAGCGATCTGGACCTGGTCGCGGTCCTGCCGGGGCCCGTCACCCCAGGCACGGTGTGGTCCCTGGCCCGGCTGCACGCCCGCCTCCGCGGCGAACCGCTCGCCCCGCTGCTGCACTGCACCTACCTCACCCCCGACAGGGCGGCCGGTCCGGAGCGGCGCCACCTCACCTGGGCGCACGGCGAACTGTTCCGGCGGCCGGTCACCCCCGTGACCCGACGCGAACTGCACGACTTCGGCCGGGTGCTGCACGGCAGGTCGCCGCGTGCCGTTCTGCCGCCGGTGCCGGACGGTGAACTCCGCGCCTTCGTCGTCCGCGACCAGCGGGAGTTCTGGCGGCCCCATGTGGGCCGGCCGGCGCTGTGGCGGCAGGACGTCTGGGTCGACCTGGGCCTGCTCACCTTCGCCCGCGCCACCGCCACCCTGCGGGACGGCCGGCTGATCTCCAAGCGCGAGGCACTGGACCTGCTGCCGGGCCTAGGCGCGCCCACCGAACTGGTCGAGGACATCACCCGGCGCCGCTACCACGACAGGCACGCGGCGCCCGAGGCGAACTGGACCGAACGCAGGGCCGGGCTGGCCCGGGGCTATCTCGGTCCGGCGATCGACGGGCTCGTCGCGGCCTTCGGCCAGGCGGGGGAGCCGGTCGTCGCCTCGGGGGACGCGCGGCGGGTGTACGGGTTGGAGTGACCGGGGGCCGCCTGCGGGGGTGGGCCGTGGACGCAGCCGAGCACGCCGTGGGCGAGGTCGTTCCCCGCCCGTGCGGCGCGCGTCGTCACGCGATGCCGGCGCGGCCCCGTTCGGGTGCGGGCAGCGGGATGACCGGTTCGACGGCGGGGCGTTCGCGCAGCGACAGCAGGACCCGCAGCACCCAGATCCACATGACGGTGGAGCCGAGCATGTGCGCGGCCACCAGGACCTCGGGGAGGTGGGTGAAGTACTGCACGTAGCCCACCGCTCCCTGAGCCAGCAGCACGACGAACAGCTCGCGGGTCCGGTCCAGCGGGCCCTTCGGCGCGTCCACCGCCTTCAGGACGAACCACAGCGCGAAGGTCAGTGTCACCACGATCCACGCCAGTACGGCGTGCAGTTTGGCGACCGTCTCCCAGTCGACCGGGATGCGCTCCACCTCGCTGGAGTCGCCCGCGTGCGGACCCGCGCCGGTGACCACCGTGCCGACCGCGATGACAAGAACCGACGCGGCGACCAGGAACCACACCAACTGCTGGACGGCCTTGCCGACCAGCGGGCGCGGCTCCCCGCCGCCCTCCCGGGTGCGCTGCCACATGACCGTGGCGACGGCGATGAGCGCGGACGACAGCAGGAAGTGCGCCGCGACCGTGTACGGGTTGAGGCCCACGAGGACCACGATCCCGCCGAGGATCGCGTTGCTCATCACGACCCAGAACTGGGCCCAGCCCAGCCGGGTGAGGTCCCGGCGGTGCGGCTTGGCGGATCGTGCGGCGACGATGGCCCAGCCGACGGCGGCGCACAGCACGTAGGTCAGCATGCGGTTGCCGAACTCGATGGCGCCGTGCAGACCCATCGCATGGGTCGTGGTGAGCGAGTCCTCGGTGCACTTGGGCCAGGTCGGGCAGCCGAGACCGGAGCCGGTGAGCCGTACGGCACCGCCGGTGACCACGATGAGCACCGACATCACGAGGGCGCTGAGGGCCGCGCGCTCGACCGTCCGGGGGTCCGGGGTCCAGCGGGAGGCGATGAAGGCGAGCGGGTTGCGCAGGGCCGCCAGGGCGTCGGCGCGGGTCACGTTTGGCACGCCGTCCATCGTAGGGGGCCGCTTGTGCACGCGTTCACGAGGGTCCCCCCGCGCCGGGCGCCGGTCATTCCCAGCGGAAGAACCGGCCGGCCGCCGCCAGCCCCGCCACCGCCCACACCGCCAGGATCCCCAGGTCGCCCCAGGGCGTTCCGGCGCCGTGCTGGAGGACGTCCCGCAGCCCGTCGGAGAGCGCCGAGATCGGCAGCAGGCCCAGGACGTCCTGGGCGCCGGACGGGAACTTCTCCAGCGGCACGATCACCCCGCCGCCCACGAGCAGCAGCAGGAAGACCAGGTTGGCGGCGGCCAGCGTCGCCTCCGCCTTCAGCGTGCCGGCCATCAGCAGCCCGAGGCCCGAGAACGCGGCGGTGCCCAGCACCAGGAGCAGCAGCACCGAGAGCGGGTTTCCCTTCGGGTCCCAGCCCAGCGCGAAGGCGATCACCGTCAGCAGGATCACCTGGAACACCTCGGTGACCAGCACGGACACCGTCTTCGCCGTCATCAGCGCCCAGCGCGGCAGCGGCGAGGTCGCCAGCCGCTTCAGGACGCCGTACCGCCGCTCGAAGCCGGTCGCGATGGCCTGGCCGGTGAAGGCCGTCGACATGACGGCGAGCGCCAGGACGCCGGGGGCGAGGAAGTCCACCGCCTCGCCCGCGCCGGTGTCGACGATGTCCACGCTGCTGAACAGCACCAGCAGCAGCGCCGGGATCACGACGGTGAGCAGGAGCTGCTCGCCGTTGCGCAGGAGCATCCTGGTCTCCAGCGCCGCCTGCGCCGCGATCATCCGGGGCAGCGGGGCCGCGCCCGGCCTGGGGGAGTAGGTCCCGAGGGCGCTCATCCGCGCAGCTCCTTGCCGGTCAGTTCCAGAAAGACGTCTTCGAGGGTGTGCCGTTCGACGGAGATCCGGTCCGGCATCACCCCGTGCTGGGCGCACCAGGAGGTGACCGTCGCCAGCAGTTGCGGGTCGACCTTGCCGGCCACCCGGTAGGAGCCCGGGGTCGGCTCGGTGGCGGCGCTGTCCACGGGCAGCGCCTTGAGCAGGGAGTTCACGTCGAGCCCGGGGCGGCCGGTGAAGCGCAGGGTGTTCTCGGCGCCGCCGCGGCACAGCTCCTCGGGGGAGCCCTGTGCGATGACCCGGCCCGCGTCGATGATCGCCACGTCGTCGGCGAGCTGCTCGGCCTCGTCCATGTGGTGGGTGGTGAGGATGGCCGAGACGCCGTCCGCGCGCAGATCGCGGACCAGGTCCCAGGTGGCGCGGCGGGCCTGTGGGTCGAGGCCGGCCGTCGGCTCGTCCAGGAACACCAGTTCGGGCCTGCCGACCACGGCCATCGCCAGCGCGAGCCGCTGCTGCTGCCCGCCGGACAGCCGCCGGTACGTCGTCCGGCCGCAGGAGCCGAGGCCGAGCCGTTCGATCAGCGCGTCGACGTCCAGCGGGTGCGCGTGCAGCTTCGCCATGTGCCGCAGCATCTCGTCGGCCCGCGCGCCGGAGTAGACGCCCCCGGACTGGAGCATCACGCCGATGCGGGGGCGCAGCAGGGCGGCCTGCCGGACGGGGTCGAGGCCGAGGACGCGCACGGTGCCGGAGTCCGGCCTGCGGTACCCCTCGCAGGCCTCGATCGTGGTCGTCTTGCCGGCGCCGTTGGGTCCGAGTACGGCGGTGACGCCCGCCCGGGCCGTCAGGTCCAGGCCGTCCACCGCGGTCTTCGTCCCGTACCGCTTCACCAGGGCCTGGATCCGGACGACAGGCTCAGTTCGCATGGCACAGGAGTCTAGGTTCGCGGACGGGGTCTCCGACGGCCGGGTACGGGAACCGGCCACGGGAGGGACGGCAGGTGCGGGAGAGGGTGACTCGGCCCGGCGCGTCACCCGTCCGGCACCGGTAAGTGGGCCGGTGGGAGGGGGTGCGGGCCGGGTCGCGCGGACCCCTCGGCGGACCCCCGCCGTGATCGATCAGTGATCGTTTCCGCAGGTCAGATTAGGTATGCCTAAGTGACGCAGGGCACCGTCCACCGGTCCGGGCGCGGGTTGCCTGCCCCTGAGGAATTACGCAACAATGGCGTTGTGAAAAACGTCGGCGAGGCTCGGGCGACCCCTCAGGGGGCACCCCAGGAAGAGCTCGCGACCGGGGAGCGCTCCACGCGCAACCGCGTCGCGCGCTCCATCCTGGACCACGGGCCGTCGACCGTGACCGAGCTGGCCGGGCGCCTCGGGCTCACCCCCGCCGCCGTCCGCCGCCATCTCGACGCTCTGGTCGCCGATGACGTCGTACAGGCCCGTGAGCAGCGGGTGTACGGAGCGCGGACCCGCGGCCGACCCGCCAAGGTCTTCGCCCTCACCGACTGCGGCCGGGACGCCTTCGACCAGTCCTACGACACACTCGCCGCCGACGCCCTGCGCTGGATCCAGGAGCGCTTCGGCGGGGACGAGGCGGTCGTCGCCTTCGCCCGCGCCCGGATCGCCGAACAGGCCGCCGCGTACCGCGCGGCGATCGAGGCCGCGGCCCCCGAGCGGCGCACCGAGGCCCTGGCGAAGGCCCTCAGCGCGGACGGGTACGCTGCGACGGCGCGCAGCGCGCCCCTCCCCCGAAAAGGCGAGCAGCTCTGCCAGCACCACTGTCCCGTCGCCCATGTGGCCGAGAAGTTCCCGCAGCTCTGCGAGGCGGAGACCGAGATCTTCTCCCAGCTTCTCGGCACGCACGTCCAGCGGCTGGCGACCATCGCCCACGGCGACGGTGTGTGCACGACGTTCATCCCCGAGATTTCCCAGACCACCCACAACGCATCCGCCAGCACGGCCGGGAGGAACCCCGCATGACTCTCCCCACGGAGACTGCCCACCCCGAACTCGAGGGCCTGGGCACCTACGAATACGGCTGGGCCGACTCCGACGAGGCCGGCGCCTCCGCGAAGCGTGGCCTGAACGAGGACGTGGTCCGGGACATCTCGGCGAAGAAGTCCGAGCCGGAGTGGATGACCAAGCTCCGCCTCAAGGGCCTGCGCCTCTTCGAGAAGAAGCCCATGCCGAACTGGGGCTCCGACCTCTCCGGCATCGACTTCGACAACATCAAGTACTTCGTGCGGTCGACGGAGAAGCAGGCGGAGTCCTGGGAGGACCTGCCCGAGGACATCAAGAACACGTACGACAAGCTCGGCATCCCCGAGGCGGAGAAGCAGCGCCTCGTCGCCGGTGTCGCGGCCCAGTACGAGTCCGAGGTCGTCTACCACCAGATCCGTGAGGACCTGGAGGAGCAGGGCGTCATCTTCCTCGACACCGACACCGCGCTGAAGGAGCACCCGGAGCTCTTCAAGGAGTACTTCGGCACCGTCATCCCGGTCGGCGACAACAAGTTCGCGTCGCTGAACACGGCCGTGTGGTCCGGCGGCTCCTTCATCTACGTCCCGCCGGGCGTCCACGTGGAGATCCCGCTCCAGGCCTACTTCCGTATCAACACGGAGAACATGGGCCAGTTCGAGCGGACCCTGATCATCGTCGACGAGGGTGCCTACGTGCACTACGTCGAGGGTTGTACGGCCCCGATCTACAAGTCGGACTCGCTGCACAGCGCCGTGGTCGAGATCATCGTCAAGAAGAACGCCCGCTGCCGCTACACGACCATCCAGAACTGGTCGAACAACGTCTACAACCTGGTCACCAAGCGCGCCGTCGCCTACGAGGGCGCCACCATGGAGTGGATCGACGGCAACATCGGCTCCAAGGTGACGATGAAGTACCCGGCCGTCTACCTGATGGGCGAGCACGCCAAGGGCGAGACGCTCTCCATCGCCTTCGCGGGCGAGGGGCAGCACCAGGACGCCGGCTCCAAGATGGTCCACATGGCGCCGAACACCTCCTCCAACATCGTCTCCAAGTCGGTGGCGCGCGGCGGCGGCCGCACCTCGTACCGCGGTCTGGTCGAGATCGGCGAGGGCGCGCACGGCTCCAAGTCCAACGTGCTGTGCGACGCGCTGCTGGTCGACACCATCTCCCGCTCGGACACCTACCCCTACGTGGACGTCCGCGAGGACGACGTGTCCATGGGCCACGAGGCGACCGTCTCCAAGGTCTCCGAGGACCAGCTCTTCTACCTGATGAGCCGCGGCCTCAGCGAGTTCGAGGCGATGGCGATGATCGTGCGCGGCTTCGTCGAGCCCATCGCGAAGGAGCTGCCGATGGAGTACGCGCTGGAGCTGAACCGGCTGATCGAGCTTCAGATGGAGGGCGCGGTCGGCTGAGCACCGCCCCGCACCCCGTCCAGCCCCTTACGTAACGGAAAGCGAGCATTACGACAGCCATGGCTGAGGCTCAGAGTATCCCGGTGGGCTCCACCACCGCCGGCGCGATCGCGGTCGCCGCCGAGTCGACCGTCGCCACGCGCATGAGCGCGCCCCCCTCCTTCGACGTCGCGGACTTCCCGGTCCCGCACGGCCGTGAGGAGGAGTGGCGGTTCACCCCGCTGGAGCGCCTGCGCGGCCTCCACGACGGCACCGCGGTCGCCACCGGCGGCGTGAAGGTCGACGTCCAGGCCCCCGAGGGCGTCACCGTCGAGACCGTCGGCCGCGACGACGCCCGCCTCGGCCGGGCCGGCACCCCGGTGGACCGGATCGCCGCCCAGGCGTACTCCGCGTTCGAGCAGGCCGGTGTGATCACCGTCCCCAAGGACACGGTCCTCACCGAGCCCGTCCGGATCGCCGTGCACGGCGAGGGCGGCACCGCCTTCGCCCACCAGGTGATCGAACTGGGGGCCTTCGCCGAGGCCGTCGTCGTCATCGACCACACCGGTGACGCCGTGCTCGCCGCCAATGTCGACTACCTCCTGGGCGACGGCGCCAAGCTGACCGTCGTCTCCGTCCAGGACTGGGACGACAAGGCCGTGCACGCGGCCCAGCACAACGCCCTGATCGGCCGCGACGCCTCCTTCAAGTCCGTCGTCGTCACCTTCGGCGGCGATGTCGTCCGGCTGCACCCGCGCGTGACGTACGCCGGCACCGGCGGCGAGGCCGAGCTGTTCGGCCTGTACTTCACGGACGCCGGCCAGCACCAGGAGCACCGTCTGCTGGTCGACCACAACGTCCCGCACTGCAAGTCCAACGTCGTCTACAAGGGCGCGCTCCAGGGCGACGACGCGCACGCCGTGTGGATCGGCGACGTGCTGATCGAGGCCAGGGCCGAGGGCACGGACACCTACGAGATGAACCGCAACCTCGTCCTCACGGACGGCGCGCGCGTGGACTCGGTGCCCAACCTGGAGATCGAGACCGGCGAGATCGTGGGCGCCGGCCACGCCTCCGCCACCGGCCGCTTCGACGACGAGCAGCTCTTCTACCTGATGGCCCGCGGCATCCCGGCCGACGAGGCCCGCCGTCTGGTGGTCCGCGGCTTCTTCGCCGAACTGGTCCAGCAGATCGGTGTCCCGGACATCGAGGAGCGGCTGCTCGCCCGGATCGAGACCGAGCTGGAGGCCACGGTCTGATGGCCGCCTTCGTACGCGCCTGCGGACTGAGCGAGCTGGAGGAGGACACCCCGAAGCGGGTGGAACTCGACGGCACGCCGGTCTCGCTGGTGCAGACCGAGGGCGAGGTGTTCGCCATCCACGACATCTGTTCCCACGCGAACGTCTCGCTCTCCGAGGGCGAGGTGGAGGACTGCCAGATCGAGTGCTGGCTGCACGGCTCCGCGTTCGACCTCCGCACCGGCAAGCCGTCCGGCCTTCCCGCGACGCGCCCCGTCCCCGTATACCCCGTCAAGATCGAAGGGGACGACGTGCTCGTCTCCCTCACCCAGGAGTCCTGAGGCCACCATGGCAACGCTTGAAATCCGAGACCTGCACGTCACCGTCGAGGCCGACAACGCCACGAAGGAGATCCTCAAGGGCGTCGACCTCACCGTGAAGCAGGGCGAGACGCACGCCATCATGGGCCCCAACGGCTCCGGCAAGTCCACCCTCGCCTACTCCCTCGCCGGGCACCCCAAGTACACGATCACCGGCGGCACCGTGCTGCTCGACGGCGAGGACGTCCTGGAGATGTCCGTCGACGAGCGCGCCCGCGCCGGCCTCTTCCTGGCCATGCAGTACCCGGTCGAGGTCCCCGGCGTCTCGGTCTCCAACTTCCTGCGCACCTCCGCCACCGCCGTCCGCGGCGAGGCCCCCAAGCTGCGCACCTGGGTCAAGGAGGTCAAGGAGGCCATGCAGCGCCTCAACATGGACCCCTCCTTCGCCGAGCGCAACGTCAACGAGGGCTTCTCCGGCGGTGAGAAGAAGCGCCACGAGATCCTCCAGCTCGAACTGCTCAAGCCGAAGGTCGCGATCCTCGACGAGACGGACTCCGGTCTGGACGTCGACGCCCTTCGCATCGTCTCCGAGGGCGTCAACCGCGTCCGCGAGACCGGCGAGGTCGGCACCCTGCTGATCACGCACTACACGCGCATCCTGCGCTACATCAAGCCCGACTACGTCCACGTCTTCTCCGGCGGCCGCATCGTCGAGTCCGGCGGCGCGGAGCTGGCGGACAAGCTGGAGAACGAGGGCTACGAGGCATACGTGAAGGGTGGCGCATCCGCGTGACACAGCTGCCGGGCCTCCTCGACACCGAGGCGCTCCGCAAGGACTTCCCGATCCTGGACCGGGTGATCCACGACGGCAAGAAGCTCGTGTACCTGGACAACGCGGCGACCAGCCAGAAGCCGCGCCAGGTGCTCGACGCGCTCAGCGAGTACTACGAGCGCTACAACGCCAACGTCCACCGCGGCGTGCACGTCCTCGCCGAGGAGGCCACGGCGCTGTACGAGGGCGCCCGGGACAAGGTCGCCGGGTTCATCAACGCGCCCAGCCGCGACGAGGTGATCTTCACCAAGAACGCCTCGGAGTCGCTGAACCTCGTGGCGAACATGCTGGGCTGGGCCGACGAGCCCTACCGCGTGGACGCCGAGACCGAGATCGTCATCACGGAGATGGAGCACCACTCCAACATCGTGCCGTGGCAGCTCCTGTCGCAGCGCACCGGTGCGAAGCTGAAGTGGTTCGGCCTCACCGACGACGGCCGGCTCGACCTCTCCAACATCGACGAGATCATCACCGAGAAGACGAAGATCGTCTCCTTCGTGCTGGTGTCGAACATCCTCGGCACGGTCAACCCGGTCGAGGCGATAGTCCGCCGTGCCCAGCAGGTCGGCGCGCTGGTCTGCATCGACGCCTCGCAGGCCGCCCCGCACATGCCGCTGGACGTCCAGGCCCTCCAGGCCGACTTCGTGGCCTTCACCGGCCACAAGATGTGCGGCCCGACCGGCATCGGCGTCCTGTGGGGCCGCCAGGAACTCCTGGAGGACCTGCCCCCGTTCCTCGGCGGCGGCGAGATGATCGAGACGGTGTCCATGCACTCCTCGACCTACGCGCCCGCCCCCCACAAGTTCGAGGCGGGCACGCCCCCGATCGCCCAGGCGGTCGGCCTCGGCGCGGCGATCGACTACCTCGACGCGATCGGCATGGACAAGATCCTCGCCCATGAGCACGCCCTCACCGAGTACGCGGTGAAGAAGCTCGGCGAGGTCCCGGACCTGCGGATCATCGGCCCGACCACGGCCGAGGACCGCGGCGCGGCGATCTCCTTCACGCTCGGCGACATCCACCCGCACGACGTGGGCCAGGTCCTCGACGAGCAGGGCATCGCGGTCCGTGTCGGTCACCACTGCGCGCGGCCCGTCTGCCTGCGGTACGGAATTCCCGCGACCACACGAGCGTCGTTCTACCTGTACTCCACGCCGTCCGAGATCGACGCACTGGTCGAGGGCCTGGAGCACGTACGGAACTTCTTCGGCTGAGGGACGAGCGATCGCATGAAGCTGGACTCGATGTACCAGGAAGTCATCCTGGACCACTACAAGAACCCCCACGGGCGGGGCTTGCGGGACGGCGACGCCGAGGTGCACCACGTCAACCCCACCTGCGGTGACGAGATCACCCTGCGGGTGAAGTACGACGGCACGAGGATCGCGGACGTCTCGTACGAGGGCCAGGGCTGCTCCATCAGCCAGGCCAGCGCGTCCGTGCTGAACGAACTCCTGGTCGGCAAGGACCTGCCGGAGGCGCGGAAGATCCAGGAGACCTTCCTGGAGCTGATGCAGTCCAAGGGCAGGATCGAGCCCGACGACACCATGGAGGAGGTGCTGGAGGACGCGGTGGCGTTCGCCGGTGTCTCCAAGTACCCGGCCCGGGTCAAGTGCGCCCTCCTGAGCTGGATGGCGTGGAAGGACGCGACGGCCCAGGCCCTGGGCGGAGCCGACGCCGAAAGGAAGACGGCATGAGCGACACCGTGGAGATGAAGCCGGCCTCGGAGGAGGAGCTCCGCGAGGCCCTGATGGACGTCGTCGACCCCGAGCTGGGCATCGACGTCGTCAACCTCGGCCTGATCTACGGCATCCATGTCGACGACGCGAACATCGCCACCGTCGACATGACCCTGACGTCGGCGGCCTGCCCGCTGACGGACGTCATCGAGGACCAGGCCAAGTCCGCCACGGACGGCCTCGTCAACGAACTGCGCATCAACTGGGTCTGGATGCCGCCGTGGGGCCCCGACAAGATCACGGACGACGGGCGGGAGCAGCTCCGCGCGCTGGGCTTCAACGTCTGAGCGTCTTTGTGGAGAGCGGCGGCACCTCAGGGAAGGTGCCGCCGCTCTTCGGTGTTCCCGGGTGTTCTGCGGTGTTCTGCGGTGTTCTCGGGGGGTGTTCAGTCCAGCCCGGCCACCAGGAAGAACGACGCGTCCATCCGGAAGAGATCGCTGTCCTGGTACGGGTCCAGCCGGATCCGGAAGTTCTGGTGGCGCAGATAGCGGCCCGGGTAGTTCACCGACTCCAGCATGACCGCGCCGGAGTAGGGGGAGGAGCGGGCGCAGAAGGTGGCGTCCTGCCGGAACAGCGAGGAGCCGTCGCTGCGTTCGGAGCGCAGCACGAAGTCGCGGTGGCGCAGATAGGTCCCGTCGGCCGTCGCGAAGGAGTAACAGGCGCTGTCCGCCAGCCCCTTGACCACGGTGAAGGTGGAGTCCTGACGGGACTCCGAGCCCCGCACCGGGTCGAGCCGCACCAGGCCGTCGCCGATGTGCCAGTACCGGTCGGGGTAGTTGACCGAACTGACCGAGCGGTCCGCGCTCGCGGGCACGGAGGCCGACGGCTTCCCGGCCGGGGACGGGGCCGAGGCCGAGGCGCGGGCGGAGGGGCTGCCCTGCGGCCGCGGTGAGGCGCTATGGCCCCCGGCGGACGGGGAAGCGGTTTCTGAGGGCTTCGGGCCCTTCCCGTCGCCGTCGGAGGGGCTCGCGTCGGCGGAGGGCGTGGCGAAGGAGATCAGCCCGCCCGTCTCGTCGTCCGAGAGCGCCTTGCCCCCACGGGCGTCGGTCGCCTCGCCGGCCGGTTCGTCGTTCAGGGCGATCGCGGTCACGCACGCCGCGACCGTGGCCACGGCGAGGGCGCCGGCGAGCCAGAGCCGACGGGTTCCGGGGGCCCGGGAGGTGTCCGGGGCCCAGCCGTTCTCCCAGGGCTCTTCCCGGGGAGGCCGGGACGTCTCTCTTGGCATGCGCGGTTCCTCCGGCGGCGCCTCCGTGTAAATGAACGGTGAAACAGTAGTGGAAGCCGTGTGGCACGCTCATCCGTTTCGGTGAGCGGTTTCTATAACGCTTTCGCAGCTCCGGGGGCCTCAACTGCCGCTCGTACAAGGCGAGTCCGTACCAGCGGTACCCAAAACGGACCGCCGGTATGTACGCTCGTACACATGGGTTACCTGACGCTCGCCGGCGCCATCGCCGCCGAGGTGGCCGCGACGACCGCCATGAAGTACAGCCACGGCTTCAGCAGGCTCTGGCCCAGCCTGCTGACGGCCGTCGGCTATGTCGTCTCCTTCGCCCTCCTCGCCCAGACCCTCAAGTCGGTGGGCATCGGCACGGCCTACGCGATCTGGGCCGGCGTCGGCACGGCGGCGATCGCCGTCATCGGCCTCGTCCTCTTCGGCGAGGCCCTCACCCTCACCAAGGTCGCCGGGATCGCGCTGATCGTCGGGGGAGTGGTGGTGCTGAACCTGGGAGGCGCGCACTGATGGCCCGCCGCCACGATCCCGAGCGCCGTCAGCGGATCATCGACGCCGCCATCCGGGTCGTCGGCCGCGCGGGCCTGGCCGGCCTCAGCCATCGCACGGTGGCCGCGGAGGCGGACGTACCCCTGGGCTCCACGACGTACCACTTCGCGACGCTGGACGACCTTCTCGTGGCGGCCCTGCGCCAGGCCAACGAGGGCTTCGCCAAGGTCCTGGCGTCCCACGGCGACCTCGCCTCCCCCGACGCGGACCTGCCCGCCGGACTGGCCGCCCTCCTCGGCGAGTGGCTGGCCGGCGACCGGACCGGCGTGGAACTGGAGTACGAGCTGTACCTGGCCGCCCTGCGCCGCCCCGCGCTGCGCCCGGTGGCCGCGGAATGGGCGGACGAGGTCACCGCCCTCCTCGCCCCCCACACGGACCCCGCCACGGCGAAGGCACTGGTCGCCCTCATGGACGGCATCTGTCTCCAGGTACTCCTGACGGACACGCCGTACGACGAGACGCACACGCGGGAGACACTGACCCGGCTGCTGGCTCCGCCGGGTGCGTAGGGGCGACTGCGCACCGGCGGGAGCGGGTCGTCGCGGCGCGGCCCCGCGCGTAGCTCTTCGCCGTGCTCTTCGCCGTCCCGTCGGACGCGGCAGCGGGCAGCCTTCCGCCCCGCAGCAGGCGCCACCGTTCCCACCCCGCGAGTTCGCGCAGCGGCCCCGCCCGGGACCTGAGACGGCCGCGCCGCTGGTTAGCCTCCGCGTGCCCGGTCCGGTTAGGTTTCCCTCATGACCGACACGACTGCTCCCCGCACCACCGGCGCCGCGGCCGCCGGCCTCGCCACCCTCGCCGCCGACGGCACCGTTCTCGACACCTGGTTCCCCGCGCCCGCGCTCACCGCCGAGCCCGGCCCGGCCGGCACCGAGCGGCTGTCCGCCGAGAAGGCCGTGGAGCTGCTCGGCGAGGGCGCGGCGAAGTCGATCGGCCCCGACGCCCGCCGCGGCGTCGAGGTCGTGGCGGTCCGCACGGTCATCGCCTCCCTCGACGAGAAGCCGATCGACGCCCACGACGCCTACCTCCGGCTGCACCTGCTCTCCCACCGCCTGGTGAAGCCGCACGGCCAGAGCCTGGACGGCATCTTCGGCCACCTCGCCAACGTCGCCTGGACCTCCCTCGGCCCGGTCGCCGTGGACGACGTCGAGAAGGTCCGCCTCAACGCCCGCGCCGAGGGCCTGCACCTCCAGGTGACGTCCATCGACAAGTTCCCGCGCATGACGGACTACGTGGCCCCCAAGGGCGTCCGGATCGCCGACGCCGACCGGGTCCGCCTGGGCGCGCACCTCGCCGAGGGCACGACCGTGATGCACGAGGGCTTCGTCAACTTCAACGCCGGCACGCTCGGCACGTCGATGGTCGAGGGCCGTATCTCGGCCGGCGTGGTCGTCGGTGACGGCTCGGACATCGGCGGCGGCGCCTCCACGATGGGCACGCTGTCCGGCGGCGGCAACGTGATCATCTCCATCGGCGAGCGCTGCCTGGTCGGCGCCGAGGCGGGCGTCGGCATCGCGCTCGGCGACGAGTGCGTGGTCGAGGCCGGCCTGTACGTCACCGCGGGCACCCGCGTGACGATGCCCGACGGCGAGATCGTCAAGGCCCGCGAACTCTCCGGCGCCTCCAACATCCTCTTCCGCCGCAACTCGGTCACCGGCACGGTCGAGGCCCGCCCGAACAACGCGGTCTGGGGCGGCCTGAACGAGATCCTCCACAGCCACAACTGACACCCGCGAGGCCGACCGGAGCGCCCTTCCGACCCGTGTGGAGGGGCGCTCCGCCATGTCCTCTCACGCATATCGACGGCGAAGGCATAGCGGCGGCGTCCCGCACGCGTCACACCGGACACAGGAGCCGGACACACGGTCCGCTCCCGGGGGAAGAGAAGGTGACGATGGATGCCGAAGGGCTGGAAGGTTTCCGGGACTTCGTGGACAGCAGGTCGTCCGCGCTGCTGAGGACGGCCGTCCTGCTCAGCGGCGGCGACCGGCACGCCGGTGAGGACCTCCTCCAGAACGCCCTGGCCAAGGCGGCGGGCCGCTGGCACCGCATCGACGAACCGGAGGCGTACGTACGGCAGGTGCTCTACCGTCAGCAGATCAGCCGCTGGCGGCTGAAGTGGCCCCGCCGGGAGGTGAGCGTCGCCGAGCCCCCGGAACAGGGCGCGGCCCCCGACGCCTCCGCCGCCGCCGAACTGCGCGTCGTGATGCGCGCGGCGCTGTCCCGGCTGACCTCCCGCCAGCGCACGGTGCTGGTGCTGCGCTACTTCGAGGACCTGCCGGAGGCCGACGTGGCCCGGCTCCTCGGCTGCTCCGTGGGCACCGTACGGTCCACCACCCACCGCTCGCTGGCCCGGCTGCGCACGCTCGCGCCGGAACTCGCCGCCCTCGGCCCGGCGGCCGTCGAGCAGCGGCCGTCCCGTGACTACTCGCCCGTGGAGGTGCGTCCGTGAACGTCGACGAACTCGTGCGTGACTCCCTGCGCGAGCAGGCCGACACCCAGGAACCGGTCCGGCCGGGACTCGCCGACCGGGTGCTGGCCCTGCGCCGGCGCCGCCGTACCCGCAGGTTCGCGTCGATCGCGGCCGCGACCGCCGCCGTGGTGGCCGTCGCCCTGGCGGTGCCGCTGCTGGAGTCCGGCGGCGGGACCGACGTACGCCCCGCGGACGTCACCCCGCCGAACCGGACCGTCGCACACCCGGACCAGTCCCCGCCGACCGATCTGATCGCGGCCGGCCGGACGGCGCTGGCCGCCTACCACACGACGACGGTCGTCCCGCGGTCGGCGAAGCAGGAGGTGTCGGTGCGCACCTGGTGGCTGCTGAACCCGACGACGAAGAAGTACGTGAAGACCACGAAGTGGTCGTGGGTCGCCGTCGCCCCGGGCCTGCGGACGGCGGCGGTCCTCGAACAGGATCTGCCGGTCCGCCGGATCGGCCTGCTCGACCTGGCGAGCGGCGACGTCAAGCGGTGGATCCCGGTGGACCACACGGTCGGCGGCCTGGCGTTCTCGCGCGACGGACGCGAGCTGGTCGCGACGACCTATGACGAGAACCCCGACCAGCGGTTCAGGAGCGTCGAATCCGACCACGAGGAGCCGGTCCCGGAGAACGAGTCGTCCCGCACCGGCTTCTACGTCCTGGACGTCGCCTCGGGGAAGGGCTCCTGGACCGAGGCCCGCCGCTCCGCCGACGAGGACGGGTTCGGCAACAGCCGCCAGGACTTCGCGTTCAGCCGCGACGGCAGCCTCGTCTGGGCGGGTTCGCCGATGGCGCCGGGCCATGTGTACTACGACCGGCAGGGCAGGCAGGTCGAGCCGCCGCCCGGCGAGAAGCACGTGGTGTGGTACGTCGAGGCAGGGCTCTCGCCCGACGGGAAGCGGCTCGCGGGCGATTTCGCGGGCGTGAAGCACAAGACGTCCTCCTGGATCCTCGACCCCCGCACCGGCGAGAAGCTCACCGAGACGCGCGGTCAGCAACTGCTCGCCTGGGCGGACGACTCCTCGCTGATCGCCTGGGACATCGGCAAGGACGGCAACGAGTTCCACCAGCGGCTGGTGCTGGTGACGCCCGGCAGTGAGAAGACCGTGGTCCTCTCCGGCTTCCGTGGCACCGGGGACAACACCCCGGGCCGTTGGGAGCCGGTCTTCGCGGACCGCTGACCGGCTCACGCCCGAGGCCGCCCCGGGGCCGTACTCGCCAGGAGGCGTTCGTAGGACGCCCGCAGCCCGTCGACCGTGTCCCGGTCGGCGGGCCGCAGCGGTGCCCGGACCGGGCCGGCCGGCAGGCCCAGGGTGTTGAGCAGGCCCTTGGCGGTGACCGTGCCGGGCAGGCCGGCGGACATCAGCAACTCGATGAGTTCCGTGGCCTGTTGCTGGAGGGTGGCCGCGGCGCCGGTGTCGCCCGCGTCGAACAGGTCCAGTACGGCGCGGAGTTGGCCGGGGATCACGTTGGCGACCGTGCTGACGTATCCCGCGCCGCCGACCGCGTACAGGGCGAGGTTGTGCTCGTCGCAGCCCGCGTAGTACGCCAGCGAGGTGCGCGCGAGGACCTTCTGGGCGGCGAGGAAGTCGTAGGAGCAGTCCTTGACCGCGACGATCCGGGGGTGTTCGGCGAGCCGGATCAGGGTCTCCGGCTCGATGCGGGTGCCGGTGCGGCCCGGGATGTCGTACAGCATCACCGGCAGCCCGGACGCGTCCGCCACGTCCCGGAAGTGGGCCTCCAGGGCGTCCTGCGGGGGGCGGCTGTAGTACGGGCTCACCACCAGCACCCCGTCCGCGCCCGCCTTCTCGGCCGCGCGGGCGAGTTCCACGGTGTGCCGGGTGTCGAAGGTGCCCACCCCCGCGACGACCGTCGCCCGGCCGCCCACCGCGTCCCGTACCGCCGCGATGAGTTCCGCCTTCTCGGTGTCCGAGGTGGTCGGCGACTCGCCCGTGGTCCCGGAGAGCACCAGGCCGTCGCAGCCGCCGTCCACCAGCCGGACGGCGAGCCGCCGCGCCCCGTCGAGGTCCAGCGCCCCCGTCCCGGTGAAGGGGGTGACCATCGCGCACAGGGCGCGGCCGAAGGGGGTGGATGCGTTCGTCATGGGAGCAAGTCTCGGCAACCAGACCGTGTAGCTCCACTTAAATTTTCTACCGAGTATTGGTAAGTGCCGCTGAGAGATTTCGTCGGCGGTCCACCGAACACTTCAGCCTCCTGGACAAAAAAAGTTTTCGGTGAGACGGTGGATCCATGCTGGACGTGACCGTCATCGAGGACCCCGAGGCCGCCGCCGTCTCCCTGGATCCCATCAGGGCGCGGCTGCTCGCCGAGCTGGCCGCCGGGCCAGCGTCGGCCGCCATGCTGGCCGGGAAGGTCGGGCTGCCGCGGCAGAAGGTGAACTACCACCTGAAGACGCTGGAGCGGCACGGCCTGGTCGAACTGGCCGGTGAGCGCCGCAAGGGCAATGTCACCGAGCGGCTGATGCGGGCGACCGCCGCGTCGTACGTCATCTCGCCGCTCGCCCTCGCCGAGGTGCAGCCGGACCCGGACCGCTTCCGTGACCAGCTCTCCGCCCGCTGGCTGCTGGCGCTCGGCGCCCGGCTGGTCCGGGACGTCGGCTCGCTGATCACCGGCGCCACCAAGGCCCGCAAGCGGCTCGCCACCTTTGCGCTGGACGGCGAGGTCCGCTTCGCCTCGGCCGCCGAACGCGCCGCGTTCATACAGGAGTTGACGGCCGGTGTCAGCGCGCTCGTGCGCAAGTACGACGCGCCCGACGCCGAGGGCGGCCGCGATCACCGGATTGTCGTCGCCGTCCATCCCACGCTCAAGAAGACCGAGTTGGAGTAGACCATGTCCAAAGAGTTCGAGATCGCCCGCGAGTTCGAGGTCGACGCCTCTCCGGAGGAGGTGTGGGAGGCGGTCACCCGGGCCACTGGCGCCTATCTGTGGCCGATGGACCCGCCGGAGCCCCGGGTGGGCGGTGCCGCCGCCTTCGGGTCCACCGTCACCGCCTGGGACCCGCCGCACCACCTCACCGTCCGCAGTGAGGACGTCGGCTTCTCCGTGCAGAGCGTGAACCAGGTGGAGCACGTCATCGAGGCCCGCGACGGCGGCCGCCGCGCCTGGGTGCGGTACGTGCACAGCGGGATCTTCACCGACGACTGGGACAACCAGTACGACGGCGCCGCCAAGCACACCGACTTCTATCTGCACACCCTGCGCGCGTACTTGACGCACTTCGCGCCCCGCCCGGTGACCTTCTCCTCGGCGGACGGCCCCGAGGCGTCCGCCACGCGCGAGGGACTCGCCGCCGTCGGCGCGGCGCTCGGGCTCACGGACGGCGACGCCCAGGGCGCCCGGGTGACCGCGCGCGGACCGCGGGAGTTCGACGCCGAACTCGACTACCGCGACCCGTACTTCATCGGGCTGCGCACCGACACCGCCCTCGTCCGGATCTTCGGGCGCGGGGTGTGGGGCGCCCCGGTCGGCATCAGCGTCCACGACTTCGCGCCGGACGCCGACGCCAAGGAGACCGGGGCCGCCTGGCAGGACTGGCTGAACGGCGTGTTCGACCAGCCCTGACGCAGCCCTGACGGCGGCTGCCGTTACGGCTGTACGGCGTTACGGCTTCACGGCTCTACGGCTCGAAGCGCAGCACCTGCGGGTCGTGGTCGCTGATCTGGTCGTGGAACTCCGAGTTGATGTGCACGCTGTCGTACTCGAAGCCGCACGACCGCCGGATCGACGGGCTCACCAGGATCTGGTCCAGGACCTGCTGGTTGCCCTGGTAGTCGTAGCTGTACCGCTCGCTCCTGGGCAGCGACTTGATCGCCGACCACAGCTCGCCGTCGCCCTCCAGGGCCTTCGCCGTGCCGGAGAACTCGAAGTCGTTGATGTCGCCGAGGGCGACCACGGCCGCGTTCTTCTGCACGTGGAGGATGTCCTTGACGAACGCGTTCACCAGCGTCGCCTGCTGGTGGCGCTGGACCTCCGAGCTGCGCACCACCGGCTGGTACTGCGCGTGCAGCGCCTGGTCGCCGCCCTTGGAGTTGAAGTGGTTCGCGATCACGAAGACCGTGCGGCCGCGGAAGACGAACTCGCCGACCAGCGGCTTGCGGCTGGCGTTCCAGGCCGCGTTCGCCGGGTCGATCCGGCCGGGGGAGACGGTCAGGGCGGCCTTGCCGCGCGCCTTGGTCACCCCGGCGGCCGTGGTCGCGTCGCCGCCGGCCCGGTCGGTGAAGGAGACCCGCTCCGGGTTGAAGAGGAACACCTGGCGGATGTTGCCGCCCGGCTCACCGCCGTCGGTGTTGTCGGCCGGGTCGATCGAGCGCCAGTCGTAACGGGGGCCGCCCGCCGCGACGATCGCGTCGATCAGCTTGGTGACCGTGGCGTCGGCGGCCGTCGTCCCGTCGTTCGTCGCGCCGTTGTTGTCCTGGATCTCCTCCAGGGACACGATGTCGGGCGACTTGAGATGGTCCACGATCGCGGCGGCGTGCTCCTCGAACGTGGCGTCGGACGGGTCGAGGTTCTCGACGTTGTACGTCGCGACCGCCAGCTCGCCCTTCTTCTGCCGCTCGGTCGACTCGCGCTTCAGACCGCCGCTCTTCAGCGTGCCGAGCCGGTCGGCGACCAGGGTGTAGCCGCCGAACTGGGTGTAGTCCAGCGGGCCGGCCGTGGTGCCGCGCAGCACGTCACCGACGTTCGCGGCCGGGAAGTCGGCGGCCGCGCCGAGCGACTGTATCTGGAGCCGGCCGGTGTTCTGCGAGGTGTAGGAGCCGTACACCGTGCCACCGCGGCGGCTCGGGTTCTCCTGCGGCTTCACCGTGACCCACAGCTCGGCGTACGCGTCGGTGGCGGTCACCACCCGGGCGTCGGCGACCTGGACGTTCATGCCCTCCAGGGACTCGTAGAAGTCCAGGGCGTACTTCTTCGGGCGCAGCGTGAGCGCGTTGACCGAGTTGTTCGCGGCCGGGTCGCCGGCCGGGGCGTACGCGTCCGGCACCGAGCGGGCGTTCACGACGGCCGGCGCGGGGACCGCGTTGCCACTGGAGACCACGGTCACGGTCGGCTTGGTGATCTCGGTGACCGACTGGTTGCCGGAGGCGGCGCCGCCCGGGACGAACTCGGTGACCGTGCCGGAGACGGTGACCGCGTCACCGACCGCGACCTTCGGCGCGGAGCTGGTGAAGACGAAGACGCCCTCACTGGTGGCCGGGTCGGCGTCCGGGTTCGGGTCCTGTATCCAGAAACCCCGGGAGGAGCCGTAGGTGCGTACGCCGGTGACGATTCCGGCCACATCGGTGACCGCCTGGCCGGCGTACGGGGACGTCCGGGTCGTGCCCTGGATGTCGTGGACGGCCACCGCGGCCGCGTGCGCGGGCGCGGTCAGGACGACGGTGGACGCCGCGGAACACACGGCGGCGACGGTGAGCGCGGCGAGGCGCGCGGACTTCTTGCTCGGCAACGGGATCCCTCCGGGGACATGCATGGGTGCCGGGACGAGGCTGATACGTGGAACGGGCGGCCGCGACCTGTGGCGAGGGCGACGCGCGTAGAAGAGTCGGTGGCCAAATTACAGTGAACAGATGTCCATCGAGTTTCTACGCGCGTCAATCTCCTGCCTGCTCAGGCCAGTTGTCAAGGTTTCGGCCATGTACGACTCCTGACCGGTACATGAACCGGGCGGCATGGGTGGATATCCGTCTAGGCTGAGTGGCCCAGTGCCCCAGTGGGACACGGGCACGACGCGCCCTAGGAGAACCCGCCGATGTCAGACAGCTCCCCCCTGCCGCCCGTACGGCTGCACCCCGAAGCGGAGCTGGCGCGCGACGCGCTGTCCACACCGTTGCTCTCCCGCGCCGCACGGCTGGCCCGCTGGGCCGGACCCGGCACCCGGGTCGACGCCGGCGGCGGACTGGTCGAGGAGCAACTGCCCGCCGCCGCCGAGACACTCGGGCTCACCGGCGACGACGCGGCCGCCTACGCGAGCGAGGCATGGCGGATCGCCGTGGACGCCGGGCTGGTCGAGATCACCGACGAGGAGACCGGCACCGTCGCCGCCGCCGAGGACCTCGCCCTGCTCACCGGCGGCACCCCGCACGACGTCCTCGCGGTCTGGCTCGCCGCCCTGGAGACGGTCGTCGCCGACGCGGCCGTGCCCGACCTGGACGAACTGATGGACGCCATGGACGAGGGCGGCCAGGTCGACTTCTCCCGGCTGGACTGGGACCCCGAGGGCGAGGCCGAGTTCCTCGACGGCGTCCTCGGCAACCTCTATCTGCTCGCCGTCAGCGAGGACGGCCCCGGCGACGGCCCCGTCCCGCTGCCCGCGCTCGCCGCCTCCATGATCGTCCCCGGTGACATGGGTGAGCCCAGCAACGACATGCTGGAGCAGGTCTCCGACGCGATGATGCGGCTGGACGACCAGTTCCGGCTGCTGGAGCCGATCGGGCTCGTCGTCTACCAGCCGGTCGACGAGGCGCTGATGGCCGACCCCGACGAGGAGCCCGCCGCCCCGGCCGACGCGGTGGACGAGACCGACGTCTCCCGCTACGGCATGGTCCGCCTCACCCCGCTCGGCCTCTACGGGCTGCGCGCCCGGCTGCTGGAGGCCGGCTTCCAGGCCCCCGCCGTCGGTGAACTCTCCGACAAGGGCGCCGACGTCCTCCTCGACGGCAGCGCCGGCTACGGCCCGCGCGCCGCCCGCGCCGAGACCGAGCAGTGGCTCGACCGCCGCGAACCCCTCGACGCCGCCCGCGAGTTGCTCGCCGCCGCCCGCGGCTCGGACCCCGGGGCGCCGCTGCGCCGGCTGCGCTGCCAGGAGGCGCTCTCCCTGGTCGGCGCCGCCGCCGAACCCGCCGTGCGCGAGGTCCTCGACGACCCCGAACTCGGCGGACTCGCCCGGGTCTGGCTGACCGAGCTGGGCGCCCCGGACGTCCCCGCCCCCTCCGAGGACCTCGTCTTCTGGCTCACCATCGACACCCTCGCCGCGCAGCTCACCGCCGAGGGCAACTCCGAGGAACTGCAGGCGCTCGTGGAGGGGCTGGCCCGGCAGCACGGCGGCTTCTTCGCGGCGGCCTGGCGCGTCGACCACCCGGCGACCCCGGAGGTCCTGGAGGCGATGGGTCGGCTGCACCCGGACAAGAAGGTCGCCAAGGAGGCCCGCAAGGCGGCCTTCAAGGCGCGCTCGCAGCAGGGCGGGTGAGCGCTCGCGGGTGAGTGGGGCGGCGTAGGGATCCATGGAACGCGGGTTCACGGAACCGGGCCCCCGTGGGCCGCCGCCCGTTCAACTCCCGTTCAGGCATGGGCGGGACGGTGTCGCCGGACCGGAGCACGTCACCCTCCACGGCACACCCACCGTCTCAGGAGACACCATGTCGCTCACCCGCAGGGACTTCGCCACCCGCACCGCGCTCACCGGCGCGGGCGTCGCGCTGACGGGCAGCGTGGGAGACCTCGCCAGCGCGCCGCACGCCCTCGCGTCCACGGACACGGAGACCGGCACGGACACCGGCGGCGCCGCGGCGGCCGGGCACGGCGGCGTCGGATACGGACCGCTGCTCCCCGACCCCCGGGGCATCCTCGCGCTGCCCGCCGGCTTCCGCTACCGGATCATCACCCACAGCGGGAAGACCCGCCTGGAGACGGGCGAGTTCACCCCCTCCAACCACGACGGCACGGCCACCTTCGACGGCCCCCGCGGCACCACCCTCCTCGTCAACAACCACGAGCTGAAGGGCCCGCGCGCCAACTGGGCCCACCCCGTGCCGCTCACCGAGGGCCTGGTCTACGACCCCGCCGCGGCCGGCGGCTGCACCGTCGTCGAGGTGCGCCCCGACGGCCGGGTCGCCGAGTGGGTCGGCATCGCGGGCACCTCCACCAACTGCGCGGGCGGCCGCACCCCTTGGGGCACCTGGCTCACCTGCGAGGAGAACTCCGACCGGGCCGGCGTCAACGGCATGACCAGGGACCACGGTTACGTCTTCGAGGTCGACCCGGCCGACCGGCGCGCCAACCGGAACCCCAAACCCCTGAAGTTCTTCGGGCGTTACGACCACGAGGCCGTCGTCATCGACCCGCAGCGCGGCCACGCCTACCTCACCGAGGACGCCGCGTCCCCCAACGGCCTGCTCTTCCGCTGGACCCCGCCCAAGGGATTCCGGCACGGCCACGGGACGTTCCGCACCCTCGCCGACGACGCCGGACTCCTCCAGGCGCCCCGCTGCTTCGACTCCGGCGGCCGGTTCGTCGACGACCTCTCCCGCGCCACCAGGACCGGCACGGTCTACGGCGTGGACTGGATCGACGTACCCGACCGCGACGCCCGCACCACCCCGGTCCGGGCCCAGTTCGCGGCCGGCGAGATCACCCGCGCCCGCAAGCTGGAGGGCATGTGGTGGGGCGACGGCGGCGCCTATGTCGTCTCCTCCTACGCTCGCGAGGAAAGCCCGGGGCGGCACGACGGCCAGGTCTGGTTCTACGACCCCCGCCGCCGGACCCTCACCCTCAAGGTGCTGCTCGGCGTCAACCCCGACCCGTCCGCCGACGGCGCCTACGACGGCCCCGACAACATCACCGTCTCGCCCTACGGCGGACTCGTCATCGCCGAGGACGGCGAGGGCGTCCAGCATCTGTTCGGCGCCACCGACAGCGGCCGCACCTATCCCATCGCCCGCAACGACCTGAACATCGGCACCGCGGAGGAGCCGGAATTCAGCGAGTTCACCGGCGTCACCTTCTCGCAGGACGGCCGCACCCTCTACGCCAACATCCAGGAGCCGGGCATCATGGTGGCGATCACCGGCCCCTGGAAGCGCCAGAAGCGCCGCTGATCACCACCGATCGTCGCTGATCACCCCCGATTAATTCACTCGCCGCCCACTGCCGCGCCTTCTAGAGTTGAGATCTCGGGAGGCGCAGCAAAACGGCGGGGGCCCGGTGCGCGGGCATATTCCCCTCCTTTCGCTGTGCCGCTCCTTTCGGCAGTGACAGTGAATTCGGGGGAATTCAAAATGGCGCTTCTCTTTTCGCTCTTCGCACCGTCATGTCCACTTTCCGACGACACCCGCTGGCCGGGCGCGGCCTGACGGCGACCGGCCGGTCCCTTGTGGCCGGCCGCACTGACATCTAACATTTCAGTTCATGGAAGCCGTGCCCCGCACCCTGCTCAGGGACCGCGCCCACGCCGCGATCCGGGACGCCATCGTCACCGGGGCCATCGAGCCCGGTGCCGTGGTGCGGGACGCCGATCTCGCCGAGCGGCTCGGGCTGTCCCGGGCGCCGGTGCGGGAGGCGTTCGCCCGGCTCGTGGACGAGGGGCTGCTGGAGACCAAGCCGCAGAGTCACACCCGGGTGACCCCGGTCGTCGCCTCCGACGTACGGGACGCGGCGGCCGTGGTCGGCGCCCTGCACGAACTGGTCACCCGCGTCGCCGTGCCCCGGCTGTCCCCAGGGGACGTCGAGGCGATGCGCACGGCCAACGAGCGGTTCGCCGCCGCGGTCGCCGCCGGGGACGTGGACGCGGCCCTCGACGCCGACGACGCCCTGCACGACGTGCTCGTCCGGGCCGCCGCCAACCGCGCGGCGGCCGCCACCATCGCCCGCTACACCCCGCTGATCCGGCGCCTGGAGCGACGGCGCTTCGGCGAGGGCGGCACCTGCCGTTCGGCCGGACTGCACGGCCGGCTGATCGACGCGTGCGCCGACGGCGACGGCGACGAGGCGGTCCGGATCACCGCGGAGATCTGGCACACGCTGGCGGACCTGGCCGACGAGACCGACGCGGCCGACACCGACTGATCCAGGAGGCAGCGCCATGGCCCCGAAGTCCCTCTCCTCGTACGAGCGTTACCCCCTGCTCTTCGGCCCCTCCCCGGTCCATCCGCTGGAACGGCTCACCGCGCACCTCGGCGGCGCCGCCCTCTGGGCCAAGCGGGAGGACTGCAACTCGGGGATCGCGTACGGCGGCAACAAGACCCGCAAGCTGGAGTACCTGGTCGCCGACGCGCTCGCCCAGGGCTGCGACACGCTCGTCTCGATCGGCGGCGTCCAGTCCAACCACACCCGCCAGGTCGCCGCCGTCGCCGCCCGCGCCGGGCTGAAGTGCGTGCTGGTGCAGGAGAGTTGGGTGGAGTGGCCGGACTCCGTGTACGACAAGGTCGGCAACATCCTGATCAGCCGGCTCGCCGGGGCCGACGTACGGCTGGTGCGGGCCGGGTTCGGGATCGGGTTCAAGGAGAGCTGGGAGCGGGCGCTGCGCGAGGTCGAGGAGTCCGGCGGCCGTCCGTACCCCGTCCCGGCCGGGGCCTCCGACCATCCGCTGGGCGGGCTCGGGTTCGCCGGCTGGGCGTACGAGGTCGCCGAGCAGGAACGGGAGCTGGGCGTCTTCTTCGACACGGTCGTCGTCTGCTCGGTGACCGGCTCGACGCAGGCCGGCATGGTCGCCGGGTTCGCGGCCCTGGAGGAGGCGGGCGGCCGGCCCCGGCGGGTGATCGGCATCGACGCCTCCGCCAAGCCCGCCGAGACGCGTGAGCAGATCGCCCGTATCGCCCACCGCACCGGCCGGCTCATCGGCGTCGAGAGCGAACTCACCGTCGACGACATCGAGTTGGACGAGCGGTACCACGCCGGGATCTACGGCGTCCCGGACGAGGCCACCCTGGAGGCGATGCGGCTCGCCGCCCGGACCGAGGGCATGGTCACCGACCCGGTCTACGAGGGGAAGTCGATGGCCGGGCTGGTCGATCTGGTGGCGCGCGGCGAGATCGACACCGCGTCCACGGTGCTCTACGCCCATCTCGGCGGCCAGCCGGCGCTCAACGCCTACAGCGCGGTGATCTGACCCGGGGTCCGCATCCGGAGGCCGTGATCCCCGCCGGTGTCTGGCGTCCACGGGGTCGACTGGTGGACCATGCGGGCAGCACAGCCCGCAGGGACGAGCGTCCCCGGTCCGTTCGTCGGCAAGGAGTGTCCGGATGACGCAGCTCAGGCCCATGCGCGCGGACGCCCGCCGTAATTACGAGCGGCTGCTGACGGCCGCGGCGGAGGCGTTCGCCGCGCACGGGGAGAACGCCTCGCTCGACGACATCGCCAAACGGGCGGGGGTCGGTTCCGGCACCCTGTACCGGCACTTCCCGACGCGGCGGGCGCTGCTGGAGGCGGCCTACGTCGACCGGATCGAGGCGCTGGCCGCGCGGGCCGATGTGCTCGGGGCCCAACTGCCGCCGGGGGAGGCGCTGGTGGCGTGGCTCGACGAGCTGTGCGTCGGCACGATCGAGGTGCGGGGCATGAAGGCGCTGCTGGGCTCCGCCGTGACGGACGGCAGCGGGGTGCCGGCGACGACGTGCGGGACGCGGATGAAGGGCGCCGCCTCCCGGCTGGTGACGGCGGCGCAGCGCGCCGGTGCGCTGCGGGACGACGTCGACGCCGTGGACGTGCTGCGGCTGGCGCACGGCATGGCCACCGCGTCCGAACTGGGCCGGGGGGACGCGCGGGTGATCCGGCGGTACGTGGGGCTGCTGATGGAGGGACTGCGGGCGTGACGGCGGCCCGCGGCCACGGAGCCGGGATGCTCCGGGCCGCGAGGCCGTGACGCCGTGACACCGTGACGCCGTGAGGCGAGGACGCGGCGTGCCGCCGTGCGGTCAGAGCGCCTGGGCCGCCGGCTTCACCATGTTGCGGACGGTCCGGGCCTTCACGAAGTCGCCCATCGCGGTCATCTCCCACTCGCCCGAGTACTGGCGGATGAGCTTGGCCATCATCACGCCGGTCTGCGGTTCGGCGCCGGTGAGGTCGAAGCGGACCAGCTCCTCGCCGGTGGTGGCGTCGACGAGCCGGCAGTACGCCTTGGCGACCTCGGTGAACTTCTGGCCGGAGAAGGAGTTCACGGTGAAGACCAGCCCGGAGACCTCCTGGGGGAGCCGGCCGAGGTCCACCACGATCACCTCGTCGTCCCCGCCGCCCTCTCCGGTGAGGTTGTCCCCGGAGTGCTTGATGGCGCCGCCCACGATGGACAGCTTGCCGAAGTAGCAACTGTCGATGTGGTTGCGCTGGGGGCCGTACGCGATGACCGACGCGTCCAGGTCGATGTCCTTGCCGCGGTAGGCGGGCTCCCAGCCGAGGCCCATCTTGACCTGGGAGAGCAGCGGGCGGCCGCCCTTCATCAGGGACACGGTCTGGTTCTTCTGGAGGCTGACGCGGCCCTTGTCGAGGTTGATCTTGCCGGCGCCCGGGGCGGGCGGTGCCGGCGGGGGCGGCGACTGCGGCATCGGCGGGGCGGTCGAGGCGGCGGCCCGGACCGGGGCGGGTGCCGGCGCCGGTGCCGCGGCGGGAGTGGCGGGCGCGGCGGGCTCCTCCACCGACACACCGAAGTCGGTCGCGATGCCGGCCAGGCCGTTCGCATACCCCTGGCCGACCGCGCGGGCCTTCCAGGCGCCGTTGCGCAGATAGATCTCCACGACCACCAGGGCCGTCTCGGCGCCGAGGCGCGGGGGTGTGAAGGTGGCCAGGACGCTGTTGTCGTCGGCGCCGCGGATCGTGGCCGTCGGTTCGATGCCCTGGAAGGACTGACCCGCGGCGTCCGGGCTGGCGGTGACCACGATCTTCTCGATGCCCGGGGGGAGGGCGGCCGTGTCGACGGTGATCGCGTCCGGTGCCGTACCGCCGCCGGAGCGGTAGACCACGCCGGGGCCGGTCGGCTGGTTGTAGAAGATGAAGTCGTCGTCGGAGCGCACCTTGCCGTCGGCGGTGAGCAGCAGGCCCGAAACGTCGAGCCGCACGGGAGCGGAGACGTCCACCGTCACGCGCGTGACGGGGAGAGGGATGTTCGAGCCGGGGGTCATAGCTGTCATGCCGGGTGAACGAACGAGACCACTTTGCCGTTCCCTTACCCACGGGCGGACCCCCGAACGGCTTACGGACGGTCCACGGCCACGCCACGGCCGGCCCACCGCGGCACCCCGGAGGGGGGTCAGACGCGGACGACCTGCGGCCCCAGCAGCGAGTAGCGGTGGGCCTCGGCGGAGGGCAGCAGGGTGCTGGTCACGATCGTCTCCAGCGCGCCGATCTCGGCGAACCGGCAGAAGCTGACCGCGCCGAACTTGGTGTGCACGCCCGCGAAGACGACCCGCCGGGCGGCCCGCACGGCCTGCGCCTTCACCTCGCCGACGGCCGGGTCCGGGGTGGTCAGCCCGTGTTCGCGGGAGATGCCGTTGGCGCCGAGATAGGCGAGGTCGACCACGAACCCGGCCAGCATCTTCGTCGTCCAGTGGTCGACGGTGGCCAGGGTGCCCGACCGGACCCGGCCACCGAGCAGCAGCACGGAGACGTTCTCGGCCCCGGCGAGCGCGCCCGCCACCGGCAGGGAGGCGGTCACCACGGTCAGCGCCCGGTCCCCGGGCAGCGCCTCGGCGATGAGCTGGGGCGTGAAGCCCTCGTCCACGAAGACCGTCTCGGCGTCCCCGAGCAGTCCGGCCGCCGCGGCGGCGATCCGGCGCTTCTCGGGCACATGGCTGGTGGCGCGGAAGGCGAGCGTGGTCTCGAACCCGGCGCTCTCCACCGGGTAGGCGCCGCCGTGCGTACGGCGGACCAGTCCGTGGTCCTCCAGGGCGCGCAGATCCCGTCGTACGGTCTCGCGGGCCACGCCCAGTTCGGTGGCGAGCGCGGCGACGTCGACCGCGCCGGTGGCACGGGCCGCGCGCACGATCGCGCGCTGGCGTTCCTCCGCCGTCCTCGGTGTCATGTCCGCACCTCGCTCCCTCGCCCGTGCGGGCCCGGTGGGGCCCCTGGGGGCAGTATCGCAGCGGGTGCGGGGGCGATGACCAGGTCCGTTGCGGATCCGGCGGCGCGCGGGCTCAGTACGGCCAGATCGGCGGGTCGCTGACGAAGTGGCCGCCCAGGCACGCGTGCGCGGCGTTGTCCGGGTCCAGCTCGCCCTGTTCGGCGATCAGTTTCCCGGCGTACGGCTCGGAGTCGTCCCGCGGCTCGTAGCCGAGCGCCCGCGCGGTCGACAGGTCCCACCACAGACGCGTGTTGGCGGAGGAGCCGTAGCAGACGGTGTGGCCGACGTCCTCGGCGGTGAGGGCCGCGTGGAGGAGGCGGGCGCCGTCGGCGGGGCTCAGCCACACCGACAGCATCCGCACGCTGGTCGGCTCGGCGAAGCAGGAGCCGATGCGCACCGACACCGTCTCCAGGCCGTGCTTGTCCCAGTAGAGCTGGGCGAGGTCCTCGCCGAACGCCTTGGACAGGCCGTAGAAGGTGTCCGGGCGGTGCGGGGTGCCGACCGGGATCAGGGGGTCCCCGGCGCCGGGGCGGGGGGTGAAGCCGACCGCGTGGTTGGAGGAGGCGAAGACGATCCGGGGGACGCCCTCCTCGCGCGCGGCCTCGTACAGGTGGTACGTGCCCTCGATGTTGGCCTTGAGGATCTTCTCGAACGGGGCTTCCAGGGAGATGCCCGCGAGGTGGATGATCGCGTCGACGCCCCGGACCGCCTCCCGGACGGCCCGCGGGTCGGCGAGGTCCGCGGTGATCGCGTCCGGCGCGCCCTCGACCGGGTGCAGATCGAGCAGGCGCAGGTCGTAGCCGTACGCGGGGAGCAGCTCCCGCATCAGGGTGCCGACGCCGCCGGCGGCTCCGGTGAGCAGGACGGTGCGGGGAGCGGGCATCCTCGGATCTCCAGAGTCATGAGCAGTCGTAACCATGGACGCTATTCACATGCGTGGACAAGCTAAGGATTCCTCCGTGATCCCGTCAAGTGTAGGCTGAGGGTGTTCAGAAATGTGGACATCGGTCAGAAGAACGCACGCGTCGTCCTAGGGAGAGCCGTGACCCCAGCCCCCCTCGCCGCCCGCCTCCGCGACCCCGGCGGGCCGCTGTTCTTCCCCGTCACCGCCTTCGGACCCGACGGCTCCCTCGACCTCGGCGTCTACCGCGCGCACGTCCGCCGCGGGGTCGAGGCCGGCGCGGCGGCCGTCTTCGCCTGCTGCGGCACCGGGGAGTTCCACGCGCTGACGCCCGAGGAGTTCGAGGCGTGCGTACGGGCCGCCGTGGCCGAGACCGCCGGCCGGGTCCCGGTCGTCGCGGGCGCCGGGTACGGGACCGCGCTCGCCGTGCGCTACGCGCGGCTCGCCGAGGCCGCCGGGGCGGACGGACTGCTCGCCATGCCGCCCTACCTCGTCGTCCCCGCCCAGGAGGGACTGCTGCGGCACTACCGGGAACTGGCCGCCGCCACCGCCCTCCCCGTGATCGTCTACCAGCGCGACAACGCCGTCCTCACCCCGGAGACGGCCGTCGGACTCGCCCGCACCGAGGGGATCGCCGGCCTCAAGGACGGCCTCGGCGACCTCGACCTGATGCAGCGGATCATCAGCGCCGTGCGCACCGAGGCACCCGGCGACTTCCTCTACTTCAACGGCCTGCCCACCGCCGAACAGACCCAGCTCGCCTACCGCGCCCTCGGCGTCACCCTCTACTCCTCCGCCGTGTTCTGCTTCGCCCCCGGGATCGCCCTCGCCTTCCACCGGGCGCTCGCCGAGGGGGACGACGGCACCGTCCGGCGCCTCCTCGACGGGTTCTACCGGCCCTTCGTCGAACTGCGCGCCGAGGGCCGCGGATACGCCGTCGCCCTCGTCAAGGCCGGCGTCCGGCTGGGCGGCCTCGACGTCGGCGAGGTACGCCCGCCGCTGCACGAACCGGCCGAGGACCACGTCAAACGGCTCGCCCGGCTGATCGAGCGCGGACACGAACTCCTGGAGGAGACCCGGTGAAGGCGTCGGCGTTCGTCTACCCCTGGGACGTCGACGGCGACCCCGCCGCCCCGGACCGCATCGCCGCCCTCGGCGTGGAACAGGTGACACTCGCCGCCGCCTACCACTCCACCCGCGCCCTCACCCCCCGCCACCCCCGCCACCGCGTCGTCACCGCCGAGCACGCCGCCGTGCTCTACCCGCCGGACGACCGCTGGCGGGGACGCGCCCTGCGCCCCCACCCGGCCGGCGACTGGGCCCCGGGCGACGCCTACGGCACGGCCGCCGCCGCCCTCGCCCGGGCCGGTCTGGAGGTCCACAGCTGGGTGGTCCTCGCGCACAACTCCCGCCTGGGCGCCGAGCATCCGGACACCTCCGTCGTCAACGCGTACGGCGACCGCTACCCCTGGGCCCCGTGCATCGCCCAGCCCGCCACGCGCGCGTACCTCGTCGACCTCGCCGCCGAGGCCGCCGTACGCCCCGGCGCGCACGGCACCGAACTGGAGTCCCTCGGCTGGTACGGCCTCCAGCACCTGCACGCCCACGACAAGACCGGCGGGGTCGCGCTGGGCGAGGCCGGGACGTACCTGATGGCGCTCTGCTTCTGCCCGGCCTGCCGCACCGGGTACGGCGAGCACGGCGCCGACCCCGACGAGCTGGCCGCCGCCGTCCGCGACGCCCTGGAGCCGCTGTGGCGGGGGACCGCGCGGGACGAGGGCTGGGCCGGGGTCGAGAAGCTGCTCGGACCCGCCCGGACGGCCGCCACACGCGCGTGGCGCGACGGCACCGCCCGTACGCTCCAGGAGGCGGCGGTCCGCGCGGTGCGGGCCGCCGCCCCGGACGGCTTTCAGGTGCTGCTGCACGCCGACCCCGTCACCCACCACGTCGGCGCCAACCCGGGCGTCGACCCGGCGCACGTCCTGTCCGTCGCGGACGGGGTCGTGGTGCCCTGCGCGGGCGGCCCCGGGCCGCTCGCCCCCTTCGCCGCCCAGGGCCGCGAGGGCGCGGTCCTCGCCGCCAACCTGGGCGTGGTGTCGGGGATGGGCGGCAGCCCCGGGACCCTCGGCGTCGACATGGCCCGCGCGCGGGGCCTGGGGGCCACGGAGATCCGCCTCTACCACGCGGGACTGGCCTCCGACGACGACCTCGACGCCGTACGGGAGGCGCTGGCCGCGCGCTGAACCGGGGCGGACCGTGCGGCGGGCGATGAGTTTCGCGCCCGCCGGCGGTCCACCCCTCATGACCCCTACGACCGACACCACGACCGACACCACGACCCACACCGAGACCGACACCGCGACCGCCACCCTCGACCTCGGCCCGCAGGCCCTGGTCGTGGCCCGCCTCGTGGCCGGTGTGCCGGACGAGCGGCTCACCGGCCGTACGCCCTGCCCCGGCTACCCCGTCCGTAATCTGCTCGGCCACCTGGCGGGGCTCGCCGTCGCCTTCCGGGACGCCGGCCGCAAGGACCTGGGCGCCACCACCGACACCAGCCCCGAGGCCGCCCTGCCGGACATCGGCCCCGGCTGGCGCGAGGAGCTGCCCCGGGTCCTCGACGAACTCGCCGCCGCCTGGCGCGACCCGGCCGCCTGGACCGGCAAGACCCGGGCCGGCGGCATCGACCTGCCCGGCGAGGTCGCCGGTGCCGTCGTCGCCGACGAACTGGTGATCCACGGCTGGGACCTGGCCCGGGCCACCGGACAGCCGTACACCCCCGACCCGGCCGCGCTGCACGCGTCGTACACCTTCCTGCGCGCCGCCGCCGACGACTCCGACCGCGGCGTCGGCATCTTCGGCCCCGTCGTGGCCGTGCCCGGGGACGCCCCGCTGCTCGACCGGGCGGTCGGCCTGAGCGGGCGGGATCCGGGCTGGACGCCGTAGCCGAGCCGGGCGCGGGGGCGTAGACGGGGGCGAACGGGGCGCGTCCGACCGGGGCGAAACGTACGCTCGCCCCCATGCCCCTCAGCCTCACGATCCTCGGTACCGCCTCCCCGCACCCCGGGCCCGGCCGGCCCTGCTCCGGCTATCTGCTGCGCGGCGCGGGCGCCGAGATATGGGTGGACGCGGGGCCCGGAACGTTCGCGGAGTTGCAGCGGCACACGGATCCCGAGCGGCTCACCGCCATCTGGATCTCCCACCTGCACGCCGACCACAGCGCCGATCTGCTGTCCGCCGCCTACGCGTTCGCCTACGGCGGGCTGGTCCCGCCCGTCCCTGTCCCGGTGTACGCCCCGCTGGACTGCGCCCGGCGTCTCGCGGGCTTCTTCGGGCGCCCCGACGTCCGCTTCCTGAGCGGTGTCTTCGACTTCCGCGCCCTGTACGACGGCCACACCGTCCGGCACTGGAACATCCGGCTCACCTCCCGCGCGGTGGCCCACGACACCGAGGCGTACGCGCTGCGCGCCGAGTGCCAGGGGAGCGTCCTGGCGTACTCCGGGGACAGCGGGCCGTGCGAGGCGCTCACCGAACTCGCCTCCGGCGCCGACCTGTTCCTCTGCGAGGCCGACATCGACCGGCATCGCGGGAGCGAAGGGTCGCCCCAGGTGCATCTGACCCCCGAGGACGCGGGGGACGCGGCCCGCAAGGCGGGGGTGCGCGAGCTGTACATCACCCATGTCGGACCCACCCTGACCCGGCAGACGGCGACCGCCCGCGCCGCGGCGGCCTTCGGCGGCCCGACCCGCACGGCACGCGAGGGCGAGACCATCCCGTTCTGACGTCCCGTCGCCGTTCGATCCGTCGGATCCGTCAGAAGCATTGACGAAACACAGAGGCGCTCCTACCTTCGACCGCGTCGTACTTCGTACGTCATATATGAGACGCGATACGTGAGATCCCATACGTGAGATCCCCTACGTGATCCGACACGCGAGATCCGAGAGGCGCGCATGACCTCTGTGCCCACGCCGATCCCCTCCCGCACGCAGTACGTGCTGGAGGAGATCAAACGCCGCATCCTCACCGGTCGGTTGACGCCGGGTCAGGCCCTGGTCGAGACCGAGCTGGCCGCGCAGTTCGGGGTGTCCAAGACCCCGGTGCGCGAGGCGCTCAAGACCCTGGCCGGCACCGGACTGGTCGTCATGAGCCAGTACAAGGGCGTCACGGTGCGCATGGTGGACGCGGACATGGCGCGCGAGGTCTACGACGTCCGGCTGCTCCTCGAACCCGAGGCGCTGCGCCGGGCCGTGGTCCGGGGCGCCTCCCTGGACGCGGCCCGGGACGCGCTGACCCGCGCCGACGAGGCGACCGACACCGCCGAACGGTCCCTGGCCAACCGGGAGTTCCACCGCGCCCTGTATCTGCCCTGCGGCAACCCGCTGCTCGGCCGGATGCTCGACGAGGTGCGGGACCAGGCCGCCCTGGTCTCCGCCGTCGCCTGGGCCGCCTCGCCGTCCTGGGAGCGTGAGGCCGGCGAGCACCGGGAGATCCTCCGGCTCGCCCTGGCCGGTGACGCGGACGGCGCGGGCCGGGCCCTGCACGCCCACATCGCGTCGTTCGTCGAGCGGGCGTTCCCCGAGGCCGCGACCGAGGAAGGCCGGCGATGAGCGGCGTGGCGTTCGAGACCCGGCGTGCGGCCCTGGCCGAGGTGGTGGCGATCCCGGTGACCCCGTTCGCCGAGGACGGCACCGTCGACACGGCCGCCCACCGGGCCCTGCTGCGCCGGCTGCTCGACGGCGGGATCACCACGCTCACCCCGAACGGCAACACGGGCGAGTTCTACGCCCTCACGCCCGAGGAGCGGCGCCTGGTCACGGAACTGACGGTCGACGAGGCGAGGGGCCGGGCGGCGATCCTCGTGGGCGTCGGCCACGACGTCCCCACCGCCGTCGCGTCCGCCCGGCACGCCCGGGAGCTGGGCGCCCAGATGGTGATGGTCCACCAGCCCGTCCACCCGTACGTCTCGCAGAGCGGCTGGGTCGACTACCACCGGGCGATCGCGGAGGCGGTCCCCGAGCTGGGGGTCGTCCCCTACATCCGCAACGCGCAGCTCCGGGGTGTACGGCTCGCCGAACTGGCCGACGCCTGCCCCAATGTCATCGGTGTGAAGTACGCCGTGCCGGACGCGGCCCGCTTCGCCGCCTTCGCGCGGGACGCCGGGCCGGAGCGCTTCGTCTGGGTCGCGGGACTCGCCGAGCCGTACGCCCCGTCCTACTTCTCGGCCGGTGCCACCGGCTTCACCTCGGGGCTCGTGAACGTCGCGCCCGCCGTTTCGCTGAACATGATCGAAGCGCTTCGAGCCGGAGACTATCCCGCGGCCATGAAGGTCTGGGAGCAGATCCGCCGCTTCGAGGAGCTGCGGGCCGCGAACGGCTCTGCCGACAATGTCACCGTGGTCAAGGAAGCCCTGTCGTCCCTCGGCCTGTGCCGCCCCGAGGTCCGCCCGCCGAGCCGCCGGCTGCCCGCGGACGAGCGGGCCGAGGTCGCCGCGATAGCCGCCGGGTGGTCCCTGTGAAGCGCTTCGACGAACACCCCGAAGAGCCCGGCCGGCCCCGCAGGCGCCCGGAGGAGCTGCGGAGCCATCAGTGGTACGGCACCGAGGGCCTGCGCTCCTTCAGCCATCGCGCCCGCACCCGGCAGCTCGGCTACCTCCCCGAGGAACACCTCGGCAAGCCGGTCATCGCGATCCTCAACACCTGGTCGGACATCAATCCCTGTCATGTACACCTCCGTGAGCGCGCGCAGGCGGTCAAGCGGGGCGTGTGGCAGGCGGGCGGTTTCCCGCTGGAGTTCCCGGTCTCCACGCTCAGCGAGACCTTCCAGAAGCCGACCCCCATGCTCTACCGCAACCTCCTCGCCATGGAGACCGAGGAACTGCTGCGCTCCTACCCGGTCGACGGGGCCGTGCTGATGGGCGGCTGCGACAAGACCACCCCGGCGCTGCTCATGGGCGCGGCCAGCGTCGACCTGCCCACCGTCTTCGTGCCCGCCGGGCCCATGCTGCCGGGTCACTGGCGCAACGAGGTCCTCGGCTCCGGCACCGACATGTGGAAGTACTGGGACGACAAGCGGGCCGGTCTCATCGGCGACTGCGAGATGGCCGAACTGGAGAACGGCCTCGCCCGCTCGCCGGGCCACTGCATGACGATGGGGACGGCGTCCACGCTGACCGCCGCCGCCGAGGCGCTCGGCGTCACGGTCCCGGGCGCCTCCAGCATTCCGGCCGTGGACTCCGGGCACGACCGGATGGCGGCCGCGGCGGGCCTGCGCGTCGTGGAACTGGTCCACCGGGACCGCAAGTTGTCCGACATCCTCACCCGCGACGCCTTCGAGGACGCCGTCACCACCGTGCTCGGCCTCGGCGGCTCGACCAACGCCGTGATCCATCTGATCGCCATGGCCGGCCGCGCGGGCGTCACGCTCACCCTGGACGACTTCGACCGCGTCGCCCGCACGGTCCCGGTCCTCGCCGACGTCCGCCCCGGCGGCCGGACGTACCTCATGGAGGACTTCCACTTCGCCGGCGGACTGCCCGGCTTCCTCTCCCGGATCCCGGACCTGCTCCACCTGGACCGGCCGACCGTCTCCCACGACACCCTGCGCGAACAGCTCGCGGGGGCCCGGGTGCACCACGACGACGTCATCCGGCCCCGGGACAACCCGGTCGCGAGCGAGGGCGGCGTCGCCGTCCTGCGCGGCAACCTCTGCCCGGACGGCGCGGTCATCAAGCACATCGCCGCCGAGCCGCACCTGCTCAAGCACACCGGCCCCGCCGTCGTCTTCGACGACTACCGCACCATGCAGCGCACCATCGACGACCCGGAGCTGGACATCACCGCCGACAGCGTGCTGGTGCTGCGCGGCTCCGGCCCCAAGGGCGGCCCCGGCATGCCCGAGTACGGCATGCTCCCCATCCCCGACCGGCTGCTGCGGCAGGGCGTGCGGGACATGGTCCGGATCTCCGACGCCCGGATGAGCGGCACGAGTTACGGCGCCTGCGTGCTGCACGTGGCGCCGGAGTCGTACGTCGGCGGACCGCTCGCCCTGGTCCGCACCGGTGACCCGATCACCCTCGACGTCGAGGCGCGCACCCTCCATCTCCACGTGGACGACGAGGAGTTGGAGCGGCGCCGGGCCGCCTGGACACCGCCGCCCGCCCGCTACGAGCGGGGCTACGGCGCGCTCTACACCGAACAGATCACCCAGGCCGACACCGGCTGCGACTTCGCGTTCCTCGCCCGCCCGGGAAAGGTGCAGGACCCCTACGCGGGCTGACCGCGGCCGCACGGCCCGGCAGGCACAGCCCTGCCCGGATAGAAAGCGCTTCCTGTACGCAGCTCCCCGCACGCACGCACGACGCGACCCAGAACGGAGAACAGTCATGGCCCAAGCCGCAGCCGTGGCGAAACCGCCCGCGCCACCCCGGCGGCGCCGTGCCTCCACCGCGCCCCACAGGCTCCCGTACCTGCTGATCGCGCCGGCGGCCCTGCTGATGCTGGGCTTCATCGCCTACCCGGTGATCAGCGTCTTCTACTACAGCCTCCAGGACTACAACCCCACCAAGCCGTGGCGGAACGGCTTCGCGGGCTTCGACAACTTCGTCCACGCCTTCACCGAGGACCCGCAGTTCTGGGACACGCTGACCTTCAGCGCCCAATGGGTGGTCGTCGAGGTCGGGTTGCAGCTCCTGTTCGGGCTCGCGCTGGCGCTGATCGTCAACCAGACCTTCGTGGGACGGGCGTTGGGCCGCGCCCTCGTCTTCTCCCCGTGGGCCGTCTCCGGCGTGCTCACCTCGGTGATCTGGGTGCTGCTCTACAACTCCCAGACCGGCATCACCCGTTACCTCGCGGACATGGGCATCGGCTCCTACGGCACGAGCTGGCTGTCGGACCCCTCCACCGTCTTCCCGGCGGCGATCGTCGCCGACCTGTGGCGGGGTGTGCCGTTCTTCGCGATCCTCATCCTCGCCGATCTCCAGTCCGTGTCGAAGGACCTGTACGAGGCCGCCGAGGTCGACGGGGCGAGCAGGATCAAGCAGTTCTGGCACATCACCCTGCCCCATCTCAAGGACGCCATCGTCCTGTCCACGCTGCTGCGCGCGGTGTGGGAGTTCAACAACGTCGACCTGCTCTACACGCTGACCAACGGCGGCCCGGCGGGGGAGACCACCACCCTGCCGCTCTACATCGCCAACACCTCGGTCGACGCCCACAACTTCGGCTACGCGTCCGCCCTGACGACGGTCGCGTTCCTGATCCTGCTCGTCTGCTCGATGGTCTATCTGCGGCTCAGCAAGTTCGGAGGGGGAGGCAAGTGATCACCGAGGAGGCCACCCGGGTCGCGCCCGTCCCCGCGCCCCCGCACCCTGCCCCCGACCGGCCGCGGCGCCGCAGGTCCCGCGCCTGGGACGAGGCGCCCCGCTGGCAGATCTACGTGCCGCTGTCGGTGTACCTGCTCTTCACCCTGGTCCCGTTCTACTGGATCCTGCTCTTCGCGCTCCGCCGGCCGGGCTCGACCTCGCTCGTGCCGTGGCCGGTCACCTTCGAGCACTTCGAAAAGGTCTGGAACGAGCGCGAGTTCGGCGTCTACTTCCAGAACAGCGTGCTCACCGGTGTCGCCACGCTGCTGCTCACCACCCTCGTCGCGCTGGCCGGCGGCTACGCCCTCGCCCGCTTCGAGTTCCGGATCAAGCGCGGCTTCATGATCGCCCTGCTGTGCACCCAGTTCGTGCCGGGCGCGCTGCTGCTGGTGCCGCTGTTCCAGATCTTCGCCGAACTGCGGATGATCAACTCGCTGGCGAGCGTCATCATCGCCGAGACGGTCTTCCAGCTCCCCCTGTCGATGATCCTGATCAGCGGTTTCATCCGGAACGTGCCCTACTCGCTGGAGGAGGCCGCCTGGGTCGACGGCTGCAACCGCTTCACGGGCTTCCGGATCGTGGTCCTGCCCCTGCTGCGGCCCGGACTGATCGCGGTCGGCTCCTTCGCCTTCGTGCACGCCTGGAACCACTTCCTGTTCGCCCTGATGTTCCTGTCCGACCAGAGCAAGCAGACCATCCCGGTCGGTCTCAACACCCTGATGAGCGCGGACAGCGTCGACCTCGGCGCCCTCGCCGCGGGCGGCATCATCGCCGCCGTGCCCGTGGTGATCGTCTTCGCCTTCATCCAGAAGTGGCTGATCACCGGCTTCAGCGCGGGGGCGGTGAAGGGATGACCTCACCGACGGAGCCGCAGGCCCTCCCCGTCGTCCTCGCCGGGGCCCGCGGCCACGGCCGCTGGCACCTCGACAACATCCGCAGGCTCCAGGACCGCGGGATCGTGCGGCTGGCGGGCGTCTGCGAGCTGACCCCCCTGGCCCCCGACGAGATCCCCGAGGGGCTCGGCGTACCCGCCCAGTCCGCCGACCTCGGCGCGCTCCTCGACGCCACCGGCGCCCGGATCGCCGTGCTCTGCACCCCGATCCCCACCCACACCGACCTGGCGCTGACGGCCGCCGCACGCGGTGCGCACCTGCTCCTGGAGAAGCCGCCCGCCCCGTCCTGGGCGGAGTTCCGCCGGATGGCCGACGGTGTGGCGACGGCCGGGGTCGGCTGCCAGATCGGCTTCCAGTCGCTGGGCTCGCACGCCCTCCCGGCGATCCGCGAACTGCTCGGCGACGGCGCGATCGGCGAGGTCACCGGGGTCGGCGGCGCCGGCGCCTGGGCGCGCCCGGAGTTCTACTACCGACGGGCGCCCTGGGCGGGCCGACGGCGGCTGAACGGCGTCGACGTGATCGACGGCGCCCTCACCAACCCGCTCGCGCACGCCGTCGCCACCGCGCTCACCCTGGCCGGCGCCACCCGCGCCGAGGACGTCACCGCCATCGAGACCGAACTGGCGCACGCCAACGCCATCGAGTCCGACGACACCTCCTGCGTCCGGATCACCACCGCCGACGGCCTCCCGGTCGTGGTCGCCGCGACCCTGTGCGCCGAGGACCCCGACGAGCCGTACGTCGTCGTGCACGGCAGCCGGGGCCGGATCACCCTCTGGTACAAGCGGGACCGCGTCCTTCTCCAGCGCGCCGGACACGGCCCCGAGGAGCGGGAGTACGGCCGCACCGACCTGCTGGAGAACCTGGCCGCCCATCTCACCGACGGCGGGGATCTCCTGGTCCCGCCCGCCGCGACCGAGGCGTTCATGCGGGTCGTCGAGGCGGTCCGGGTGGCCCCCGACCCGGTCCGGCTGCCCGGCACCGCCTGGCACCCGGCCGACGGCGGGGCCCGCAGGGTCGTCCCCGGCATCGACGGCCTGGTCGCGGCGGCCGCCGACGGCCTCGCCCTCTACTCCGAACTGGGCGCCCCCTGGGCATCCACGACCGTGCACCCGGAAGAGGTGAGCACCCGATGACGGCACCCGGGGCACCGCTCGTCCTGCGCGTCGCGGGCCGCCCGGTCGGCCGGTACGTCGTCCGGCCCGAGCTGCCCGCCCGGCTCTCCCCCCGCCCCTATCTGCACCCCGTCACCACGCTGTCCGGCACGGCGGTCACCGAGCTGGCCCCGGCCGACCACCCCCACCACCTCGGCGTCGGTGTCGCCGTTCCCGACGTCGAGGGGCACAACTTCTGGGGCGGACGCACCTACGTCCGCGGCCGGGGCCCGACCGAGCTGGACAACCACGGCGCCCAGCGGCACGGTTCCTTCCCCCTGCGCGACCCCGGCGGCTTCGTGCAGGAGCTGCGCTGGGAGGCCGCGGGCGGCGGGCTGCTGCGCGAGCGCCGTACCGTCGCGGCCGCCGGACTCACCGACACCGCCTGGGCGCTGGACTTCACCTTCTCCCTCACCAACGTCACCCCGGGCCCGCTGTCGATCGGCAGCCCGGCGACGAACGGCCGCCCCGGCGCGGCCTACGGCGGCTTCTTCTGGCGGGCGCCCAAGGAGAGCGCGGCCCCGCGGGTGTTCACCGCCGGGGCCCAGGGCGAGACCGGGGTGCACGGCCGCCCCGCCGACTGGCTGGCCCTCGTGGGCACCGGCTGGACGCTCGTCTTCGCGGCCGCCACCGACACCACCCGCGGCGACCCCTGGTTCGTGCGCACCGCCGAGTACCCGGGCGTCGGCTCCTCGCTGGCCTCGGCCGAACGGCTGCCGATCCCGCCCGGCGAGACGGTCGTACGCCGGATCGTCACCGTCGTCGCCGACGGCCGGCTCGGCCGGGACGAGGCGGCGGCGCTGGTCCGGAAGGCGGTCGGCCGGTGACGTACCGCAATCCGGTGACGTACCCCGATCCGGTGGCGCACCCCGATCCGGCGACGTACCGCAATCCGGTGCTCGACGCCGACTGGTCCGACCCGGACGTGATCCGGGTGGGCGACGACTTCTACCTCACCGCCTCCAGCTTCTCCCGCATCCCCGGCCTGCCGCTGCTGCACTCCCGCGACCTGGTCAACTGGACCCTGGTCGGCCATGCCCTCGAACGCCTGGAACCGGCCGCCGAGTTCGCCGTCCCGCGCCACGACCACGGCGTCTGGGCACCCTCCCTGCGCCGGCACGACGACCGGTTCTGGATCTTCTGGGGCGACCCCGACCGAGGCATCTTCCAGGTCAACGCCCCGGAGATCAGGGGCCCTTGGACCCGGCCGACACTCGTGAAGGAGGGCCGGGGGCTCATCGACCCGTGCCCCCTGTGGGACGCCGAGACCGGCGAGGCGTATCTCGTGCACGCCTGGGCGAAGTCCCGCGCGGGCGTCAAGAACCGGATCACCGGCCACCGTATGCATCCTGACGGCACGTCACTTCTCGACGAGGGCAAGGTGATCGTCGACGGCGACCGGCTGCCCGGCTGGTTCACCCTCGAAGGCCCCAAGCTCTACCGGCACGACGGACGGTTCTGGATCCTCGCCCCCGCCGGCGGGGTGGCGACCGGCTGGCAGGGCGCCTTCCGCGCCCGGGACTTCTTCGGCCCCTACGAGGAGCGGATCGTCCTCGACCAGGGGGACACCGACGTCAACGGCCCGCACCAGGGCGGCTGGGTGCGCACCCCGTCCGGCGAGGACTGGTTCCTGCACTTCCAGCAGCGCGGCGCCTACGGCAGGGTCGTCCACCTCCAGCCGATGCGCTGGGGCGCCGACGGCTGGCCGGTGATCGGCGACGCGGGCACCCCGGTCCGCGCCCACCGGCTGCCGGATCTGCCCGTCCAGCCGCCCGCCGCGCCCGCCACCGACGACGACTTCCCCGGCGGACGCTTCGGCCGCCAGTGGCAGTGGACGGCCAACCCCCGCGACGGCTGGGCCACCCACCACTTCGGCGACGGCCTGCGGCTGACCTGCGTCCGCACCGGGGCCGCGACCGAGTCCGCGACCGAGGCCGCGCACGATCTGCGCCGGGTGCCGAACGTCCTCACCCAGCGGCTCCCCGGCACCCCCTGCGCCGTCGAGACCGAACTGACCCTGCACGGCACCCGCCCGGGCGCCCGCGCCGGACTCGCGGTCCTCGGCGACGCCTACTGCTGGATCGGGCTGGAACGCGACGCCGACGGAGGCGTCCACGTCGTGCACCGGTTCGCCGAGACGGGCGCCGACCGCGAACGCGACGCCGGACACCCCAGGCCCGCCCCCGGGGGCCGGGTCCGGCTGCGCGTCGAGATCGGCCCGGCCGCGCGCTGCCGTTTCAGCTACGACACCGGCGACGGCCCGCGCCCCTCGGGCCCCGTCTTCACCGCCACCCCCTGGCGCTGGGTCGGCGCCCTGCTCGGCCTGTTCGCCCTCGCCCCCGCCGGTCCGGACCACGCGGGCTCGGCCGCGTTCACCGCGTTCCGCGTCACACCGCTCTGAACTCCGAACTCCGAACTCCCCCCACAGCTCCAGATGTCCACGCGTCTCCGCCGTATCCGGAAGAAGAAGAGAGCCGACACATGAAGAGCAGCAGCAACCGCAGAAACAGGCGGGCCGTCCTGGCCGTCGCCCTGGGCTCCGTGCTCGCGCTGACCGCCACCGCCTGCGGTGACGACGGCGGCGGCAGCGCGGGGGACAAGGGGGGCGAGGGCTCGGGCAAGGGCGAGATCACCTTCTGGGACAACAACGGAGGCGTACGCACCGACATCTGGAAGGAGATCATCGCCGACTTCGAGAAGGCCCACCCCGACATCAAGGTCAAGTACGTCGGGATCCCCGCCGCGAGCGCCCAGTCCAAGTACGACACCGCCATCCAGGGCGGCGGTCTCCCCGACGTCGGCGGCGTCGGCACCGCCATGCTCGCCGAGGTCGCCGTGCAGGGCGCCCTGGAACCGCTGGACGACCGCCTGGAGAAGAGCGCGCTCGACGGCAAGCTGAGCGAGAACCTGCTGGCGGTCAGCCGCGCGGCGGGCGGCGGCGAGGAGCTGTACCAGATCCCGACCTCGTCCAACAACGGCACCCTGTGGTACCGCACGGACCTGTTCGAGAAGGCCGGTCTGGACGCCCCCACCACCTGGACCAAGTTCTACGAGGCCGCCGAGAAGCTCACCGACAAGGACAAGAACGCCTTCGGCTTCACCATCCGCGGCGGCGAGGGCTCCATCGCGCCGGCCCTGGACGCCGCGTACGGCCAGACCGGCATCGACACCTTCTGGAACGGCGACACGACCACCGTCAACGACCCGAAGATCGTCGCGGCGCTGGAGAAGTACGTCGGCCTCTACAAGAAGGCCACCCCGTCCGCCGACGTCAACAACGACTTCACCAAGATGGTCGCCCAGTGGGACAGCGGCACCATCGGCATGCTGAGCCACAACCTCGGCTCCTACCAGGACCACTTCAAGGCGCTGGGCCCGGACAAGTTCCGCGGCATCCCGAGCCCCACCCTGGACGACGGCAGCCGGGTGCAGATCTCCAACCCGGTCGACGGGCTGAGCGTCTTCAAGTCGAGCAAGAACAAGACGGCCGCCTGGACGTTCGTCGAGTTCGCCGTCTCGCACGCGGAGAACTCCAAGTACAACGAGTCCGCGGGCCAGATCCCGGCCAACACCGAGGCCGCGAAGGACGCGTGGATCCAGGGGGCGGAGCCGACGAAGCTGGCCGCCGAGGCGCTGAACGGGACCGGCACGAAGATCGTGCAGCTTCCCTACTACCTGCCCGACTGGAACACCATCTCCAAGGCCGACAACGAGCCGAACTTCCAGAAGGTGCTGCTCGGAAAGATGAGCGCGAAGGACTTCCTGGACACGCTGGCCGAGCAGTTGAACGCGGCGCAGGCGGACTGGAAGAAGAACAACGGCTAGCACCCGGGCATCGGAAGGAGACCCGCACCATGCGTACACCGAAGAGTCATGCACGGGCCGTCGCCGCCCTCGCGGGATGCACCGCCCTGGTGCTGTCCGCCACCGGCACCGCGTCGGCCGGCCCCCACGCCCCGGCCCACACCACCGCCCGCGACCTCGGCCGTCAGGTCCTGCCCGCGAACGACGGATGGGCCGCGTACGGGACCGGGACGACGGGCGGGGCGGCGGCGGACGCCGCACACGTCCACACCGTCACCACCTGGGCCCAGTTCAAGGCCGCCCTCGCCGCCGGCGGCTCCGCGCCGAAGATCATCAAGGTGAAGGGCGTGATCGACGCCGTCGCCGAGGGCTGCGACTCCTTCGCCGCGCCCGGCTACGACTTCGACGCCTACCTCGCCGCCTACGCCCCCGAGACCTGGGGCCTGGACACCGATCTGACCGCCGAGCCCGACGACAGCCCCGAGGGTCTGCGGCGTGCCTCCGCCGCCGCGCAGGACCGGGCCATCAAGGCCGACATCCCCGCCAACACCACCATCGTGGGTGTGGGCCGCGGAGCCGGCTTCAAGGGCGTCAGCCTCCAGATCAAGGGCGTCGACAACGTGATCGTCCGCAACCTCACCCTCGAGTCGCCGGTCGACTGCTTCCCGCAGTGGGACCCCACCGACGGCGCCACCGGCAACTGGAACTCCGAGTACGACACCGCCGTGGTGTACGGCTCCACCCATGTCTGGCTGGACCACAACACGTTCACCGACGGCTCCCACCCCGACAGCGCGGCCCCGACGTACTTCGGGATGCTCTACCAGCAGCACGACGGCCAACTCGACATCGTGCGCGGCGCCAACCACGTCACCGCCTCCTGGAACGTCTTCACCGAGCACGACAAGACGATCCTGATCGGCAACAGCGACAGCGAGTCGACGGCCGTCGGCGACCGCGGCCGGCTGAAGGCCACCTTCCACCACAACCTGTTCTCCGGTCTGGTCGAGCGCGCGCCCCGGGTCCGCTTCGGACAGGTCGACTCCTACAACAACCACTTCGTCGCGCACGACGACTACTCCTACAGCTTCGGCATCGGCAAGGAGTCCCGACTCGTCGCCGAACACAACGCGTTCACCCTGCCCCCGGGGGTCAGCGCGGCCAAGGTGCTCAAGCGGTGGAGCGTCGCCCCGGTCACCGCCGCGCACAATCTCGTCAACGGCCGGATCACCGACCTGATCGCCGTGCACAACGCGGAGATCCCCGCCGAGACCCTGGAGTCCGGCGCCGGCTGGACACCCACCCTGCGCACCCGGGTCGACCCGGTGCGGTCCGTCGCCCGGATCGTCGACCGCGGCGCGGGCGCGGGACGCCTGGGCTGAACCAACCCCCTCCACACGGCGGCCGGGCCGGTGTTCCCGCTCCGTCCCGGCCGCCCCTCCCAAGGAGCACCCGCATGCACCTGCCCTCCCGACGGTGGTTCCTCGCCACGGCCGCGGGCGCGGCCGCGGGCGCGGCCGCGGGCACCGCCGCCCTCGCCTACCCCGCCCCCGCGCACGCGGGCCCCGGCGGACACCGCCGACCGTTCGGCCGCTTCGGCTCCCCGGCCGCCCGCCGCACCCCGCGCACCCTGTACGTCGACCCGCTCGGCCGGGGCGACTTCACCACCGTCCAGGACGCCGTCACCGCCGCCACCGGCAGCGGCTGGACCCTCGTCCTGGCCCCCGGCGTCTACCGGGAGACGGTCCTCCTCGACCCCACCCGCACCGAGGCCACGTGGATCGGCGCCACCGAGAACGCCCGGGACACCGTCATCGTGTACGACAACGCGGCCGGCACCCCCAAACCCGGCGGCGGCACCTACGGCACCACCGGATCGGCCACAACGACCCTGCAGGCAGCCGGTTTCACCGCCCGCTGGATCACCTTCGCCAACGACTGGCTGCGCGCCGACCACCCCGGGATCACCGGCACCCAGGCCGTCGCCCTCAAGGTGCAGGGCGACCGCTCTGCCTTCCACCACTGCCGCTTCCTCGGCCACCAGGACACCCTGTACGCCGACTCGATCGCCGTGACCGCCGTCGCCCGGCAGTACTACGCCCACTGCTATACCGAAGGGGACGTCGACTTCGTCTTCGGGCGGGCCACCGCGGTCCATGAGCACGGCCACTTCCGCACCCTGCGCCGCACGGACCTGGCCGGGCCGCCGCACGGCTTCGTCTTCGCCCCCTCGACGGCGGGCGCCAACCCGTACGGCCTCCTGGTGATCCGGAGCCGGATCAGCAGCGCGGCCCCGGACGGCTTCTACAAGCTGGCCCGCCCCTGGGTGCCCAGCTCCGACCCCACGGCCCGCCCGAGCCTCGTCGTCCGCGACACCCGCCTCGGGCCCGGCATCGACGCGGTCGCGCCCTACGCCGACATGTCGGCCGCGTTCCCCTGGCAGGAGCAGCGGTTCGCCGAGTACCGCAACACCGGGCCGGGCGCCGCGATCACCGTCCCCGCCAACCGGCCCCAACTGACCGCCGAACAGGCGGAGTCGGCCACCCGTGCCGCGTACCTCGGCGACTGGGAGCCGTGGAAGCCATGGAAGAAGGTTGCTTGACCCGGTTTTTGCCTGTCGGGGCTCGTGCCGTTGGGGGTGACGCGCGTAGAAAGCTGTGTCATGCAAAAGTCACTGCGTTTCGCGGCCGCCACCGCCGCCGCTGTCGTCACCGGCGCCGCCCTCTACGGTGCCGGCGCGGCCACCGCCGGGCAGTCCACGGCGAACTCGACCCACGAGCCGTACAACATCGGCCTGCTGGTCAAGGACCTCGACACCTACTACGGCACCACGGCCGACGCGAACGGCGTCTACCAGGCGTCGCCGGTCAGTCCGTACGCCAAGGACCTCGCGGCGATCGACAAGGCCGCGAAGAAGTACATCGACCAGGCGGCCCGCAAGGCCCTGCACAAGGGGAAGAAGCCCGCGGTCGTCTTCGACATCGACGACACGCTGCTGCTCAGCCTGGACTACGAGAAGCGCTACAACTACACCTACAACTCGGCCACTTGGGCCGCCTACGTCGACCGGGCGGACCGTCCCGAGGTCTTCGGCAGCCCCGGCCTCGTGCGGTACGCCGCGCAGCGGGGCGTCACGGTCTTCTACAACTCGGGCCTGAGCGAGGCGCAGCGCTCGGCGGCCGTCGCCAACCTGAAGAAGGTCGGCGCGGACGTGAACCTCGACGCCGGGCACATGTTCCTCAAGAACGCCGCCAACCCGCCGTCCTATCTGAGTGGTTGCGCCACGCCCGGCACCTGGACCTGCACGACCGTGCAGTACAAGGCGGGTACCCGCCGGCACATCGAGCGCGACCTCGGCTACGACATCGTCGCCAACTTCGGCGACCAGTACTCCGATCTCGACGGCGGCTACGCCGACCGTACGTACAAGCTGCCGAACCCCACGTACTTCGTCGGCTAGCCGTACCTCCCCGCGCGGCCCCACGGTCGCGCGGGGCGGCAGCGGGCCCGATCCGTAACACGGCGAAAACCTGAACCGGGTTTGACGCGTACACAATCCAGCCAGCATCCGCACACGATCACCTGGCAGCGAGGAGCGACGCGTCATGTCCGAGACGAAGCAGGCGGCCGACCGGGGGAGCGCACCCCCTCCGCCGGTGAACGGTGTCGACCGGTTCTTCAGGATCTCCGCACGGGGGTCCACCTTCGGCCGGGAGATACGCGGCGGCTTCGCCACGTTCTTCACCATGGCTTACATCCTCGTCCTCAACCCCCTCATCCTCGGCAGCGCGAAGGACAAGTACGGCCACTCGCTCGACTTCGTCCAGCTCACCACCGCCACCGCCCTGGTGGCCGCCGTGATGACGATCATCATGGGCGTCGGCGGCAACCTTCCGCTCGCGCTCGCCGCCGGACTCGGCCTGAACGCGGTGGTCGCCTTCCAGATCGCCCCGCTGATGAGCTGGGACGACGCGATGGGCCTCGTCGTCCTGGAGGGGCTGCTGATCTGCGCGCTGGTGGTGACCGGTCTGCGCGAGGCCGTCATGCACGCGATCCCGCAGCCGCTCAAGCAGGCGATCAGTGTCGGTATCGGCCTGTTCATCGCGTTCATCGGCCTGGTCGACGCCGGCTTCGTCAGCCGGGTCCCGGACGCCGGCGGCACCACCGTGCCCGTCCAGCTCGGCGGCGCGGGCACCCTGTCCGGCTGGCCCGTCCTGGTCTTCTGCCTCGGGGTGCTGCTGACCTTCGGACTGCTCGCCCGCAAGGTCAAGGGCGCCATCCTGATCAGCATCGTGACCATGACCGTGCTCGCGATCGTCATCGACTCGCTCGCCGACATCGAGTCCTGGGGCCTCACCACCCCGTCCTGGCCCGACAAGATCGTCGACACCCCCGACTTCGGACTGCTCGGCGACTTCAGCCTGTTCGGCGCGTTCGGCGCCCCCGGCGTCGGGATCGTCACCGTCGTCCTGCTGATCTTCACCCTGATCCTGTCGGACTTCTTCGACACCATGGGCACGGTCGTCGGCATCAGCGCGGAGGCCGGGCTGCTCGACGAGGAGGGCAAGGTCCCGAACCTCGGCCGGGTGCTGTTCATCGACGGTGTGGCGGCGGCCGCGGGCGGCGCGGCCTCGTCGTCCTCCGCGACCTCCTACATCGAGTCCGCGGCCGGTGTCGGCGAGGGCTCGCGCACCGGCTTCTCCAACCTGGTCACCGGCTCCCTGTTCGCGCTGGCGCTGTTCCTGACGCCGGTCCTGACGATCGTCCCGCTCCAGGCGGCCGCGCCCGCCCTGGTCGCCGTCGGCTTCCTGATGATGACCCAGGTCAAGAACATCGACTGGAACCGGTACGAGATCGCCGTCCCCGCCTTCCTCACCATCGCCGTGATGCCGTTCACCTACTCGATCACCAACGGCATCGGCGCCGGCTTCCTGGCCTACGTCGTGATCAAGACGGTTTTGGGCAAGGCGAGGGAGGTCCACTGGCTGCTGTGGCTGACCTCGGCGCTGTTCCTGGTGTACTTCGCGATCGACCCCGTCGAACAGGTGCTCGGCGTGAAGTGAGGCCCCCGGCACCGAGCGGCACTCCCTAAGGAGTGCCCGGCCGAGGGGTGCCCGGCTTCCAGTCCTGGGCGAGGAGCCCGAGCAGCACCTCGTCCAGGAACTCACCCATCACCCAGGCCGAGGAGCGCAGCACGCCCTCGCGGACGAAGCCGTTGCGTTCGGCGGAGCGCAGCATCGCCGGGTTGTCCGACAGCGTCTCGATCTGCAGCCGGTGCAGGCCGCGCACGACGAAACCGTAGTGGCACAGCACCGCGACCACATCGGTGCCGTAGCCCTTGCCGCGGGCGCCCGGCAGCAGTCCGAGGCCGATGTGCGCGGACCGGTTGTGGTTGTCGATGCCCCACAGCGCCGCCGTGCCGGCCAGGGCGCCGCCGTCCAACTCCACCACGGAGAACGGCACGTGCGCCTGCTCGGTGTCGTCCACCATGAGCCGCGAGTCCTGCGCACCGGGCGTGACCGGCCGCCACGGCCGGCTCTCGGAACGCGAGGAGTTGACCACGTCGTCGTACAGCTCGGCCCGCAGGATCGGGATGTCGTCCTCGTGCCGGGCCCTGAGCCCGATCTTGTCGCCCCTCAGCATGCGAGCTTCCTATCCGACCGGGCCCGCCGACGGCAAACACATAAAGGGGTGCACGAGACGAACCGCGCTCGCCCCGCGTCTCCTAGTTCAGCGCCGCCTTCATCATGGCCCGGGCGACCGGGGCCGCCAGGCCGTTGCCGCTGACCTCCGAGCGGGCCGCGTCCGACTGCTCGACGACCACCGACACGGCGACGCTCTTGCCGTCGGCCGACCCGTACGAGGTGAACCAGGCGTACGGCGCCTTGCTGTTGTTCTCGCCGTTCTGCGCGGTGCCCGTCTTGCCGCCGACGGTGACGCCGTCGATCCGCGCGTTGGTGCCGGTGCCCTTCTCCACGACCGTCTCCATCGCCGACCGGAGCTGCTCGGCGGTGTCCGAGCTGATCACGCGGGTGCTCGACGCGTCGTCGTAGTCCTTGAGCACGTCTCCGCCGCCGTCGGTGACCTGGGAGACCATGTGCGGCGAGACCAGCTCGCCGTCGTTCGCGATCACGGCCGACACCATGGCCATCTGGAGCGGGGTCGCCGTCACGTCGAACTGGCCGATGCCGGTCAGCGCGGTGGACGACGCGTCCATCCCGGTCGGGTACACGCTCGGGTACGCCCGCACCGGCACGTCGAGGCTGTCGTCGTTGAAGCCGAACTTCTCGGCCATGGCCCGCAGCTTGTCCTGCCCGAGCTGCACGGCCAGATGCGCGAAGACGTTGTTGCAGGAGTACTGGAGCGCCACCCGGATCGTGGCGTCCTCGCAGGGCGCGGAGGCGTTCTCGTTGCGCAGGACCGTCCGGGTGCCCGGCAGGGTGTAGGGGTCCTCGCTGTCGGTCCGCTCGTCCACCGAGGAGTACAGCCCCTCCTCCAGCGCGGCGGCCGCCACCACCAGCTTGAACGTCGAGCCCGGCGCCAGCGGCTGGCGCAGCGCCCGGTTGGTGAGCGGCTTGTCGGGGTCCGCGGTCAGCTTCTTCCAGGCCGCCCCCGCGGTGTTGGCGTCGGTCAGCGCCGACGGGTCGTACGAGGGGGTCGACACGACCGCGAGGATCCTGCCGGTCGCCGGGTCGATCGCGACGGCCGCGCCCTTCTTGTCGCCCAGCGCTTCGTACGCCGCCTTCTGCACGTCCGGCTCGACGGTGGTGACCACGTCACCGGGGTCGGCCCGCTTGCCGGTGACGGTGTCCGTGACGGTCTTCAGCCGGGTGTCCGTGCCGTTGAGCAGGCTCTGGTAGATGCCTTCGAGCTGGGTGGGGGCGTAGCTCTGCGAGGCATAGCCCGTCACCGCCGCGTACAGCTCGCCGTCGGTGTAGGTGCGCTTGTATCTGAGGTCGCCGCCCGAGGTGGGGGCCGAGCCGGTGACCGCCTTCCCGGCCACGACGATGTTCCCGAGCGGTGCCGCGTACGTCGCGATCGCGGTGCGCCGGTTGTCCTTGTCGTCCGCGAGCGCCCGGCCTTCGTAGAACTGCACCCAGGTCGCCCGGACCAGCAGGGCGAGCACCAGCAGCAGCGCGAAGACCGAGGCGCGCCTGATCGTCTTGTTCATTGCGAACAGGAAGACGAGCGGAGAGCGGCGCATCGTTCCGTCCGCCCGATTTTCTCATCGTCTGTTCATCGAGGCCGTCTGTTCGTCGGGAGGCGCGCTCACCCCTCCAGCCGCAGCACGACCTCCTCGATCTCCGCGCCACGCGCCTGCGCGAACCCGGAGGTCCGCTCCGTCGGGCGGAACCCGCACTTCTCCAGGACCCGCAGCGACCCGGTGTTGTCGGCGGCGGCCCGCGCGAACAGCGGCCGCTCCGGGACCTCGGCCAGCAGCGCCCGCAGTGCGGCCGTCGCGATGCCGCGGCCCCAGTACGCCCGGTCGATCCAGTACGTCACCTCGCGCTCGCCCGGCTCCCCGTACACCGCCGCGCTGCCGACCACGTCCCCGTCGGCCAGGACCGCGCGGTTCACGGCCGTCGAGGCGCGGATCCGCTCCCAGTGGGCGTCGAAGGCGTCCCGGTCCTGCGGGTCCTTCGGGGTGAACGCGGCCATCAGCAGGGCCTCGGGGTCGTTCAACTGCCGGTAGAACACGGGCAGATCACTGTCGTGCACGGGGCGCAGCGCGATTTCCATGCCGAGAGCCTACGTCCGTCGGCTCAGAGCCGGCGGGTCGCCAGCGTCAGCCGGTCGCGCGCGTCGAACAGCGCGTCCTTCACCATCTGTTCGTGCGCGGGCGTCAGCCGGGCCACCGGCACCGAACAGCTAATTGCGTCCCGGGCCGGGGTGCGGTACGGGATCGCCACGCCGAAGCAGCGCAGCCCGAGGGTGTTCTCCTCGCGGTCCACCGCGAACCCCTGCTCGCGCACCTGGCGCAGCTCCTCGATGAGCTTCTCCCGGTCGGTGATGGTGTGCTCGGTGAGCGCAGGGAGGGTCTCCGGGAGCAGCTTGCGCACCTGCTCGTCGCTGTAGGTGCTCAGCAGGGCCTTGCCCAGCGAGGTGGAGTGCGCGGGCAGCCGGCGGCCGACCCGGGTGAAGGGGCGCAGATAGTGCTGGGACTGGCGGGTGGCGAGGTAGACGACGTTCGTGCCGTCGAGCCGGGCCAGGTGGATGGTCTCGGTGGTGTCGTCCGAGAGCCGGTCCAGGGTGGGCCGGGCGGCCGCGACCACCTCGTCGCCGTCGATGTAGGAGGTGCCGACCAGCAGCGCCCGCACGCCGATGCCGTACCGCGTGCCGGTCGCGTCCGTCTCCACCCAGCCCAGCTCCACCAGGGTGCGCAGCAGCATGTAGAGGCTGGACTTGGGGTAGCCGACGGCCTCCTGGACCGACGCGAGGGAGTGCATTCCGGGGCGGCCGGCGAAGTATTCGAGCAGCTCAACCGTCCGCACCGCGGACTTGACCTGCGCTCCGCCCCCCGTCTCGACAGCCGACATCGCCCTTGACCCCTTCGTTCGACGGGAAATAGTCTCCAGCGTATTCACCATCAGAGACAGCGTTCAGTATATCGAACGACCTGGTGGCGGACGAGCCTGAGGGCGAACGATCCTGATCCCCAGCACGTGGAGGGACCCGCGGTGGCAGCAGCACCAGTCTGGAGTGTCGACCCCCGAACCGGGAAGCAGCGGGAACAGGTTGCGGTGGAGGCGACGGCCCAGGAGGTGGACACCGTCGTCCGCGCGGCGCACGCCACCCGCGCCTCCCTCGCCGACCGCGGTGTCCGCGCCGCGTTCCTGCGGGCCGCGGCCGCCCGTCTGGAGGCGGCCAGGGAACTCCTGGTCGAGGTGGCCGACGCCGAGACCGCGCTCGGCCCGGTCCGGCTGAACGGCGAACTCGCCCGCACCTGCTACCAGCTCCGCGCGTTCGCCGGCCTCGTCGACGAGGGCGCCTTCCTGGACGTCGTCATCGACCACCCCGACGACACCGCCACCCCGCCGGTCCCGGACCTGCGCCGCTACAAGGTGCCGCTCGGAGTCGTCGCCGTGTACGCGGCCTCCAACTTCCCCTTCGCCTTCTCCGTCGCCGGCGGGGACACCGCGAGCGCGCTGGCGGCCGGCAACCCGGTCGTCGTCAAGGCCCACCCCGACCACCCGGGCCTGTCCGAGCTGGTCGCCAAGGTGCTGCGCACCGCCGCCGCCGAGCAGGGCGTCCCCGAGGGCGTGCTCGGCCTGGTGCACGGCTTCGAGGCGGGCGTCGAGCTGATCGGGCACCCGCTGGTGGCCGCGGCCGGGTTCACCGGGTCCGTGCGGGGCGGCCGGGCGCTGTTCGACGCGGCGGCGGCCCGTCCGGTGCCGATCCCGTTCCACGGCGAGCTGGGCTCGCTCAACCCGGTCGTGGTGACCGAGGCGGCGGCCGCGGAGCGCGCGGAGGCCATCGGCGCCGGGCTCGCCGGGTCCATGACGCTGGGCGTCGGCCAGTTCTGTGTGAAGCCGGGCCTGGTCCTCGTCCCGTCCGGCGCGGCCGGCGACGGGCTGCTCAAGTCGCTCACGGACGCGGTCAGCGCCACCGAGGCGGGCGTCCTGCTCGACCACCGGATGCGGGACAACTTCGTCGCCGGGGTCGCCGAGCGGGCCGCGCTGCCCGACGTGGAGTCGCCGGTGACGCCCGGCGCGGGCGGCGAGCACACCGTCAGCGCGGGCTTCCTGACCGTGCCGGCGGCCCGGCTGACCACCGGCGGTGACCACGATCTGCTCCTGGAGGAGTGCTTCGGCCCGGTCACCGTAATCGCGCGCTACGAGGACGACGACGAGGTCAGGGCGGTCCTGTCACGGCTGCCCGGCAACCTCACGGCGACCGTCCAGCTCTCCGAGGCGGAGGCCGCGGGCGCCGGACGGGGCGGTGAGATCCTCGCCGAACTGACCCCGCTCGCCGGACGCGTGCTGGTCAACGGCTGGCCGACCGGGGTCGCCGTGGCACCGGCCCAGCACCACGGCGGCCCGTACCCGGCCACCACGTCCACCTCGACCTCGGTCGGCGGCACGGCGATCGAGCGCTGGCTGCGGCCGGTCGTCTACCAGAACACCCCGGCGGCGCTGCTGCCGGTGGAACTGCGCGACGAGAACGAGCTGGGACTGCCCCGGCGGTACGACGGACGGCTCGAACGCTGACCTCGTGGCCCGGTGCCCGGCCCCCGGCTGGATAATCGGGCCCATGGACGTCGAGCTTCCCGAACTGCCCTTCCCCCTGCGGACCTACGGGCCCGACGGGCACTGGTCCTACGAGGACGGTGTGCTCACCGGATGGGCGGGGCCGCGGCAGGACCGTTTCGTGCCGCCCACCGGGGAGGCCCTGGAGCCCGCCGGGGACGCGCCGCGGCTGCTGGGGGCGCCCGAGGGCGACTTCCAGCTCATTGCCCGGGTCACCGTCGGCTTCAACTTCGCCTTCGACGCGGGGGTGTTGTACGTCCACGTCGGCGAACGCGCCTGGGCCAAGCTCTGCCTGGAGTACTCCCCGGACGTGCCCACCGTCTGCACGGTCGTCACCCGGGGACACTCCGACGACGCCAACTCCTTCACCGTGGAGGGCAGTTCCGTCTGGCTGCGGATCAGTCGCACCGGCCGGGCCTTCGCCTTCCACGCCTCCCGCGACGGCCTGCGCTGGACCTTCGTCCGGCTGTTCACGCTGGGCGACGAGAAGGAGACCGACGCCGCGCTGGTCGGCTTCATGACCCAGTCGCCGCTGGGCCAGGGCTGCGTGGTGACGTACGACCACCTCGCCTACCGCCCGTCCTGGCCGGACGACCTCCGCGACGGCGGCTGACACCCGCCCGCGCGGCACCGCGCCGCACCGCACGGAACCGGACAGGCGGCCGGAACGTCCTCCGTTGCATGATCGGAGAACGCCCCGGCACGGGCACCGTCATCCGCACCGTGGTGCCCGCCGAGACCGGGACCGTCGTCGCGCTGCACGCCCGGGCCCGCGCCACCTACTACCCGGACGGGATCCCGCAGGACGGCACGGACTGGGCCGCCGTCTGGCACGCGGCGATCACCCGTCCCGACGGACAGGTCCTGTGCGCCGTCCGCGGGGGCCGGATCGCCGGCCTCGCCTCCTTCCGGGTGCCGGAGGGGGCGGACGCGGACACCGTCAAGCTGTTCCAGTTCCACGTCGACCCCGACCACTGGCGCACCGGCGTCGGCACGGCCCTGCACACCGCGTGCGTGGAGCAGTGGCGCGCGGACGGACACCGGGCGGCCGTGCTCGACGTCCACGTCGACAACCACCGCGCCCAGGCGTTCTACGCCCGTCAGGGCTGGACCCCCGACCCGGCCCACCCGCCGGCCGAGGGTGACCACCATCTCTTCCTGCGGTTCCCGGTGCGCGGGGAATGAAAGCGACCGGTTGAAGGTTCACACACCGGGCGGAGAGCGTCTCCGCACCCCTGTGAACCGGAGAGAGCCGAGACATGCGCGTCGAGATCTGGAGCGACATCGCCTGCCCCTGGTGCTACGTGGGCAAGGCCCGCTTCGAGAAGGCGCTCGCGGCCTTCCCGCACCGCGACCAGGTCGAGGTGGTGCACCGCTCCTTCGAGCTGGACCCCGGCCGGGCCAAGGGCGACGTCCAGCCCGTGATCACGATGCTCACCAAGAAGTACGGCATGAGCGAGGCGCAGGCCCGGTCCGGCGAGGAGAACCTCGGCGCGCAGGCCGCCGCCGAGGGCCTCGACTACCGCACCGAGGGCCGCGACCACGGCAACACCTTCGACCTGCACCGGCTGCTGCACCTCGCCAAGGAGCACGGCCGCCAGGACGAGCTGATCCAGATCCTCTACCGGGCGAACTTCGCCGAGGAGCGCTCCCTGTTCACCGAGGGCGACGAGCGGCTCGTCGAGCTGGCCGTGGAGGCCGGACTGGACGCCGACACCGTCCGCGCGGTGCTCGCCGACCCCACGGCCTACGCCGACGACGTCCGGGCCGACGCCCGCGAGGCCGCCCAGCTCGGCGCCAACGGCGTCCCCTTCTTCGTCCTCGACCGCGCCTACGGCGTCTCCGGCGCCCAGCCCGCCGAGGTCTTCACCCAGGCGCTCACCCAGGCATGGGGCGACCGCTCCCCGCTGAAGATCGTCGACGACGGCGGCGCGGAAGCCTGCGGCCCGGACGGCTGCGCGGTCCCGCAGGCCTGAGAAGCAGCAGGCCGGAGCGTACGTATAAGCGGCGCTTGGAGATATCGCGCAGAAATCGGCAATGGACGGGGACATCCATCGGCCCCACAGTGGAGCCATGGAGACCTTCGAGACCCTCGTCCGCGCCGAGTTCGCCCCGAAGAACACCTTCCTCAACACCGCGAGCAACGGACTGCTCCCGGCCCGCGCCGTCGCGGCCCTGCACGAGGCCGTACGGCTGCGGGCCGAGGGCCGGCCGCTGACCCCGCTCTACGCCGACGTGGAGGCGGCCCGCGCCTCCTTCGCCCGGCTGGCCGGGGTGTCCGTGGACCGGGTGGCGGCCGGGGCCTCGGTCGCCGCGCACACCGGGGTGATCGCCGCCTCGCTGCCCGCGGGCGCCGAGGTCCTCACCGCCGAGGACGACTTCACCTCCGTCCTCAACCCGTTCCACGTCCGCGGCGACCTCAAGGTGCGCGCCGTGCCCCTGGAGCGGCTCGCCGAGTCCGTGCGGCCCGGCACCGCGCTCGTCGCGGTCAGCGCGGCGCAGTCGGCCGACGGGCGGCTCGCCGACCTGGCCGCGCTGCGCGAGGCGGCCCGCGAGCACGGCGCCCGGACCTACGTCGACTGCTCGCAGTCCGCGGGCTGGCTGCCGACCGACGCCGCCGCCCACGACTACACCGCCACCGTCGGCTTCAAGTGGCTGCTCGGCCCGCACGGCGCGGCCTTCCTCGTCGTACCCGAGGACCTCGGCGGGCTCAGCCCGGTCCTGGCCGGCTGGGTCGCGGGCGAGCGGCCCTGGGAGAGCTGCTACGGCCCCGTCACCGAACTCGCCCGCTCCGCCCGCCGGTTCGACATCAGCCACTCCCTCTTCAGCTACGCCGGACTGCGCCGCTCCCTCGAACTCGTCGAGGAACTCGGCGTGGACGCCGTGCACGCTCACGACGTACGGCTCGCCGACCGCTTCCGCGAGGGCCTCGCCTCCCTCGGCCACGAGGCCGTGCCCGCCCCCGGCTCCGCGATCGTGTCCGTCCCCGGACTCGGCCGCCGTCAGGCGGAGTTGAGCGCGGCGGGCATCGAGGTCTCCGACCGCGCCGGGCATCTGCGCGCCTCGTTCCACCTCTACAACACCGACGCCGACGTCGACCGTCTGCTGGACGTCCTCGGCGGCCGGCCGCTCAGCGCACCGGAGTGAAGTCCCGGGCGCCGATGTACTCCGGACGGCGCACGGGCGCCGCGAACGGCTCCACCGCCGCGTTCTCCACGCTGTTGAACACGATGAAGACATTGCTGCGCGGGAACGGCGTGATGTTGTCCCCGGAGCCGTGCATGCAGTTGCAGTCGAACCAGGTCGCCGACCCGGCGGGCCCGGTGAACAGCCGGATGCCGTACTCACCGGCCAGCTCGGTCAGCGCCTCGTCCGACGGGGTGCCCGCGTCCTGCATCTGGAGCGACTTCTTGTAGTTGTCCTCCGGCGTCGCCCCGGCGCACCCGAGGAACGTCCGGTGCGAGCCCGGCATGATCATCAGGCCGCCGTTGGTGTCGAGGTTCTCGGTCAGCGCGATCGACACGGACACCGTCCGCATGTTCGGCAGCCCGTCCTCCGCGTGCCAGGTCTCGAAGTCGGAGTGCCAGTAGAAGCCCCCGGCGCCGAAGCCCGGCTTGACGTTGATCCGCGACTGGTGGACGTACACGTCCGAGCCGAGGATCTGCCGGGCCCGCCCGACGATCCGCTCGTCCCGCACCAGGGAGGCGAACACCGGACTCAGCCGGTGCACCTCGAACACGGACCGGATCTCCTGCGAGCGCGGCTCCACGATCGACCGCGGGTCCGCCCTGACCCGCGGGTCGGAGACCAGCCGCTCCAGCTCGCGCCGGCAGACGGCCACCTCGTCGTCGCTGATCAGCCGGTCGACGGTGAGGAAACCGTCGCGTTCGTACGCCGCGAGACCGGCCGCGGGAACCGGGCCAGGGGTGTCGGGCGAGCCCCAGACGACCGGGTCCTGCCGGGGCACGGACACCTCGGTGGTGCCGCGGGTGGGGTAGAGATCGGTGACGGTGGTGGTCATGACGGTCACACCTCCTCGGGTTCGGTGAGCAGCGGGTAGACGCCGTTCTCGTCGTGGTCCTCCCGCCCGGTCACCGGGGGGTTGAACACGCAGAGGCAGCGGAAGTCCTCCTGGACGCGCAGCGTGTGCCGCTCGTGTCCGTCGAGGAGGTACATGGTCCCGGGAGTGATCGTGTGGGTTCTCCCGGTCTCGTGGTCGGTGAGTTCGGCGGCTCCCTCGACGCAGACCACGGCCTCGACATGGTTGGCGTACCACATCGACGTCTCGGTGCCCGCGTACAGGACCGTCTCGTGCAGGGAGAATCCGACCCGCTCCCGGGCGAGCACGATCCGCTTGCTCTCCCAGGTGCCGGACGCGGACCGCACATGGCGGTCGGTGCCCTCGATGTCCTTGAACGAACGGACGATCACGGTCTCTCCTTTCGCTTTCGCTCTCGTGTCGGTCAGGCGGTCGAACGGCCGGAGGTCAGGTGGTCTCGCGGACGGCGCGGGCGACGACGCTCAGCCCCTCGTCCAGCTCCTCCGGCGTGATGGTCAGGGCCGGCAGCAGTTTGACGACCTCGCTCTCCGGCCCCGACGTCTCGATCAGCAGCCCGAGTTCGAAGGCCCGCCCGGCGACCCGCCCGGCGCGCTCCTTGTCGTGGAACTCCAGGCCCCACACCAGCCCCCGCCCGCGGTACTCCTTCACATCGGCGAGGTTCTCCTCGGTGATCGAGATGAGCCCCTCCTCGATCTGCTCGCCGCGCGCCCGGGTCTGCTTCTCCATGGCCGCCCCGTCGGTCCAGTACGCCTCCAGCGCGGCGGTGGCGGTGACGAACGCCGGGTTGTTGCCACGAAAGGTGCCGTTGTGCTCGCCCGGCTCCCAGACGTCCAGCTCCGGCCGGAACAGGCACAGGGACATGGGCAGTCCGTAGCCGCTGATGGACTTGGACACCGTGACGATGTCGGGCACGATCCCGGACTCCTCGAAGGAGAAGAACGCCCCGGTGCGCCCGCAGCCCATCTGGATGTCGTCGACGATCAGCAGCATGTCCTGCCGCTCGCACAACTCCTTGAGCGCGCGCAGCCATTCGGGCCGGGCCACATTGATGCCGCCCTCGCCCTGCACGGTCTCCACGATCACCGCGGCCGGCTTGTTGAGCCCCGACCCCTGGTCCTCCAGCAGCCGTTCGAACCACAGGAAGTCGGGGACCGTGCCCTCGAAGTAGTTGTCGAACGGCATCGGCGTCCCGTGCACCAGCGGTATCCCGGCGCCCGCCCGCTTGAAGGCGTTGCCGGTCACCGCGAGCGACCCGAGGGACATGCCGTGGAAGGCGTTGGTGAACGACACGATCGCCTCACGCCCCTTCACCTTCCGGGCCAGCTTCAGCGCGGCCTCCACCGCGTTGGTCCCGGTCGGCCCCGGGAACATCACCTTGTACGGCAGATCGCGCGGCCGCAGCACCAGGTCCTGGAAGGTGCTCAGGAACGTCCGCTTGGCGACGGTCGACATGTCGAGCCCGTGCGTGACACCGTCGCGCAGCAGATAGTCGATCAACGCCCGTTTCAGCACCGGGTTGTTGTGGCCGTAGTTGAGCGATCCGGCACCGGCGAAGAAGTCCAGGTGACGGCGGCCGTCCTCGTCGTACATGACGCTGCCCTGCGCGCGGTCGAACACGGCGGGCCAGCTCCGGCAGTAGCTGCGCACCTCGGATTCGAGGGTCTCGAAGACACTGAGGTCGGGCTGGGTGATGGTCATGGTGTCGCTCCTCAACTCGAAAACGGGCCGATGCGGTACAGGACTTCGGGGTCGTGCGGACCGTCCGGGAACAGCCCCGCGCCGAACAGGACCTCGCGGCGGACGGTCGCCCCGTGCCGGGCGGCGTACGAGGTGAACAGCCGCTCGGAGGCGGTGTTGCCCGGGGTGATCGTGGTCTCGACGGTGGAGAGCGGGGCGGTGCGCCCACGCTCGGCGGCGATCCGCGCGGTGAGCCCGTCGAGCAGCGCGGCGGCGAGACCGCGGCCCCGGTGCGCCCGGTCCACGGCCACCTGCCAGACCAGCAGGGTCCCCGGGGCGTCCGGCCGTACGTACCCGGTGACGAAACCGACCGCTTCGCCGTCCTCGTCGCGGGCCACCGCGGAGGTGGCGGCGAAGTCACGGCACCACAGCAGATAGCTGTAGGAGGAGTTCAGATCGAGCGTTCCGGATTCCTTGGCGATACGCCAGATGGCGGCCCCGTCCGCCACCGACGGGAGGTCGATTCGCAGGTCTGCTTGTGCGGCAGTCATGCGGAAGGAACTTACCCAGCGAAATTCAATGACGCATGGAGGGTCGGTGGGGATTCCGTGATGCGAGGGAGAGGGGAGGGGGATATGGGACGATTCATGCCCCGCATAAGGTATATAAAGGAACGCCTGTGGAATGGATCACGTACGCGAAATCGCCCTGAAAATCCCCGGGTTTAGCCCCGGGGAATCAGGGCAGAAGCACTAGGGAAATCTATCCGAAGTGATCCGAAGTGAATTTCGGTGAATTGGATATTCGGGCGCCTTGAATTCAGCGCCACGCGCCGTCCGCCGCCTTCAGCGCCGCCGGCAGGTCGGTCGTCAGACCCCGTTCCGTGAGGGCCGCCGCGAGGGCCGTCAGGGCGGCGCGGACCGTGGCAAGGGTGGCGGCCGGGCCGTAGTGGTTGACGCGGATCATCTCCGCGGCCAGCGCGCCACCGCCCGCGGCCAGCGGAAGCGCGGGATCGGCGGCCAGGGCGTGGGCCACCAGCTCCGAGGCCGGCGCCCCCGCGGGCGCCCGCAGGGTCGTGGCGACCGGCGCCGCGTCCCGCGCCTCGTACACGTACGGTTCGAGGCCGCCGCCCAGTGCCGCCGCGCCCGCGCGGGTCGCCGCCGCGGCGGACGCGTGGCGGGCCATCACCGTCTCCAGACCGTCCGCCTCGATCCGCTCGACGCACGCCTCCAGACCGAGCATCTCCAACTGCGCCGGCGCGTGCGGCAGGGCCGTGCGGCCGCCGTCCAGCCAGCGCTCCTTCCAGTCCAGCAGCGAGAGGTACGAGCGGCGCGGCGCCCTCGGGTTCGCGGCCATCCGCGCCCAGGCCCGCTCGCTCACCGACACCGCCGACACCCCGGCGGGACCGCCCATCGCCTTCTGCGCGCCGATCACGCACAGGTCCACGCCCCACGCGTCCGGCAGCACCGGCTCGGCCCCGACCGAGGCCACGGCGTCCAGATAGAACAACGCACCCTGCTCCCGCACCACCGCGCCGATCTCCGCGACCGGGTTGGTGTTGCCCGTGGCCGCCTCCGCGTGCACCAGCGAGACGAAGTCGATCTCCGGGTGCGCGGCGAACGCCTCCCGGATCTGCGCGGCCGTCACCGCCGTGTGGAAGGGCACCGCCAGATCGATCACCGTGGCGCCGCAGTCGCGCAGCCAGTCCCCGAAGGTCTGCCCGTAGGGGCCGGTGATCACGTTCAGGGCCGTGGTGCCGGGGCCCGCGGTCGCCCGGATCGCCCCCTCCAGCGGCAGCAGCGCCTCGCCCTGCATGATCACGACGTCCTGCTCGGTGCGCAGCAGCCGGGCCACCCGGTCCTCGATCGACGCGAAGCGCGCGGCGCCGAGCGGGGCCAGGTCCAGGAACGGGTGTGTCACGACGGTGCTCTCTTCGACGTACGGGGTAGAGGTGACGAGAGTATCCGCCCCCACCCGCACCCCCGCGCAGCCGCCGACCGATGACTTCGCAGGTCCGTCGGCTCCTTGACCATCGGATTGGTTTGAGACACTCAAACTTCTCCTTATAATCGGATCCTCAGGTCCCCAGGACCTCACTCACCCCCCACCTCCCCCCACAGGAAGGCCCGCCGTGAAGACCCTCCCCGGGCGACGGACCCGCGTCCTGGCCGCCGGCACCGCCGCGGCCGCACTGATGCTCGTGGCCGCCTGCACCTCCAGCGACGACGGAGGCAGCGGCTCCAAGACCGCCGCCGGTGGAGTGGAGCTGGCCAAGGCCGGCCAGCTCACCACCTGCACCCATCTGCCCTACCCGCCCTTCCAGTCGGAGATCGACGGCGAGGTGCAGGGCTTCGACGTGGCCCTGATCGACCTGGTCGCCGAGGACCTCGGGGTGAAGCAGGTGATCCTCGACACCCCGTTCGAGAACTTCAAGACGGGCGCCTTCCTCAACTCCGGCCAGTGCGACGTCGCCGCGGCCGGTATGACCATCACCGAGGAACGCAAGAAGAACGTCGACTTCTCCGACCCGTACTTCGAGGCCACCCAGGCCCTCCTGGTCGACCGGGGCAGCGGGATCACCTCCCTCGCCGACGCCAAGGCCAAGAAGGTCAAGCTCGGCGCCCAGGCGCAGACCACCGGCGAGGACTACGCCAAGCAGCAGGGCTTCGACCCGGTCTCCTTCGAGTCCTCCGACGCCGTCCTCAACGGCCTGCGCTCCGGCCAGGTCAAGGCCGTGATCATCGACTTCCCGGTGGTCCAGGGCTGGCTGAAGGACAAGGCCAACGCCGACGCCTTCGAGGTCGCCGACAACATCAACACCGGTGAGCAGTACGGCTTCACGGTGAAGAAGGGCAACACCGAGCTGCTCGCCGCCATCAACAAGGCGCTGGCCGGGGCCAAGGCGGACGGCACGTACAAGGAGATCTACGAGAAGTGGATCGGCCCCTACGACGAGTCCGCGGCCTCCCCGGCCGCGACCGCCTCGGCCTCCTGACCCGATGGCCGGGACCGGGACGGACACACCCCTGGAGCCGCTTCAGCCCAAGCGGAAGGGCCTGAGCCGACGGCAGCGGCGCAGCCTCTCGCGGGGCGTCCAGTACGTGCTCTTCGTCGCGGCCGTGATCGCCGTCGCGGTCTCGGCCGACTGGGGCCGGCTGAAGAACCAGTTCGCCCAGGGGAGCATCGCCAAGGAGATGTTCCCGGACGTCATCACGCTGGCGCTCAAGAACACCGTGCTCTACACGCTGTCCGGCTTCGCCGTCGGACTCGTGCTGGGCATGGTGATCGCGCTGATGCGGCTGTCGTCGGTGGGCCCCTACCGCTGGTTCGCCGGCGTCTACATCGAGATCTTCCGCGGACTGCCCGCCCTGCTGATCTTCATCTTCATCGGGGTGGCCGTCCCGCTCGCCTTCCCGGGCACGGAGATCGTCGGCGGCACCTACGGCAAGGTCGCCCTCGCGCTCGGCCTGGTGGCCGCCGCCTATATGGCGGAGACCATCCGCGCCGGCATCCAGGCCGTCCCCAAGGGACAGATGGAGGCGGCCCGTTCCCTGGGCTTCTCACCGGCCAGGGCGATGGTCTCGATCATCATCCCGCAGGCGTTCCGGATCATCCTGCCGCCGCTCACCAACGAACTGGTCCTGCTGTTCAAGGACTCCTCGCTGGTGCTGTTCCTCGGCGTCACCCTGGAGGAACGCGAACTGTCCAAGTACGGGCGCGACCTGGCCAGCCAGACCGCCAACTCCACGCCGATCCTGGTCGCCGGCCTGTGCTATCTGCTGGTGACCATCCCGCTCGGCTTCGTCGTGCGCCGTATGGAGGCCAAGGCCCAGGAGGCCGTGAAATGAGCCGACCGGAGATCCAGGTCAAGGACCTGCACAAGTCCTTCGGCGCCAACGAGGTGCTGCGCGGCATCGACCTGGAGATCGGCCAGGGCGAGGTCGTCTGTGTGATCGGCCCGTCCGGCTCGGGCAAGTCGACCCTGCTGCGGTGCGTGAACCTGCTGGAGGAGCCGACGAAGGGCCAGGTGTTCGTCGGCGGCACCGAGATCACCGACCCGGACGTCGACATCGACGCCGTACGCCGCAGGATCGGCATGGTCTTCCAGCAGTTCAACCTCTTCCCGCATCTGTCGGTGACCGAGAACCTCACGCTGCCGCAGCGCCGGGTGCTGCGCCGGGGCAAGACGGAGGCCGCCCGGGTCGCCGCCGAGAACCTGGCCCGGGTGGGCCTGTCGGAGAAGGCGGACGCCTACCCCGCCTCCCTCTCCGGCGGCCAGCAGCAGCGCGTCGCGATCGCCCGCGCGCTCGCCATGGGCCCCGAGGTGATGCTCTTCGACGAGCCGACCTCGGCGCTCGACCCGGAGCTGGTCGGCGACGTCCTCGCCGTCATGCGCATGCTCGCGGACGAGGGCATGACGATGATGGTCGTCACCCACGAGATGACCTTCGCCCGCGAGGTCGCCGACCGGGTCGTCTTCATGGACGGCGGCGTGATCGTCGAGGACGGCACCCCGGAACAGGTCATCGGCGCCCCCTCCCACGAACGCACCCGCCACTTCCTCTCCCGCCTCCTCGACCCGGCGATGGCCCAGGTCGAGAAGGACAACCCGGCCGACCGGGTGGAGAAGAGCGACAAGTAGCTAGGGTGCATCGCATGAGCGATCACCCGGTGCTGCACGTGAAGGGGCGGGTCCTGGCCGGGCCCGACGACGTCCGCGACGAGCTGTGGGTCGTCGACGGCCGGATCAGCTACGACCGTCCCGCCGACGCCCGCGACGTGCGGACGGTGACGGGCTGGGCGCTGCCCGGCCTCGTCGACGCCCACTGCCATGTGGGTCTCGGCGCGCACGGGCCGGTCGACGCCGACGAGGCGGAGAAGCAGGCGCTGACCGACCGCGAGGCCGGCACCCTGCTGATCCGCGACGCGGGATCGCCGTCCGACACCCGCTGGGTGGACGACCGCGACGACCTCCCGAAGATCATCCGGGCCGGCCGGCACATCGCCCGCACCCGCCGCTACATCCGCGGCTACGCCCACGAGATCGAGCCCGACGACCTGGTCGCCTACGTCGCGCAAGAGGCCCGGCGCGGCGACGGCTGGGTCAAGCTGGTCGGCGACTGGATCGACCGCGAGGTGGGCGACCTGGCCCCGAGCTGGCCCCGGGACGCGGCCGAGGCGGCCATCGCCGAAGCCCACCGGCTGGGCGCCCGGGTCACCGCGCACTGCTTCGCCGAGAACTCCCTGCGCGACCTCGTCGAGGCGGGCATCGACTGCATCGAGCACGCCACGGGCCTGACCGAGGACCTGATCCCGCTCTTCGCCGAGCGCGGCGTCGCGATCGTCCCGACCCTCGTCAACATCGCGACCTTCCCGAGGCTCGCGGAAGGCGGCGAGAGCAAGTTCCCGCGCTGGTCGGCCCATATGCGCCGGCTCCACGAACGCCGCTACGACACCGTCAGGTCCGCCTACGACGCCGGGATCCCGGTCTTCGTCGGCACCGACGCCGGCGGCACCCTCCCGCACGGCCTGGTGGCCGCCGAGGTCGCCGAACTGGTCACCGCAGGCATCCCGCCCCTGGACGCCCTCGCGGCCACCACCTGGACCGCCCGCGCCTGGCTCGGCCGGCCCGGCCTGGAGGAGGGCGCCCCCGCCGACCTCGTCGTCTACGACACAGACCCCCGCACCGACGTCCGCGTCCTCGCGGACCCCCGGCGGGTGGTCGTCAACGGGCGCGTCACGGCCTGACCCCCGGTCCGGCGGCCCGCCGTGACGTGCGCCCCGCACGGGTCGTTGTGCACCCCCGTCCACGCGCCGGTGCGGCGGGGCTCCGGTCGCCGCATCGGGTGACACGGCGGTGACGGCGGGGAACACCCGTGCCGCGAGATTCGAACAAGTCCACGGAAACCCCCCTTTGGGGTGAAGTCCCGTGAGATCGCTGACTGTTCACCCGTCATGCGTAATTCTTTCCGGGTCCCAAGCATGTCTCTCTGGGGGTCCCACCACCTTGAACGGCCATCACTTCCGCATGCCCGCACGCCGTCTCGCCTCCGTCGCGGCGGCCACCGCCCTGGCCGCCGGTCCCACCGCCCTGGCCTGCGCGAGCCCCGCCCACGCGACCTCCGACCACGGCCGCGCGAGCGCCGTCGTCCTGCGCACCGCGCTCGACGTGAACCTGCTCAACAAGACCGTCGACGTCCCGCTCGCCCTCAGCCTCAACGAGGTGACCGCGCCGCAGAGCGCCGAGAAGACCGCCCTCACCGCCGAGCTGGACGGCGTCGCCGGCGGACGGCCCTTCACCGTCCTGCGGGCCAAGGTCGCCGAGGCCAAGGCCACCGTCGACGACACCAAGGCCGAGGCGTCCACCCGCCTCGCCCACGCCAGGCTGCACGTCCCCGGCCTGCCGCTGCTCTCCGTCATCGAGGTCGGCGCGGTCAGCTCGCGGGCCACCTGCGAGACCGGCAAGTCCCCGGTCGCCGAGTCCAGCCTGCCCGGCTCGGTGACGGTCCTCGGCAAGAAGGTCTCGGTGAGCGCGGGCGGCACCACCGACGTCAAGGTCCCCGGCGTCGGCGAGGTCCGGCTCGATCTGTCCCAGCGCGAGACCACCTCCCGCACGGCCGCCGCCACCGCGCTCGAACTCACCGTCTCCGTCAACCCGTTGAAGCTCAACGTCGCCGAGGTCACCGGCAAGCTCACCCTCGCCCAGGCCACCTGCGAGACCCCGAAGGCGCCCGAGGAGGAGGCCGCGGAGGAGAACGGGGAGGAGAACGGCACCGGCACCGAGGAGGAGACCGGCACCGAGGAGAACAGCGGCACGGAGGAGAGCGAGGCGCCGGCCGCCGACGACAGCGGCGCCGAACCCGCCACCGACGTCAAGGCGCAGGGCGCCCACGCCGAGGCCGGGCTCGCCGAGACCGGCGGCAGCTCCACGACGCCGTACATCGCGGGCGGCGCCGTGGCCCTGCTGGCCGCCGGCGGGGGAGCGGTGGCCCTGGCCCGGCGCAACCGCGGCTGACCCACCGGTCCGACACAGCCCCGCCGTACGGGAGTTCACGCGTCCCGTACGGCGGGGCCGCGCGGTTTCAGCGGCTCGCCAGCACCATCGCCCGGTCCAGCGCCTGGAGGAACGCGTTGACCGTCGGCCGGTCCCGCACCGCCAGCCGCAGCCACTCCTCGTCCAGCCCCGGGAAGGTGTCCCCGCGCCGCACCGCGAACCCCAGGTCCCGCAGATGCCGGCGCACCGCGGCCGCGCGCTCCACCCGCACCAGCACGAAGGGGCCCTCCGCCGGTTCCGCGACCCGCAGCCCGTCCGGGGCGAACTCCCGCAGCCCCGCCACGAGATGGGCCCGGTCCACGGCGATCCGGTACGCCGCGTGCGCCGCCTCCGCCAGCGCGCGCGGCGACACACACGCCTCCGCCGCGGCCAGCGCCGGCGTGGACACCGGCCACAGCGGCTGCGCCCGCTCCAGCTCCGTGACCGTCTCCGGCGCGGCCAGCACGTACCCGATGCGCAGCCCCGCCAGACCCCACGTCTTCGTCAGACTGCGCAGCACCACCAGACCCGGTACGTCGGTCCGCCCGGCGAGGGCCTCGCGCTCGCCCGGCACCGCGTCCATGAACGCCTCGTCCACCACCAGCGTCCGCCCCGGCCGCGCGAGAGCGGCGAGCGCCGCCGCCGGATGCAGCACCGAGGTGGGGTTCGTGGGATTGCCGATCACCACCAGGTCGGCGTCCTCCGGGACGGCCGCCGGATCCAGCCGGAACCCGTCCTCGGCGCGCAGCAGCACCCGCTCCACGCGGTGCCCGGCGTCCCGCAGCGCCGCCTCCGGCTCGGTGAACTGCGGATGCACCACGACCGGCCGGCGCGCGGTGAGCGCCCGCGCCAGCAGTACGAACGCCTCCGCCGCGCCCGCCGTCAGCAGCACCCGCTCCACCGGCAGCCCGTGCCGCGCCGCCACCGCCGCCCGCGCGGCCCGCCCGTCCGGGTAGGCCGCGAGTCCGGTCAGCGACGCCGCGATGTGCTCGCGCAGCCAGCGCGGGGGCGTGTCGGCGCGGACGTTCACCGCGAGGTCGACGAGCGCGGCGCCGTCGTCGCGCACCTCGGCGTCGCCGTGGTGGCGCAGGTCGTGCCGGTCAGTCGTGGGCATGGGAGTCCGCCAACCCGTCGATGTCCATGTCGATGCCGTCGGTCGCCGTCGCCGTCGTCGCGAGCCGCCCGCGCCCGGGGCGCCGTACGACCGCGCAGGTCGCCCTGGCGGGCACCCCGGCCGATCGGCGCTTGGGGACGAGGAGTTCGCCGCCGCGCGCCAGGGCCGCCGCCTCCGCGACCGAGGGGGCACCGACGGCGGCGAGCGGCGCGTCCGAGGGGTTCGGCACCTCGACGGCCGCCAGCTCCGCCGCGGAGTACGTCACCAGCGGCACCCCGAGGCCGGCCGCGGCCGCCACGATCCCGGGCTCCGCCGCCTTGCCGTCGACGGTGGCCAGCTCGGCGACGCCCCGGGCGGAGAGACCCGCGTCGCGCAGGGCGCCCTCGATCATGTCGAGCACCTCCCCGGCCGGGACGCCCCGGGACGCCCCCACCCCGACGACCAGGATGTGCGCGACCGGGGCCGGATCGGATACCAAGGGGCCATGGCCGTCCTCGTCGCGCTCGGCGCGTTCCTCATGACGCTCGCCGGCGGCTGGACCGCCCAGCGTGTCACCGACCGCCGCCATCTGGTCCTCGGCCTGGCCGGCGGCCTGATGCTCGGCGTCGTCGGACTGGACCTGCTGCCGGAGGCCCTGGCGGCGGCCGGCACCGAGGTGTTCGGCGTCCCGGCCGCGCTGCTGCTGTTCGTGGCCGGCTTTCTGCTGGCCCATCTGGTGGAACGCCTGCTCGCGGTCCGCCAGGCCGCGCACGGTGCCGAGGAGGCCACGGGCCGCGCCCCCGAGGTGGGCCTCACGGCGGCCGCCGCGATGGTCGGCCACAGCGCCATGGACGGGGTGGCCATCGGTGCCGCCTTCCAGATCGACGACGGCATGGGCGTGGCCGTGGCCCTCGCGGTGATCGCCCACGACTTCGCGGACGGCTTCAACACGTACACGATCGCCAGTGTCTACGGCAACGCCCGCCGCAAGGCCCTCGCGATGCTGTTCGCGGACGCGGCCGCACCGGTGCTCGGCGCGGCCTCGACGACGTTCGTCACCATCCCGGAGCCCCTGCTCGGCGGCTACCTCGGCTTCTTCGCGGGCGCGTTGCTCTACCTCGCCGCCGCCGAGATCCTCCCCGAGGCCCACCACGAACACCCGGCCCGCTCGACGGTCCTGTGCACGATCGCGGGCGCGGCCTTCATCTGGCTGGTGGTGGGCCTGGCGGGCTGACGTGCCACCACCCACCGCCTGCCTGCCCGTCATGACGTCCCGCACCTCTCCACGAACCGTTGGGCCACGCTCGGGGCGGCCGCCCAGTGGGTGTGCAGATAGCTGGCGTGGACGCCGCCGGTCACGAAGCCCTCGACGCGTGGCTGTGGGGTCCGCAGGCCCCAGGCGGGGGTGCCGCCCGCGCCCGGTTCCACCACGGTCCGGTGGAACTCGTGGCCGCGCAGCCGGGTTCCGGCGGTGGCCAGCACGCTGTCGGTGAGGGCGACGGCGTCCCGGTAGCCGAGTGTCAGCCGCTCCGTCATCCGGGCGCTCGCGTCCAGGACCCCGCACATCGGCCGGCCGTCCAGCTCCCGGCACAGGTACAGCAGCCCGGCGCACTCCGCGGCGACCGGCGCGCCGGACTCCGCGAGCGCGGCGACGGCCTTGCGCAGCGGCTCGTTGGCGGACAGTTCGGCGGCGTACATCTCGGGGAAGCCGCCGCCCACGACCAGCCCCGCGGTCCCCTCGGGCAGCGCCTCGTCGCGCAGCGGGTCGAAGGTGACGACCTCGGCCCCGGCGGCGGTGAGCAGTTCGGTGTGCTCGGCGTAGGAGAAGGTGAACGCGGGCCCGCCGGCGACCGCGACCACCGGACGCCGCCCCGTCACCGGCGGGCCGGACGGCGGCGCCCAGGCCGCGTCCGGCAGCGGCCCCGCCGTCCGGGCCAGCGCCATCAGCCCCTCCAGATCGCAGCCCCGCTCGACCTGCGCCGCCATCGCCGCGACCGCGTCGACCGCCGCCGCCCGCCGCTCGGCGACCGGCACCAGCCCCAGATGCCGGGACGGCGTGTCCACCTGCGGGGCCCGCCGCAGCACCCCGAACACCGGTACCCCGGCCTCGTCCAGCGCGTCCCGCAGCAGCTCCTCGTGCCGGTCCGAGGCGACCTTGTTCAGGATCACGCCCGCGAGCCGCGCCTGCGGATCCCAGGACGCGAAACCGTGCACCAGCGCCGCCACCGACCGCGACTGCGACGAGGCGTCCACCACCAGCACCACCGGCGCCCGCAGCAGCTTCGCCACATGCGCGGTGGACGCCAGCTCCCCCTGCCCCGCCGCCCCGTCGAACATCCCCATCACGCCCTCGACCACGGCGAGTTCGCACCCGGCCGCGCCGTGCGCGAACAGCGGGCCGATCAGCTCGGGCCCGCACAGATACGCGTCGAGATTGCGCCCCACCCGCCCGGTGGCGAGCGCGTGGTACCCGGGGTCGATGTAGTCGGGCCCGACCTTGTGCGGGGACACGGCGAGCCCCCGCGCGGCGAACGCGGCCATCAGCCCGGTGGCGACGGTCGTCTTGCCGCTGCCGGAGGACGGCGCGGCGACGACCAGCCGGGGCACGGAGGACGAGGAGGACGGAGAAGACGGGGCGGTCAGCACGGCGTCACCACTCGATGCCTCGCTGGCCCTTCTGCCCGGCGTCCATCGGGTGCTTGACCTTGGACATGTCGGTGACGAGGTCGGCGAGGTCGACGATCTGCCCGGGGGCGTTCCGCCCGGTGATCACCACGTGCTGGGTGCCGGGCCGGTCCCGCAGCACGGACACCACCTCGTCCGGGTCCACCCACCCCCAGTGCATCGGGTACGCGAACTCGTCGAGCACGTACAGCTTGTACGTCTCGGCCGCCAGGTCGCGCTTGACCTGCTCCCAGCCCTCGCGGGCCTTCTCCTCGTTGTCCATCTGGCCGTCGCGCTGCACCCACGACCAGCCCTCGCCCATCTTGTGCCAGTCGACGGTGCCGCCCTCGCCGCTGGCGCCCAGCACCCGCAGCGCGTTCTCCTCGCCGACCTTCCACTTCGCCGACTTGACGAACTGGAACACCCCGATCGGCCAGCCCTGGTTCCAGGCCCGCAGCGCGAGCCCGAACGCGGCGGTCGACTTGCCCTTGCCGATCCCCGTGTGCACCAACACCAGTGCACGGTTACGGCGCTGACGGGTCGTCAGCCCGTCGTCCGGCACGACACTCGGCTGTCCCTGCGGCACTACGCGGCCCTCCTCGAAGTCGAAGCAGACGGAGCCACGGAGGCTCCCTGTACGTTCCGGACCAGCCCGGCGATCGACTCCGCCCGCAGCTCGTCCAGTGTCACCGCCGTCCCGCCCAGCTCACCCGCGAGCCGCCCCGCGAGCCCGAGCCGCACCGGCCCCGACTCGCAGTCCACGACGACGGAGGCGACGCCCTCGGCGGCGAACAGCCGGGCCGCCCGCCCGGCGAGCGCGACCGGATCGGGACCGCCGGTCGCCCGCCCGTCGGTCACGACCACCAGCAGCGCCCGGCGCGCCGGATCCCGGAGCCGCTCCACCCGCAGCACGTCGTGCGCCCGCAGCAGCCCGGCGGCCAGCGGGGTGCGCCCCCCGGTGGGCAGCGACTCCAGCCGTACGGCGGCGGCGTCCACCGAGGACGTGGGCGGCAGCGCCACCTCGGCCGCCGACCCCCGGAAGGTCACCAGGCCCACCTTGTCCCGCCGTTGGTAGGCGTCCAGCAGCAGCGAGAGGACGGCGCCCTTCACGGCGCTCATCCGCTGCCGGGCCGCCATCGACCCGGAGGCGTCCACGGCGAACAGCACGAGGTTGCCCTCGCGCCCCTCCCGGGTCGCCTGCCGCAGATCGTCCCGGCGCACCACCAGGCCCCGCCCGGACCGCCCCCGCGCCCGCTGGTGCGGCGCGGCCGCCAGCACGGTCGCCGCCAGATGCAGCTTGGTCAGGGCACCCCGCGGCCGGCGCGCGCCGGTGGTGCGCCCGTGCTCGGTCCGCGCCCGCGAGCGCCGCCCGGCGGCACCCTCACCGATCCCGGGCACGCTGAGCACCTTCGTACGGAACGGTTCGGCGGCCCGTACGGCGGACCGCTCGCCAGAGCCCGCACCGGCACCGGGGGAGTCCTCGGGCTGCCCGCCCGCACCGGCCTCGGGCGGCGCCCCGGCGTCGGCCCCGGCCGCGTCGTCGGGCCCCCCGGCGTCCGGGGCCGGACCCCCGCCCCCGCCACCGTCGTCGGGCCCACCGGGATCCGTGTCGGGATCCGTGTCCGGGTCGGGCTCGGGATCCTCGTCGTCGCCCGCGAACTCCTCCAGCGTCCGGTCCAGCCGGTCCTCGTCGAGCCCCGGCGCGTCGAACGGATTGCGCCGGCGCCGGTGCGGCAGCGCGAGCAGCGCCGCCTGCCGCACGTCCTCGGCGAGCACGTCCGTGCGCCCGGCCCAGGCGGCCAGCGCGGTCGCCGTACGGGCCATCACGATGTCGGCGCGCATGCCGTCCACCTCGAAGGCGGCACAGGTCGCCGCGATCTGCCGCAGCGCCCCGTCGCCCAGCCGCACCGACGGCAGCAGCTCCCGCGCGGCCGTGATCCGCTCCCGTACGGCGGCCTCCTCGTCCGCCCACCGGGCCGAGAAACCGGCCGGATAGTCGTCGTAGGCCAGCCGGCGCCGCACGACCTCCACCCGCTGGTCGGGTTCGCGCGAGGCGGCCACCTCCACCGTCAGCCCGAACCGGTCGAGCAACTGCGGCCGCAGCTCGCCCTCTTCGGGGTTCATGGTCCCGACGAGCAGGAACCGGGCGGCGTGCCGTACGGAGACGCCCTCGCGCTCCACGTACGAGGCACCCATCGCCGCCGCGTCCAGCAGCAGGTCGACCAGATGGTCGTGGAGCAGGTTGACCTCGTCGACGTAGAGGATCCCGCGGTGCGCGTCGGCCAGCAGGCCCGGCTCGAACGCCTTCACGCCCTCGGCCAGCGCCCGTTCGATGTCCAGGGCGCCGACCAGCCGGTCCTCCGAGGCGCCCACCGGCAGCTCCACCATCCGCGCCGGACGGGTCTCGGACACCCCCGTCTCGTGCGGCCCGTCCGGGCAGCCGGGGTCGGGGGCGGCGGGGTCGCAGGAGAAGCGGCAGCCGGAGACCACGTCGAGGGCGGGCATCAGCGCCGAGAGCGCCCGCACGGCGGTGCTCTTCGCGGTGCCCTTCTCCCCGCGCACCAGCACCCCGCCGACCGCCGGTGACACGGCGTTCAGCAGCAGCGCGAGCCGCAGATCGTCCTGGCCGACGACGGCCGTGAATGGGAAGGGGGTGGTCACTGGTTCTCCTCCAGGTCGCCGGCCGGCTCCGGACGCGGGACGGGCGGACGGGACGGGCGGACGGGACGGCACGGTGTTCCCGTGGGACGGCACGGTGTTCACGCGGGCGCCCCCGGTGGCACGAAGGGAAGTCCCGGCGGCGCGCCCGACTCGACGAGCCGCCACAACGCGTCCGTGTCCGCGTGCTGTTCGATCAGATCGCCGAGCCGGTCGAGCTGTTCCTCGCGCAGCGCGGCGAAGGAGGTGTCGGCGGCCGGCACGAACCGGCGGCCCGCGGCGGCGGCCACCTCGCGCAGAAAGGCCCGCCGGAAGCCGTCCGACTCCAGCGAACCGTGCCAGTGCGTGCCCCACACCGAGCCCGCCCGGCACCCGTCGAGGAAGGGCTCCCCGCCGGTCACGGTGGCGACCCCGTGATGGATCTCGTACCCCTCGACCCGCTCGCCGAGGGCCTCGCCGACCGGCCGGGTGAGGGTCTTCTCCGGGGCGAACCGCACCCGGACCGGCAGCAGTCCGAGCCCGTCGACCCGCCCGCGGCGGCTCTCGACGTCGTCCTCGATGTGCTCGCCGAGGATCTGGAAGCCGCCGCAGATCCCGAGCACGGGCCGCCCCTCGGCCGCCCGCCGGGCGAGGGCGTCGGCGAGCCCGCGCTCGCGCAGCCACTCCAGCGCCCGCACGGTCCCCCGGGTGCCGGGGACGACGACGAGATCGGCGTCGGCCAGCTCCTCGGGCCGGTCCACGAACCGCACGACGACACCGGGCTCGGCGGCCAGCGCGTCCACGTCCGTGAAGTTGGACATCAGCGGGATCGCGCACACGGCGACCCGCAGCACGTCCTCGCCGACCGGCGGCGCGACGGTGGACTCGCGCACGGTGCCGCGCAGCGACACCCGCAGACCGTCCTCCTCGTCGATCCCGAGCCCGTGCCGGAAGGGCAGCACCCCGTAGGTGCGGCGCCCGGTGAGCCCGTGCAGCATGTCGAGCCCCGGCTCCAGCAGGCTGACGTCCCCGCGGAACTTGTTGACGAGGAACCCGGCCACCAGCTCCTGGTCCTCCGGCGACAGCAGCGCGACGGTGCCGAAGAAGGAGGCGAAGACGCCGCCGCGGTCGATGTCGCCGACCACCAGCACCGGCAGCCGGGCGCTGCGCGCGATGCCCATGTTCACGATGTCGGTGCGCCGCAGGTTGATCTCGGCGGGGCTGCCCGCCCCCTCGCAGATCACCGCGTCGTAGGTGCTGCGCAGCTCGGCCAGACAGTCGACGACCGTCCCGAGGAGCCGCTGCTGACGGCCCCCGTGGTAGCCGCGCGCGCTCATCTCGCCGACCGGCTTGCCGAGCAGCACGACCTGACTGCTGCGCTCCCCGCCGGGCTTGAGCAGCACCGGGTTCATCAGCGCGCTCGGCTCGATCCGGCACGCCTGCGCCTGCATGGCCTGGGCCCGCCCGATCTCGGCGCCCTCCTTCGTCACGAAGGAGTTCAGGGACATGTTCTGCGCCTTGAAGGGCGCGACCTTCACCCCCTGCCGCACCAGCCACCGGCAGATCCCGGCCGTGACGACGCTCTTGCCCGCGTCGGACGTGGTCCCGGCGACGAGCAGCCCCCCGCCCGTCATGACGCCCGCCCCCGCACCCGCGCGGCGGCGGCCCGCCCGGCGACGGTGACGCCGAGCGCGAGCAGCGCGACCCGGCGGGACAGCCGTACCGCCCGCTCGATGTCCTTGACCTCCACGGAACGCCCCTTCTGGTTCAGCACCGGCCGGTGTTCGACCCGGCCCCCGTACGACAGCGTCCCGCCGAGCCGCACCCCGAGCGCCCCCGCGAAGGACGCCTCCACGGGCCCGGCGTTGGGACTGGGATGCCGGTGGGCGTCGTCGCGCCAGGCCCGCACGGCCCCCCGCGGATCGTCCCCCGCGAGGACGGCGAGGACGGCGGTGAGCCGCGCCCCCGGCCAGCCGGCGAGGTCGTCCAGGCGCGCGGACGTCCACCCGAAGCGCAGATGGCGCGGTGAGCGGTGCCCGACCATGGCGTCCAGCGTGTTGACGGCCCGGAACCCGAGCAGCCCGGGCACCCCGGCGGCCGCCCCCCACACCAGGGCCCCGGTGACGGCGTCGGAGGTGTTCTCGGCGACGGACTCGACCACGGCGCGGACGATCCCGTCGGCGTCCAGGGCCTGCGGGTCGCGCCCGCACAGATGCGGCAGCCGGGCCCGCGCCGCGTCGACGTCCCCGGTCTCCAGGGCGTGGCCGACGGCCCGCGCCTCGCGCGCGAGGGAGGTGCCGCCGACGACGGCCCAGGTGGCGGCGGCGGTGAGGGCGACGGACCCGGCGGGGGAGGAGCGGACGGCGCGCGAGGCGGCGGCCCCGAGCGCTACGGCGCCCCCGGCGCACACCAGGGTGTGCAGGGCGCCCCAGCCCCGGTGGTCGCGCCACAGCACGCGCTCGACGGCACCGGCGGCCCGCCCGAATCCGGCGACCGGATGGCCCCGGCGGGGATCGCCGAGCAGCAGGTCGCCGAGGAGGCCGAGAGCGGCGCCGTACGCGTGGACGCGGTCGGCACGCACCGGCTCAGCCGGCCGTGCGGCCGGGCAGGGGCCTGGTGCGGTACCTCAACGACCGAGCGCGCATGGCGATATGTCCTCACTCAGGGTGTCCGCGCCCTGGTTCGACGAGACCGGCGGTGAGAGTTCCTGGCTCCCGGGGGTTACTACCCCGGTGACAGTGGCGGGACCGCGCCGGATTCGCACCGGCTTCCTCTTCTGCCGCCGTAGCTGGCCCCGGCAGTCCACCACGGGCCCCGAAGGGCCGTCAACTTGCCGTTGACCTGCGGGGGGAGAGTGTGCAGAACCCCACACCGCCCGTACGCGGACCGGGCCGCACACGAAGGCGCGCCCGGTCCGGGACCCCGGGAAGGGGCCGGACCGGGCGCACCCGGGGACGGTCGTCGTGGCCTCAGGCCACGATCAGCGAGATCCCGTAGGCCACCGCGGCCGTGCACGCCGCGAAGCAGGCGTACGCGCCGGTCAGGGCGAGGGTGGCGGAGCCGCCCTGCGCGGTGGCCCGTTCGCGGTGGGAGAGGGCCATGATGCCGAGGGTGAAGAGGCCCACGAGGGCCACGGTGACCACGAGGCTGACGCCGAAGACGGAGCCCAGGGCTGCCCAGTCGATCTTCATAGGGATGCTGTTCCTTCGCGTTCCTGCGTATCCGGGCGGATGGCGCTCAGGCCGTGGGGGCGGGCGAGGCCGCCGGCTCGGCCGCCGGGGAGGCGATCGTGGCGGTCAGGGTCTCGGAGACCGGCTCGGGCACCGTCTCGGTCATCGCGGCGGTGGGCGGCGGAGTCACCGCGGCGATGGCGGTGGTGACGACACCGGCCGGCTCGTCCGGATGGTCGTTGACGTTGGTGTGGTCGACGTGCTCGCGGCGGGAGATCTTCCAGATGGCGGCGCTGGAGGCGACCAGGAAGACCGCGACCACCGCCGTGCCCCAGGCGCCGAAGCCGGTGACGTACTCGGCGAGCGCGCCCACCAGGGCGGCGGCCGGGAGCGTGAGGCCCCAGGCGACGAACATCCGGGTCGCGGTGGACCAGCGGACCACCCCGCCCTTGCGGCCGAGGCCCGCGCCCATCACGGAACCGGAGACCGAGTGCGTGGTGGAGAGGGAGAAGCCCAGGTGGGAGGAGGCCAGGATGACCGTCGCGGCGCTGGTCTGGGCGGCGAAGCCCTGCTGCGGCTGGAGGTCGGTGAGGCCCTTGCCCATGGTGCGGATGATGCGCCAGCCGCCGAGGTAGGTGCCGAGCGCGATGGCCAGACCGGCGGTGAGGATGACCCACAGCGGCGGGTCGGAGTCGGGGGCGACGGCACCGCCGGCCACCAGGGCCAGGGTGATGATGCCCATCGTCTTCTGGGCGTCGTTGGTGCCGTGGGCCAGGGAGACCAGGCCCGCGGAGGCGATCTGGCCGGCGCGGTAGCCCTTCTCGGCGGCCTTGCCGTCGGCCTTCCTGCCCAGGCGGTAGGAGAGCCGGGTGGCGAGCATCGCCGCGACGCCCGCGACCAGCGGGGCCGCGATCGCCGGGATCAGGACCTTGGTGACCAGGACGTCACCGTGGACCGCGCCCATGTCGGCGGAGGCGATGGTGGCGCCGATCAGACCGCCCATGAGGGCGTGGGAGGAGCTGGAGGGCAGGCCCACCAGCCAGGTCAGCAGGTTCCAGAGGATCGCGCCGACCAGGGCGGCGAAGATGACCTCGGGACGGATGCCGGTCTCGTCGACGAGACCCTTGGAGATCGTGTTGGCGACCTCCACGGAGAGGAAAGCGCCCACAAGGTTCAGCACGGCGGACATGGCCACCGCGACCTTGGGCTTGAGCGCACCGGTCGAGATGGTGGTGGCCATCGCGTTGGCGGTGTCGTGAAAACCATTCGTGAAATCGAACGCGAGTGCGGTGACCACCACAATCGCGAGGATCAGCGAGAAGTTTTCCATTTACCCAGGCAATCTTTCGAAGTCATTGGTCGGCTGACCGTAGGCAACCTGGGTGAACGGAAGGTGAACTGAGGCGGTCACTGCGGTGTCCACATCCGGGGGTCGTCACCCCCTGTCGCGGCGGCCCGTAGCGGGTGGTCCACGATGCGTGATCCGGCCGCCGTTGTATGCGATGGGAGGCCGTGCGCTGGCAGGATCGGGGCATGGCTGAGCAGCGGTACGAACAGCGTCGGCGGGACCCGCTCCCCGAGGAGACGGACGCCTGGGAGGCCCTGGTGGCGGCGGCCCGCCGCACGGTCGCGGACGGCCTCGTCGTCGGCACCTCGGGCAACGTCTCCGTCCGAGTCGGCGACACCGTACTCGTCACCCCGTCGGGCGTGCCCTACGACCGGCTCACCCCGGACGACGTCACCGGCGTCGACCTCACCGGCCGGCAGGTGCTCGGCACCCTCGTCCCGACCAGCGAACTGCCCATGCACCTCGCCGTGTACGCCACCACCGACGCCCGCGCCGTCGTCCACACGCACGCCGTCCACGCCACCGCCGTCTCCACGCTCGTCCTCGAACTCCCGCCCGTCCACTACATGACGGGCGCCCTCGGCGGCCCGGTCCGCGTCGCCCCCTACGCGCCCTACGGCACCCCGGAGCTGGCCGAGAACGTCCTGCGCGCCCTCGAAGGACGCACCGGCTGCCTCCTCCGCAACCACGGCACCCTCACCCACGGCACCACCCTCGACCAGGCCTACGACCGCACCGCCCAGCTCGAATGGATGTGCAGCCTCTGGCTCAAGGCGTCCTCGGTCCCCCACCACACCCCGTCCCTCCTGACGGAGTCCCAGATCACGGAAGCGGGCACCCGCCTCCGCAACTACGGCCAGCCGGGCTGACCCGACCCCCTGGGGCCCCTCCACTGGCCGCCAAGAGGATTGGCCAGGACACTGGACGGGTGCGCACTGTCACCGCGACGGCCGCTGCCGTCACCGCAGCCCTGGCCGCCGGCGCCGTCAGTGTCGCCGCCGGGCGGCTCGCCAGCGACGCCGCGCTGAAGGCGCCGCCCGGGCGGCCCCTGCCCACCGAACCCCGGCTCACCGTGCACGGCACCGCCGCCGGCCAGATCGCCCTCACCCGCCATCTGGCCAGCCTGCGCCCCGGCACCTACGGGCTCGCGGGCGACGGCTCCCACGCGGTCGTCGGCCCCGTGCTGCCGCAGGCTGCCGGCTCCGCCGACACCGTCGTACGGCGGCTCGAAAGCGTCACGCACGGCAGCCTGAGCCCCGGGGACGCCGTGTGGCTCACCCCCAACCTGTACGTCGGCAACCCGAGCGCCGCCCTCGGCCTCGACCACGCCGACGTCGACGTGCCCGGCGAGCTGGGCCCGCTGCCCGCCTGGTTCGTGCCCGGCGACCGGCGCACCTGGGTGATCGCCGTGCACGGCCTCGCCGCCACCCGCGAGCACGCCCTGAACCTCATGGGCTTCCTGCACAGCCGCCGCTTCCCGGTCCTCGCCCTCTCCTACCGGGGCGACCTCGGCGCGCCCCGCCCGCCGGACGGCCTGAACCACCTCGGCCAGACCGAGTGGCGCGACCTGGACGCCGCGATGCGCTACGCCGTCCGCTACGGCGCCGAACGCGTCGTCCTGCTCGGCTGGTCCACCGGCGCCACCATGGCCCTGCGCGCGGCCGCCCACTCCGGACTGCGCGACCGGGTCTCCGGGCTCGTCCTGGACTCCCCGGTGCTGGACTGGCAGGCCACCCTGCGCGCCCTGGCCGCCGCCAGACACACCCCCGGCGTCCTGCTGCCGCTCGCCGTCCGCGCCGCCCAGGGCCGCACCGGACTGCACGACGGCCCCGGCGGATCCGGCGACCCGGGCGACGGCGCCGCCGACCCGGCCGCCGGACTGCGGGTGCCGACCCTCGTCTTCCACGGCCCCGACGACACCGTGGCCCCCTGGGAGGCGTCCCGCCGTCTCGCCGCCCGCCGCCCCGGCCTGGTCTCCCTGCACACCGTCGCCCGGGCCCCGCACGCCGCGATGTGGAACGTCGGCCCGAAGGACTACGAGGAGACCCTCCGCCGCTTCCTCATCCCCCTGAGCTGAGCCGCGGCGAGGACCGCCCCCGAAGGTTCCGTTTAAGGCCGTACCACTGGCCTGAACCGGTCCCGGCGGGCCCCCGCGCACGCCGTGCGTTGGCCAGTCCCGTCGCCCGCCGTGACATTCCGTTTGGGTTTTCGGACCGTCAACCGGAAGACTGCACCCGTGACGTCCCGTATCCCGCGCGACTCCAGGCTTCGACTCGTCCGCCCGCGACCCCTGGCCGCCGCCCCCACCGCTGTGAACGAGCGGCGCCCGCGCCGCCCCGCGCCCCGCCCCCCGGAAGGCACTCCGGCCCCGGCGGAGCTGGCCAGAATGGCACGCTCAGGTCTGGCCGCCGCGGCCCGTGTCGCCCGCTGGGCCGACAACGCCCTCGGCCCCGGCCGTGACGCCGCGACCGCCGACGGCAAGGCCACCCTGTCCGACCCGTCCGCCGAACGCGCGGCCCGCGATCTGGGCCTGACCCGGGACCAGGTCCGCCACGACTGGGACATCGCCCGCCTCGCCGGACTCATCGAGGTGCACGGCGACAGCGCCCGCCCCGGCTGGCGGCTGCGCGCCTGGAACCGCGACGACGGCGCCGTGCTCCGCGGCTGGGTCGCCCTCTTCGACGCCTGGTCGCTCGCCACCCCGGAACCCGCGGGGGAGGAGCCCGCCGCCGTCGCCGAGGTCGTCTCGGCCATGCCGCAGGTGCTCTCCTTCCTCCAGCTCTCCGCCGGCCCCGTGCCCGTGGAGCAGCTCCTCGACCTGCTGCGCCAGCGCGTCACCGAACTGCGCACCGAGCGCTGCGAGGTCCCCTACGCCGCCGACGCCGTCAGCCCGGCGGCGGCCGCCGCGCCCGCCGTCGACACCGACCCGGCGGAGCCCGCCCGCGACGCCGAACTCGCCCCCCTCCTCGACTGGGCCCTGCACGCCCTCGCCTCGGTGGGCGCGCTCACCTGCGGCGCCGGCCAGGCCACCCTCACCCCGCTCGGCAACTGGGCGGTCTGGGTCAAGCTGGAGCAGATCTGCGTCGCCGCGCAGAGCCCCGCGGGCAACATCGAGCAGGCGGCCGAGGACATGCTGCGCGGCTGCGCCCAGCTCCGCCCCAACGCCGCCCGCGCCGAGTACCGCGCCTGGCTCGCCGCCCGGACCGTCGGCGGCGCCGTCACCGAACTGCTGGCCGCCGCCCGCGGCGAGGACGCCCTGCTGCGCGGCCTGGCCTTCGAGGCGCTCCGCGTCGTCGGCGCCCCCGCCGAGGCCGAGGTCCGCGCCGCCGTCGACGAGCCCGCCCTGCGCCCCTACGCCCTGCTGTGGCTGGCGGAGCACGACGGCGTGGACGCCGAGGACGCGCACGAGGTGCTCACCCGCCAGGAGGCCACCTGGCTGTGGGTGGACACCGCCGCGGCCGTCGCCGACCACGGCGAGGCCCCGATGCTGGTACGGCATCTGGAGTCCGCGCTCCAGCCGACCGTGCCCGCGCTCCTGGACGAGGTGCGGGCCGTGGGACACCCGCGCACCGTGCAGGTCCTGGTCGCCCTCGCCGCCGCGCACCCCGACCCGGCGCTGGCCAAGGCCGTCCGCCGGGCCGCCTTCCAGGTGCACACCGGCGGAAGCTGAGCCGGGCCGCCCGGCCCCGCCCGGCGGCTCAGCCCTGGAGATCCGGCGCGTACGTGCCGAAGCTCCAGATGTTGCCCTCGGCGTCCCGCGCCATGTAGTCGCGGGAGCCGTAGTCCTGGTCCGTCGGGGGCATCAGGATCTCCGCGCCCTGCTCCACGGCCCGGCGGTGGTGCGCGTCCACGTCGTCCACCACCACGTACACCCCGGCGGGGCCCGCGTCCTTCATCGCCGCGTCGAAGACCCCGCCGCGGCCCTTCGAGCCCAGCATCACCACGCCGTTGCCCTGGGCCAGCTCGGCGTGCAGCACCGCGCCGTCCTCGCCCTCGTACACCGACAGCTCGGTGAAGCCGAGGGCCTCCGTGAGCTGCCGGATCGCCGCCTTCGCGTCGGCGTACAGCAGTGTCGGACAGATGCCCGGTCGTACTCCCTGCGTCCCTGTCATGCCGATCACTCCCCATGTGTGACCACCGAGGTCACCGCCGGAAATGTCATCCGCCGCCCAGTGTGACAGCCGCCACTGACAACGCCCCGGCATGACGGGCCCACGGCCCCGACCGGCCCTTGATCGAACACGCGAACGCAGAAAACTGCTTGCACGGTCCCGTTAGACTGGCCTCATGGCCATTCTCCTCGCGCATTAGACGGCGGGAACGTCCTCAGCCGCCCATCCCGCCACCGACCCCGCACAGGAGTCTGACCGTGATCTCCGCCTCCGGCATCGAGCTGCGCGCCGGTGCCCGCATCCTCATCGAAAGCGCCTCCTTCCGTGTCGCCAAGGGCGACCGCATCGGCCTGGTCGGCCGCAACGGCGCGGGCAAGACGACCCTGACCAAGGTCCTGGCCGGCGAGGGCATGCCCGCCGCGGGCCAGGTCACCCGCTCCGGCGAGGTCGGCTACCTCCCGCAGGACCCCCGCACCGGCGACCTCGACGTCCTCGCCCGCGACCGCATCCTGTCCGCGCGCGGCCTCGACCTCCTCATCCGCAAGATGCGCGAGAACGAACAGCGGATCGCCGTCGGCCAGGGCGCCACCCGCGAGAAGGCCCTGCGGCAGTACGAGCGCCAGGAGACCGAGTTCCTCACCAAGGGCGGGTACGCCGCCGAGGCCGAGGCCGCCACCATCGCCGCCGCGCTCAACCTGCCCGACCGTGTGCTCGGCCAGCCCCTGCACACGCTCTCCGGCGGTCAGCGCCGCCGCGTGGAACTGGCCCGCATCCTGTTCTCCGACGCGGACACGCTCCTGCTCGACGAGCCGACCAACCACCTGGACGCCGACTCGATCGTCTGGCTGCGCGACTACCTCAAGACCTACCGCGGCGGCTTCATCGTCATCAGCCACGACGTCGACCTGGTCGAGACGGTCGTCAACAAGGTGTTCTACCTGGACGCCAACCGCTCCCAGATCGACGTCTACAACATGGGCTGGAAGCTCTACCAGCAGCAGCGCGAGGCCGACGAGAAGCGCCGCAAGCGCGAGCGGCAGAACGCCGAGAAGAAGGCCGCCGCCCTGCACTCGCAGGCCGACAAGATGCGCGCCAAGGCCACCAAGACCGTCGCCGCGCAGAACATGGCCAAGCGCGCCGACCGGCTGCTCGCGGGGCTGGAGGCGGTCCGCGCCTCCGACAAGGTCGCCAAGCTGCGCTTCCCCGAGCCCGCGCCCTGCGGCAAGACCCCGCTGATGGCCGAGGGCCTGTCGAAGTCGTACGGCTCGCTGGAGATCTTCACCGACGTCGACCTGGCCATCGACAAGGGCTCCCGGGTCGTCATCCTGGGCCTCAACGGCGCCGGCAAGACCACCCTGCTGCGCCTGCTCGGCGGGGTGGAGCAGCCGGACACCGGCGAGGTGCGCCCCGGCCACGGCCTCAAGCTCGGCTACTACGCCCAGGAGCACGAGACGCTCGACCCGGAGCGCACCGTCCTGGAGAACATGCGCTCCGCCGCCCCCGACCTGGACCTCGTCGAGGTCCGCAAGGTGCTCGGCTCGTTCCTGTTCTCCGGCGACGACGTCGACAAGCCGGCCGGGGTCCTCTCCGGCGGTGAGAAGACCCGGCTCGCCCTGGCCACCCTGGTGGTCTCCTCCGCCAACGTCCTGCTGCTCGACGAGCCCACCAACAACCTCGACCCCGCCAGCCGCGAGGAGATCCTCGGCGCACTGCGCACCTACAAGGGCGCGGTGGTCCTCGTCACCCACGACGAGGGCGCCGTGGAGGCGCTCCAGCCCGAGCGGATCATCCTGCTCCCCGACGGCGTCGAGGACCTGTGGGGCTCCGACTACGCGGATCTCGTCGCCCTGGCGTGACCGAACGAGTGATCCACGGCGTATGGATCATTCGGCCTACCGGTGATCCACCATCTGTGTGAGATCTCCTCGTATCGAGGTGTGTCCTACATCGATTTCACGGCCGATCCCTTTGTCGACAAGGGGTCGGCCGTCGCGCGTCTCTGACCTGCTGTTTCGCGGAACAACCCGTTCGGCCGTACGAACGCCACCCGATGGAATCGGGGATTCCGCTTGTGGGGACGCGCTCCTGTCGTCAAAAGCCTGTCGCACGGACCTTGCCGAATGGGTGGCCATCACGCCCCGGAGGGGTGATCATGAGGAGACCAGAGCGCACTTCCCATGAGGAGGCACGGGTGGCCGAGACTCTGAAGAAGGGCAGCCGGGTGACCGGCGCCGCGCGCGACAAGCTCGCGGCAGACCTGAAGAAGAAGTACGACTCCGGTGCGAGCATCCGGGCGCTGGCCGAGGAGACCGGCCGCTCGTATGGCTTCGTACACCGGATGCTCAGCGAATCGGGCGTCACGCTCCGTGGGCGTGGCGGAGCGACCCGGGGCAAGAAGGCCGCCTCGTCCTGATCCGGGCGGCCCCTCGCCTTCGACGGTGGCCACCCGGTCGGTCGATCGACCGACCGACCGGGTGGTTACTGTGCAGTCACTTAGCTGTTCATCTGGCATGACCGCTGACTGACCGCACCCATCGGAGGCTTCCCATGGCCACGCCCGCCCAGGAACTCGTTCCCCTGCTCGACAAGGACGGCGTACGGCTCACCGTCGACGACGCGCTCGCCACGGTGACGCTGACCAACCCGGCCAAGCGCAACGCGCAGAGCCCCGCGATGTGGCGGGCGCTGGCCGAGGCCGGGCAGTTGCTGCCGGGCTCCGTCCGGGTGGTCGTGCTGCGCGGTGAGGGCGTGTCCTTCTCCGCGGGCCTCGACCGGCAGATGTTCACGCCCGAGGGGATCGAGGGCGAACCGTCCTTCATCGACCTCGCGCGCAGCGGCGACGCCGAACTCGACGCCGCCATCGCCGGGTTCCAGGAGGGCTTCACCTGGTGGCGACGGAGCGACGTCGTGTCCATCGCCGCCGTCCAGGGGTACGCCATCGGCGCGGGCTTCCAGCTCGCCCTCGCCTGCGACATCCGTGTCGTCGCCGAGGACGTGCAGTTCGCCATGCGCGAGACCAGCCTCGGACTGGTCCCCGACCTCACCGGCACGCACCCCCTCGTCTCCCTCGTCGGCTACGGCCGCGCGGTCGAGATCTGCCTGACCGGGCGGTTCGTCGGCGCCGAGGAGGCGGTCCAGTCCGGCCTCGCCAACGTCGCCGTACCGGCGAAGGATCTGGACGCCGCGACCGCGGACCTGGCCGCCGCGATCCTGGCGGCCCCGCGCGACGCGGTCATCGAGACCAAGACCCTCCTGCGCGGCGCGTCCGCCCGGGACTACGACGCCCAGCGCACCGCCGAACGCGCCGCCCAGGGCCGCCGCCTGCGCGACCTGGCCGGCCTGGGTGAATGAGTCCTGGCCGCCGCTGAACGGCTAGCCCACCGCCGTCACCAGGACCGTCACCGTCGGATGATCCGGAAGGGCGGCTCCCACGGCCGCGCGGACCTCCCGGGCCACGTCCAGGGCCCGGAGGTCCGCCGCGACCGCGATCTCCACGCGCGCGTGGCCGCGCGGCAGGGCCGCCGACTCCGCGGGGTGCTCCTCCAGACGGACCGCACGGCCCAGCACGTCCGTCAGAGCCGTCACGCCCGGTACCGCCAGGGCCGCCGTGGCGGCCAGCGCCTCCGCGCCGGTGGGCGCCGACCCGGCCGGGACCGGCTCCACCGGCGCGGCGGGCTCCGGTTCCGGGTCCTCGTCCAGCAGGGCCGTGACCCTCAGGTCCACCTCCGCCACCACCAGGCCCAGCCGCTCCGCCGCCGCCTCGGCCAGCGCGTCCCGCACCCGGCCCGCCACCAGCGGCAGCGGCCCGCTCGCCACCGCCGCGAAATCCGCCGTCAGCCGCAACGGCCCCGGCGGCAGCCCGCTCGGCGGCGCCGGTACGACCGGCTCGACGGCGTCCGGGGGACCCGCGGGATCCGCCGGACCGATCCGCAGCACCCCCAGCCGCACTCCCGGCAGCCCCCGCACCGCCTCCCGCAGCGCCGTCCGCGCCGCGCTCTCCGCGATCCATACGCCGTCCCCGGGACCCCCGAGGGGAAGCAGTCGCCCGAGGCCCAGTTGGTTCCGTACCGCACTCGTCCACCCGTTCATTCCTCCAGACTGCCGTATCCCCGGGGCGCGGCGGAGCAACCGCGCTTACCGTGGTCGAAGGGACGACGACCGAAAAAAGGACGTACGGCCATGACTGAGTCAACGGACCAGCTCCGGACGCAGAACACCGAGGGCGGCGCGGAGAACGTGTCGACCCGCAAGGGGGCCACCCGGCGCGGCGGCGGCGACCCGGGAACCCGGGGGCGGACCACCATCGCCGACGGCGTGGTGGAGAAGATCGCGGGTCTCGCGGCCCGGGACGTCCTCGGCGTCCACGCCATGGGCAGCGGCATCAGCCGCACCTTCGGAGCCGTACGGGACCGGGTGCCCGGTGGCTCCAAGTCGGTGACCCGCGGTGTGAAGGCCGAGGTCGGCGAGGTGCAGACCGCCCTCGACCTGGAGATCGTCGTCGACTACGGCGTCTCCATCTCCGACGTGGCCCGCGACGTCCGGGAGAACGTGATCGCGGCCGTGGAGCGGATGACCGGCCTCCAGGTGGTCGAGGTCAACATCGCGGTCAGCGACGTGAAGCTGCCCGACGAGGAGGACGACGAACCCGAGCCCCGGATCCAGTGACGCGTCGACCCGACAGCGGAGGAACGCAGCATGAGCATGGCCGTGGCCGGCATGATCGCCGGCATGGCACTGGGCTTCGCCGGATACTTCGGCGGGTTCGGGGCCTTCCTGCTGGTGGCGGCACTGGGCGCCATCGGGTTCGTCGTCGGCCGGTTCCTCGAAGGGGACCTGGAGATCGGCGACTTCTTCCGCACGCGTGACCGGCGCAGGTGACGGCGGTGAGCGAGGGGGCGGAGGCCGTCGCCGCGCGCCGCGCCGTCGTACCGCCCGCCGACCGCGGCGCCACCCGGATCGCCGACCGGGTCGTCGCGAAGATCGCCGCACAGGCCGCCAGGGAGGCGGTCGGCCCGGCCGCGCCCGGCGCCAACCAACCGCACGCCACCGTCGTCGTGCACGCCCACGGCGCACCGGGGGCGAGCGGCGGCACCGTCGGCGCCGCGCACATCCGGGTCCACCTCGAACTGGACTACCCCACCGACATCGGCGCCCGCTGCCGGCAGGTGCGTCGACATGTCGCCGAGCGGGTAGGCGCGTTGGTGGGAATGGACGTCCCCGAGGTCGCCGTCCAGGTCGAACGGCTGCACCGGACGGCGGCCCACGGCGAGGCACACGGGAGGACGCGATGAGCGAGCCCCGGGGCTCGGACAGCACACCGCCCGTCCTGGAGAAGACACCGGACAGCGAGACCGACAGCACGGACGAGAACACACCGCAGGAGCAACCGGACACCACCGCGGACCTCGGCAGGGGCGGCCGCTTCTGGTCCGCACGCCGCGTCCCGGCGGCCGTCGTCGCGGCGGCGCTGCTCGTGATCGCGGGCGCCTTCCTCTACGACGTCGTCGCGGTCCGCGCCGACCACGACGCCATGCCCTGGCGCAGCGGCCTGGCCCGCGAGCTGGCCGAACGCCCCCTGGACGACGTCTGGGTGCTGGTCGGCGCCGGTGTCGCGGCCGCCCTCGGCCTCTGGCTGATCCTGCTCGCCGTCACCCCGGGCCTGCGGTCCGTGCTGCCGATGCGGCGCACCCACCCCGACGTCCGCGCGGGCCTCCACCGGGACGCCGCCGCGCTCGCGCTGCGCGACCGCGCCATGGAGGTCGGCGGAGTGCAGTCCGTCCGGGTGAAGGCCGGCCGGCGCAGGGCCGACGTCCGCGCCGTCGCCCACTTCCGTGACCTGGACGCCGTACACACCGACCTCGACACCGTCCTGGCCGACGCGGTCCGCGGTCTGGGCCTGACCCGCCCGCTCGGCCTCACGGTGCGGGTGCGGCGGCCCGGGAAGAAGGGGTGAGGCCCGTGCTCAGGACCGTCGACCGCGTCCTGCTGGGCATCGTCGGACTGGTGCTGCTGGCCCTCGGCGGCTCGGTCCTCGCCGTCGGGCTCGGTGTGTCACCGCCGTCCTGGTGGATCCACGACGGCCCCCACGACGTGCTGCTCAGCACCGCCGAACGCACCCGCTGGCGCACCGAGGGATGGTGGTGGCCCACGGTCATCGCCGTCCTCGCGCTGCTGATGCTGCTCGCCCTGTGGTGGCTCACGGCGGTCCTGCGCCGCCGCCGGCTCGGCGAGGTCCTGGTGGACACCGGCGACGGCGCGGGCGCCGTGCTGCGCGGCCGCGCCCTGGAGGGCGTCCTGTCGGGCGAGGCCGCCGATCTGGAGGGCGTGGCCCACGCCCACGTCCGCCTGACCGGTCGCAGCGTCGCCCCGTCGACCCGGATCACCCTCCAGTTGGAGCCGCACGTCGACCCCGGCACGGCCCTGGACCACCTCACGTCACAGGCCCTGACCCACGCCAAGGACTCGGCCGCGCTCCGGGCGCTCCCGGCGGAGGTGCGCCTGAAGGCGGCCAAGCACAAGGCGGAACGGGTCAGTTGACCGTGTGAGGTCCCGGGTCCGCGCGGTCCCTCAGAACCCGTGCCGCATCCCGCCGTCCACCGGCAGCATCAGGCCCGTCAGGTAGGACGCGGCCGGGGAGAGCAGGAAGGCTGCCGTCCGCCCGAACTCCTCCGGGGTGCCGTAGCGGCGCAGGGGGATGCGGGACTCGTTGGCGACGCGGGTGGCCTCCGGGTCGGCGGACAGGGCGTCCAGTTCGCGCACCCGGTCGGTGTCGATGCGGGCCGGGAGCAGGCCGACCACCCGGATCCCGCGCGGGCCCAGCTCGTCCGCCAGTGATTTGGCGAAGCCCGCGAGGCCCGGCCGCAGGCCGTTGGAGATCGTCAGGCCGGGGATCGGCTCGTGCACCGAGCCCGACAGCACGAACCCGATGACCCCGCCCGCCTCCAGCTCGGCCGCGGCCGCCCGCGCCAGCCGCACCGCGCCGAGGAACACCGACTCGAACGACGCCTGCCACTGCTCGTCGGTGTTGTCCGCGACGAACCCGGGCGGCGGCCCGCCCACACTGATCAGCACCCCGTCGAAACCGCCGAAGGCATCCCGCGCCGTGGCGATCAGCCGCTCCGCCGCCAGCGGGTCGGCGTTGTCGACGGCCACACCGACCGCGTTCGGCCCCAGCGCGGCCGCCGCGTCCGCCACCCGCTGCTCGTCCCGTCCGCTCAGCACGACCCGCGCGCCGTCCGCGACCAGCTCGCGCGCACTGGCGTTGCCCAGCCCGCGGGTGGCTCCGGTGACGACGTACACCCGGTCCTTCAGTCCAAGATCCATGGCCCTATCCTGCCCGCTCGTCACCGAACAGGACGAGGGCGGTGTTCACCAGGCCGATATGGCTGAACGCCTGCGGGAAGTTGCCGAGATGCCTGCCGGTGGCCGGGTCGTACTCCTCCGGCAGCAGCCCCACGTCGTTGGCCAGCCCGACCAGACGTTCGAACAGCTCCCGCGCCTCCTTCGTCCGGCCGGACATGTGCAGGGCGTCGGCGAGCCAGAACGAGCAGGCGAGGAAGGTGCCCTCGTCGCCCGGCAGCCCGTCGACGGTCCGCCCGTCGGTGCTGTACCGGCGCACCAGACCGTGGTGGCCCAGCTCGGCGGCGATCGCCTCGATGGTGCCGATCACCCGCGGATCGTCCGCCGGCAGGAAACCCGCGCGCGGGATGAGCAGCAGGGAGGCGTCGAGTTCGAGCGACCCGTAGGACTGGGTGAAGGTGTTGCGTTCCCGGTCGAAGCCCTTCTCGCACACCTCCCGGTGCACCTCGTCGCGCAGCGCCCGCCATCCCTCCAGGTCGCCGGACAGGTCCGGGAACTCCTCCAGCGTGCGCACGGCCCGGTCGGCGGCCACCCACACCATCACCTTGGAGTGCACGAACTGACGGCGGCCGCCGCGCACCTCCCACAGCCCCTCGTCCGGCTCCCGCCAGTTCTCGGCCAGCCACTCCATCAGCGCGCACTGCACCGACCAGGCGTGCGGCTTGTCCGTCAGACCCGCCCCGCGGGCCAGCGACAGGGAGTCCATCACCTCGCCGTAGACGTCCAACTGGAGCTGGTTCACGGCCTCGTTGCCGATGCGTACGGGCACGGATCCGGCGTGGCCGGCCAGCCAGGACAGTTCGAGCTCGGGCAGCCGCCGCTCACCCGCCAGCCCGTACATGATCTGGAGGTCGGCGGGATCGCCCGCCACGGCCCGCAGCAGCCAGTCCCGCCAGTCCCTCGCCTCCTCCTGGTAGCCCGCGGCCAGCAGGGCGTTCAGGGTGAGGGTGGAGTCGCGCAGCCAGCAGTAGCGGTAGTCCCAGTTGCGCACCCCGCCCGGCTCCTCGGGCAGCGAGGTGGTGGGGGCGGCGACGATCCCGCCGGTGGGCCGGTAGGTGAGCGCCTTGAGGGTGATCAGGGAGCGTACGACGGCGTCCCGGTGGGGGCCGTCGTAACGGCACCGGGCGGCCCACGCCTGCCAGTCCTCGACGCTGACGCGCAGCGCCTCGCGCGGGTCGACCAGCGGCGGGCGGGGATGGTGCGAGGGGTGCCAGGTGAGCACGAACGCGACCGACTCGCCCGGCCCGACCGTGAACTCGGAGTGGGTCGCGAAGTCCTGGCCCCAGGTCCGGACGGCGGGTTCGCTGCGCAGCCAGACCGCGTCCGGCCCGGCGACGGCGACCCGATGGCCGTCGGAGCGCCGCATCCAGGGCACGACCGAGCCGTAGTCGAAGCGCAGCCGCAGCTCGCTGTGGACGGTGACCCGGCCGCGCAGGCCCTCGACGACCCGGACGACGTCGGGCGCGCGGTCGCGCTGCGGCATCAGGTCGGTGACCCGGACGGCGCCCTCCTCGGTCTCCCACTCGGTGTCCAGGACCAGGGAGTCGGGCCGGTAGGCGCGGCGGGTGCAGGGACCCTCCGCGCCTCTGGGGGCGATGCGCCAGTGGCCGTTCTCCTCGTCGCCGAGGAGCCGGGCGAAGCAGGCGGCGGAGTCGAAGCGGGGCAGACAGAGCCAGTCGACGGATCCGTCCATGCCGACGAGAGCGGCGGTCTGTTCGTCGCCGATGAGCGCGTAGTCCTCGATGCGGGGGTGCACGGGGTTGCGGGTTCCCGCCGGAGCGGGGGAGCAATCCAGGGCTGCGGCCGGGTGAGTGACGAACCCGTGCCCGGGGTGCCGTTACACCGCGGCCGGTGCCGTCTCCTGCGGCCGCGCCTGGGCGGCCGCCGCGGCGCGGTCCCGGCGCTCACGCCGCACCAGCACGAACCAGCCGACCGGGACGCCCGCGGCGAACAGCCACCACTGGATGGCGTAGGCGTAGTTCAGCGCGGCGTCCTCGTCGCCGGGGGCGCCGACCGGCTCCGGGGTGTCGCCCTTGGGCTCGGGCGCGGTCAGCGCGATGTACCCGCCGAGCACCTCGGCACCGAGCCGCTTCGCCTCGCGCGCGCTGTCGATCAGCATGATCTGCCGGTCCGGCAGCCCCTGGAGGTTCTTGATGCCGCTCGCCTCGGTCGTCTCGTCCGGCATCAGCCGGCCGGTGACGGTGACCTGCCCGGCGGGCGGCGCGGGCACCTTCGGGAACGCGGTCTGGCTGGGGGCGTCCGCCGGGATCCAGCCGCGGTTGACGAGCAGCACGTCGCCGTCGGTCAGCACGAGCGGGGTCAGGACGTGGAAGCCGACCTCCTCGTCGGAGTTGACGCGGCGCCGGACGACGACCTCGTGCGCGGTGTCGAAGGTGCCCGTCGCCGTCACACCGCGGTAACGCTCGCCGCGGGTGACGGTGTGGCCCGGGGAGGTCAGCCGCTCCACCGGCACCGGCTTCGCCTCCAGCGCCTCGGAGACCAGGCGGTTGCGGGCGGCGCGCTCGTCGTGGCGGTGCATCTGCCAGAAGCCCAGCCTGATCATCGTGGGGATGAGGAGGAGGGCGACCAGCGTGAGGATCACCCACTGCCGGGACAACAGGAAGCGGTACACCCCACGACCGTACCTCCCGGGTCATGGGGTGCTGTCGCAGGGGGTGGGCCGACACCCGGCTCCGACCCGGCTCATACGCGGTCGACGATGCCGGCCCTCCCCTCGGCGCGGGCGCAGTGGGCGCCGCAGTACCAGTGGCCCTCGACCTCGACGCCCTGGCCGATGATCTGGACCCGGCAGTGCTCGCAGATGGGGGCCATGCGATGGATCGCACAGGAGAAGCAGTCGAAGACGTGCACCGCGCCCTGCGCGTGCACCTCGAAGGTCATTCCGTAGTCATTGCCGCACACTTCGCATCTCGCCATGCGCCACAGGGTGAGCCGTCACCCCCGCGCGGGCGAGCGGCCGCCGGGCGAGTCGCCCGGCAATCACCCGGACGTACGGGTCACCGGTCTGCGGCCGCTTCCTCTCCGGCTGCGGGCGCGTCGTCACCCGTCGTGGGCGTGTCGTCCCCCGCCGCGGGCTCCACGTCCCGCAGGAGCTGGCCGAAGGCGGCCTCGTCGACGACCGGGGTGCCGAACTGGCGGGCCTTCACCACCTTGGAGGTGTGCGAGTCGGGGTCGTTGGTGACCAGCAGGCTGGTCAGCCGGGACAGGCTCGTCGCCACATGCAGCCCCGCCTCGGTCGCACGGTCCTCCAGCAGTTCGCGGTCGACCGAGGTGTCACCGGAGAACGCGATCCGCATGCCCTGTTTGAGTCTTTTGCCGTCTTCGTAACGCCCCGGGTTGGGGTGGGGGCAGGCGGGCCGCTTGCGGGACGGCCGCCAACTCGTCGGCCGGTACCCGCCGCCGTACCCCCCGTACCCGCCCCGGCCGCCGGCCTGCTGCCCGATCCGGGGCGCCGGCCGGTCCTGCCACTCCGTCAGCGGGCGGCACTCCAGCAGCGGCAGCCGGACCCCGCCCGCCGCCGCGGCCCGCAGGCTCGGCCGGAACGCCTCCGCGAGCACGCGCGCGTCGTCCAGCGCGTGGTGCGCCCGCTGCTGGACGACGCCGAAGTGGGCGGCCAGCGACTCCAGCTTGTGGTTGGGCAGCGGCAGCCGCAGCTCCTTGGAGAGCGCGATGGTGCACAGCCGCTGCCGCACCGGCGCCTCGCGCTCCGCGCGCGCGTACTCCCGCGCGATCATCTGCCAGTCGAAGACCGCGTTGTGCGCGACGAGCACCCGGCCCGCCAGCCGCTCCGCGAACTCCCCGGCCACCTCCCCGAACAGCGGCGCGCCCTCCAGCACGTCGCTCGTCAGACCGTGGATCCACACCGGTCCCGGATCGCGCTCCGGGTTGACCAGCGTGTACCAGTGGTCCTCGACCTCACCGCGCGCGTCCAGCCGGTAGACGGCGGCGGAGACGATCCGGTCGTCCCGCGCCAGGCCGGTGGTCTCCACGTCGACGACCGCGTACCCCTGGGGATACGCGGCCGGCCACTCCGTGGGGGAGGGCGCTGTGGTGGTGTGGTCTTCGAGCATGGTCCATGAGGATACGGGCCCGCACTGACACCCCGTCGCACACGCCCCCGCCCGAGGGCACGGGAAGCACCCCGGACCGTACGGGAGTTCGCGGCACGCGCGCGTGGCCGCGTGGACGGGGACGCGCGCCTCGGTGTGCGACGCTCCGTCCTGTGACGGAACGCGCGACGCCGACGACGGCCCCGGACGAGCCACACGACGAGGCCCACGAGGGCGCCCTGGGCACCCGTCTGAACTGGCTGCGCGCCGCCGTCCTCGGCGCCAACGACGGCATCGTCTCCACCGCGGGCCTGGTCGTCGGCGTGGCCGGGGCGACGGCCGACCGCGAGGCGCTGCTGACGGCCGGACTGGCCGGTCTGATGGCCGGCTCGATGTCCATGGCGGCGGGGGAGTACGTGTCCGTCTCCACCCAGCGCGACTCCGAGAGGGCCGCCCTCGCGCAGGAGCGGCGCGAGCTGCGGGAGCGGCCCGAGGCCGAACTCGCGGAGCTGGCCGGTCTGCTGGAGCGCCGGGGCCTGACCCCCGAGGTGGCCCGCGAGGCCGCCGTACAGCTCTCGGAACGCGACGCCCTGCGGGCCCACGCGCGCGTGGAGCTGGGCATCGACCCCGACCATCTCACCGACCCCTGGCACGCGGCGTGGGCGAGCTTCCTCGCGTTCACGGCGGGCGCCCTGCTGCCGCTCCTCGCCATCGTGCTGCCCCCGTCCGGCTGGCGCGTCCCGGTGACCGTCGCCTCGGTCCTCCTCGCCCTCACCTGCACGGGCTGGACCAGCGCCCGCCTGGGCGCGGCGGCACCGGGACGGGCGGTCCTGCGCAATGTGGCGGGCGGGGCGCTGGCGATGGCGGTGACCTACGCGGTGGGCAGCCTGCTCGGCGCGACGGGGGTGTGACCAGGGCTCATGGAGCGGAGGGCGTGGGGGACGGCGTACCGTGAAGTGCGCCCGACCACCCCCTGGGCGCACGCACCGACGCACCCGCACGAGAAGGACCCTCGCCATGCGCGCCACCACCATCCACGCCCCGTTCGACATGAGGGTGGAGGACGTCCCCGAGCCCGTGGTGCAGTTGCCCACCGACGCCGTGGTGCGGGTGCTGCGCGCCTGCATCTGCGGCAGCGACCTGTGGGCGTACCGCGGCGAGGCGGCCCGGCAGCCGGGGCAGCGGATCGGGCACGAGTTCCTCGGCGTGGTCGAGGAGACCGGCTCCGAGGTGAGCACGGTGCGCGCCGGCGATCTGGTTGTCGCGCCCTTCATGTGGTCCGACGGCGTGTGCGACTACTGCCGTGAGGGCCTGACCACGTCCTGCGAGCACGGCGGCTTCTGGGGCTCCGTCGGCTACGACGGCGGCCAGGGCGAGGCCGTCCGGGTGCCCTTCGCCGACGGCACCCTCGTCACGCTCCCCAAGGACGCCGTCTCCGACGAGCGCCTGCTGTCCGCGCTGCTCACCCTGTCCGACGTGATGGGCACCGGCCACCACGCCGCCCTCGGCGCGGGCGTCCGGCCGGGTGCCACCGTGGCCGTCGTCGGGGACGGCGCCGTCGGCCTGTGCGCGGTCCTCGCCGCCCGCCGGCTGGGCGCCGAGCGGATCATCGCCCTCGGCCGCCACCAGGTCCGCACCGACATCGCCCGGCGCTTCGGCGCCACCGACGTCGTCGCCGAACGCGGCGAGGCCGCCGTCGCCGCCGTCCGGGACCTCACCCGCGGCCAGGGCGCGCACGCCGTCGTCGAGGCCGTCGGCACCGAGCAGTCCATGCGGACCGCCGTCGACATCACCCGCGACGGCGGCGCCATCGGCTTCGTGGGCGTCCCGCACGGCAGCGGCACCGGCCTCGACCTCGACGTCATGTTCGACCGCAACATCGCCCTGCGCGGCGGAGTCGCCCCGGTCCGCGCCTACATCCCCGACCTGCTGCCCGACATCCTCGACGGCACCATCGACCCGTCCCCGGTCTTCGACCTCACCATCGACCTCGAAGGCGTCCCGGCCGGCTACAAGGCCATGGACGAACGCACGGCCCTGAAGGTCCTGATCACCAACTGACCCACCGCACCGGGTCCGTCCCCCACGGGCCCGGCGGGTGCGTCCAGTTCTCCGGGCCGCCCTCGAAAGATACCGGCGGCCGTGCGTGCCGCAGGCGTCCGAGGGGGCTGGTGGTCTCGGTGAGCCAGGGGGCCGGCGCGTCACCTTCGGCGAAGTCCCCGGTGGCCCCGCCGTCGCCGTCGGACAGGAGCCATGCCGCCGTGCGTGCCAGCGCCACCCGCACGAACCGGCCGCCGCCGCCCCCGTCGTCGTACGACCGCTCCGTCAGGGCGCGGAGTACGGCCGCCGCCAGCAGGTAGCCGCTGCCGTGGTCGAGGGCCTGTGCGGGGAGCGCGCCGGGGTGTTCCGGTGATCCCTCGACCGCGGCGATGCCGGTGGCCACCTGGACCAGGCTGTCGAAGCCACGCCGTCCGCCCCACGGCCCGTACGCGCCCCAGGCCGACACCTGCGCCACCACCAGCCCGGGCCGGCGCTCGGCCAGCGCCTCGGGGGAGAGGCCGAAGCGGTCCAGGGCACCCGGCCGGTAGCCGGTGACGACGACGTCCGCCGCCGCCAGCAGCTCCTCGAAGGCGCGCCGGTCCGCCGTCAGGTCCAGCACCGCCGACCGCTTCCCGAAGCCGGTGTCGGCGTGCTGGTCGGGCAGTTCCGCCAGCCAGGGCGCGTCGAGCCGCAGGACGTCCGCGCCGAGCAGCGCGAGGGTACGGGTGGCGACCGGACCGGCCAGGACCCGCGTCAGATCCAGCACCCGCAGCCCGGCGGCGGGCAGCAGGGGAGCACCGGCGTCCCGGCGGGGGAGCGGGGGCAGCGCACGCGCGGGTGCCCCGTCCAGCGGGATCCGCTCGATCAGCGGGCGTTCCGCGACGGCCACCGCCTGCGGGTGCGCCGCCCACTGCCCCGGGGTGCGCAGGGCGACGGCCAGACCGCCGGCCGCGGTCACCGTCTCCTCCACGTCGAGCGCGGACCGCCCGGCGAGCACCGCCTCGACGGCCGCCGGGTCCTCCGGTACGTCCAGCGCCCTGAGCAGCCGCTCCCGGTGGTGCGGATAGTTGGCGTGGGTGCGCACCCAGCCGTCGGCCGTCCGCCAGAACCGCGACAGCGGCGCGAACAGCGTGGGCGCCCGCCCGTCGATCCGCAGATGCCGCTCACTGGTGAACGCGGCGGCCACCGCCCCGTCGTCCACCCGCACCGCGGGCACCCGCGCCAGCCCGGCCCGGCGCGCCCCCAGCTCCGCGGCGGCGAGCGCGCACACGCCCACACACGCGCGTGCCAGCTCCCCCACGGGCAGCCGGGCGGACAACGGCCCCTTCCCCACGACGGTCGACACGCGCGTGAGGAGGGCGGGATCGCCGCCCAGCTCCGACCAGGCGAACTTGATTTCCGTCATGACCGCATCATGCAGTATTGATTCAAGACCCCGATCAATCAACATATGGGGGTCCCCGGCACGGGAAAGGGCCGGACGGATGTCCCCGCCCGGCCCCTTTGACCTCGTCCCCGCGCGCCCCTACTTCACCGCACGCAGCGCGTTCACGATGCCCCAGCCGTAGAAGCCGTTGACCCGCGCGTTGCCGGCGCAGGTCGCGTCCTGGGTGCCGTTGCCGTCCTGGTCGTACGACTCCGGGCAGCCCGGGTTGTCCGCCTGGGCCTTGAGCAGTGCCTGGAGCTGCGCCGGGGTCGCCCACGGGTGCTCGGACTTCAGCAGCGCGGCGACGCCCGCGGCGTGCGGCGAGGCCATCGAGGTGCCCTGGAGGAAGCCGTAGGAGTTGTTGGGCATCGTCGACAGGATGCGGCCGTTCTTCGACGGCGTGTCCGGGATCTGGTAGCGCCCGTCACCGCCCGGCGCGGCGATGTCGACGACACCCTTGCCGTACGTCGAGTAGTACGACTTGAGCTTGTTCACGCCCGTCGCGCTCACCGTGACGACGCCCGGGAGCTGCGTGGGTATGTCGAAGCACGCGTGCGGGTCGATGGTCCGCTCGTACGGCGTGGTGTCGTTGGGGCTGCTCGCGTCCACGATGGCGTCGGAGTCCAGGTCGTGGTTGGAGTTGCCCGCCGAGGCCAGGTTGAGCGTGCCCTTCTTCTGGGCGTAGAGCTGGGCCCGGTTGACCGCGTCGACGATGGCCTTCTGGTCCGGGTCGTCCAGGCAGTTGTAGAGCCACGGGTCCACGTAGTAGCTGTTGTTGGTGATCTCGACACCGTGGTCGGCGGCGAACACGAACGCGCAGACGACGTTCTCCGGGTAGAACAACCCGGTGTCCGGGTCGCTGACCTTGATGCCGGACACCTTGACGCCCGGCGCGACACCGGCGACACCGACGCCGTTGCGGGCCGCGGCGATCTCACCGGCGACATGCGTGCCGTGGTAGTCGTCCGCGGTGTACGGCCGCCAGGCGCCCGGCGTGGTGTCCGCGACCCCGCCGACGCAGTTCGCCGACTGGGACGCGGAGAAGTTCGGCGCGAGGTCCGGGTGGGTGTCGTCCACGCCGGTGTCGATCACGGCGACGGTCACCTTGCGGCTGCCCGGGTTGATCTTGGCGGCCTTGTCGGCGCCGATCGCCCGCAGGTCCCACTGGTCGGCCTCGAGGGGCTCGCTCTCGGGGGTCGCGGCGGACGCGGCGCGGATCTTCTCGGCCTGCGCCTTCGACAGCACCTGCACGGCACCCTCGTCGGTGGTGCCGGCGGCGGTCAGCGCCCCGGTGCGGGTGGCACCGGCCGACTGCACACCGCGCACCGCGCGGATCTTCGGCCCGAAGTCCGCGGCGGCCGAGTGCGCGACGATGACACCGATGCGGTCGTACGTCGCGACGACCGTGCCGCCGGCCTTGGCGATCGCCTTCCGCACCGACGCGATGGTGCGGTGGTCCACCTTCGTGTTGACGACGTACGCCAGGTTCACGCCGTCGGCCGTGGAGGTGGCGGACGCCGAGCCGGCGGTCGTCGTGGCCGGCGCCGCCGTGGCCGCCGTCGGCAGGAAGCCGAGGGAGGCGGTCAGCGAGAGCACGACGGGCACCGCGAGCACGAGGCGGCGTCTGGAAGGCAGATGAGCCATGGGGTCTCCACATCATCCGGAAACGGGACCGTGCCCGGGACGCAGGTGACGTCTGGGCAGGTACATGACGGGTGTTGCTCCGCCCGAAGCTATCTCCCCGACTCACCGGCCAGCAACGGCCTTTGACGACGAGTTAGGACGCGTTACGGCGTGAAGTCGACGCAACCCCTCGAAACGTCCCCTCACGACGGGCGTTCGGCGACATCCGACGACTTTCGAAACAACCCGATCGTGTTGAACCGGTCCTTGCGCGCCGCCGTGACCTTGGACAGGGAGCCCGAGGACGATCGAGCCTCCCCGTCCACCGCCACCCGCAACGCGAGGAGACTCCGTGGCCACCGAGACACCGCCCCCCTCGAAAACCCCAGCGCGGCTGCCCTCCACGGAGGAGTTCGTCGCGGTACAGGAGAGCGCGGAGTTCGGTGAACTGCGCCGCTCCTACCGGGGCTTCGCCTTCCCGCTGACCGTCGCCTTCATCGCCTGGTACCTGCTGTACGTCCTGCTCTCCAACTACGCGGGCGACTTCATGGGCACCAAGCTCTTCGGCAACATCAACGTGGCCCTCGCCCTCGGCCTCGCCCAGTTCCTCACCACGTTCCTCATCGCCTGGTGGTACGCGCGGACCGCCGCCGCGAAGTTCGACCCCAAGGCCGAGGCCATCAAGTCCCGGATGGAGGGCGGCGCATGAGCCCCGTACAGCACACCACCCTGCTCGCCGCGGGCGAGGCCGGCGAGCACCGGCCCCTGATCATCACCCTGTTCGCGGTGTTCGTCGCCGCGACCCTCGTCATCACCGTGTGGGCCGGCCGCCAGACCAAGGACGCCGCCGACTTCTACGCCGGCGGACGCCAGTTCACCGGATTCCAGAACGGCCTCGCGGTCTCCGGCGACTACATGTCCGCCGCGTCCTTCCTCGGCATCGCGGGTGCCATCGCCCTCTTCGGCTACGACGGCTTCCTCTACTCCATCGGCTTCCTGGTCGCCTGGCTCGTCGCCCTGCTGCTGGTCGCCGAACCGCTGCGCAACTCCGGCCGCTACACGATGGGTGACGTGCTGGCGTACCGGATGCGCCAGCGCCCGGTCCGTACCGCGGCCGGCACCTCCACCATCGTGGTCTCGATCTTCTATCTGCTGGCCCAGATGGCGGGCGCGGGCGTCCTGGTCTCCCTGCTCCTCGGCATCACCAGCGACGCCGGCAAGATCGGCATCGTCGCCCTGGTAGGCGTCCTGATGATCGTCTACGTGACCATCGGCGGCATGAAGGGCACCACCTGGGTGCAGATGGTCAAGGCGGTCCTGCTGATCGCGGGCGCCCTGCTGCTCACCTTCCTGGTCCTGCTGAAGTTCGACTTCAACATCTCCGACCTGCTCGGCAGCGCCGCAGACAACGCCGGCAAGGGCTCGGCGTTCCTGGAGCCCGGCCTCAAGTACGGCGCCAGCGGCACCACCAAGCTGGACTTCATCTCGCTCGGCATCGCCCTGGTCCTGGGCACCGCCGGCCTGCCGCACATCCTGATCCGCTTCTACACCGTCCCCACCGCGCAGGCCGCCCGTAAGTCGGTCATCTGGGCCATCGGCCTGATCGGCGCCTTCTACCTGATGACCCTCGCCCTCGGCTTCGGCGCCGCCGCGCTGATCAAGCCGGACGAGATCATCGCCTCCAACAAGGCCGGCAACACCGCCGCACCCCTGCTGGCCCTGCATCTGGGCGGCGTGGACTCCAACTGGGGCGCGATCCTGCTGGCCACCATCTCCGCCGTCGCCTTCGCCACCATCCTCGCGGTCGTCGCGGGCCTCACCCTGGCCTCGTCCTCCTCCTTCGCCCACGACATCTACGCCAACGTGATCAAGAAGGGGCAGGCCAGCGAGAAGCAGGAGATCAACGCGGCCCGCTGGGCCACCGTCGGCATCGGCGCCGTCTCGATCCTGCTGGGCGCCCTCGCCCGCGACCTGAACGTCGCCGGCCTCGTCGCCCTCGCCTTCGCGGTCGCCGCCTCCGCCAACCTCCCGACGATCCTCTACAGCCTCTTCTGGAAGCGCTTCACCACCTCCGGAGCCCTGTGGTCGATCTACGGCGGCCTGGTCACGGCGGTCGGCCTGGTGCTGTTCTCACCGGTCGTCTCCGGCAAGCCCAGCTCGATGTTCCCGGACGTCGACTTCCACTGGTTCCCGCTGGAGAACCCCGGCATCATCTCGATCCCGGTCGGCTTCCTGCTGGGCATCGTCGGCACCCTCCTGTCGAAGGAACAGCCCGACAAGGACAAGTACGCCGAACTGGAGGTCCGCTCCCTGACGGGCACCGGAGCCCACTGACCCCCCACCCCTCCGGGGGGCGCGGCCGCGTCGTCGGGATCGTAGAGATCTACGACGCGGCCGCGTCTTGCCTCGTGGGATCGGGAACTGTCGTTGTCGGTGGCGTCACGTAGGCTCGCAGGGGACGGAGAAAGCGATCCACCGCGCGGGAGGGGGCCCCACGTGCTCATCGACACCTATGGCCGAGTGGCCACCGACCTGAGGGTCTCGCTGACCGACCGCTGCAACCTGCGGTGCACGTACTGCATGCCCGAAGAGGGCCTGACGTGGCTGGCCAAGCCCGACCTCCTCACGGACGACGAGATCGTCCGGCTGATCGGCATAGCCGTCTCCCGGCTCGGCATCGAGGAGGTCCGCTTCACCGGCGGCGAACCCCTGCTGCGCCCCGGCCTGGTCGGCATCGTCGAGCGGGTCGCCGCCCTGACCCCCCGCCCCCAGATGTCCCTGACGACCAACGGCATCGGCCTCAAGCGCACCGCCGCCGCCCTCAAGGCCGCGGGCCTGGACCGGGTCAACGTCTCCCTCGACACCCTCCGCCCGGACGTCTTCAAGGCCCTCACCCGCCGCGACCGCCACCGGGACGTCCTCGACGGCCTCGAAGCCGCCCGCGCCGCGGACCTGACCCCCGTGAAGGTCAACTCCGTCCTGATGCCGGGGCTCAACGCCGACGAGGCCCCCGACCTCCTGGCCTGGGCCGTCGCGAACCACTACGAGCTGCGTTTCATCGAGCAGATGCCCCTCGACGCCCAGCACGGCTGGAAGCGCGAGGGCATGGTCACCGCGGGCGACATCCTCGCCTCGCTGCGCACCCGCTTCGACCTCACCCCCGAGGACCAGGACGAGCGCGGCTCGGCCCCGGCCGAACGCTGGCTGGTCGACGGCGGCCCGCACCGCGTCGGCGTCATCGCCTCCGTCACCCGCCCGTTCTGCGCCGCCTGCGACCGCACCCGCCTCACCGCCGACGGCCAGATCCGCACCTGTCTCTTCGCCCGCGAGGAGTCCGACCTGCGCACCGCCCTGCGCTCCGACGCCTCCGACGAGGAGATCGCCCGCCTGTGGCGCCTCGCCATGTGGGGAAAGAAGGCCGGTTCAGGTCTGGACGACCCGGGCTTCCTCCAGCCGGACCGCCCGATGTCGGCGATCGGCGGCTAGGAGAGATCGGCGGCCAGAAGGCGATCGGCGGGCGGCTAGGAGCCGGCCTGCTCCCACTCCGCGAGCGGGACGACGTCCTTCAGGAAGCCGCGCACACCCAGGAACTGCGACAGATGCTCGCGATGCTCCTCGCAGGCCAGCCACGTCTTGCGGCGCTCCGGCGTGTGGATCTTCGGGTTGTTCCAGGCGAGCACCCAGACGGCGTCGACACGGCAGCCCTTGGCGGAGCAGATCGGGGTCTCGTCAGTCACAGGTCCGTCTCACAGATGCGCACACAAAGGCGACGCCGAGCAGCCACGGGGGGAGCTGCCCGGCGTCGGTCCGTCGCTCCGACGGGGGATGCGGAGCGCGTACGAAGTATGTCACGGCCGACCCTTCGCAGGGGACCTCATCAGCATGATTGATCTGAGCTTTTATTGAGGTTCGCGCACGGTCCGTTCACGGCCCCGGGGATTCCGCGACGCGCTCCTCTTCCCCGTCCGCCCGCGGCGGCGAGATCACCGGCCTGACCGGCGTACTCATGAACGTCGACGGCAGCCCCGGCGCGTTCTCCCGGCCCGCGTTGGCGATCACCACCGCGACATAGGGGAGCAGCATCCCCAGGACGAGCGCCACGAACGCCACATGCCGTTCCACGTTCCACAGCACCGCCGCCAGGATCACCGCCAGCGTGCGGATCGACATCGAGATCACATACCGGCGCTGCCGGCCCCGCACATCGTCCTGGAGCCCCTGGCGGGCACCGGTGATCCGGAACACCTGGACGTCGCCGCCGCCACCCTGCTTCCGCATCGCATTCCACCGTCCGCCCACAGCACGTTCACCCCGGTCCTCCACCGTACGCCGCGCCTGCGCCGCGTTCGAGACCGGGTCGCCTCCCGGCCGGGCGAACCTTCTGCGCCGTACCGCGTACGGCCGCACCCGACATGCGCCGTACGGCCCACGGTCCGAGACTGAGGGCAATGCTCACGTCGAGCCGTACAAGGAGGCAGCCATGGGCTGGTTGTGGGCCATCATCGTGGGATTCGTGCTCGGTCTGATCGCCAAGGCGATCCTGCCCGGCAAGCAGCACAGCCCCCTCTGGCTGACCACCATCTTCGGCATCCTGGGCGCCATCATCGGCAACGCCGTCGCCCGCGGCTTCGGCGTCGAGGAGACCTCCGGCATCGACTGGTGGCGCCATCTGTTCCAGATCGTCGCCGCGGTCGTGGTCGTGGCCCTGGGCGACATGGCGTACATGGCGACCCTGGGCAAGAACAAAGAGCGCGCCTGACACGGGTGAGGGGCGCGGGAATCCCGCGCCCCTCACCCATGTCCACGCTCAGGCCCCGGTGACCTCGACGGCCGCCAGGTTCTTCTTGCCCCGCCGCAGCACCAGCCACCGCCCGTGCAGCAGATCCGCGGTGTCCGGCACCGCGTCCTCGGCGGTCACCTTCGCGTTGTTCACGTAGGCGCCGCCCTCCTTCACGGTGCGGCGTGCGGCGGACTTGCTCGCCACCAGACCGACCTCGGCGAACAGGTCCACGACCGGCGCCGGCTCGGCGACCCGGATGTGCGGCACCTCGGACAGCGCCGCGGCCAGCGTCCGCTCGTCCAGGTCGGCCAGCTCGCCCTGCCCGAACAGGGCACGGCTCGCGGCGATCACCGCGGCCGTCTGGTCCGCGCCGTGCACCAGCGTCGTCAGCTCCTCGGCCAGCGCCCGCTGCGCCGCCCGCGCCTGCGGCCGCTCACGCGTCTGCTCCTCCAGCTCCTCCAGCTCCGCGCGGGAGCGGAAGGACAGGATGCGCAGGTACGTCGAGATGTCCCGGTCGTCCACGTTCAGCCAGAACTGGTAGAACGCGTACGGCGTCGTCATCTCCGGGTCGAGCCAGACGGCGCCGCCCTCGGTCTTGCCGAACTTGGTGCCGTCCGCCTTGGTCATCAGCGGGGTCGCCAGCGCGTGCACGTTCGCGTGCGGCTCCAGCTTGTGGATCAGGTCCAGACCGGCCGTGAGGTTGCCCCACTGGTCGCTGCCGCCCTGCTGGAGCGTGCAGTTGTAGCGCCGGAAGAGCTGGAGGAAGTCCATGCCCTGGAGGATCTGGTAGCTGAACTCGGTGTAGCTGATGCCCTGGTCGGACTCCAGGCGGCGGGCCACGGAGTCCTTCGTCAGCATCTTGTTGACGCGGAAGTGCTTGCCGATGTCCCGCAGGAACTCGATCGCGGACAGCCCGGCCGTCCAGTCGAGGTTGTTCACCATCACGGCCGCGTTCTCGCCCTCGAAGGACAGGAACGGCTCGATCTGGCCGCGCAGCTTGTCGACCCAGCCCGCCACCGTCTCCGGCGCGTTCAGTGTGCGCTCGGCGGTCGGGCGCGGGTCGCCGATCAGACCCGTGGCCCCGCCGACCAGCGCCAGCGGCCGGTGCCCGGCCTGCTGGAGCCGGCGCACGGTGAGCACCTGCACCAGATGCCCCACGTGCAGGGACGGCGCGGTCGGGTCGAAGCCGCAATAGAACGTGACGGGACCGTCCGCGAGCGCCTTGCGCAAGGCGTCCTCGTCGGTGGACAGGGCGAACAGGCCCCGCCACTTCAGCTCGTCGACGATGTCCGTCACGGTTCTCGTATCTCCTCGATGGTCTGCTTGCTCGTGGGCGGCCCAAGGCCGCGGGTACGAGGTTATACGCCCTGACTGACAGAGCTCATATTGAAGTCCGGCACCCGCAGCGCGGGCATCGCGGCCCGGGTGAACCAGTCGCTCCACTCCCGCGGCAGCGTCTTCTCGGTGCGCCCCGCCTCCGTGGCCCGGCCCAGCAGCCCGACCGGCGACTCGTTGAACCGGAAGTTGTTCACCTCGCCCACCACCTCGCCGTCCTCGACCAGGTACACGCCGTCCCGGGTCAGGCCGGTGAGCAGCAGGGTCGCCGGGTCCACCTCGCGGATGTACCACAGGCAGGTCAGCAGCAGCCCGCGCCCGGTGCCCGCCACCATCTCCTCCAGCGAACGGTCCGCGCCGCCCTCCAGGATCAGGTTGTCCCCGGCCGGCGCCACCGGCAGACCGGTCAGCCCCGCGCTGTGCCGGCTGGTCGCGAGGTGCCTCAGCTCGCCCTCGCCGATCCACTCCGTGGCCCGCAGCGGCAGCCCGTTGTCGAACACGGACTGGTCCCCGCCCGAGGAGTGCGCGATGACGAACGGCGCCGACTCGAGGCCGGGCTCGTGCGGATCGCTGCGCAGGGTCAGCGGCAGCTCGGACAGCTTCTCGCCCAGACGCGTGCCGCCGCCCGGCTTGGAGAACACCGTGCGGCCCTCGGCGGCGTCCCGGCCGGACGCCGACCAGAACAGATAGATCAGCAGGTCCGCGACGGCCGTCGGCGGCAGCAGCGTCTCGTACCGCCCGGCGGGCAGCGCCACCTTCCGCTCGGCCCAGCCCAGGCGTACGGCCAGTTCGGCGTCGAGCGCCCCCGGGTCGACGTCCTTGAAGTCCCGGGTGGAGCGGCCCGCCCACGCCGAACGCGTCCGGTCCGGCGACTTGGCGTTCAGCTCCAGCGTCCCGTTCGGCTGGTCGTGCCGCAGCCGCAGTCCCGTCGAGGTGCCCACGTACGACGTCACCAGCTCGTGGTTGGCGAAGCCGTACAGTTCCCGGCCGCCCGCACGCGCGCGTGCGAACGCCTCGCCGAGCGCCGGGGCGAAGTCCACGAACACCGCCGACGACGTCTCGGCCGGGCCCTCCGTGAAGTCGGGGGACTCCGGCACCGCGGTGACCAGCGGCTGCGCGTCCTCCGCCGGGGCGGCGCCGCGCGCGGCGGCCTCCGCGGCCCGCACCAGGGGCTCCAGGTCGTCCGCCGTCACCGCGGACCGCGAGACGACCCCGGAGGCGGTGCCCTCCTTGCCGTCGACGGTCGCGATCACGGTGAGGGTGCGCCCGCGCGTGACGCCGTTGGTGGTGAGGGCGTTGCCCGCCCAGCGCAGGTTCGCCGTGGACTGCTCGTCGGCGATCACGACACAGCCGTCGGCGCGGGACAGTTCGAGGGCGCGCTCGACGACCTCGTGCGGCTTGCTGGTACGCGCGCTCATCGACCGGCCTCCTGCGTGGTGTTGAGGATGTTGACTCCCTTGAACAGCGCCGACGGGCAGCCGTGCGACACGGCCGCCACCTGTCCCGGCTGGGCCTTGCCGCAGTTGAACGCGCCCCCGAGGACATACGTCTGTGGCCCGCCCACGGCCGCCATGGACCCCCAGAAGTCGGTGGTCGTCGCCTGGTAGGCCACGTCCCGCAACTGCCCGGTGATCCGCCCGTTCTCGATCCGGAAGAACCGCTGCCCGGTGAACTGGAAGTTGTACCGCTGCATGTCGATGGACCACGACCGGTCCCCGACGACATAGATCCCGCGGTCGACACTGCCGATGAGGTCCTCGGTCGACATGCCCGCCGGATCCGGCCGCAGTGACACATTGGCCATGCGCTGCACCGGCACATGGCCGGGGGAGTCGGCGAAGGCACAGCCGTTGGACCGGCCGAGGCCGGTGAGGCGCGCGATCCGCCGGTCGAGCTGGTAGCCGACGAGCGTGCCGTCCTTCACCAGGTCCCAGGACTGGCCCTCGACGCCCTCGTCGTCGTAGCCGACGGTGGCCAGGCCGTGCTCGGCGGTGCGGTCACCGGTGACGTTCATCAGCTCCGAGCCGTACTTCAGCTTGCCGAGCTGGTCGAAGGTGGCGAAGGAGGTGCCGGCGTAGGCGGCCTCGTAGCCGAGCGCCCGGTCCAGCTCGGTGGCGTGCCCGATGGACTCGTGGATCGTCAGCCACAGGTTGGACGGGTCGACGACCAGGTCGTACAGCCCCGGGTCCACGCTCGGCGCGCGCATCTTCTCGGCGAGCAGCTCCGGCATCCGCGCCAGTTCCTCGTCCCAGTCCCAGCCGGTCCCGGTGAGGTACTCCCAGCCGCGCCCGACCGGCGGTGCGATGGTGCGCATCGAGTCGAACTCACCGCTGGACTCGTCCACCGACACCGCCGTCAGCGCCGGGTGCAGCCGTACCCGCTGCTGCGTGGTGACCGTCCCGGCCGTGTCGGCGTAGAACTTGTTCTCGTGCACGGTGAGCAGCGAGGCGTCGACATGGTTGATCCCGTCGGCCGCCAGCAGCCGCGCGCTCCACTCCGCGAGCAGCGCCGACTTCTCCTCGTCGGGCACGGTGAACGGGTCGATCTCGTACGACGACACCCAGGTCTTCTCGGCGTGCACCGGCTCGTCCGCCAGCTCCACCCGCTCGTCCGACCCCGCCGCCTGGATCACCTGCGCGGACAGCTTGGCCATCGCCACCGCCTGCGAGGCGACCCGGGCCGCCGCGTCCATCGTCAGATCGACACCCGAGGCGAACCCCCAGGTCCCGCCGTGCACCACCCGCACCGCGTACCCCAGGTCCGTGGTGTCCGACGACCCGGACGGCTTGGCGTCCCGCAACCGCCACGAGGCACTGCGCACCCGCTCGAACCGGAAGTCCGCGTGCTGCGCCCCGAGCGCCCGCGCCCGTGCGAGCGCGGCATCGGCGAGGGCCCTCAGCGGTAGTGCCAGAAATGACTGATCGACCTCATGGGCCACGAGGGCCTCCCCTTGTCACGGTTGCAAGAGACGGATGTGTGTCGCAGTGAATCATGCAGGGCCGACACACCGTCATCCAACGAATTCGGTCGTCCCCGCGACGCGGCACCGACTGTAGGAATCCGACAGCCAGCTCTACGAGCCACTGTCGGTGCCCGAATGTCCGCGTGCCGGAGCGGACCGATAGGTTTCGAGGTAAACCGCCTGCCGTCCGGATTCCGGGCGGATGTGTCGCGGATGTGTCTGACCCCTAGCGAAAGGGTGATCCGTTGAGCCGCTCGGTTCTCGTCACCGGAGGAAACCGGGGCATCGGCCTCGCCATCGCCCGAGCGTTCGCCGACGCCGGCGACAAGGTCGCGATCACGTACCGCTCGGGCGAGCCCCCGGCCGGTTACCTGGCCGTGAAGTGCGACATCACCGACCCGGAGCAGGTGGAGCAGGCGTACAAGGAGATCGAGGCCGCGCACGGCCCGGTCGAGGTCCTCGTCGCCAACGCGGGCGTGACCAAGGACCAGCTCCTCATGCGGATGTCCGAGGAGGACTTCACCTCCGTCATCGACACCAACCTCACCGGCACCTTCCGGGTGGTCAAGCGCGCCAACCGCGCGATGCTGCGCGCCAAGAAGGGCCGCGTCGTGCTGATCTCCTCGGTCGTGGGGCTGCTCGGCTCCGCCGGGCAGGCCAACTACGCCGCCTCCAAGGCCGCCCTCGTCGGCTTCGCGCGCTCCCTCGCCCGTGAGCTGGGGTCGCGCAACATCACCTTCAACGTCGTCGCACCCGGCTTTGTCGACACCGACATGACCAGGGCGCTCACCGACGAGCAGCGCGCGGGCATCGTCTCGCAGGTGCCGCTCGGCCGGTACGCGCAGCCGGAGGAGATCGCCGCGACGGTGCGGTTCCTCGCCTCGGACGACGCCTCGTACATCACTGGAGCCGTCATCCCCGTTGACGGCGGACTGGGAATGGGTCACTGATCACCATGAGCGGAATTCTCGAGGGCAAGCGCGTCCTGATCACCGGTGTGCTGATGGAGTCCTCCATCGCCTTCCACACCGCCAAGCTGGCCCAGGAGCAGGGTGCCGAGATCATCCTGACCGCGTTCCCGCGGCCCACCCTGACCGAGCGCATCGCCAAGAAGCTGCCGAAGCCCACCAAGGTCATCGAGCTGGACGTCACCAACGACGAGCACCTCGGCCGGCTCGCGGACATCGTCGGCGAGGAGCTGGGCGGCCTCGACGGCGTCGTCCACTCCATCGGCTTCGCCCCGCAGGACGCCCTCGGCGGCAACTTCCTCAACACGCCGTTCGAGTCGGTCGCCACGGCCATGCACGTCTCGGCGTACTCCCTGAAGTCGCTCACCATGGCCTGCCTGCCGCTGATGCAGAACGGCGGCTCGGTCGTCGGCCTCACCTTCGACGCGCAGTACGCCTGGCCGCAGTACGACTGGATGGGCCCGGCCAAGGCCGCCCTGGAGGCCACCAGCCGCTACATGGCCCGTGACCTGGGCAAGCAGAACATCCGCTGCAACCTCATCTCGGCGGGCCCGATCGGCTCCATGGCCGCCAAGTCCATCCCGGGCTTCGGCGAGCTGGCCTCCGTGTGGGACACCCGCGCCCCGCTGGAGTGGGACCTGAAGGACCCGGAGCCGGCCGGCAAGGGCGTCGTCGCCCTCCTGAGCGACTGGTTCCCGAAGACCACGGGCGAGATCATCCACGTGGACGGCGGTCTGCACGCCATCGGCGCCTGACGTCCCCCTGTCCGTGTCACCCGTCCGGCCTATCAGGCCGGGCGGGGCACGGCCCCGGACAGGCACGCTTGGAGTACGCGTTCACCCACATGCTCCCCTCCCCAGCTCTGCCGAGGAGGTTCCCTTGTGCGCCTGTTCCGTAGCCTCGCCCCAGCAGTCGGCATCGCTGTCGCCCTCGTCCTCTGTCTGCCGTACGAGGCGCTTCCCCACGCGCGTGTGGAGCCCGCCGGACCGGCCGCGCGGCCCGAACCGTTCGGCGCGGAGTGCCGTACGACCGTCCGCGGCTCCCAGGTCGTCGCCTACTGCCACAACGCCTACGCCGAGACCGACCGGGTCCGGCTGCACATCGAGTGCGACCGCTGGTGGGACCTCGACTCCGACGGGGCGCCCGCCGACGCCGGGCCCGCGGTGACCGTCCGGCTGACCGGCCGCTGCTGGAAAGAGGTCCGCTCGGCCTGGGTCAGCCACCAGAGGGGCTGAACCGTCCCGGGCGGCACAGGAACGGATAGCCGGCCGCCTCGGCCGCCGCCGTCTCCGTGTCGCCCGCGCGGATCGCGTCCACCAGCCGCGCGTGGTCCATGTGCGTCTCCGGCGTCAGCTCCTCGCCGACGTCCTCGCGCAGCCAGTCCCGCAGCACCTCGCCCAGATCGGCGTACATCGCCGTCATCACGTCGTTGTGGGAGGCGGCCACCACCGCCAGGTGGAAGGTCGCGTCGGCCGTCACGAACGCCTCCGCGTCCCCCGACTCCCACGCCTCCTCGCGCCGCACCAGCAGCGCGTCCAACTGCTTGAGGTCCTTCTCGGTACGGCGCTCGGCCGCCAGCCGCGCCGCGCTCGACTCCAGCGTGGCGCGCAGCTCGGCGATGTGCCGGGGGTCGGCGTCCGCGAAACGGCGGTGCATCACACCGGCCAGCTCACTCGTGGCGACGACATACGTCCCCGAACCCTGCCGGATGTCCAGCAGGCCGTTGTGCGCGAGCGCCCGGACGGCCTCACGGACCGTGTTGCGGGCCACGCCGAGCTGTTCGACCAGCTCGGGCTCGGTCGGGATGCGCGCGCCGACCGGCCACTCGCCCGAGGTGATCTGCTGGCGCAGCGCGGCGATGACCTGCTCGGACAGCGCCGAGCGGCGGGGGTGACTCAGGGCCATGGCACACCTTCGCACGGACGGGACGGATCGGGCGCGCCCGAGGATGGACAACCAATCATCCCATGATTCTATGATGGGCGGCATGGCGCGCGAGGAAACCCGGACCAGCATGTCCACCCCGATACGCCGGACCCCGCCCGGAGGCCCGGCCGCGGGTGACGGCCCGCATCCGTCCCCGCGCGCGTGGACGGCCCGGCTGCTCATGGCGGGCATCGTGCTGGCCGCCCTCAACCTCCGCCCCGCCATCACCAGCCTCGGCGCCCTCCTCGAAGAGGTCCGCGACGGGCTCGGCATGAGCGCCGGCCTGGCCGGACTGCTCACCTCCGTGCCGCCGCTCTGCTTCGCCGTCTTCGGCATCACCGCCCCGCGCCTCGCCCGCCGCTTCGGGCCCGCCGCCGTGGTGTGCGCCGGGATGGCCGCCATCGCCGCGGGCCTGGCCATCCGGCCGTACGCGGGCGGTACGGCGGGATTCGTGGCCGCCTCCGCCCTCGCGCTCATGGGCATCGCCGTCAGCAACGTCCTGATGCCGGTCATCGTCAAGCGCCACTTCCCCGACCGGGTCGGCTCCATGACCGGCCTGTACTCCATGGCCCTGGCCCTCGGCACCTCCACGGCCGCCGCGGTGACCGTCCCCATGACCGATGCCCTGGGCGGCAGTTGGCGCACCGGCCTCGCCGTCTGGGCGGGCCTGGCCGCGGCCGCCCTGCTGCCCTGGCTGCCGTTCGTCCGGCAGCGGCGGGAGCCGGGCACGCATGCGGGTGCGGGTGCGGAGAACCCTGCGCGCACCGCTTCCGCCGCGGCCGCGCCCGGCGGGACCGAGGAGCTCGCCGCCCGGCCCCCGCTGCCCATCACCCGCAGCCGTACCGCCTGGGCGCTCGCCGTGTTCTTCGGGCTCCAGGCCACCGCCGCCTACATCACCATGGGCTGGATGGCGCAGATCTTCCGGGACGCGGGCGTGCCCGCCGCCACCGCCGGACTGCTGCTCGCCGTCACCATGGTGATGGGCGTGCCGCTGTCCTTCGTCATCCCGCGCCTGGCCACCCGGCTGCCGCGCCAGGGCCCGATCGTCGTCGTGCTCGGCGTCTGCGGCCTCGCCGGGTACGCCGGCCTGTACCTCGCGCCCGCCGCGGGCGCCTGGGCCTGGGCCCTGCTGCTCGGCATCTCCAACTGCGCCTTCCCGCTGGCCCTCACCATGGTCGGCATGCGCGCCAGGACCGGGGCCGGAGTGGTCCGCCTTTCGGCGTTCGCCCAGAGCACCGGCTACCTCATCTCGATCCCCGGCCCGCTCCTGGTCGGCGTGCTCTACCAGCACAGCGGCGGCTGGGGACTGCCGCTGGCGCTGATGGCGGCCCTGATGATCCCGCAGACGGTCGTCGGCGTCCTCGCGGGCCGCGACCGTACGGTGGAGGACGAGACCGCGGCGCGCTGACGCCCCCCGCCGCGGGCGGTACGCGCGCGGAGTGGGACACTGGGGCCATGCTCGACCCGAACCCCCAGAACGGCCAGAAGAAGATGCTGCTCGTCTTCGGCTCGTTCCTCGCCATCTTCGTGATCATCGCCGTCATCGCGACGATCGCCTCGCCCTGACGACCGCCTTCCCCCGGGCCGATGTGACCCGGGGTGGGGTTAACCCCCCTGTCCCCTAGGGGGCGAGGGTCAGGGTCAAGTGGGTGGATCTCCGGATGGGCCCGGGGCCCCGCCGTCCGTACCTTCGAGATGTGACCGCACAAGGCGGCCACGGACCCTCGGAGACCCGCGGAGGCACCCATGGCGGCCCAGTCGCACACCCGGCCCCACCCGGCCGCCGCCCGGTGCGGCGCCGCCACCCGGCTGCCCTGGTGGGCCCTCGCCCTGCCCACCCTCGCCTTCGTCGCCCTGCTCGCGCTGATACTCAACCCGGCCGACGCCCACGCGGCCGGTGGCGACCCCGCGCTCACCCAGCTCGTCGAGCGGGTGCGCGAGCTGGTGGCGCGGTAGCCGCGCCGGCCGTGGCGATCACGCCCCGGCGCGCTCTGCTCGGCCCCGGGACGGCGCGAAAGCCGCATGTCAACTCCCTGCGCCCCATGGCCTGTTTCATGCGAAGCTGGGAGCCATGAGCGTCGCAGAACCCCGCAGGATCGTCATCTTCCGCCATGCGAAAGCCGACTGGTCACAGGAGACCGACCATGAGCGGCCGCTCGCCGAGCGGGGCCGCCTGGACGCGGCAGCCGCCGGCCGCAGGCTGGCCGAGACCGGAATCTCCTTCGACCTGGCCCTGTGCTCCACCGCGGTCCGGACCCGCGAGACCTGGAAGCTCGCTGTCCACGAGCTGCCGCACCGGCCGAGAACCGTCTACGAGGAGCGGATCTACGAGGCGTCCCCGGGCGAGCTGATCACCCTGCTCAACGAGACCCCGGAGGACGTCCGTGACCTCGTCCTGATCGGCCACAACCCCGGTGTCCACGGTCTCGCCGACATCCTGGCGGGCTCCGTCGAGGGCGACGCCGGCAGCCGGATGAACCGCCACGGCTTCCCGGCGGCCTCCTTCGCCGTCCTGACCTTCGACGGCTCATGGAAGTCCCTGGAACCGGCCGGGGGCACCCTGGTCGACTTCTGGGCGCCGTTCGAGTGAACCGGCGGGCCTGCTGAGCCCCGCACGCGCGAGGGCCCGGCGCCGCGTCCGGCGCCGGGCCCTCGCCTCGCTCAGCCCTCGTCGTGGGTGTCCGCCGCCTCGACCTCTTCGCGGGTGACGCCCAGCAGATACAGCACGGTGTCCAGGAACGGCACGTTCACCGCCGTGTGCGCCGCCTCCCGTACGACGGGCTTGGCGTTGAAGGCGACACCGAGACCGGCCGCGTTCAGCATGTCCAGGTCGTTGGCGCCGTCGCCGATCGCCACGGTCTGCGAGAGCGGTACGCCCGCCTCGGCGGCGAACCTGCGCAGCAGCCGCGCCTTGCCCGCGCGGTCCACGATCTCGCCGGTCACCCGCCCGGTCAGCTTGCCGTCGACGATCTCCAGCGTGTTGGCCTGGGCGAAGTCCAGCCCCAGCCGCTCCTTCAGATCGTCGGTGACCTGCGTGAACCCGCCCGATACGACCCCGACCTGGTAGCCGAGCCGCTTCAGTGTCCGGATCAGGGTGCGGGCGCCAGGCGTCAGCCGCACCTCGGTGCGCACCTTCTCCACGACCGAGGCGTCCAGCCCTTCCAGCAGCGCCACCCGCGCGTGCAGCGACTGCTCGAAGTCCAGCTCGCCGCGCATCGCGGCCGCGGTCACCTCGGCGACCTTGTCCTCGCAGCCGGCGTGCGCGGCGAAGAGCTCGATCACCTCGTCCTGGATCAGCGTGGAGTCCACGTCCATCACGACGAGCCGCTGGGCCCGCCGGTGCAGGCCCGCGTCCACCACGGCGACGTCCACGCCGAGCGCGGCCGCGTCCGTGACGAGGGCGGGGCGCAGTTGTGAGGTCTCCACACCGGAGATCGCGAACTCGACGGCCGTCACGGGGTACTTGGCGAGCCGGAAGATACGGTCGATGTTGCCGCCGGCCTTGGTGATCCGGGCGGCGATCGCGGCGGTGGCCTCCGCGGTCAGCGGATGCCCGAGCACGGTCACCAGGGAGCGGCCCAGGCCACGCGGGCGGTTGTCGCCGCGGCCCGAGATGATCTCCGCCTGCATCTTCATCGACTCGGCCCAACTGTGGACCGTCGACCGCAGGTCACCCTCCAGCCCGTGCGGCGGCTCGGTCACGAGCGCGCACAGCACCATACGGCCACGGGTGACGACCTGCTCGATGTCGACCACGTCGACGGAGAAGGCCGCGAGGGTGTCGAAGAGACCGGCCGTGATGCCCGGCCTGTCCTTGCCGAAGATCTTGACGAGGAGAGTAGGGACGTCTGAGGACGAAGTCTGCGCGCTCATGATGTACCCCACCGTATCCGGCACCCAGTGCCGCGCGCCGCCCAGGTCCGCCTGCCGGACAGGGAACAGTGGGCGACACCCGGGTGAAGCGCCCTCACCGAGCCCTCTTCGGCCCCTCCGCCCCCGGCGGCGTCGTCCCCGGCGGAAGCCCGACGGTCGGATCGTCGCCCGCCCCCCACACCCCCTCCCCGGGCCGAGCATCCTCCGGCTCCGGCTCCCCCTCCGGCACGGCGTCCCGCACATCGTCCGGCAACCGCAGATAGGGATTGGTCTCAGGATTGGGCGCCCGATAGGAGACATTCGGCGAGTAGGGCCCGACCTCGACACCCGCGCCCGCTCCGGGTCCCGCGCCCGCTCCGGCTCCGCCGCCCACACCCGCCCCGGCCCCAGTGCTGTTGCCGACCTCGGAACCGGCCCCGGAGCCCGCCCCGCTCCCGGCGCCCGCGTCCACCCCAGTCCCAGCCGCGGATCCGTCACCCCCGCCCGACCTGCGCCCTGCGCCGGGGCTGACCGGCCCGCCCGCACCAGCACCGGGCCGGGCTCCTTGCCCGGGACCCGCACCGACACCCGCTCCCGGCTCAGACCTGTGGCCCGCCTCGGGCCCAGCCCCTGGCCCCGCGCCCGCCCCGGATCCAGCACCCGCCCCCGACCTGCGCCCAGCCCCAGGCCCGGCCTGCCCGCCCGCTCCAAGTCCGGTCCCCGCCCCAGATCCCGCACCCCACCCCGATCCCGCTCCTGCCCCCGCGCCCGCAGGCCCCCCGAGGTCCACGCCACCGCCGCCCCGCAAGTCACCCAGTGCCAACCCCGCCGCCCATCGCCCCGCCGCCCCCGTTGCATGCGCCAGCACCGCACCCAGCGCCCCCGCTCCCGCGCCCCATGTCGCGCCGAGAAGGACCGCCATGCCGGCGTTTCCGTGCAGGCTGATCCCGGCGCCGAACGCGTCGAAGCCGAGGACGGACAGGGAGGCGTCCGCCGACACCGCCGCGAGCCACCCCAGCAGGGGCAGGGCCACCGCGGTCACGATGCCCAGCCGCAACGCACACCGCCCCACGAACCCACCGACACCGGCCGTGCCCCCTACGAACCCACCGGCATCGATGCCACCCCCCGCGCCCCGACCGACACCGCCCGCGCTCCCCACGAACCCGTCGGCCCCGGCCCCGGCCCCGCCGCCCGTGAACCCACCGGCACCCGCCTGCCCACCCCCCACCGGCGTCCGCGCCGCGGTCAGTACCCCCGCCAGGAGCATCAGCACGGCCGTGGCCACGGACAGAAGCCACACCCGGCCGTCCAGTTCGGCCAGTCGTCCCACCGTCACCGAGCGGTCCCCGCCCGAGCCGAGCAGGTCGTCCAGCGGGGCCGGGAGGACCTGGGTGAGGAGGCCCGTGGCGCGGCCGTCCCAGGGCACGAACAGGCCGATCGAGAGCCCCAGCCACACCCCATTCGGCGCGCCGAGCAGCGCCGCTCCCGCGATCCGCCGCGGATGGGCGTCGCCGATCGCCGCGTACGCCGCGGCCGCGAGCCCGGCCGCCACGGCCACCAGCACCACCGTGACCAGGGCCGACACCGCCGGCCGTACCACCCGGTGCACCGGTTCCCAGCCGCGCGGCAGCGGGGTGCGGCGCGAGGCCAGCAGGGCGATCAGCAGGATCCCGGCGGACCAGAAGAACCCCCCGAGCAGCGTCGGCACGGTGTCGACCGTGAACCCGACCGCCGCCTTCGTGTCGATCAGATCGCCGATCCGGTCGGGGAGCAGCCCCCCGATGTCACCGATGTCGCCGAGCCCCGGTATCTCCAGCCCGCCGCCGCTCCCGCCCGCCCCGGGCATGTCGTCCAGCCCCAGCGCACCCCCGTCCAGCGTGACGACGTCGTGCCCCGCCCAGGCCAGCCCGCCCAGCATCGCCACGAACAGCGCCACCACCGTGCCCGCGCGGGCGAGCAGTTCGGCCGGCGCGACCACGACTCCGGCCGTGCGCAAGGACCGTAGGAAGAACCACGACAGCAACAGCGCCCCGACCAGGCTCACCCCCAGTGGCGTGATCTCGATGGCCGTGTTCGCCTCGGCGCCGCCCAGTCCGAACGCCGAGACATCGCCCGAGGGCGTGACCGAACCGCCCGCCCCGAGGGCCACGACGGCCGCCGTCATCGGCCCCAACGACGCCGAGGCGTCCGCCTCCAGCAGATGCAGACCGAGCGCCGCCGTCCCGGCCATCCCGATCAGGGCCCAGCTCACCGCGGCGATCGCGGACAGCAGGACGTCCAGCCACGGCACGCGCGTGCCGTGCGCCGCGCCCTTGTCGTCGTACGCCCCTGTGCCGGCACTCATGCAGACCCCCCGATCCACGCGTGCGGCGCGCGCGTCGCCGCTTCCGTCCCCCTCGCGTGCCTTTACCACTCTCCGGGCCGTTTTCAACCCCGTCAACGGGCCCGGCCGATGAGCCGGAGCACGCATTTCACAAGGCCCGACTTTCGGTCAGGGGGCCGCGCCTGAAATAGTTCCCGACGATGTTCGCCATCCCTAGACTCCCTGTGATGGGGGTAACTCGGGGGACTACTCAGTGGGGCATGGAGTGCCGGAACTCGTACTGGAATTGAACGGACGTACCTGGACGCTCGATCCGTCCAGGCCATACACCCTCGGACGCGATCCGCAGGGGGACCTCGTGTTCGAGGACGCCAGGGTCTCCTGGCGCCACGCCACGGTCAGCTTCGACGGCCGCAGTTGGGTCGTCGAGGACCACGGCAGCACCAACGGCACGTTCGTGCGGGGCGGCCGGATCCAGCGGCTGGAGATCGGCCCCGGCACGGCGCTGCACCTGGGCAACGCCACCGACGGCCCGCGGGTCAACGTGTCGGCGGCGCAGGCGCCGGTCGCGCAGCCGCAGCAGCAGCCGTACGCCGCGCAGGGCGCGAACCAGGCGTGGGGCCCGCCGCAGGCCGCGAACCCGCCGCAGCCCGGCTGGCAGCAGCCGCAGGCCGCCGCGCCGCAGATCCCGCAGCAGGGTCAGGGCCCCGGCGTCGGCGCGGGGGCGCCGCCGGTCTACGGCGACCGCAGCCCCACCACGTTCCACCAGTTCTCGCTGGGCCGGGTGATGCGCATCGGCCGTGCGCTGGAGAACGACCTGGTCGTCTCCGACCTCCAGGTCTCCCGCAACCACGCCGAGTTCCACTCGACGCCCGACGGCCGCATGGAGATCCGCGACCTCGGCTCGCACAACGGCACGTACGTCAACGGCCAGCCGATCGCCAAGGGCGGCACCCAGCTCCTCGGCCCCACCGACATCGTCGGCGTCGGTCACTCGACGTTCCGGATCGTCGGCGACCGGCTGGAGGAGTTCGTCGACACCGGTGAGGTGTCCTTCTCCGCCCGCCATCTGACCGTCACGGTCGACGGCGGCAAGCAGATCCTGAAGGACGTCTCCTTCGGGGTCCCCGAGAAGTCGCTGATCGCGGTCATCGGACCGTCCGGTTCCGGCAAGTCGACGCTGCTCAAGGCACTGACGGGCTACCGTCCCGCCAACCAGGGCGACGTCCTCTACGACAACCGCAACCTGTACAAGCAGTTCGCCGAGCTGCGCCAGCGCATCGGTCTGGTCCCGCAGGACGACATCCTGCACAAGGAACTGACCGTCAACAAGGCGCTCAAGTACGCGGCCAAGCTCCGCTTCCCGGCCGACACCACGGCCGCCGAGCGCGACGCCCGGATCGACGAGGTGCTGCGCGAACTCAAGCTGGACATCCACCGGGGCAAGAAGGTCACCTCGCTCTCCGGCGGCCAGCGCAAGCGCGTCTCGGTGGCGCTGGAGCTGCTCACCAAGCCGTCGCTGATCTTCCTGGACGAGCCGACCTCGGGCCTCGACCCGGGCATGGACCGCGATGTCATGCAGTTGCTGCGCGGCCTCGCCGACGACGGCCGTACGGTCCTCGTCGTCACCCACTCCGTCGCCGAACTCGCCATCTGCGACAAGCTGCTGGTGATGGCGCCGGGCGGGGCGGTCGCCTACTTCGGTCCGCCGGAGGAGGCGCTGAACTTCTTCGGCTACGACACCTGGGCCGATGTGTTCTCCGCCTTCGAGAACTACCGCGACTACGACTGGGCGGGCCGCTGGAAGGGTTCGCAGCACTACCAGATGTACGCCGCGGACATCGACGCCATCGCGCCGCAGTCCGTACAGATGCCGCCGATGCAGGCGATGAGACCGCCCAAGCCGCAGGGCTGGATGTCGCAGTTCGTCACGCTGGTGCGCCGCTACACGTCGGTGATCGCGTCGGACAAGGGCTTCCTCGCCCTGTCGGTGATCCTTCCGGTCGTGCTCGGCTCGGTGAGCCTGCTGATCGACTCCGGCAACGACCTGCTGCCCAACCCGGTCAATCCGAAGACCGGCCGGATCATCCCGAACGGCACGGCCACCACCGTCCTGCTGATCCTCGCGGTCGGCGCCTGCTTCGCGGGCGCGGCGAACTCCGTCCGTGAGCTGATCAAGGAACGGGTCATCTACGAGCGGGAGCGCGCCACCGGTCTGTCGCGCTCGGCGTATCTGATGTCCAAGGTGTTCGTGCTCGGTCTGGTCACCCTGTTCCAGGGGCTGCTGGTCGGTGTCATCGGCTTCTCCAGCCGGGAGATCCCGGCGGAGGGCCTGGTCCTCAAGAGCGCGCCGCTGATCGAGCTGTGCCTGCCGATCATGGCGCTCGGCTTCACCTCGATGATGTTCGGCCTGATCATCTCCTCGCTGGTGAAGACGGCCGAGAAGACCATGCCGCTGCTGGTGATGTTCGCGATCATCCAGGTGGTGTTCACGGGCTGCCTGTTCGCCCTGAACGGTTCGATCGGCGTCAACCAGTTCTCGTACCTGATGCCGTCGCGCTGGGCCGTCGCGGCCGCCGGTACGACGCTGGACTTCAACAGGATCAGCCCGCCGGCGGACGGCGGCGACAACGACCCGCTGTGGGAGCACACCGTCGGTGCCTGGGGCATGGACATGTTCGCCCTGATCGTCCTCGGTGTGATCTGCGGCTTCTTCGTGGCCCGCTTCCTGCGCCGCCACGAGCCCGAGGTCATGCGCAAGTAGCCGGTTCCCGGTCCCGTACGACGCCGAAGGGCGGCACCCCGACCACGGGGTGCCGCCCTTCGGCGTGTGCGGGCGCGTCAGTACGCGCTGTTGACGTTGTCGATCGAGCCGTACCGGTGGGCGGCGTAGTTGGCCGCGGCGGTGATGTTGGCGACCGGGTCGTAGATGTTCCAGGAGGTGCCGGGCACGTGGTACGCGTTGAACGTCGGCTGGATCACCTGGAGCAGGCCCTTGGAGGGCACGCCGTTGATGGCGTTGATGTCCCAGTTGTTGATGGCGTTCGGGTTGCCCGAGGACTCGCGCATGATGTTCTTGTGCAGCCCGTGGTAGGAGCCCGGGATGTTCTTGGCGTCCATGATCGCCAGGGCCTGGCGGATCCAGCCGTCCAGGTTGTTGGCGTAGGTCTTGACGGCGACCTGGCGGACGGCGACGCGGTGCGTGGAGCGGCTCGCGGCCTCCTTGGCGCTGCGCTCGGCGGCGGCCTTCTTGACGGCGGCCCGGATCGCGGCCTTCTTCGCGGCCGCCTTCTTCTTCGCGACGGCGGCGTCGGCGGCCCGTGCGGCCGCCTTCTTCTTGGCCACCGCGGCGGCGGCGGCCTTCTTCTTGGCGTCGATGGCGTCGACCTTGACGCTGGCGCCGGCGAGCTGGTCGGTCACGCTGGCCTTGACGTCACGGACGGGCTCGGAGCTGTAGGCCACGCGGGCCGAGGGGGCGGCGTCCGTCGTGGTCGTCTGCGCGTCGGCCGGCACCACGGAGAAGGCCACGGCGGCGGCGCCGAGGGTGGCGACGCCGGCGATCGCGATCTTCTGAGTGTTCTTGGGCATGGCGGAAGGACCTCTTCGAATAGCGCGGAGGTCGCTCTCTTCGTCCGACTGCGGACAGCGGGTGCTTGAGGCACGAGCGCCGCGGGGGTGAACCCGCGGTGCTGAGCGACGAGAGCAATTCTTAGCGGCCGCAAAATGCCCAGGCAAAGATATGATCCACTATCGCCCATAGTGGATCAGGGAAGGGCAAAACGGGACAGACCATGCCGTCTGTCCCGTTCATTGAGGATGCCTTTACCTCCTATGTCCCTTCGTAGGTGATGTAAGCCCTATGCGCGGGCTCACACCGGCCCACCCCCGCTCTCACTCATGGTTGCCAGAGCAACTCTCAGCGTGAGCGTTCCTCCGCCGGCAGGAGGAGATGCGCGTCCCCGAACTCGTGCCACAGATAGCGCCCCCGCAGCGCCTCCTCGTACCCCCGGTCGATCGCCGCCCGCCCCGCCACCGCCTCCAGCATCAGCAGATGCGACGCCTGCGGCTCGTGCAGCCCGGTCAGCAGCCCGTCCACCACCCGCACCCCGCGCTCCGGCGTCACCACGAGATCCGTCCACCCCGCACGCGCGCGTACGACCCCGTCCGCGCCGGCCGCCGACTCCACCGCCCGCACCGCCGTCGTCCCCACCGCGATCACCCGCCCCCGCCCGGCCCGCGTCGCCTCGATCAGCCGGGCCGACGCCTCCGGCACCGCGAACCGCTCCGGATACGGCGGCTCGTGCGCCTCCGCCGAGGCCACCCCGGTGTGCAGGACCACGGGCGCGAACCGCACCCCCCGGCTCACCAGCTCCGCCACCAGCCCCGCCGTGAACGGCCGCGCCGCGCTCGGCATCTCCGCACTGCCCGCCCCGTCCGCCGACGGCAGCGCGAACACCGTCCGGTACGCCGACAGCGGCTGGTCCCGCTCGGTGTACGCGTACCGGATCGGCCGCCCGTGCTCCCGCAGCAGCTCCGGCACCTCCCCGCCCGACACCCGCGCCCACCACAGCCGCCCGCTGCCCGGACTCAGCGCCTCCGCCGGCACCAGCCGCACACCCCCGGGCAGCCGCACCCGCGCCCCCGCCGGACCACCGGCCCGCGCGCGGGTGGTGCCCTTCCCGTCCGGGTCCCGCAGCTCGACCGCCCACCGGCCGTCGTCCCCGCGCGTGGAGAAGTGCACCACCACGCGCGCGTGCCCGATCCACCCGTCCACCGCCGCCGCCAGCGTCATGGAGGTGTTCACCACCAGTACGTCCCCGGCCCGCAGCAGCTCCGGCAGCTCCCGGAACCCGCGATGCGCCACCTCCGTCCCCCACGACACCAGCAGCCGTACGTCGTCCCGGCCCCGCCCCGGCCCGCGCTGCTCGGCCGGCACCCGCGCCGACAGCTCCTCCGGCACACTCCCCCACGCTCGAACAGGCTCGCGCGGGGGGACCCCCATCGCCAGCGTCACCGCAGGCCCTCCAGCAGCGCCGGGGCCGCGTACCGCCCGCTCGCCGGCCGCTCGTCCAGCAACCGCAGGAACCCCGGCACCACCGAGCCCGGCGCCGGCCGCTCCCCGTCGTCGTCCGGTACGGCCGCCGCGTACAGGTCCGTCGCCATGTCCCCGGGGTCCACCGCCCACACCCGCAGCCCCGGCTCCTCCACCCCCAGCACCGCCGCGAGCTGGTCCAGCGCCGCCTTCGAGGCGCCGTAGCCGCCCCACGTCCCGTACGCCTCAGCCGCCGCGTCCGAACTGACCGTGACCACCGCCCCGGCCGGCGCCGCCCGCAGCAGCGGCAGCGCCTCCTGCACCAGGCCCAGCGCCGCCACCACGTTCACCTCCAGCGCCCGCCGCAGCCCCTCCAGCGGCAGCGCCTCCAGGCGCACCAGCGGCTCGGCGCCCAGCGCGCTCGCGTTGCTCACCACCAGATCGCAGCCCCCGAGCCCCCGGGCCGCCGCCACCAGCGCCGCCCGGTGCGCCGCGTCCGTGACGTTCCCCGCGACCGCCCGGACCACGCCCCCCTGCCCCGCGACCGCGTCCGCCGCCTCCTTCAGCGCGCCCTCCGTCCTGGCGTCCAGCACCAGATCCCAGCCCCGCCCGGCCAGCGCCTCGGCCAGCGCCCGCCCGAGCCCCTTCGACGCCCCCGTGATGATCGCTACCGGCATGACAACCGTCCCCTCGTCCGACCGCCCGTGTCGGCGGTGACCCCAACCTAGGAACCGGCCCACCGCGACCGCCTCGGACGCGGGACCGGGCCCGCCGGGGCCCTTCGACGTACGCCCCGGCACCCGGACCAGCGCCCTACACCGCCGTACCGAGGACCTCCGGCCTAGGACCGCGGCCCCACTCCCGGCCGCCATCGGCCCGATCCGCGCTGTCGGACCCCGCCGGTACCGTGAGGACATGAGCCACCGTCCCCGGTCCGGCCTCGCCGCGGTCAGCGCCGCGCTGCTGGCCATGAGCAGGCATCTGGAGGTGCGCGACGTCCTGAAGACGATCGTCGCCTCCGCCCGCGAGCTGCTCGACGCCCAGTACGCCGCGCTCGGCGTCCCGGACGACCACGGAGGCTTCGCCCAGTTCGTCGTCGACGGCGTCAGCGACCAGCAGTGGAAGGCCATCGGCCCGCTGCCCCGCCAGCACGGCATCCTCGCCGCGATGCTCCACCAGGCCCGCCCCGAACGCCTCGCCGACGTCCGCAAGGACCCCCGCTTCGAGGGCTGGCCCGCCGCGCACCCCGAGATGTCCGACTTCCTCGGCCTGCCCATCCGCGACGGCGACGAGATCCTCGGCGCCCTCTTCCTGGCCAACAAGAACTGCCCCAAGCCGGAAGGAAGCTGCGGCTTCACCGAGGACGACGAGGAACTCCTCGCCACCCTCGCCCAGCACGCCGCGATCGCCCTGACCAACGCCCGCCTCTACGAGCGCAGCCGCGAACTCACCATCGCCGAGGAGCGCTCCCGGCTCGCCCACGAACTCCACGACGCCGTCGCCCAGAAGCTGTTCTCGCTGCGCCTGACCGCCCAGGCCGCCGCCGCCCTGGTCGACCGCGACCCCTCCCGCGCCAAGGGCGAGCTCCAGCAGGTCGCCGCGCTCGCCGCCGAGGCCGCCGACGAACTGCGCGCCGCCGTCGTGGAACTGCGCCCCGCCGCCCTCGACGAGGACGGCCTCGTCGCCACCCTGCGCACCCAGATCCAGGTCCTCGACCGCGCCCACACCGCGCGCGTGACGTTCACCAGCCGCGGCGTCCGCGCCCTGCCCGCCGCCCAGGAGGAGGCCCTGCTGCGCGTCGCCCAGGAGGCCCTGCACAACGCGCTGCGCCACTCCGGCGCCGCCCATGTCGACGTCACCCTCCACAAGCGCGGCACGGCCACGGTCCTGCGCGTCACCGACGACGGCGGCGGCTTCGAACCCGCCGCCACCCGCCGGGCCGGCCGCCACCTCGGCCTGGTGTCGATGCGGGACCGCGCCGGCGGCGTCGGCGGCACGCTCACGGTGGAATCGGCGCCCGGCAAGGGCACCACGATCGAGATGGAGGCCCCCGGTGGCTGACGCAATCAAGGTGCTCCTCGTGGACGACCACCAGGTCGTCCGCCGCGGCCTGCGCACCTTCCTGGAGGTCCAGGACGACATCGAGGTGGTCGGTGAGGCCGCCGACGGTGCCGAGGGCGTCGAGCGCGCCGAGGAACTACGGCCCGACGTCGTCCTGATGGACGTCAAGATGCCCGGCATGGACGGCGTCGAGGCCCTGCGCAAGCTCCGTGAACTGGCGAACCCCGCGCGCGTGCTGATCGTCACCAGCTTCACCGAGCAGCGCACCGTGGTCCCGGCCCTGCGAGCGGGCGCCGCCGGATACGTCTACAAGGACGTGGACCCCGACGCCCTCGCCGGCGCCATCCGCTCCGTCCACGCCGGACACATCCTGCTCCAGCCCGAGGTGGCCGGCGCCCTCCTCTCCCAGGAGGAGACCGGCACCGGCCAGGGCCGCGGCGGCTCCCTCACCGAACGCGAGCGCGAGGTGCTCGGCCTGATCGCGGACGGCCGCTCCAACCGCGAGATCGCCCGCGCCCTCGTCCTCTCCGAGAAGACCGTCAAGACCCACGTCTCGAACATCCTGATGAAGCTCGACCTCTCCGACCGCACCCAGGCCGCCCTGTGGGCCGTCCGGCACGGCGTGACCGGCTGAAACGCGCCCCGCGCGACGCGTCCCGCACGGCAGTACGGAGGGTTCCGCTCCGGACTGAGATTCATACCGTCGTGGGAATGTCCCTCGAATGGCGCAACCTCCGTGAGGCCCGCCCGTTCTCCAGTGCGTGCCGCGGCGACTGCCGCGGTCATCGCTAGGAGGACTCGAGAAGTGAAGAACCTGAAGAAGGCGGCGGCCGTGACGATGGTGGCCGGCGGTCTGATGGCCGCGAGCGCCGGCATGGCCTCCGCCACCGACGGTGCCGGGGCCCACGGCCAGGCCAAGGGCTCGCCGGGCGTCGTCTCGGGCAACGTCGTCCAGGCCCCCGTGCACATCCCGGTCAACGCCGTCGGCAACACCGTCAACGTGATCGGTCTGCTGAACCCGGCCTTCGGCAACCTCGGCCTCAACCACTGACAGGGCGACCGCCCCGTCAGTCACCCCATCACGTCATCGCACTGTCGCTCTGTCGCTTCAATGATCCGAACGGGCTGTTCTGCGGTACCGCCCCGCACCGTTCCCGAGCGACGACGCGTTGATCAGCGCACGACCCGCGGCCGGGTCGGACACGCACACGCAGGAGGAACACTTCCCATGAACATCGCCAAGAAGGCTGCCGTGGCCCTCACCGTCGCCGGCATCGCCGCCGGCGCTTCGGCCGGCGCCGCTGTCGCCGACTCGGGTGCCGAGGGTGCGGCCGTGAAGTCGCCGGGCGTCGCCTCGGGCAACCTGATCCAGGCCCCCGTCCACGTCCCCGTCAACGTCGTCGGCAACAGCGTCAACGTGATCGGCCTGCTGAACCCGGCGTTCGGCAACACCGGCGTGAACGACTGACGTCGACACCACGCTCGACACCACGAAGGGGCCCCGCGTCAGCACGACGTGGGGCCCCTTCGCACGCACGGCGAGCCGTCCGTCACCCCCGGCCCCGCTCCCGCTCCTCCACATACGCGTTGTACGCCGCCACCTGCGCCCGCCGGGCCGTCCGCTCCACCGGCCGCAACGCCTCCGCACGCGCCGCCATCTCCCCGGAGCTGACCGCGGCCCCGTGCCCGCTCTCCCGCGCCAGCGCCACCAGCAGCCCCACCCGCCGCGCCAGCTCCAGGACCCGCACCGCGCGCGGCGGATACCCCGGCGCCAGCACCTCCCCGTCCCGCTCGGCCCGCGCCCGGTACGCGTCGATCGCCGCCTCCGCCACCGGCCCCGACCCGGCCACGTCCAGCCGCGCCAGCACCGCCGTCGCCTCCCGCAGCGCCTCCGCCAGCTCCCGCTCGGCCTCACCCAGCGACGGCACATCGGCCGGCGGAGCCTCCCGCACCGGCAGACAGTGCCACACCACCTCGACATGCACATCACCGTCGGGCCCGGCCTCGGACACCTCCGGCACCAGCCCCAGCGCCGCCCCGTGACAGACCACCGCCTCCCCGGCCTCCAGCGCCCGCGCGTTGAACTCCGGCGGACCGCTCAGCCCCAGCGGATGCCCCGGCGCCGGCAGCGCCACCCGCAGACCGGCCACCCCGAGCGCCCGCAGCCGCCCGAGCGCCAGCGTCAGCCCGACCGCCGCCGACTCGCCGGGCAGCCCCCGCACCCGGTGCACGGCGTCCTCACCCACGACGGCGAGAACGGCGTCGTCCGGCGAGACAAGTCCGGCCAACAGGGCATTTCCCCAAGCGGCGAGGCGACCAGAGCGCGATTCGGAGAGCATGGCACCACCCTAAGGACCGGACCGATGGAACGGCCCACCCGGCCGGTGGCGTAGATTTTCCCGAGGGGCCGCGCCACCCGAGCGCGGCGGGCCGAGCCACCGGCGCCCGCGCCACCCGAGACCGGCCACACTGCAAGGGGAGACAACGCGCCAATGAGCGATGTGCTGGAGCTTCAGGACGTAACCGTGGTCCGCGACGGCCGGGCTCTGGTGGACCAGGTCTCCTGGTCGGTCAAGGAGGGCGAGCGCTGGGTCATCCTCGGCCCCAACGGCGCCGGCAAGACGACCCTCCTGAACATCGCCTCCACCTACCTCTACCCCAGCTCCGGCACCGTCACCGTCCTGGAGGAGACCCTCGGCCGCCCCGGCACCGACGTCTTCGAGCTGCGCCCCCGCATCGGCATGGCCGGCATCGCCCTCGCCGACAAGCTCCCCAAGCGCCAGACCGTCCTCCAGACCGTCCTCACGGCCGCCTACGGCATGACCGCCGCCTGGCAGGAGGAGTACGAGGACATCGACGAGCAGCGCGCCCGCGCCTTCCTCGACCGCCTCGGCATGAGCGAGTACCTCGACCGCAAGTTCGGCACCCTCTCCGAGGGCGAGCGCAAGCGCACCCTGATCGCCCGCGCCCTGATGACCGACCCCGAACTGCTCCTCCTCGACGAGCCCGCCGCCGGCCTCGACCTCGGCGGCCGCGAGGACCTCGTACGCCGGCTCGGACGCCTCGCCCGCGACCCGATCGCCCCCTCCATGATCATGGTCACCCACCATGTCGAGGAGATCGCCCCCGGCTTCACCCACGTCCTGATGATCCGCCAGGGCAAGGTCCTCGCCGCCGGCCCCGTCGAACTGGAACTCACCTCCCGCAACCTCTCCCGCTGCTTCGGCCTCCCGCTCGTCGTGGAACAGGTCGGCGAACGCTGGACGGCCCAGGGCCTCCCCCTGTCCTGACCGCGGTCCGCCGCCCCGGCCACTGCGCATCGCACCCTGTCGGCGGCACCGCACTCCGACCTACCATGACCGTGTGAACGACATCGACGCATGGGTGTGGTGGCTCGTCGGCGCGGCAGCGCTCGGAATCCCGCTCGTGGTGACCGCGATGCCGGAATTCGGCATGTTCGCGGTCGGCGCGGTGGCCGGCGCGATCGTGGCCGGCCTCGGCTTCGGAGCCGTGGCCCAGGTTCTCGTCTTCATCGTCGTCTCGGTCGCCCTGATCGCCGTCGTACGGCCCATCGCGGCCCGCCACAGCGCACAGCGCCCCCAACTCGCCACCGGAGTGGACGCGTTGAGAGGGAAGCAGGCCGTCGTGCTGGAACGCGTCGACGGCTCGGGCGGCCGTATCAAGCTCGCCGGGGAGATCTGGTCGGCCCGGGCACTCGACTCCGACCGCACGTACGAGGTCGGTCAGGCCGTCGACGTCGTGGAGATCGAGGGGGCCACGGCGATCGTCATCTGACCTCGCACAACTCCCGTACCGCGCAAGTGAACGGAACACCTCCCGAGGTGTGCGACGGTCTGTCAGACTCGACCGGAAAGATCGTTCGGCAGCCGAAGAAGCAGGAAAGAAGGGGACGGGGCGCACGATGGAACCAGTCATCATCGTCTTGATCATTCTGGTGGTGTTGGTCTTCATCGCCCTGATCAAGACGATCCAGGTCATCCCACAGGCCAGCGCCGCCATCGTCGAGCGCTTCGGCCGCTACACGCGGACGCTCAACGCCGGCCTCAACATCGTCGTCCCGTTCATCGACACCATCCGCAACCGCATCGACCTGCGCGAACAGGTCGTCCCCTTCCCGCCGCAGCCGGTGATCACCCAGGACAACCTGGTCGTCAACATCGACACCGTCATCTACTACCAGGTGACCGACGCCCGCGCCGCCACCTACGAGGTCGCCAGCTACATCCAGGCCATCGAGCAGCTCACCGTCACCACCCTGCGCAACATCATCGGCGGCATGGACCTGGAGCGCACCCTCACCTCCCGCGAGGAGATCAACGCGGCCCTGCGCGGCGTCCTCGACGAGGCCACCGGCAAGTGGGGCATCCGCGTCAACCGCGTGGAACTGAAGGCGATCGAGCCCCCGACCTCCATCCAGGACTCGATGGAGAAGCAGATGCGCGCCGACCGTGACAAGCGCGCCGCCATCCTCACCGCCGAAGGCACCCGGCAGGCCGCCATCCTCACCGCCGAGGGCGAGAAGCAGTCCCAGATCCTGCGCGCCGAGGGCGAGGCCAAGGCGGCCGCACTGCGCGCCGAGGGCGAGGCCCAGGCCGTCCGTACGGTCTTCGAGGCCATCCACGCCGGCGACCCGGACCAGAAGCTGCTGTCCTACCAGTACCTCCAGATGCTCCCGAAGATCGCCGAGGGCGACGCCAACAAGCTCTGGATCGTCCCCAGCGAGATCGGCGACGCCCTCAAGGGCCTCTCCGGTGCCATGGGCAACTTCGGTGGCCTGGGCGGCAATTCGGGCTCCAACGCCCCGCGCGGCACCGAGGGGAAGATCCCGGAGCGCCGCGAGAAGCCCTCGATCGACTGACACCGCGTCCACACACGTGGGGCCCGCCTCCCGGCAGGAGGCGGGCCCCACGTCGTGTCACCGGCTCACGCCGCGTCCAGCGACAGCCACTCCGGCAGCGAGGCCAGGTCGTCCTGCCCCAGCGCCAACAGCATTGCGTCCTGCGGAGTCGGCTCGAACGGCTGCCGCAGCAACGGCATCCCCGCCTGCTCCGGAGTCCGGTCCGCCTTGCGGTGATTGTCCTCCGCGCACGAGGCCACCGTGTTCAGCCAGGAGTCCTGACCGCCGTGCGACCGCGGCACCACGTGGTCCACCGTGGTCGCCCGGCGCCCGCAGTACGCGCACCGGTGCCGGTCCCTGACCAGCACACCCCTGCGCGACCACGGCGCTTGTCTTCGGAACGGCACCCGTACGTATCTGCACAGCCTGATCACCCGGGGCGCCGGGATGTCCACATCGGCACCCCGCATACGCAGTTCGGGGTGGGCCTGCTCGACGACGGCCTTGTCCTGGAGCACCAGAACGACAGCTCGGTTCAACGTCACCGTAGACAGCGGCTCGAAGCTCGCGTTCAGGACCAACGTGTCACGCATCCAGCCCACCTCCCTCGCGCACCTGCCCGCCCCCCGGCGGACTCGGGTCAACTCTGGACGGGCGCGCCGAGATGGACAACGCAATAAAAAATGCCCGCCCCTGATCACTTCCATGACCAGGGGCGGGCAAACGTTCAATGAACGATGAGCTGACTCATCCCACCGCGGGATTCTCGTACTCACCGATCAACTGAGCGCGCGCGAGCGTGTGGAACCGCAGATTGAACCCCACCACGGCGGGCGAGGCGTCCGAGTCCGGACCGAGCTTCTCCTGGTCCACGGCGTACACCGTGAACACGTACCGGTGCGGTCCGTCCCCCGGCGGCGGCGCGGCCCCGCCGAAGTCCTTGCTGCCGTAGTCGTTGCGCGCCTGGACGGCACCCTCCGGCAGCCCCTCGGACTTCCCGCCGCCGGCACCGGCCGGCAGCTCGGTCACCGAGGCCGGGATGTCGAACAGCACCCAGTGCCAGAACCCGCTGCCCGTCGGGGCGTCGGGGTCGTAGCACGTCACGGCGAAGCTCTTCGTCCCGGCCGGGAAGCCCTCCCAGCGCAACTGCGGCGAGGTGTTTCCCTCCGCGTACACCTGAGCGTCCTTGAGCGTGCCACCCGCCTCGACGTCCTCGCTCGTCACCGTGAACGACGGCACGGGCGGATGGAAGTCATGGGGGAGCGGCCGCCGCTTGAGCTCGGTCACCTCGGTACCTCCTGAAGGCTCTTCGGGGGTGTGCGGTTCCGAGCCTAGAACCAGTTGCGCCTGCTGCCGACCTCGGACAGCCACTGGTTGAGGTACGCCGCCCAGTCGGTCCCCTGGTAGTCGTTCAGCCCCACCTGGAAGGAACGGAAGGTGTCGCTGCCCTCGCTGAACAGACCCGGCTTCTTGTCCATCTCCAGCACGACGTCCATCGTGTGCTCGTCGGCCACGAAGCTCAGCTCGACCTGGTTCAGACCGCGGTACTGCGACGGCGGGAAGAACTCGATCTCCTGGTAGAACGGCAGCTTCTGCCGCGTGCCGCGGATGTGACCGCGCTCCATGTCCGCGTTCTTGAAGCGGAAGCCGAGCTGGATGAACGCGTCCAGGATCGCCTTCTGCGCCGGCAGCGGGTGGACGTTGACCGGGTCCAGGTCGCCCGAGTCCACGGCCCGCGCGATCGCCAGCTCGGTGGACACACCGATGTGCATCCCGCGCAGCGGCTGGCCGTCGATCGTCGTGATCGGCGTCTCCCACGGGATCTCCAGCCCGAACGGCACCGCGTGCACGGCACCCGCCTGGAGCTCGAAGGCACCGCCCAGCCGCAGCTTGGTGAACTCGATGTCCTGCTTGTACTCCTGGTCGCCGCTCTCCACCTCGACCTTGGCCTGGAGCCCGACGGACAGACCCTCGATGTTCTGGGCCACGGACCCGCCCTGGATCCGCACCTCGCCCTGGACGACTCCGCCCGGAACGACGTTGACCTCCGTCAGTACCGTCTCGACCGAGGCCCCGCCGGCCCCCAGACTCGCGAGCAGCTTCTTGAACGCCATGACTCTCCCTCTACGACTACTACTGACGGGATCCCTTGATCCCTACAACGCGAATCCGGTCGTGGCCGGTTCCGCGTCCCTCACCCTGACAACCCGAGTGCCCGCTGACCACCCCGACGCACCAACGGGTCTCCACTAGGCTCCGACGGCATGTTCGCGACCTCCGACCGTACGCCCCTGCCCAGGGCCTTCTTCGACCGCCCTGTCCTGGAGGTGGCCCCCGACCTGCTCGGCCGCCTCCTGGTGCGCACCACCCCCGAGGGCCCGATCACCCTCCGCATCACGGAGGTGGAGGCGTACGACGGTCCGAACGACCCCGGCTCCCACGCCTATCGCGGTCGCACCCCCCGCAACGACGTGATGTTCGGTCCGCCCGGACATGTGTACGTCTATTTCACCTACGGCATGTGGCACTGCATGAACCTCGTCTGCGGTCCCGAGGGCAGGGCGAGCGCGGTGCTGCTCCGGGCCGGCGAGGTGATCGAGGGCGCGGATCTCGCGCGCAAACGTCGACTCTCGGCCCGTCATGACAGAGAACTGGCCAAAGGCCCGGCCCGCCTGGCCACCGCCCTGGGCGTCGACCGGGCCCTCGACGGCACGGACGCCTGCACCTCCGGCGACACCCCGCTGAAGATGCTGACCGGCAGCGCGGTCCCCTCCGACCAGGTACGTAACGGCCCGCGCACCGGGGTCTCCGGCGACGGCGCCGTCCACCCCTGGCGCTACTGGGTCGCCGACGACCCCACGGTGAGCCCCTACCGGGCCCATGTCCCCAGGCGCCGCCGAAGTTGACTCGCCCTTGGCAGGCGCGTAACGTAGCCCGAGCCGCTTGAACCGGGTACGGCATTCGCCAGCAGCCGGAAGCGGCCAACCCACTACCAACGAACACCCCTCAGCGAGGGTCAATTCGGCGTGCCTGCATGCCTGAATTCGAACTCGCAGTGACTCGATTATGAGTTGCCGAGGGAATCGGCTAACGTAGTGAATGTCGAAAGGGCGACGGGCGAAAGCCGGAAACCTTCAAGACAATCCCGCCGACCGGGAATCGGGCCGAGAAAAGGTCTGATAGAGTCGGAGACGCAAGACCGAAGGGAAACTGCCCGGAGGAAAGCCTGAGAGAGTCTCTTAGGTGAGTACAAAGGAAGCGTCCGTTCCTTGAGAACTCAACAGCGTGCCAAAAATCAACGCCAGATATGTTGATACCCCGTCCATGGCAGTGATAGCCGTGGATGAGGTTCCTTTGAAACAAAACACAGCGAGGACGCTGGATGCGAGGGGATCATTCCTCCTCTCGTTCCGCTCTCGTGCGTGTTGTCCCGATCACGGGAAAACATTCACGGAGAGTTTGATCCTGGCTCAGGACGAACGCTGGCGGCGTGCTTAACACATGCAAGTCGAACGATGAAGCCCTTCGGGGTGGATTAGTGGCGAACGGGTGAGTAACACGTGGGCAATCTGCCCTGCACTCTGGGACAAGCCCTGGAAACGGGGTCTAATACCGGATATCACTCTTGCAGGCATCTGTGAGGGTCGAAAGCTCCGGCGGTGCAGGATGAGCCCGCGGCCTATCAGCTTGTTGGTGAGGTAATGGCTCACCAAGGCGACGACGGGTAGCCGGCCTGAGAGGGCGACCGGCCACACTGGGACTGAGACACGGCCCAGACTCCTACGGGAGGCAGCAGTGGGGAATATTGCACAATGGGCGAAAGCCTGATGCAGCGACGCCGCGTGAGGGATGACGGCCTTCGGGTTGTAAACCTCTTTCAGCAGGGAAGAAGCGAAAGTGACGGTACCTGCAGAAGAAGCGCCGGCTAACTACGTGCCAGCAGCCGCGGTAATACGTAGGGCGCAAGCGTTGTCCGGAATTATTGGGCGTAAAGAGCTCGTAGGCGGCTTGTCACGTCGGGTGTGAAAGCCCGGGGCTTAACCCCGGGTCTGCATTCGATACGGGCTAGCTAGAGTGTGGTAGGGGAGATCGGAATTCCTGGTGTAGCGGTGAAATGCGCAGATATCAGGAGGAACACCGGTGGCGAAGGCGGATCTCTGGGCCATTACTGACGCTGAGGAGCGAAAGCGTGGGGAGCGAACAGGATTAGATACCCTGGTAGTCCACGCCGTAAACGGTGGGAACTAGGTGTTGGCGACATTCCACGTCGTCGGTGCCGCAGCTAACGCATTAAGTTCCCCGCCTGGGGAGTACGGCCGCAAGGCTAAAACTCAAAGGAATTGACGGGGGCCCGCACAAGCAGCGGAGCATGTGGCTTAATTCGACGCAACGCGAAGAACCTTACCAAGGCTTGACATACACCGGAAACGGCCAGAGATGGTCGCCCCCTTGTGGTCGGTGTACAGGTGGTGCATGGCTGTCGTCAGCTCGTGTCGTGAGATGTTGGGTTAAGTCCCGCAACGAGCGCAACCCTTGTTCTGTGTTGCCAGCATGTCCTTCGGGATGATGGGGACTCACAGGAGACCGCCGGGGTCAACTCGGAGGAAGGTGGGGACGACGTCAAGTCATCATGCCCCTTATGTCTTGGGCTGCACACGTGCTACAATGGCCGGTACAAAGAGCAGCGATACCGTGAGGTGGAGCGAATCTCAAAAAGCCGGTCTCAGTTCGGATTGGGGTCTGCAACTCGACCCCATGAAGTCGGAGTTGCTAGTAATCGCAGATCAGCATTGCTGCGGTGAATACGTTCCCGGGCCTTGTACACACCGCCCGTCACGTCACGAAAGTCGGTAACACCCGAAGCCGGTGGCCCAACCCCTTGTGGGAGGGAGCTGTCGAAGGTGGGACTGGCGATTGGGACGAAGTCGTAACAAGGTAGCCGTACCGGAAGGTGCGGCTGGATCACCTCCTTTCTAAGGAGCACAGTACCGATTGCAGGCAAATGTTCTGCACGGTCAGCTCATGGGTGGAACGTTGATTATTCGGT